>NZ_CAKAKE010000001.1:1475000-2212500 GCF_916618915.1 Stenotrophomonas sp. Marseille-Q4652
GCCCACCGCGGTCGATCCGGTGAACACCAGTCCGTCCACGTCCATGTGCAGGGCCAGCGGCTCGCCGGTGTCCTTGCCGGTGCCCGGCAGCACGTTGAACACGCCTTCGGGGACGCCGGCCTCGGCGACCAGTTCGGCCAGGCGCAACGCACTCAGGGGTGACTTCTCCGACGGCTTGAGCACCACCGAGTTGCCCATCGCCAGTGCCGGGGCAATCTTCCACGCGGCCATCAGCAGCGGAAAATTCCACGGCACGATGGCGGCGACCACGCCCAGCGGCTCGCGGGTAACCAGGCCCAGCTCGTCCTGTCCGGTCGGCGCGATCTCGCCATAGACCTTGTCCAGCGCCTCGGCGGTCCAGCCAAAGCAGCGGATGGTGGCGGCGATGTCGACGTTGCGGGCATCGTCGATCGGCTTGCCCATGTCCAGGGTTTCCAGCAGGGCCAGCTCGTCGGCGTGGCGCTCGATCAACGCGACCAGCTTCTGCAGGGTCTTCTTGCGGTGCACCGGCCGCGCCCGCGACCAGTGCCCGGCATCGAAGGCGCGCCGCGCCGCACGGACGGCGGCATCGACGTCGCGCTCGCCACAGGAGGCGACCTGGCCAAGCACGCGGCCGTCGATCGGGCTGGTGCAGTCGAAGGTGCGGCCATCGGCAGCATCGACATGGCGGCCATCGATCCAGGCTTTGGTGCGCAGCGACAGGCCGTCGGCCATCGCCTGCCAGTCGGCGCGGGTGCGGGGTGCGTTCATCGGCAAGGTCCGTGTGCGGGCATCGGTCGATGGTACCGCCGCGACCGTGACCACCACGCCGGCCGCCGATGCCTGCGGTAGAGTCAGGCGATCCGTCCCCAGGAGCCCACCATGCGCACCGACGCGTTACCCGAGGACTTTGGCCAGCACCCGGCCACGGCGATGCCGCCATCGCTGGACGCGTTCTGGATGCCCTTCACCGCCAACCGCCAGTTCAAGGCCGCACCGCGCCTGCTGGCCAGTGCGTCGGGCATGTACTACCGCGACGTGGAGGGCCGGCAGGTCCTCGATGGTGCCGCCGGCCTGTGGTGCTGCAACGCCGGCCACACCCGCGAGCGCATCGTGCAGGCGGTGCAGCACCAGGTCGCCACGCTGGATTTCGCGCCCAACTTCCAGATGAGCTCGCCCCTGCCGTTCGTGCTGGCCGAGCGGCTGGCGGCAATCGCGCCGGACGGGCTGGACCACGTGTTCTACGCCAACTCCGGCTCGGAGGCGGTGGACAGCGCGATGAAGATCGCCCTGGCCTGGCACCGCCTGCGTGGCGAGGGCCAGCGCACCCGTTTCATCGGCCGCGAGAAGGCCTACCACGGCGTCGGCTTCGGCGGCCTGTCGATTGGCGGCCTGCCCAACAACCGCAAGTGGTTCGGCCCGCTGCTGCCGGGCGTGGCGCACATGCGGCACACCCTGGACGTCGGCCGCAATGCCTTCAGCCGTGGCCTGCCCGTGCACGGGGTGGAACTGGCCGAGGACCTGGAGCGGCTGATCGCGCTCAACGACGCGTCCACCATCGCCGCGGTGTTCGTCGAGCCGATCTCCGGTTCGGCCGGCGTGATCCTTCCGCCCGAGGGCTACCTGCAGCGGGTGCGCGAGATCTGCGACCGCCACGGCATCCTGCTGGTGTTCGACGAGGTCATCACCGGCTTTGGCCGTGTCGGCAAGGCCTTTGCCGCGCAGCGCTTCGGCGTCACCCCGGACATGATCACCTGCGCCAAGGGGCTGACCAACGGCACCATCCCGATGGGCGCGGTGTTGCTGTCCAGCGCGATCCACGATGCCTTCATGCAGGGACCGCCGGCGGCGATCGACCTGTTCCACGGCTACACCTATTCCGGCCACCCGATGGCCTGCGCCGCTGCCCTGGCCACGCTGGACATCTACGCCGAGGAAAACCTGTTCGAGCGCGCGATCGAGCTCGAGGACTACTGGGCCGATGCGATCCACGCGCTCAGGGGCCTGCCCAACGTCATCGACATCCGCAACTTCGGCCTGATCGGCGCGGTCGAGTTCGCCCCGCGCGAGGGCGCGCCGGGCAGCCGTGGCTACGAGGTGTTCGAGCGCTGCTTCCGCGAGGGCGACCTGCTGGTGCGCGTCACCGGCGACACCATCGCGCTGTCGCCGCCGCTGATCATCGACAAGGCGCAGATCGACCGCATCTTCGATGTGCTCGCCAGGATGATCCGCGCCACCGCCTGACCTGCCCGCAGCTCCAGGAGAACGTCCATGCTTGTCGGCGTACCCACCGAGATCAAGAACCACGAGTACCGCGTCGGCCTGACCCCGGCCGGTGTGCGCGAACTCGCTTCCCATGGCCACCAGGTGCTGGTGCAGCGCGGTGCCGGCCAGGCCATCGGCCTGTCCGATGCCGACTACGAGGCGGCCGGCGCACAGCTGGCCGACGATGCGGCCACGGTGTTTGCGCGGGCGGAGATGATCGTCAAGGTCAAGGAACCGCAGCCGGCCGAGTGCGCGATGCTGCGGCCGGGCCAGGTGCTCTTCACCTACCTGCACCTGGCTCCGGATCCGGCGCAGGCCACCGCCCTGCTCGCCTCCGGCTGCACCGCCATCGCCTACGAGACGGTCACCGATGAACGCGGCGGGCTGCCGTTGCTTGCGCCGATGAGCGAGGTGGCCGGGCGGATGTCGATCCAGGCCGGCGCCCACGCGCTGCAGAAGGCGCAGGGCGGCTCGGGCATCCTGCTCGGCGGCGTGCCGGGCGTCGCCCCGGGCGAGGTGCTGGTGCTGGGCGGCGGCGTGGTCGGCATCAACGCCGCGCGCATGGCGCTGGGCCTGGGCGCTCGGGTGACGGTGCTGGACCGCTCGCTGGAACGGCTGCGCCAGCTCGACGAGCTCTACGGCCCGCAACTGTCCACGGTGTTCTCCACCCGTGACGCGATCGAGGCACGGCTGCCGCACGCCGACCTGGTGATCGGCGCGGTGCTGATCCCCGGCGCCGCCGCGCCCAAGCTGGTGTCACGCGCGCAGCTGGCGCTGATGCGCCCCGGCTCGGTGCTGGTGGACGTGGCCATCGACCAGGGCGGCTGCTTCGAGACCAGCCACCCCACCACCCACCAGGACCCGACCTACGAGGTCGACGGCATCGTCCACTACTGCGTGGCCAACATGCCCGGCGGCGTGGCCCGCACCTCCACCTTCGCCCTGACCCAGGCCACCCTGCCCCACGTGCTGGCCCTGGCCGACAAGGGCGCGCGCCAGGCGCTGCTGGACGACACCGGCCTGCGCAACGGCCTGAACGTCCATGCCGGCCGGCTGACCCACCGCGCGGTGGCGCAGGCACTGGGCCTCGACTACGCGAGGGCGGCCGAGGCACTGGGCTGAGCGCAACCGCCGGCCACGTTTGCCGATGAAGCCCGCCGGATGCGCGCTGATCGCGGCCGTCCGGAACAGCGGGGCGCGACTCACTACAATGCCGGCCCCCACGCAGCACCGGCACCGCAATGGACATTGTCGTCAACGAAGAACTCAAGGCCTACATCGATCCGCTGACCCCGGACGAGCATGAGGCGCTGGAGCGCAGCATCCTGGCCGAGGGCTGCCGCGACGCGCTGGTGCTGTGGGGCAACGTGCTGATCGACGGACACAACCGCTACGGCATCTGCAGCAAGCACGGCATCCCCTTCAACACCGTGCAGAACACCCGCTTCCAGTCGATGGAAGACGTGCACCTGTGGATGATCGAACAGCACCTGGGCCGCCGCAGCGTCTCCGACTTCCAGCGCGGCGTGCTGGCCTTGCGCAAGCGGGCGATCATCGAGGCCCGCCACCACGCCGAGCAGGAACAGCTGCGCCGCGAGAGCGAAGGCGAGGCGCCGGCCGAAACCGAGGACGCCGACAGCCCGCCGTGGGAGCCGGCGCCGAAGCTGAGCAAGGCCGACCTCGCCCGCCAGGCCAAGCTCAGCGCCAGCCAGGTGACGATGATCGAGAAGATCCACACCCAGGCCGCGCCAGAAGTGGTGGAAGCCGTGCGCAGTGGCGCGATCTCGATCAGCGCCGCCGCGGTGGTTGCCAGCCTGCCGGAAGAGGAACAGCGCGCGGCCGCACTGGCCGGCAAGGATGAGCTGAAGCAGGCCGCACGCCGCGCGCGCGAAGCGCGGCGCAAGCCCAGGGCGGCCGCGCAGGCAGAGGCCGGTACCGAGGCAAGCGAGCAGACACCGGCAGCCGCCGCCGGCCACGACTACAGCAGCGAACTGCAGGCCCTGCGCCAGCGCGTGTCGCTGCTGGAGGAAGAAAACGCCCACCTGCGCCGCCAGCTGGCCGCGCTGCAGGCCGGGCAGGAAGAACAGGTCGAAGTGGCCGAGGCCTGAGCCATTGCGCTTGTAGCGCCGCCACGGCGGCGTCTACCCTGCGCGCTGGCCGCAACGGAGGCGCGACATGGCATCGGCGACGCAGGAACTGGACGTGTTCGTCCGCGAGGCACTGCTTCGCGGCCACGGACGCGAGGAGATTGGCCAGGCGCTGGTCGCCGCCGGCTGGAGCCGCGAACAGGCCGACAGCGCGCTGGCCAGCTATGCCGACGTGACCTTCCCGATCCCGGTGCCACGGCCACGCGCCTCGCTGTCCGCGCGCGAGGCCTTCCTCTACCTGGTGATGTTCAGCGCCCTGTACTTCACCGCGTACAACCTGGGCAGCCTGCTATTCAAGCTGCTGGAACTGGCCCTGCCCGATCCGGCCGATCCGACCTACCGGCAGTTGCAGCTCGATCATTCGATGCGCTGGTCGATCGCCGCGGTGACCATCGCCTTCCCGGTGTTCGCCTGGGTCTCGCGGCTGGTCAGCCGTGAACTGGCGCGCCAGCCGATCAAGCGCCTGTCCCCGGTGCGACGCTGGCTGACCTACCTGACCCTGTTCCTGGCCTCGTGCATCCTGGTCGGTGACCTGACCACGCTGGTGTACAACCTGCTCGGTGGTGAACTGAGCCTGCGCTTTGTGCTCAAGTTACTGGTGGTCGGGGCCATCGCCGGGAGCATCTTTGGCTACTACCTGCACGACCTGCGCCGCGAGGAAACCGAAGCATGAGCCGCCCTGCCCCCGGCACCATGCTGATGTGGGCGGCCGGGCTGGTGATCGCCACTGCGGTGGTGGTGGGCATCCTCGCCACCGGCTCGCCGCGACAGCAGCGCCTGTTCCGGCTGGACGCCGTACGCACCAGCCACCTGGCCAGCCTGCAGCATGCCGTGCAGTCCTTCCACGAACGCCAGGGCCGCCTGCCTTCCAGCCTGGCCGAGGTCGACGCCCAGCCTGGCATCGGCCTGGAGCTGCTCGATCCCGGCGACCACCCGCCGTATCGCTATAGCGCCCTCGATGCCGACCGGTTCGAGCTGTGCGCGGTGTTCGACACCGACACCGCCGCGCGGCCACGACATCTACCGCCGGATGACGGCTGGGCACACGGCATCGGCGAACAGTGCTTTGCGCTGGATGCCCGCCCCCACGGCAGGCGCGCCGATGACAGCGCCATGATCGACGCCGACTAGACTGGCTGGCATGAGTGAATCCACCGGCCCTTCCGCCTCCCCGTCCGTCGATCCCCGCCGCGCCCAGTTGCGCCGCCTGCAGCTGATCGCGCTGGCCATGCTGCTGGCGATGGTCGCCGGCTTCGTACTCAGCCACGTATACGGGGAGCGCGGGATCTGGGCCTGGGTGGCCGCGTTCTGCGAGGCCGCCACGGTCGGTGCGCTGGCCGACTGGTTTGCGGTGGTGGCGCTGTTCCGCCATCCACTGGGCCTGCCGATCCCGCACACGGCCATCATTCCGCACAACAAGGCGCGCATCGCCGACAGCCTGGCGGTGTTCGTGCGTGACCATTTCCTCGAGCCGCAGGCACTGCTGGCGCGGTTGCAGGTATTCGATCCCGCCACCCGGCTGGGGCAATGGATCTCCGAGCCCGAGCAGGCCAGGAAGCTGGCCGGGCTGGCGCGCGGCTGGACCCTGCAGGCGCTGGACCTGCTCGACGAGACCGCCGTGCGCCGGGCGATCCAGGGCTTCGTGGTCGAGCAGCTGCGCAACTGGAACGCGGCGGGCACCGCCGGGGAGCTGCTGACCGCACTGACCGCCGACAACCGCCACCAGCGCGTGCTCGACGAAGGCCTGCGCCGCATTGCCGACTGGCTGGACGACGAATCGATCAAGCAGCGCGCCTCAGCGCTGATCGTGCGTTACATCCGCAAGGAGTGGCCGACCCTGGCCAGCACCGTGGACTGGGTCAAGCCGATCGACGAGATCGGCGACAGCCTGGCCGAGCGCCTGGCCAGCGCCGCGCTGGAGGAACTGCAGCAGGTGCTGTCCGAGCCGGAACACCCGCTGCGCCAGGACTATGCACGCTGGGTCGGCGAATACATCGAGCGCCTGCGCCACGACCCGGAGCTGGCAGTGCAGGTGGATGCGATCAAGCAGCGGATGATCGACCACCCCGCCGTGCAGGACTATGTCTCCAGCCTGTGGCGGCGCATCCACGACGCGCTGCGCGAGGACCTCGAACGCCCCGACTCGGCCCTGGCCGGGCACCTGGAACGCGGCCTTGTATCGCTGGGCAAGGCCCTGGGCCGCGACGCCGCACTGCGCGACGCGCTCAACCAGCACATGCTCAGCGGCGCGGAGCGACTGACCGTGCGCCTGCGCAGCAGCGTCACCGAACACATCTCGCAGACGGTCAAGGGCTGGGACGAGCGCAAGCTGGTCGAGCAGCTGGAACTGAGCGTGGGCCGCGACCTGCAGTACATCCGCTTCAACGGCACCCTGGTCGGCGGCCTGATCGGCCTGATCCTGCACGCGCTGACCGGCTGGCTCCGGTTCTAACCAGCCCCTGCCGCCGGGCGCTGCCGGTGCAGTAAGCTTCGCCGGATAAGGGAGGGATCCAATGAAATTCAAGCTCATGGTGCTTGCCACCTGCGCGCTGGCGGCCGAGGCCAGCGCCCAGCAGGTTTACAAGTGCGTCAACGGCCGTGAAACCATCTACCAGTCCCTGCCGTGTCCGAAGGAACAGGACACCGGCGTGACCCACAAGGTGGTGCGCGACCCGCGTCTGACCAGCGAGGAGCGCTACCGCAACGAGCTGATGCTGCGCCAGGCGCGTGCGCGCATGCAGGCCGAAGCCGGGCGTGGGCAGCCGAAGGTTCGCGGCACGGTGATCGATGCCGCGGCCGATCCGGATCGCTGCGAACAGGCGCGCTGGCGTCACGAGCTGGCTGAAACCTTTGCCCGTCCGGATACGCAGAGGCTGGAACGCGAAGCCAAGGAAGCCTGCCGGCCCTGAGCCGCGCCACGACCCCCCTATTCCCGATGCCCGGCGCCCAGCCGGGCATCGTCGTTACTGGGCGGCCACCGCCGCCCCACGACTCATGCCAACTGCGAGCGGTGCCTCAGGCGCCGGGTCGGCGCAGCTCCCAGGCACGGTGGATGCGCGGATTGCGCTCGAAGTCCGGGCCGATGGTCTGCGCGCTGATTTCGCGGCAGTCGGCGAATTCTGCGATCGCGTTCTCTTCCAGCCGGAAACGGCGGAAGTTGTTGGAGAAGTACAGCACGCCATCGGGCGTGAGCCGGGCCACGGCCGCACGCAACAGGCGCACGTGCTCCTTCTGGATGTCGAAGTCGTCGGCGCGCGCGGAATTGGAGAAGGTCGGCGGGTCGCAGAAGATCACGTCGTAGCGGTTCTTCTCGGCCTCCAGCCAGGTCACCGCGTCGGCCTGCACCAGCCGGTGCTGCACGCCGCCCTTGCCGTTGAAGGCCAGGTTGTCGGCGCACCACTGCAGATAGGTGCCGGACAGGTCCACGCTGGTGGTCGAATCGGCCCCGGCCACCGCCGCCTGCACGCTGGCCACGCCGGTGTAGCAGAACAGGTTGAGGAAGCGCTTGCCGCGCGCCTGCTGGGCCATGTGCCGGCGCAGCGGACGGTGGTCCAGGAACAGGCCGGTGTCCAGGTAGTCGAACAGGTTCACCCGCAGCAGCGCGTCGTTCTCGCGCACCACGATGAACTCGCCGCGCTGCTCGAAGCGGCCGTACTTGCTGCCACCCTTGCCGCGCTCGCGGGTCTTGAGCGCGACCTGCTCGGCCGGCACGCCGAACACCTCGCGCGCGGCGGCCAGCAGCTCGTTGCGGCGACGGCGCACGTCCACGTCCGGGATCGAGGCCGGCGCGGCATATTCCTGCACGTGCAGGAAGGTGCGGCCCTTGCCGCCGTCTTCCTGGTAGACGTCGATGGCCGCCGCGTACTCGGGCAGGTCGGCGTCATAGGCGCGGTAGCAGGTGATGTCCTCGCGGGCACGCCAGTTCTTGAACTTCTTCAGGTTCTTGCGCAGGCGGTTGGCCACCATCTGCGCGCCTTCGCTGAGCTCGCGCGGCTGCGCGTCCTCGCGCTGCGGCACCGCGATCGGGTCGCAGACGATCAGCGCGCATTCGATGGCGCCGTTGAACAGCTGGTAGGTCTTGCGCGCGCGCAGGCCGGTGGCAAAAGCCAGCTCACCACTGCCGCACAGGATGCTGGCCCGCCACTGCGGCACCGCGCGCTTGAGCGCATCACCGAGGCGGCGGTACAGCACCGCGTCGGCGGCCAGGCGCTCGTCGTAGGGCGGATTGCAGACCACGCAGCCGGTTTCCTGCGGCGGGACCTGCAGGTCGCCAACCTCGCGCACGCCGAACCAGATCGCCTCGGCGACGCCGGCCACCTCGGCGTTTTCCCTGGCCGCGCGGATCGCAAGCGGATCCAGATCGCTGCCGTGGATGACCTGCCTGAGCGCAGCGCGGCCAACGGCCTCGCGTTCGCGCGCCTCGGCCATCAGTGCCTTCCAGCCGTCACGGTCGAAACCCAGCCAGCGGCTGGGAGGGATGCTGCCGTGGCGCTGCAGGCCCGGGGCGACGTCGGCGGCCATCAGCGCGCCTTCGATCAGCAGCGTGCCGCTGCCGCACATCGGGTCGAGCAGGCCGCCGCCTTCGGAATGGATCTTCGGCCAGTTGGCGCGCAGCAGCACCGCCGCGGCCAGGTTCTCCTTCAGCGGCGCGTCGTTCTGCGCCATGCGCCAGCCGCGCCGGTGCATCGGGCCGCCACTGAGGTCGATGGAGATGGTGGCCTTGCCCTTGCGCAGCGACAGGTTGATGCGCACGTCCGGGAACTCGACGTTCACCGACGGCCGTTCCAGACCCTTGGCGCGCAGGCTGTCGACCACGCCGTCCTTGACCCGCTGCGCGGCAAAGCGCGCGTGGGTGATCTCGGTGCCCGACACATGGGCGTCCACCGACAGGGTCAGCTCCGGATCGATGTGCTGCTCCCACGGCATCGCCGCCACGCCCTGGTACAGCGAACCCTCGTCCGGGCAGTCGAACTCGGCCAGCGGCCACAGCACGCGGCTGGCCAGGCGCGACCACAGCACCACGCGCAGGGCATCGATCAGTTCGCCTTCGGCGTTGACGCCGGCGATGGTGGCGGTGGCCTTCGGCAGGCCGAGGGCCGACAGTTCGTCGGCCAGCAGGTATTCCAGGCCCTTGGCGCAGGAGACGAAGAATTTCACGGTATGGGTTTTCGCAGGTCGACGGATGCGGGACAGCCGGACCCATCAAGACGGACCAACGGCAGGTGACGATGCCCGGGCCAGCCGGGGTGGCCATTGTATCCGCAGCGCGGCGCCCGCCCCGTGCCCCGGACCGGGCCGATCAGGTGGCGATCAGGCCCGCAGGCTCAGACCCGGCCCAGCAGCAGCTCGAATTCCAGCGCCGTGGTCTCGACGTGGTCGGTCAGGCGGTGGCCGTCGTCGAGCATCAGCAGCCGGGCCGAGCGCGCACGGCACCACTCGATCACCCCGGCCGCGGGCACCACGTCGTCATGCCAGGCATGGACCACGCTGGTCGGCACCGACGCGGCGTCCAGTGCCGGCATCGGGCCCATTGTGGTCGGCGGCACCATCAGGAACAGGCCGCGCACCGGCACCTGCAGCGAGGCGATGGCCGAGATGTAGGCACCCAGGCTGGAGCCGGCCAGCACCACAGGGCCCCGCTGGACGGCGGCCGTGGCCAGCCCGACCAGGCGACGCAGGCGTTCGGGCACGTCACCGACGCGGCTTATCTCATGGCGGGCGTCCAGGTCGGTGTAATCCGGACGCTCGTGGGTCCAGCCCAGGCGCTCGGCGACATCGGCCAGGGCGGTCACCTTGGTCGCGTCCGGACCGCTCTCGAAACCGTGGGAAAGGATGCAGTGGCCGCGGCTCATCGCGGCAAACCGGTGGCAATCGAAGTCATCGGTGAATGCTAGCATCCGCGCATGTCGCAGACCCCTCCGCCGATCCAGTACGCCCCCCTGCCCTACCAGCCCCTGCTGGGCACGCGCGTACCGGCGGATATCGACCTGGTGGTGATCCACTGCACCGAACTGCCCGACCTGGCCATGGCCCGCGAGTACGGCGAGCGCGTGCTCTATGACAGCGGCACCGGCAACAGTGGCCACTTCTACATCGACCGCGACGGCAGCATCCACCAGTACGTGGACATCGCCCGCATCGCCCACCACGTGCGCGGCCACAACCCACGCTCGGTCGGCATCGAGCTGGTCAACCGCGGGCGCTATCCGCACTGGCTGGATTCGCGCCACCAGGCGATGGACGAGCCCTACACCGAGGCCCAGCTGCAGGCGCTGCAGGCGCTGCTGCAGTGGATGGCCCAAACGCTGCCCTCGCTGCGCTGGATCGCCGGCCACGAGGAACTGGATACGACGTTCGAACCGGCAAGCGACGATCCGACCGTGCAGGTACCACGCAAACGCGATCCCGGCCCGCTGTTCCCGTGGCCGCGCGTGCTGGGCTCGACCCGGTTGCAGCCGCTGCCACGCTGAGCGGCCGGCTTACTGCGGCAGGTAGTTCTTCTCGCCGGCGGTGACCGCCAGGTCCAGGCGGTTGGACGGTGGCGCGATCGGGCACACCACGTGCGGCGTCAGCGCGCACGGCGGGTTCTCGGCGCGGTTGAAATCCAGCACCAGCTTGCCGTCGCGGGCCGGCGCGGTGAACAGGTAACGCGCACCGCCGTAGCTTTCCTTTCCGCTGGTGCGGTCCACGAACGGGATGAACCACTCCGGGTCCTTCTCGTAGACCACCGGCTGCAGGCGGAAGGTGCGGCCCTCCACGGTGAACACCGCCTCGCCGGGCACCATCGCCTGCAGCGGGGTGCCGATCGAGGTCAGCAGGGTGACCTCGCGCGGGGTGGCGAACGGCTGCCAGTCGGCGACCACCCGCCAGCGCAGGTCCACCGGGAAATGCTCCACGCCGCGGAAGCGGCTCCGCATCGGCGCGTCCGGATCGCGGTAGCGCCAGTTGGTGAGCTTGCCGGTCCGCACCAGGTAGAACTCCGCGGCGCCCAGCCGCACCCGCGTGGCCTCGCGTTCGGCGACGATGCCGGCGACCAGTTCGGTGCGGTCCAGCGGGCGGCCGTTGACCGTCGCCCCACTGCCGGACACACCCTCGAGCACCGCGCGCCCGTCGCGATCCAGGTGCAGCGTTCCCAGCCGCGACGGGCCACCCGGCAGCTGGATGTCATTGCCCGGGCCGCTGCCCACGCTGAAACGGCCCGGACGCAACCGCCCCGAGCCCGTGTAGCTGAGCCAGCCGTCGGCCGCGCGCAGGTTCTCGATGCGCCGCGCCCGCCACTGCTCGACCTGCCGCATGTACTCGCGCAGCTCCGGCGCCGCATGCGGGGCAACGGCCTCTTCCTTGCCATTGCCCGCAGTCCCGGGCTGGCACCCGGCCAGCAGCCACGCGCACGCGGCCAGCAGCGCCGCCGCGCGCAGCCGGTTTCCCCGCAGCAATCCCCAGACCGCGATGTCTATCGGATTTCCCCTCAAACCTGTCCCGCTGTTGTCCATGATGACCTGTCAGGACATCAGCCGGTTGCGACCGGCCTCGAAGAATCGGCCAGCCAGCCGCTCCACGAACCCGCAAACACCCGTGGCCCCTGCAGTCCGGCCACTTCCATCGCCAGCAGCAGGTGGCAGGCGGTCACCCCCGAGCCGCACATCAGCACCACGTCCGATGGCCCGTGCTCGCCCAGCAGCGGCGCCAGTTCGGCGCGCAGCTCGTCGGCCGGGCGCAGCCGGCCCTCGCGCACGTTCAGTGCGAACGGCCGGTTGACCGCGCCGGGCACGTGACCGGCCACCGGGTCCAGTGGCTCGACCTCGCCCCGGAAGCGCTCGCCGGCCCGGGCATCGATCAGCCAGCCCGGCGCCTGCGACAGGCGCTGCAGCACTTCGTCGGCGGACACGATGCGCCCTTCATCGAAACGGCCCGGATACGGCGGCAGTGCCTGGGGTGCGACCACCCCGGTGGCCAGCGGCAGGCCGGCGGCCTGCCATGCGGCCAGTCCGCCATCGAGTACGGCCACGGCCTGGTGGCCCAGCAACCTGAGCATCCACCACAGGCGCGCCGCGGCCATCGCGCCGTCGCCGGCGTCGTACACCACCACCTGGGTCTGCGGGCCAATGCCCCATTCGCCCAGCCGGCGGGTGAAGTCTCCCTCGCGAGGCAACGGGTGC
Organism: Stenotrophomonas sp. Marseille-Q4652; assembly: GCF_916618915.1. Classification (NCBI taxonomy): domain Bacteria; kingdom Pseudomonadati; phylum Pseudomonadota; class Gammaproteobacteria; order Lysobacterales; family Lysobacteraceae; genus Stenotrophomonas; species Stenotrophomonas sp. Marseille-Q4652. The sequence goes on from NZ_CAKAKE010000001.1 coordinate 1,487,551, forward strand.
CGGCCCAGTCCCTGGCGGGCGTGGTCGGACAGGTCGCGGTCGAGGTCGGCACGCACCGCGCCGGGGATGTGCCCGGTGGCATACGCCTGGGCGGCCGAGGCCGGATCGGCCAGCGAGGCGCGCGCGTCGATCACGCGCAGCGTGCTGGCCACCGCGCGGGCATCCATCACGCGGGTGGCGCCACCGAGCGCGGCCGCCAGGTCATCGACGCCGACCAGCGTGGTCCACGGCGGATCGATCATGCTCATGGCAGTTGCTCCAGGCGGCGGCGCAGGTTGTAGAGGATGGCGGCGGTCGCGCCCCAGATGCGCTGGCCCGGCCAGGAATATTCCAGGACATGGCGGATCCGGCCGCGGTGCTCGATCTCGATGCTGCGCAGGTTGCCCGGATCCATCAGGTAGGACAGCGGCACTTCGAACACCTCGGCCACCTCGTCGGGCTGGGGCTGCGGCACGAACGCCGGATCGACCACCGCCACCACCGGCATCACCCGGAAACCGGTGATGGTGACGAACGGATCCAGGTATCCCAGCGGACGCACCTGCCCCGGCTTGAGCGCGATTTCCTCGTCGCTCTCGCGGATCGCCGCGGCGACCGGATCGATGTCATCCGGCTCGATGCGGCCACCCGGAAAGCCCACCTGGCCACCGTGGTGGCGCAGCGTTTCGGTGCGACGGGTCAGCAGCACCTGGGTGCCGCCCTCGCGCGGCACCAGCCCGGCCAGCACCGCGGCTTCGGCCAGTGGCGTGTCGGGCAGGATGTCGGCCAGTTCGGGGTGGTTCCAGCCAGGCCCGGACGGCGGCGCGTCGGCCGGATGCAGCGCGCGCAGCAGACGCTCGCGTTCCTGCAGACGGGCGGCGAAGGCCTGGCGGGCCAGCGCACGCGACGGCAGGGTCTCGCGCATGAGGCGTTGCCGGTGGTCCTCGCTCATCCGCGACCACCCCGCGATCTCGTCGATGTGGCGCAGGCAGCCTTCGCAGACGCCGTCGCTGTCCAGCGTGCACACGGCGATGCAGGGACTGGCGATGGCACGGGACGAGGCATCCATCAGGGGAGACAGCTGCAAAGCCTAACCGAATGTAGGAGTATCCCTGCATTGTCGCCGCATGGGCGGCAACCCGCCACGGCTGCGTTGCCCCGGAAAGCAAAACGCCGGCGATTGCTCGCCGGCGCCTGCTTCTGGACCTTGCTGCTGCGCGTTACTTGACGCTGACCAGCTTGATCTCGAACTGCACGGCCACGTTCGGCGGGAATGGGGTGCGCGGATCGGCACCGTAGGCCTTTTCCGGCGGCAGGGTGACTTCCCACTTCGAGCCGGCCGGCATCTGCAGCAGGGTCTCGCGCATGGCCTGCATCTCGACTTCGCTGACCTTGATCGACGGGATCTGCTGGGCCGGGCGGGCTTCGGTCGGACGCTGGCCGTACGGATACGGACCGGCCACTTCCAGCTGCACGGTGCTGGCCTGGGTCGGCTTGGCGCCCTTGCCGGCTTCGATCACGCGGTACTGCACGCCCGACGGCAGGGTCTGCACGCCAGCCTTGGCCTTGTTGGCGGCCATGAACTGGTCGCTGCGGGTCTTGTTTTCGGCAGCGGCCTTTTCGTACTCGGCCTTGGCGGCCTGGGCACGGCCCTGCTCGCGCTTCTGGAAGGCTTCAACGGCCGGCTTCAGCTGCTCGGCGGTGATCGCCGGCTGCTTCTTCGCGTAAGCGTCCTGCAGGCCCTTGATCACCGAATTGATGTCCAGCTGCTCTCCGCGCGCGGTCAGCTCGGCGAGGTTGTTGCCGTAGTCGTAACCGAAGTAATAGCTCAGCTTGCCCTTTTCGGACGAGGTGTCCTGGGCGAATGCATTGCCCGTCAGGGCCAGGGCCGCAACGGCGACCGCGATAGAACGCAACTTCATCAAACAATTCTCCAGGGAGGGTGACTCAAGGCGAACATGCCGCCCGAGGCGACGGGTTAGGATAGCCGCGCCAACGGCGGACCGCCACTGACGACCAGAGCTATGACCAGCAATGGTTTGCGGAGTTCCCCGCTTACTTTTTCTTAACTTCACGCAGGAGTTTTCCGGATGTCCGACGCCCCGGTCTCGATCCACACCCAGGACGGCGTACGCACGCTCACCATCCAGCGCCCGGAGAAGCTGAATGCGCTGAACGGCGCCACCCTGCAGGCGCTGGATTCAGCGTTTGCCGAGGCTGCAACCGATGAATCGGTGCGCGTGGTGGTCCTGACCGGCGCCGGCAGCAAGGCCTTCGTCGCCGGTGCGGACATCGCCGAGATGAACACCCTCACGCCGGTGCAGGGCCGCGACTTCTCCCTGCTCGGCCAGCAACTGATGCGCCGGATCGAACGCATGTCCAAGCCGGTGATCGCGATGGTCAATGGCTTTGCGCTGGGCGGCGGGCTGGAACTGGCGATGGCCTGCCACCTGCGCATTGCTGCCGACAGCGCCAAGCTCGGCCAGCCGGAGATCAACCTCGGCCTGATCCCGGGCTTCGGCGGCACCCAGCGCCTGCTGCGCCTGGCCGGCCGCGGCGCCGCGCTGGAGCTGTGCCTGCTCGGCACGCCGATCGACGCCGCACGCGCCCAGCAACTGGGCATCGTCAACAAGGTGGTACCGGCGGCCGAACTGGAAGAAGAAACCCGCCGCATCGCCAACCAGCTGGCGCAGGCGGCGCCGCTGGCGCTGCGCGGCATCCTTGATGCCATCCAGGTCGGTGGCGAGTGCGGCATCGGCGAAGGACTGGAATACGAAAGCGCGCAGTTCGGCCTGATGTTCGCCACCGAGGACATGCGCGAGGGCACCAGCGCCTTTCTCGAACGCCGCAAGCCGGCCTTCCGCAACCGTTGATTCCCATGCAGGACCCGATTTCCCCCGCACTGCCGCCACAGCAACTGCTGCAGTTGCTGCTGGAGGACGATATCGACGCCGCCCTGCGCGGCGGCCTGATGGCCTACCAGCCCGCGCCCGATGACGCGTTGCTGGTAGCCGGATATCCGGACCTGCCCGAACGGCTGCAGCAGGCGCAGCAGCGCCTGCGCCGCGCCTGGGCCGCTCGCGAGCGCTACCAGGCCCGGGCCGCGCGACTGGCACGGCGTGCTGCCGAGCGCGAGGCACGTCGCGCACCGCCCGTGACCCCGGATCGCAAGCCGGCGCTGCCGCCGGCCGCGGCGGCGATCCTTGCGCGGGCCAAGGCCAAGGCAGCGGGACGTCCGCTGTCATGAGTCCTGTTGCCAGCGTGAAGTCGCGGCGGGCCAGAAAGCTCAGCCGCGCGGAAATCCATGAGCTGTTCTCGCGCCTGCGTGAGCTCAACCCCAAGCCCAAGACCGAGCTGGAATACAGCACGCCGTTCGAGCTGCTGGTGGCCGTGGCGCTGTCGGCGCAGGCCACCGATGTCGGCGTGAACAAGGCCACGCGCAAGCTGTTCCCGGTGGCCAATACGCCCGAGGCGATCCTCGCGCTGGGCGAGGACGGCCTGAAGCGTTACATCAATACCATCGGCCTGTTCAACGCCAAGGCGGCCAACGTGATCGCCGCCTGCCGCATCCTGGTCGAGAAGCATGGCAGCCAGGTGCCGCAGACCCGCGAGGAACTGGAAGCACTGCCGGGCGTGGGCCGCAAGACCGCCAACGTCGTGCTCAACACCGCCTTCGGCCAGCCGGCGATGGCGGTGGACACGCACATCTTCCGCGTCTCCAACCGCACCGGCCTGGCCCCGGGCAAGGACGTGCGCGCGGTCGAGGACAACCTGATGAAGGCGGTGCCGGCCGAGTTCCTGCTCGACGCCCACCACTGGCTGATCCTCCACGGACGCTACGTGTGCAAGGCGCGCAAGCCTGACTGCGGCGGCTGCGTGATTGCCGACCTGTGCCGCTACCCGGACAAGACCACCGCGGCTTGAACCTGGCCTGCGCGGGCGCCGCTCAGCCGAAGCGGCGCTCGCGGAACCAGCGGGTCAGCACCCACTTCTCACCGGCGACCACTGGCGCACCGGCATGCAGGGTGCGGCTGGACGGGTGGGCGCGGTCGTAGCTGAAAAACACCGCGTTGCCCTGCACCGCTGCGAACTCCAGGCCGGCATCGGGGAAGGTGGTGGCCCCGCCGGACAGCGGGGTATTGAGATAGGTGACCAGGGTGGCCACGCGCTGGCCGCCATGGCGCAGCGCTGCCTCGGCACCGGGACCATCGGGGTCGAAATAATCGTAATGCGGCAGGTATTCGGCGCCCGGGCCGTAGTGCAGCACCTGCAGCGGCTCGGCCTGTTCCAGTGGCCAGCCTACCAGCGCGGCGATGCGCTGCTCGATGCGCGCCACCAGCGGCGTACACGCCGTGGGCAGGTAGGTGCCATCACTGGTGCGCGACTGGTGCGCCTCGTTGGCGCCGGTCACCGCATTGAAGGTTGCCGAACGCTGCAACCGGCCGCGCGCGGTGGCAATCAGCTGTGCGCATTCTTCGCCACTGAGGACATTGCCCAGCAGCACCACCCGCGGGTGCAGGCTGCTGCCCAGCACATGGATGGCCTGGCCATCGATCTGGATCTGTGAAGGCCCGTTGAGCTGGAACGGTGCCGGTACCGGCACCGCTGGTGGCAGCCCCTGGCGTTGGCCCTGCTCGGCGACAAAACGGCGCAGCACCGCATCCACCGCGGTGCTGGCAGCATCCTCGTCCCAGCCGGCCTGCAGCAGCGGCGCGATCAACTGCTCCGGGCGCGCACCGGCCTGGGCCTGGGTGACCAACCACTGGGAAAACTCGGGAGAAAGGGCATCGGCGTTCATCGCCACAGTGTGCACCAGCACACGCCGTTGTGGCAGCGCGCAGGCACTGCCTTGGCACTGACACATCCGTGCAAGCCCGCTGTCATCTGCAGCACCTATAAATCGCTCCCAACCTGCGCTCATCCCTTGACGGCGCCCAATTCACTGATCTGGAGCAAGACCCATGGCTGTTGCATCCACCCGTAACCTGATGATGTCCATCGGCGCCGTACTCGCCCTGTCGGCCTGTGGCGGCGGCGCTGACCGCGTCGCTTCGCCAGGCGAAGGTGCTTTCCCGCCGGCCCCGGCTCCCGCACCGGCACCGGGCCCTGCCCCCGCACCGGCACCGGCACCGGGCCCGGTCGCCGGTTGCCCGACTGGTTTCAGCGATGTCGGCACCATCGCCGGCAAGACCAACTGCCGCCTGCCGGCGCTGATCGTGGAAAACACCACGGTGCCGTATGTGGATGGCGTGCTGTATTCGATCAGCGGCTACACCCGCGTCGGTGAGGACGTCGGTGGCGACGCCGCCAACCCGCGCGCCAACCAGCGCAGCGCCACCCTGACCATCGAGCCGGGCGTGACCATCTTCGGCTCCAGCGGCCAGGACGCCCTGGTGGTCAACCGCGGTTCGAAGATCAATGCCGTCGGCGAGAAGACCAAGCCGATCGTGTTCACCAGCCGCCAGAGCGTGGAAGGCACCACCTACGTCGATTCGATCGGCCAGTGGGGCGGCCTGGTGCTGCTCGGCCGCGCACCGACGGCCAACTGCATCGGCTCGGTCACTCCGGGCACCGCCGCCTGCGAGGCGGAAGTGGAAGGCGTCACCGGCGCCTACTACGGCGGCAACGCCCCGGGTGACAGCACCGGCACGCTGAAGTACGTGCGCGTGATGCACTCCGGCTTTGAAGTGCTGCCCAACGTCGAACTCAACGGCATCACCCTGGCCGGCCTGGGCAGTGGCACCTCGATCGAGTACGTGCAGGTGCACAACAGCTCCGACGACGGCTTTGAGTGGTTCGGCGGCACCGTCAACAACCGTTACCTGGTGGCCACCGGCAACGACGACGACTCCATCGATACCGACACCGGTTTCAGCGGCGCGATCCAGTTCGCCATCGTGATGCAGCGCGGCCAGAAGGCAGCTTCGGGCGACCGCGGCGACCGCATCAACGAGATGAGCGCGGCCGGTTCCAGTGCACTGCCGTCCAACCCGAAACTGGTCAACGTGACCTTCGTCGGCGCCCCGGCGCATGACCGTTCGGCGATGGTGCTCAACTCCGGCACCCACGTGGAGTACTACAACGCGGTGGTGACCGGCTCCAACAACTGCGCCGAGATCGATACCGCCGGCAACGCCAACACCCGCGGCACCTTCGCCTCGGTGTTCTTCTCCTGCGGTGCGCCGTTCCACAACGATGCCGCCGGCGCCCAGCTGGCCGCCTTCACCGCCAATGCCAACAACGTGGCCAACGGTACTTCCAGCCTGAGCGGCTTCACCAACGGTGCCAACGAAAACGCGGTGGCCGCGGCCGACCTGTCGGGCCTGATCACCCGCAGCGGTGGCTTCGTGCGCCAGGTCAACTACATCGGCGCGGTCAAGGACAGCAACGACACCTGGTGGCAGGGCTGGACCTGCGGCCTGCCGGGCACCCCGTCCTGCTGATCGACCGCGATGGCGGCAGCACGCATGACCGTCATCCAGCCACGCCGCGGACCTGCCGCGGCGTGGCTTTATCCAAGGCTGGCGGCCACGCCAGGCCGGACGCAAGCACGTCCTCCCCGCCGCATGTTCCCTTCAAGGCTCCCCTGATGACACACGCTCCCCTTGCCCGCTCCAGCCTGTCGCTGGCCATTGCCGCGCTGCTGGTTCCCACTTTCGCCGCTGCCAACCCGGTCAGCGCCACCGACAGCACCGCCGCCAGCGCCGCAGATGCGGTACCGACCAGCCTGGATGCGATCCAGGTGCGCGGTGAACACATCCCCGAGCCGATGCTGCTCAGCTCCCAGGTGATGAGCCTGGTCAGCAAGGAAGACATCGACCGCCAGGGCGCCAGCACCGCTGCCGATGCGCTGGGGCGGGTGGCCGGCATGAGCGTGTCGCAGGGCAAGTATGTGACCGTGCGTGGCCTGAACGAGCGCTACTCGCAGGCCCTGCTCAACCGCTCGCCGCTGCCCAGCCCGGAACCGCTCAAGCGCGTGGTACCGCTGGACCTGTTCCCGACCAACGTGCTGGAAACCATCGAGGTGCAGAAGACCTATTCGGCGCGCTACCCGGGTGAGTTCGGTGGCGGCGTGATCAACCTGTCCACTGCGGTGGTGCCCGAGGCACCGTTCCTGAAACTGTCCTATGGCCTGTCCGGCAACTCCGAAACCACCACCCAGCCGGGCCTGACCTATTACGGCGGCGGCGATTCGGACCTGCTCGGCTACGACGACGGCACCCGCAAGGTGCGCGAGCCCTTCGCCCAGGCCCTGGCCAGCGGGCAGATGATCAGCGTCGGCGAGCACTTCAGCCGCGAGCAGCTGGCCGCGATCGGTGCTTCCATGCCCAATGCCGCGATCAACCTGCTGCAGACCAGCGACTCGATCAACCCCAACCACAGCGGCTCGGTTGCTGCCGGCACCACCCTGGAATTTGCCGAGGATTCACGCCTGGGCGTGGTTGCCAGCGCCGCGCTGAGCAACAGCTGGCGCAGCCGCAACGGTGTGCAGCAGTATGGCGAGGCACGCACCGGCACCGCTGAGGTCCTCTCCCAGCAGCAGTACCTGAGCACCAGCAACGAGGCCAGGCTCAATGGCCTGCTGGCTCTGACCTGGGAAGTGGGCAAGCACACCCTCGGCGCCAGCACGCTGTATGTGCACGACACCGAAAAGCAGGCGCGCTCGCGCGAGGGTTTCACCTGGCAGGCATCGCAGGTACGCCGCAACGATGCCACCCGCTGGATCGAGCGCGAGATGCTCAACCACCAGTTCACCGGCAAGCATGTGTTCGGCGAGTACGACGACCTGACCGTGAGCTGGCGCGGTGGCCATGCCCGTGCCAGCCGGCAGTCGCCGTTCGAACGCGAGATCAACTATTTCCAGGACGACTTCGGGTTCTGGCGCCACCTCAACAACACCGTCAGCCTGGGCGATGTCAACGAGCGCATTGACAGCGCTGCAGTGGACGTGGACTGGCGCCTGCCCAGCGAGCGCGAAATCATCCTCTCGGCCGGCTACGCCTGGTCACAGACCGAACGCGATGCACGCACGCGTGACTTCTCCTTCCTGATCACCGATACGGCGCCGTTCTACAACGGCTACCAGCGTCCGGACTACCTGTTCTCCGACTACAACCTCTACCAGGGCTACCTGGAGCTGCGCGAGAACACCGGTGCCAACGGCGCCTCGGCCTACACCGCCAGCCTGGACAACGATGCGGCCTATCTGGAGCTGGAAAGCCAGCTCACCGGCACCGTGCGCGCCACCGCCGGCCTGCGTTGGGAACAGGCCACCCAGGGCGTGAACCCGCGAAACCTGTTCCAGGGCGGCAGCACCCTGCCAGGCAACACCCTGGACAACGACTACCTGCTGCCGGCGCTGTCGCTGACCTGGAACTTCGCCGACAACCTGCAGCTGCGCCTGGCCGCCTCGCAGACCATCGCCCGTCCGCAGTTCCGCGAGCTCTCGCCGCTGCAGTACCTGGACCTGGAACTGGACCGCATGACGGTGGGCAACCCGTACCTGCAGGATACGGAGATGCTCAACCTCGACGCACGCCTGGAGTGGTACTTCAACAGCGGCGAGTACTTCCATGCCGGCCTGTTCGCCAAGCAGCTGGACAAGCCGATCGAGGCGGTGGTTTCCGACGACGTCTCCTTCCTGCGCCAGAGCTTTGTCAATGCACCGAAAGCCAGCCTGTACGGGCTGGAGCTGGATTACCGCAAGTACCTGACCCCGGCAGTGTCCTGGCTGGGTGACAAGCGGATCTTCTTCAATGCCAACTACACCTACACCGATTCCAAGGTCAGTGCCGGCGCCAGTGACCAGGTGCTGCTGTACAACGGCAGCGCGCTGGCCGCGCCGCTGGTGGTGCGTGACGGCAGCCAGATGCAGGGCCAGAGCGACCACCTGGCCAACCTGTCGCTGGGCCTGGAAAGCGGCAATGGCGACCAGCTGACCCTGCTGGTGGGCTATGCCAGCGAGCGCATCTCCGCCCGTGGCACCTTCGATGCCAACGGCGTGCAGCGCCAGCCGGCGCTGATGCAGGACCCGGGCCTGAGCCTGGACCTGGTCGGGCGCAAGCACTTCACCCTGTGGGACATGCCGATGAGCGTGAGCCTGGAAGCGCGCAACCTGCTGGGCGAGGAATACCACGAGTATCAGCAGCTGGGCGGTGGCCGCATCGACGTCAACCGCTACGAGCTGGGCCGCAGCTTCGGTGCCAGCATCGAGGCACGCTTCTAAGCCTGGGCCTGCCTGATCAATGCCCCGCCCTCCGGCCTGGCAGGCCGGGCGGCGCGGGCCAATGCACACCATCGGTGGCGGCTGGGGAGTCCTGCCGATGGTTACCAGCCCGTCGACATCCGGTCGACGGGCTTGGTTCTTTTACGGCCCTGGCAGGGCCGGCGGACCTGCTGCCGGCAATCGCCGATGACAGTGGCGGTCAACAATTATGGCAGTGCCATGTCGTTTGAAATCATAGTGTCATCGTGCCGTCGCATGATCGCCACGTCCCCACCCTGAGTTGCCCGGCGTGATCGTGCTGCCACCCGCTGTGATCATTGTGATCAACCGCCTGCTTCCCAAAGGCCTGTGGGTGTTGGCCGTGGCACTGCCCCTGCTGGCACTGCTGCTGGGCCTGCGCACACCGAGTGCCGCGCCGCTCGCCAGGTCTGTGCCGGCAACGGCCGGCAGCGATCCGCTGGCGTGGCCGGAGCAGGACCTTTTCCACCGTCAGGCCGGCAACCACACCGCCCCCGGCACCGGCACATGGACCCTGCACGGGATCCGCCTGGGCGGCGCGCAGGCCAGTGCCATCCTGGGCAACGAGGCCGGCCAGCAGGATTCTTATGCCGAAGGCGAACAGATTGCCGCGGGCTGGCAGCTGCAACAGGTTGCCGCCAGTGGCGTGCGTCTGCTCGGCCCGGGCGGCCTGGTCGAGCTGAGCCTGCCTGCCCAGGCCGACAGCCTGCTGCGCAGCGCAGCGACGCCCACCGCCGTAGAGCCCGCCGCCCAGCAGCCCGCCAGCGATACCGCGCTGCCGGCTGATGCCGCCCCGCGACTGCAGGCCGGCACGCCGCTGGCCCTGTGGCTGCAGACCCAGGGCCTGCGCGTGGGCGATGAACTGCTGGCCGTCGATGGCCAGCCACTGACGCGGCTCGATGCCGATGCCCTGCGCGCCCGGCTGCAGGGGCGCGACAGCGTGCGCCTGCAATGGCGCCGCGATGGCCAGACCCATACCTCTGTTTTGCGGATGCCCTGATGACCTGCTCCCTGCCGCGCCTTGCCCTGCCGATCGTGCTGCCCATCGGCCTGCTGGCTGGCGCACTTTGCTGCGCACTGCCCGGCCCTGCCTGGGCCACCGCCAATCCGGCGCCGGGCAACACCCTGGATGTGCGGGGTGCCGACATCCGCGCCTTCATCCAGGATGTCGCCCGTGCCACCGGCACCAGCTTCATCGTCGACCCGGCCGTCCAGGGCACGGTCGATTACAGCAACCCGCAGTCGATGTCACAGGCGGACATGCTCGGGGTGCTGCTGACCATCCTGCGCAGCCATGGCCTGGTTGCGGTTCCAGCCGGACACGGCACCTACCGCGTGGTGCCCGACCAGGGCGCGGCCGGCCAGGGGACCGGCAGCAATGCACACTTTGCCACCCAGGTGATCGGTCTGCGCCGGATCGATGCACGGATCGCCGCCGAAACCCTCAAGCCCCTGCTCGGCCGTGGCGGGGTGGTCATTGCCACCCCGCAGGGCAACAGCCTGCTGGTGGCCGATTACAGCGACAACATCGCGCGCATCCGCTCACTGGTGGCGCAGGTCGACAGCGACAACGCCAGCATCGACACCCTGACCCTGCGCAACAGCTCGGCGCGCGAGATTGCCGCCACCCTCAACGCGCTGTTCGGTGTGCGTGGCGAAGGCGGCAGCCAGGTGCTGTCGATCCTGCCGGTGGAGAGCAGCAACTCGATCGTGATCCGCGGCGATGCCGGGGTGGTCCAGCGCGCCATGAACATGGCCGCCGAGCTGGACCGGCGCGCCGAAAGCACCGGCGATGTGCGCGTGGTCAAGCTGCAGCACGCCAGCGCCGAACAGTTGCTGCCGGTGCTGCAGCAGCTGATCGGCCAAGGCGAAGGCAGCAGCAACGCCCCGGCCAGCGGCAGCGCCACTGCCACGAGCAACGGCAGCAGCACGGTGGACCCCAACCAGGCGGTGCTGATCACCCCGGCCGGCGGCAAGCGCCCGACCCTGGCGCGCGCGCCGGGCCAGAACGCGCTGATCATCAATGCCGACCCGGAAACCCAGCGCACCCTGATGGAAGTGATCACCCAGCTGGACACCCGCCGCGAGCAGGTGCTGGTCGAGGCGGTGGTGGTGGAAATCTCCGATGAGGCCTCGCGCAAGCTCGGCGTGCAGCTGGCCGCAGCCGGGCGCAACGGCGACATCCCGCTGCTGGGCACCCAGTTCCCGTCCAGCCAGCCCGGGATCATGGGCCTGATCGCCGGCGCGGCGGCCGGCAGCGATGACTCGGCCTGGGCGCAGAGCGCACGCAGTGCCGCAGCCAACTCCCTGCTCGGCCTGTCCGGCGGGCTGGCCGGGATCGCCGGCCAGGCCGGCGATGTATTGTTCGGCGCGATCATCACCGCCGTGCGCAGCGACACCGGCTCCAACCTGCTGTCCACCCCGTCGATCCTGACCCTGGACAACGAGCCGGCACGCATCCTGGTCGGCCAGGAAGTGCCGCTGACCTCCGGCGAGGTGCTCGGCGATGCCAACTCCAACCCATTCCGCACCATCGAGCGCCAGGACGTGGGCATCGCGCTGGAGGTCACCCCGCAGATCAACGCCGGCGGTGGCATCACCCTGAAGCTGCGCCAGGAAGTGTCCTCGGTGGCCGGTCCGGTCTCGGCCAGCTACAACGAGCTGATCCTGAACAAGCGTGAGATCGACACCCGGGTGCTGGTCGATGACGGCGCGATCGTGGTGCTGGGCGGGCTGCTGGACCAGCAGCAGCGCCAGACCCGCGACAAGGTGCCCGGGCTGGGCGACATCCCGCTGCTGGGCCGGCTGTTCCGCTCCGATGCCAACAGCGACACCCGCACCAACCTGATGGTGTTCCTGCGCCCGACCATCATCCGCGACCGCGCCGATGCCCAGCGCATCACCGCGCCGCGCTTTGACTGGATGCGCGATGCCCAGCTGGCCCTGCCGGGCCAGCCGCGTGGCGGCGAGGCGGCGCTGGATGCACTGGTGCGTGACTACCTGCGCAGCGCCCCGCCGCAGCTGCCGGCCCCCACAGACGCCGCTGCGGGTACGCCGCAATGAGCCTGCCCGGGCGCCTGCCGTATGCCTTTGCCCGCCGCCATGGCCTGCTGCTTGCCGGCACCGAGGATGCCGGCGATGGCGTGACGGTGTGGCTGCACCCGCAGGCGCATGCGCCGGCACTGGCCGAACTGCGCCGGGTGGCAGGATGTGCGCTGCAGTTGCAGCCACTGCCGGCCGAGCTGTTCGACCAGCAGCTGGCGCGGGTGTATGCCGACAGCGTGGATGGCGGCGATGACAGCGTGCTGGCGCTGGAAGCCGGCAGCGGCCTGGAAGCGCTGCTGGACGAGCTACCGCCCGCCGCCGACCTGCTGGCCGCCGCCGATGATGCACCGGTGATCCGCCTGATCAACGGGCTGATTGCCGAGGGCGCACGCCAGGGTGCCTCGGACATCCATGTCGAACCGTTTGAATCGATGCTGCGGGTACGCCTGCGCGTGGACGGGGTGCTGCGTACCGCCGCCAGCCTGCCACCGCGGCTGGCGCCACTGCTGGTGTCGCGGATCAAGGTGATGGCGCGGCTGGACATCGCCGAAAAACGCGTGCCACAGGATGGCCGGATCTCGCTGCGGATGGGCAACCAGGCACTGGATGTGCGTGTGTCCACCCTGCCCGCGCGTGATGGCGAGCGCGTGGTGCTGCGCCTGCTGGCCAAGCAGGCCGGCACCCTGGAGCTGGCACAGCTGGGGCTGTCGCCAACGGTTGCGGCCAGGCTGCAGGGCGCGCTGGCCCAGCCCAACGGCATCGTGCTGGTCACCGGCCCCACCGGCTCGGGCAAGACCACCACGCTGTATGCGGCGCTGGCCGCTCTCAATGACGGCCAGCGCAACATCCTTACCGCCGAGGACCCGGTCGAATATGCCATCGACGGCATCGGCCAGACCCCCGTCAATGCCAAGGTCGGGATGAGCTTTGCCGCCGGCCTGCGCGCGATCCTGCGCCAGGACCCGGATGTGGTGATGGTCGGCGAGATCCGCGATGTGGAAACGGCGCAGATTGCGGTGCAGGCCAGCCTGACCGGCCACCTGGTGCTGTCCACCGTGCATACCAACGATGCGATCGGTGCGATCACCCGCCTGCGCGACATGGGCAGCGAGTCCTTCCTGCTGGCCAGCACCCTGCGCCTGGTGCTGGCCCAGCGCCTGGTGCGCCGGCTGTGCCCGCAGTGCCGCCAGCCCTGTGCGGCCGATGATCCACTGGCCGCACGCCTGTTTGCCGGCCAGCCGGTGCCGCCGCAGTTCCGTGCCGCCGGCTGCGCCGCCTGCGAACACACCGGGCACAGCGGACGGATGGCGCTGTATGAGGCGGTAGCGATCGATGAACCGCTGCGCCGGCTGATCGTGGCCGAGGCCGATGAGGATCAGCTCGCCGCGCAGGCGTTTGCCGAGGGCGGCACCCTGCTTGATGCCGGGCGTGCTGCGGTGGCCGCCGGCCTGACCTGTGCCAGTGAAGTGCTGCGGGTAGCCCGCGCGCAGGCCGGCCGATGATCGCATTTTCCTACCAGGCCGTGGACACCGCCGGGCGCACCCGGCACGGCCAGCTGCGCGCCAGCAATGCCCAGGCCGCGACCGCGCAGCTGCTGGGCAAGCGCTGGCTGGTGCTGCAGCTGGCCCCGGCCGTAGCCGAGCCAGGTCGCCCGGTCCGCCTGCCGGCGCGCGAGCTGGCCCTGTTCACCCGCCAGCTGGCCGCCCTCACTGCCAGCCTGCCGCTGGCCCAGGCGCTGCAGGCAATCAGCCAGCAGGCCGGGCAGCGCCGGCTGCGCCAGGCCGTGCAGAGCACCCAGACCCGGCTGGCCGAAGGCTTTGCGCTGGCCGAGGCCATGACCGCACAGCCACGCGCGTTCCCGCCGCTGTACCGGGCGATGATTGCCGCAGGCGAAGCCTCCGGTGCGCTGCCGCAGCTGCTGGCCCGGCTGGCCGACCTGCTCGAACAGCAGCAGCAGGTCCGCGCCCGGCTGGCCACCGCACTGATCTACCCGGCCACCCTGGCGCTGACCGCCTGCGCGGTGGTGATCGCACTGATGACCCTGGTGGTGCCGCGGGTGGTCGAACAATTCGATGCGATGGGCCGCCAGTTGCCGCTGCTGACCCGGATCGTGGTCGGCAGCAGCGAGCTGCTGGCCACCCTGGCCCCCTGGCTGGGCGCTGCACTGCTGGCCCTGCTGCTGGCCGCGCCAGTGGCGCTGCGCCGCCCCGGCCTGCGCCTGGCCGTGGACCGCCTGATCCTGCGCCTGCCGCTGGCCGGCAACCTGCTGCGCCAGGTGCATGCCGCCCAGCTGGCACGCACGCTGGCGATCATGCTCGCCGCCGGCCTGCCGCTGATCGACGGCCTGCGCGCCAGTGCGCGCACCATCGCCAACACGGTGCTGCGCAATGCCACCGCGCAGATGGCCACGGTGATCGATGAGGGCGGCAGCCTGAGCACCGCGATGCGGCTGGCGGCGGTGTTTCCCTCCACCCTGCTGCACATGGCCAGCAGTGGCGAGGACAGCGGCCAGCTGGCACCGATGCTGGAAAGCGCGGCCGATTACCTGGAGCGCCAGTCGCAGACCACCACCCAGGTCGCGATGGGCCTGCTCGAGCCGCTGATCATCATCGTCCTGGGCGTGGTGGTCGGGGTGATCGTGCTGGCGATCCTGCTGCCGATCCTGCAATTCAATTCCCTTGTCCTTGGCTGACCTCTGGAGTCCTGCATGTCCGTTCCATCAACCCAGCGCCAACGTGGTTTCACCCTGATCGAACTGATGGTGGTGATCGTCATCCTCGGCCTGCTGGCCACCGTGGTCACCCTGAATGTGATGCCCAGCCAGGACCGGGCGATGGTCGAAAAGGCCCGCGCCGACATCGCCGTGCTGGAGCAGGCCCTGGAAACCTATCGGCTGGACAACCTGGCCTATCCAAGCAGCGGCCAGGGCCTGGCGGCGCTGCAGCGCGCACCGCAGGACCTGCCCCAGCCGCAGCGCTACCGTCCCGGTGGTTATGTCCGCCGGCTGCCCGCTGACCCGTGGGGCAACCCCTACCAGTACCGTCAGCCGGGCAACGATGGCCGCAGCTTCGATGTCTGGTCGCAGGGCGCCGATGGTACGGACGGCGGCAGTGATGACAATGCCGACATCGGCAACTGGCAATAAGCCATGCAAGGGCGTGCGGCCGGCTTCAGCCTGATCGAGCTGCTGGTGGTGCTGGTGCTGCTGGCCCTGGCCAGCGCTGCGGTGGTGCTCAGCGTGCCGCCGGCCGATCCGCTGCGCGAGCCGGTGCAGCGGCTGGCCGCCCGCCTGGCCCACGCGCAGGATCAGGCCGTGCTGCGCAACCAGAGCCTGCGGGTACTGCTCGATGGCCATGGTTACCGCTTTGAACACCGCCAGCAGGGCCAGTGGCAGCCCAGCAGCGACCCGGCACTGGCCGCGCAGCCATGGCCGGCGCCGACCACCCTGGTGTTTGCCGGCCAGGCCAGCGAACAGCTGCAGCTGATCCTGGACCCGGCAGGCAATACCCTGCCCGGCCTGCTGGAACTGCACAGCGGGCAGCAGCGCTGGCAGCTGCAGCTGCACGCCGATGGGAGCATCGATGTCCAGCCCCGCTAGCAGACAACAGGGGTTGAGCCTGCTCGAACTGATGGTCGCAGTGGCCGTGCTGGCACTGGCAGTGGTGGCCCTGCTGCACCTGGGCAGCCAGAGCACCCGCAGCGCCCAGCACAGCGAACAGCAGGCCCTGGCCCTGATCGTGCTGCAGAACCTGGCCGCCAGCGCCGAGCTGTCGCCTGAGTGGGGCAACCAGGGCCAGGTCGAACTGGCCGGCCGCCAGTGGCACTGGCAGCGCCGGCCGGTACAGGGCGCGCTGCCCGGCATCCAGGGCTGGCACTGGGCGGTGCTGGCCGACAGCGGCCAGCAGGTGGCCGAACTGACCAGCTGGCAGGCCGCGCCATGAGCGCACAACGCGGTTTTACCCTGATCGAGGCGCTGGTCGCGCTGGCGGTGTTTGCACTGCTGGCCAGCAGCGGCGTACTGGTGCTGCGCCAGTCACTGGACAACCAGCAGGCGGTGCAGCAGCGCATCGACAGCGCGGCCCGGCTGCAGCGGCTGGACAACCTGCTGCGTGCCGACCTGGGCCAGGCCACCCGCCGCAGCGTGCGCCAGGTCGACGGCCAGCCGGCCACCGCCGTATTTACCGGCGCCACCGATGGCGATGCCGCGGCCTGGTCCGGGCGCAGCGCCTTGTTTGCCTTCACCCGCGGCGGCTGGGACAACCCTGCCCAGCCACGGCCAGAGCTGCTGCATGTGCAGTACCGGCTGCAGGGACAGGCGCTGGTGCGGCTGAGCCGGGACCGTCTGGATGGCAGCAACCACTGGCAACAGCAGGTCCTGCTCGATGAGGTGCAGCAGCTGCAACTGGCCTACCACGACGGCAGCGGCTGGAACCGCGGCTGGCCGGGTGGGCTGGACCAGCTGCCACGGGCACTGCGCCTGCGTTATCACCACCGCGATTTCGGGGTGGTCGAGCATGTGCTGGCACTGCCAGCGGAGGGGCGCTGATGGCCAGCCGGCAACGCGGCGCCGCCCTGCTCACGGTACTGCTGCTGGTGGCGGTGATCGCGCTGGTGGCCAGCACCCAGCTGGACCTGATCGGGCTGGACCTGGCGCGCGCGCGCAACAACCAATCGCTGGTGCAGGCCCGTGCCCATGCACTGGGCGCCGAACAGCTGGCTGTCCGCCAGGTCGGCCGGCTGGCGCAGCTGCCGCCGGCCCAGCTCGGCCAGTGGCATGGACGCGTGCAGCCGCTGGTCCTGGCCGAAGGCCAGCTGCAGTACCGGCTGCGCGATGCCAGCAGCTGTTTCAACCTCAATGCGGTGGTCATCGGTGCCCCCGGGCAATGGCAACGCTCCGAAACCGGGGTGGCACAGCTGCTGGCACTGCTGCAGGCGCTGCAGCTGCCAGCGTCACAGGCCCAGGCCTTGAGCGACAGCCTGGTCGACTGGATTGACCACGACAGCGTGGCCAGCGCCGCCGGCGCCGAAGACGCCTATTACCGCCTGCAGGTACCGGCCTATCTCAGCGCCGCGGCGCTGTTGAACGATCCCAGCGAGCTGCTGGCGCTGGCCGGCATGGATGCCGCGCTTTACCAGCGCCTGCGCCCGTGGCTGTGTGCGCTGCCCGACAACGCGCCCACCCCGGTCAATGTCAATGCCCTCAGCCCGCACCAGGCGCCGCTGCTGGTGATGCTCAGCCAAGGCGCGATGTCCCTGCCTGAGGCGCAGCAATGGCTGGCACAGCGGCCTGCCGGTGGCTGGCGCCAGCGCAGCGCCTTCCTGGCCCACCCTGCGCTGCAGTCACTGGCCGGCGATGCCGGGCTTGCCAGCCAGATCCGGCTGCAACCCACGCTGTTCGAGCTGCAGGTGCAGGTGCTGCTCGATGGCAGCCAGGCCGAACTGACCAGCCTGCTCAGCACCGATACCCCTGACCACGCCCGTTTGTTGTCACGCCGCTGGATGCTCCGCAATGAAACCGATCTGTCTGCTCGTTTTACCCCGCAATGACCAGCACCCGGCGCACTGGTGGCGGCTGGCCGATGACCAGCTCCAGCACGGCCAGCTGCTGGCTGGCCAGCGCCTGCCGGCCGGGCCGGACAATGAACATGTGGTGCTGGCCCTTTCCGGCGAGCAGGTAGTGGTGCGCTGGCTGGACCTCCCCGCGCACAGCCCGGCCCAGGCGCGCACCGCCGGCGCCAATGCCCTGGCCGATGACCTGCTTGCCCCGCCCGAGACCCTGCACGCAGCAGCCCAGCGCGATGGCACGCACTGGCAACTGATGCTGTGCGCCCCGCAGGTGCTGGAGGACGCACTGGCCCGGGCCCGGGCCCTTGGTGTCAGCCCGGCACAGGTGATTCCCGACAGCCTGTTGTTGCCGGTCAATGCCGACAGCGCTGATGGCGTCCTGGCCGAGCACCAGGGGCTGTGGCTCTGGCGCAGCCAGCAGCAGGCGGTGACGGCCGAGCCGGCGCTGATCCAGCGCTGCCTGACCCAGACACCGGCAACGGTGCTGCCACTGGCCGCACAGCTGGACCTGCATCGACTGCCGGAGAGCAACTTGCTGCAGGGCCGCTTTGCCCCCGGCCAGCAGCAGGTGCCGCTGGCCGGACGCCGGCTCGGCATCGCCGTGGCCGCACTGGTGCTGGCACTGCCGCTGGTCATTGCCGCCCATGGCGCCGGCCTGCGCTGGCAAGCCAGCCAGACCCAGCAGCAGAGCCTGGCGCTGGCCCGCCAGCATCCGGGCATTGGCGCCGACAACCCCGACCCGATCGCCAGCGTGCATGCACGGGCCGCGCAACGGGAACAGCGCCAGCAGCAGTGGTCGTTGCTGCGTGCCGGACTGCAGGCGGTGCAGGCCAGCCCGGACGTGGCGCTGGAACAGCTGCAACTGGGTGATGGCCGTTTGATCCTGGAGCTGCAACCGGCCACGGCCACCGCGCTGGCGCAGCTGCACACGCAACTGCGCCAGCAGGGGCTGGCCGCCCAGTCGTCCGCCGACCCGGCCACCAGCACCACGCTGATCATCACTGCCCAGGAGCTGCCATGAACCTTTCCAGTGCAACCGGCCAGCAGCGCAGCGCTGGCCTTTCCCGCCTGCAGGGCTGGTGGCAGCAGCGCGCCCGGCGTGAACAGGCCATGCTGTTGACGATGCTGCTGGCGATCAGCGGCTTTGTGGCCTGGTACGGCCTGCTGGCCCCGCTGCTGCGTTGGCAGACCCAGGGCCAGCAGCAGCTTGACCAGGCCCGCCGGCAACAGCAGCAACTGCACAGCAGCCTGCAGGCGCTGGAGCAACACACCCAGCAACCGGAGGTCCTGCTGCAGCAGTGGCAGGCTTCGTTGGCCGACAGCGGTCTGCAACTGGCACAGCACAGCAGCGATGCCGGACAGGGGCTGAGCATGGAAACCGCCCCTGGCAAGGCGCAGGCACTGACCGGCTGGCTGGCGCAACTGCCTGCCGCGCAACTGCCCGACCAGCTGCAGCTGTGGCGCGGCAATGGTTCACTGCAGGCGCGGCTGCAGCGCCAGCCAGTCGGCAGCCATGCCACACCGACGTCACAAAAATGACTCTCGCCTGTCATTGACGACAGATTCCGTCATCTTTTTGCAATCTAGCGTTCATAACCTGCGCCCTACCCCAGCCGCAAGAACGCCCATGAACCGTACAACCCCGTTGTACCTGGCATTTGTCGCCAGTCTGCTCGCCGTGCCTGCCACCCAGGCGGCGGTGAAGATCGGCAGCGTCGGTCAGACCGACCTCAGCCTCGAAGGCCTGCTCCAGGCCGATGGCAACTGGTATTCCTCCGACCAGCGCGACCTGGGCGATGACCGCCTGCGCATGCGCCGGGCCGAGCTGGTGCTCAAGGGCGATGGCCCCGGCCCGCTGGACTGGACCCTGGGCTGGGATGCCAAGGCCGAAAAATTCCTCGATGCCAATGTGCGTGCGCGCTGGCAGGACGCTGACCTCAAGCACAGCCTGCGCGTGGGCCAGTTCAAGCAGCCCAACTCGCTGGAAGAGCTCAGCAGCACCGGCGCCAACGATTTCATCGCCAAGGCCACGGCCACCTCGACCTACGCGATCGGCCGGCGGCTGGGCCTGGGCTACGAGCTGGGCGGCCAGCGCTGGGGCATCAGCGCCAGTGTGTTCGGCGATGAGCTGACCAACGGCCTGGCTGAAGGCAATGGCCAGGCACTACGCGGCTGGTGGCTGCCGCATGCCGGCGCCGGCAACACCGTGCACCTGGGCATCAACCATGCCCGCCATGACCTGCCGGCCGACACCCTACGGCTACGTGCCCGCCCCAATGCCGACCTGGCTGATGTGCGCCTGATCGACACCGGCCGCCTGCCCGGCACCGACCGCCTGGCCACCACCGGGGTGGAGGCGCTGTGGCTGGCCGGGCCGTGGAAGCTGCAGGGCGAATACTTCACTGCCACCGGCAAACGCCAGGCCGGCGCCGATTTGGACAGCCACGGTGGCTACGCAAGCGCGGTCTACAACCTCGGCGGCCACGCCTGGAGCTACAGCGGCGGGGTTCCCTCCCCGCCCAAGGCCGGCTCGCTGGCCGGCGGGCTGTGGCAGCTCGGTGCCCGTTACGACCAGCTGGACCTGGATGACGGTACGGTGGCCGGCGGCAAGCAGCAGGCCCTGACCCTGGGCGTGAATTACTGGTACGGCGCCCATTCAAAATTCGCCCTGAACTGGGTCAAACTGCGCAGTGAGCGCTTCGATGCCGCCACCGGCAGCACGCTTTCCGATGATCCGGACATCCTCGAGGCGCGCATTCAGCTGTACTGGTAAGGGACGTCATCGCGCTGTCACCCGAACGCCGCCGTAGTGTCACACGGCGGCGTTTTACTTGTCCGGCGCACAAACCGCAGCCAGCAGCAGACCCGGTGTACAGCCCCCGGCCCCTGTGTCTGGCTGCCAGGACACCGCGTATGACAATTTCTCCTTCGCCCGTCATACACGTGTAACAAAAACATCATTCCATAGTCGCAACCTGCTTGAACCCCATCGTTGTGTCTATGGAGACCACCATGAAATTGCGCACCACCGGCCTTGCTGCCCTTTCCCTGGCCATTGCCCTGGGCCTGTCGGCCTGTGGCGGCTCACAACCACCGCAAGGCGAACAGGCAGGCAGCAGCGAGCGCATCAGCACCGAAGTATCCGGTGCCGGCGCTTCCTTCATCTTCCCGCTGGTCTCCAAGTGGTCGGCCGATTACAACGCCGCCACCGGTGCCAAGATCAACTACCAGTCCATCGGTTCGGGCGGCGGCATCGCCCAGATCAAGGCCGGCACGGTGGACTTCGGCTCCTCCGACAAGCCGCTGCCCAGCGATGAGCTGGCCGCGGCCAACCTGGGCCAGTTCCCGTCGGCCATCGGCGGCGTGGTTCCGGTGGTCAACCTGGAAGGCATGGCCCCGGGCCAGCTGCGCCTGAGCGGCGAACTGCTGGCTGACATCTACCTGGGCAAGGTCACGTTGTGGAACGATGCGGCCATCGCCGCACTGAACCCGGAACTGTCCCTGCCGGCCGAGAAGATCACCCTGGTCCACCGCTCCGACGGTTCGGGCACCACCTTCAATTTCACCAACTACCTGTCCAAGGTCAGCAGCGGCTGGAAGGACAGCGTCGGCGAAGGCACTTCGGTGCAGTGGCCGGCCGGTGTCGGCGGCAAGGGCAACGAGGGCGTGGCCTCGTACGTGAAGCAGATCAAGGGCGCGATCGGCTATGTCGAACTGGCCTATGCCACCCAGAACGCGATGCCGTATGCCTCCATGCGCAATGCCGATGGCAACTGGGTCCAGCCCAGCGCCGAGACCTTCGCCGCCGCCGCGGCCAATGCCGACTGGGCCAATGCGGCCGACTTCAACCTGGTCATCACCAATGCGGCTGGTGCCAATTCCTGGCCGATCACCGCCACCAACTTCATGCTGATGAGCAAGCAGCCCAAGGATCCGGCGCGCAACCAGGCCGCACTGGATTTCTTCAAGTGGGCCTTCCACAACGGTCAGGCACAGGCCAACGAGCTGCACTACGTGCCGCTGCCGGCCGAACTGGTCACCCAGATCGAAGCCTACTGGGCGGCAGAGTTCAGCAAGTAACAGCGCCGGTGCCCGCGTCTGACGCGGGCACCGTCCTTGCGGCCTGTCCGCACAGTGCTCCACTACCGGCTTTAGTGACCGATGACATCCCCCTCTTCTACCGCTGCACCGTCGCCAAACGAACGGCGCGATGCGCGCAATGACCGCATTTTCCGCGCGATCCTGATGACCACCGTGGGTCTGGTCCTGGTGGCGCTGGTCTGTGCGGCACTGTCCATGCTCTGGGGCGGGCGCCATGCGCTGGCCAGCCAGGGCCTGAGCTTTTTCACCTCGGCCGACTGGAATCCGGTCGAGAACCGGTTCGGCGCACTGGCACCGATCTACGGCACCCTGGTCACTGCCGTGATCGCGATGCTGATCGCGGTGCCGGTGTCCTTCGGCATTGCCTTCTTCCTGACCGAAGTGGCGCCGCGCTGGCTGCGCGGCCCGGTCGGCACCGCGGTGGAACTGCTGGCCGGCATCCCGTCGATCATCTACGGCATGTGGGGCCTGTTCGTGCTGGTGCCGGTGATGACCGAGTACGTCACCCCGCTGCTCAATGACCACCTCGGCACGCTGCCGCTGGTCGGCGTGCTGTTCCAGGGCCCGCCGCTGGGCATCGGCATGCTCACCGCCGGTTTCGTGCTGGCGATCATGGTGATCCCGTTCATTTCCTCGGTGATGCGCGAGGTGTTCCTGACCGTGCCGACCCGGCTGAAGGAATCGGCCTATGCGCTGGGCTCCACCCGCTGGGAAGTGACCTGGGACATCGTGCTGCCCTACACCCGCTCGGCGGTGATCGGCGGCATCTTCCTTGGCCTGGGCCGCGCCCTGGGCGAGACCATGGCGGTGGCCTTCGTGATCGGCAACTCGGTACGCCTGACGCCCTCGCTGCTGGAGCCGGGCACCACCATCGCCGCGCTGATTGCCAATGACTTTGGCGAAGCCACCGAAACCTACCGCTCGGCCCTGCTGCTGCTGGGCTTTGTCCTGTTCATCGTCACCTTCGTGGTGCTGGCCATCGCCCGCCTGATGCTGATGCGCCTGTCCCGCAAGGAGGGCAACTGATGTCCACGTCCTCGCTATACCTGCGCCGCCGCCTGGCCAATGTGCTGGCCATCGGCCTGGGCTGTGCCACGGCCCTGTTCGGCCTGTTCTTCCTGGGCTGGATCCTGTGGACCCTGATCAGCCGTGGCCTGCCCGGCATCAACTGGGCACTGTTCACCCAGATGACCCCGGCCCCGATGCAGGAAGGCGGCCTGGCCAATGCCTTCTTCGGCTCGGCAGTGATGTGCGCGCTGGCCATCGCCATCGGTACCCCGCTGGGCGTGCTGGCCGGTACCTGGCTGGCCGAGTACGGCAATGCGCGCAAGGCCGGCACGGTGGTGCGCTTTGTCAATGACATCCTGCTCTCGGCACCGTCGATCGTGCTGGGCCTGTTCGTCTACACCCTTTACGTGATGCAGACCGGCGGGCGTTTTTCCGCCTTTGCCGGTGCGCTGGCACTGGCCTTCATCGTGCTGCCGGTGGTGATCCGCACCACCGACGAGATGCTGCGCCTGGTGCCTTCGCAGATGCGCGAAGCGGCGCTGTCACTGGGGATCCCGCAGTGGAAGGTGATCGTGCAGGTGCTCTATCGCAGCGCCGCGGCCGGCATCGTCACCGGCATCCTGCTTGCGCTGGCGCGCATTTCCGGCGAGACCGCACCACTGCTGTTCACCGCCTTCGGCAACCAGTACTGGAACAGCGACGTGTTCGCGCCGATGGCCTCGGTGCCGGTGGTGATGAACCAGTTCGCCGGCAGCCCCTACGAATCGTGGCAGGTGCTGGCCTGGGCCGGCGCCTTGGTGCTGACCCTGTTCGTGCTGCTGGTCAGCCTGACCGCCCGTGGCCTGTTGCTGCGCAACCGCATCTCCCATGACTGATCTTTCCGCCGAGCCGACCATGAACAACACTTCCCACAGCGTGCCGATGCAGCGCATCAACGTGCCCAGCCACAACGGCATCGTGCTGCCGGATGCACCGGTCAAGCTGGCTGCGCGCAACCTGAACTTCTACTACAACGGCTTCCATGCGCTGAAGAACATCAACCTGGATGTGCCGGAAAAGCGCGTCACCGCGCTGATCGGCCCGTCCGGCTGCGGCAAGTCGACCCTGCTGCGCATCTTCAACCGCATCTACAACCTGTATCCGAAGCTGGAAGCCAAGGGCGAGGTGCTGCTGGACGGGGAGAACATCCTGGCGCCCAAGTACCCGATGAGCCGCCTGCGCTCCAAGGTCGGCATGGTGTTCCAGAAGCCGGTGCCGTTCCCGATGACCATCTTCGAGAACGTCGCCTACGGCATCCGCCACCACGAGAAGCTGTCCAAGGCCGAGATGGCCGACCGGGTCGAACAGGCGCTGCGCCAGGGCGCGCTGTGGGACGAGGTCAAGGACAAGCTGGGCCAGAGCGCGCTGGGGCTGTCCGGCGGCCAGCAGCAGCGCCTGTGCATCGCCCGTGCGGTGGCCCTGCGCCCGGAGGTGCTGCTGCTGGACGAGCCCACCTCGGCGCTGGACCCGATCTCCACCAGCCGCATCGAACAGCTGGTGGAAGAACTCAAGAGCGATTACACCATCCTGATCGTCACCCACAACATGCAGCAGGCCGCGCGCGTGTCCGATTACACCGCCTTCATGTACCTGGGCGACCTGATCGAGCATGACCGCACCGAGGTGATCTTCTCCCAGCCCAGCAAGCAGCAGACCGAGGATTACATCACCGGCCGCTTCGGCTGAGCTGCCTGGCTGCACGCCAGCCGTGCAGCCATCCCCGCGGCATTGCCAGGCCGGCACAGACACACCGTTGCCGCCCTGCTGCACCAGACACGGGCGCATTGCCGCCCCACCCTCCACCGGACACATGACCATGCCCAACGAGCACATCGTCAAGAGCTACGACGAAGAACTGCAACGCCTGACCCAGGAAATCACCCGCATGGGCCGGATGGCCGTAGCCCAGCTGGAATCGGCACTGGATGTGATCGAACGTTTCGACCCGCTCGCAGCCGAACGGATCATCGCCAATGATGTCGAGATCGATGCCCTGGAGCAGTCCATTGCCCATGACGTGATGCGGCTGGCGCTGCGCGGCCCGCTGGCGCGTGACCTGCGCGAGATCCTGGTCGGCGTGCGGGTGCCTGCCGAGCTGGAGCGGATTGGCGACCACGCGGCCAATGTGGCCAAGCGCTCGCGGGTGCTGGCGCAGATGCCGCCGGCCAACCAGCCGACCCCGCCGCAGATCCAGGGGCTGCGCGCGGTCGGCAAGCTGGCCGCCAGCCAGGTGCTGCGCGCCATTGATGCCTACGAAAAGCGCGATGTGCAGGCGGCCATGGCCATGCGCGAGGACGATGCCCGGCTCGATGCGCTGTATACCGCGCTGTTCCGCGAGCTGTTGACCTACATGATGGAAGACCCGCGCAACATCACCTCCTGCACCCACCTGCTGTTCATGGCCAAGAACCTGGAACGGGTTGGCGACCACGCCACCAACATCGCCGAGAACGTGTGGTTCCTGGTCCACGGCGACCAGCCGCTGCCGCCCCGCGAAAAAAGGGACGGAACCAGCGCGGCCGGAACCAACTGACCCGGCACGTCCCCACCATCCCTGGGCCGCCAGGCTTCAGGTCATCGGGCCCTCCACGGAGCGCTCTGGTAACCTTGCCGGATGTCCGAAACCAGTGAAACCCCGCCGTTGGCGGCTGATGTGATCCCGATGTCGCGGCGCTTCCGTGGCTTCCTGCCGGTGGTGGTGGACGTGGAGACCGGCGGTTTCGACTGGAACCGGCACGCCCTGCTGGAAATTGCCGCGGTACCGATCGAGATGGACGAGAACGGCATCCTGTTCCCGGGCCAGACCGCCAGCGCGCATGTCATCCCGGCGCCGGGCACCGAGATCGACCCGCGCTCGCTGGAAGTGACCGGCATCATCCTCGACCACCCGTTCCGGCTGGCCAAGCCCGAGCGCGAGGCGCTGGACCACATCTTCACCCCGGTGCGTGCGGCGATGAAGAAGTACGGCTGCCAGCGCGCGATCCTGGTCGGGCACAACGCGCATTTCGACCTGAGCTTCCTCAACGCCACCGTGGCGCGAGTCGACCACAAGCGCAATCCGTTCCATCCCTTCAGCGTGTTCGACACGGTGACCCTGGCCGGCATCGCCTATGGCCAGACCGTGCTCGCCCGTGCCGTGCAGGCCGCCGGCTTCGAGTGGGACGCCGAGGAAGCGCACAGCGCGGTCTACGACACCGAGCAGACCGCGAAACTGTTCTGCAAGATCGCCAACGCCTGGCCGCGCTGAGACCGGGCTGCCAGGCCGCACTTGTCCGGCTCAGTCGGTACAGATGCGGTCGCGGCCACCGCGCTTGGCCTGGTAAAGCGCACGGTCGGCCCGCTGGTAGAGCATCGACGGCGATCGGTCGCCCTCGCCCAGCTCGACCAGGCCGGCACTGAAGGTCACCCGGAGCCCCGCCACGCCGCCCCAGTCGCCGTGCGCATGGAACAGCGTGCGCAGCCGCTCGCAGATCTTCTCCGCTTCGGCGATCCGCGTGTCGTTGAGCAGCAGCGCGAATTCCTCGCCGCCGGTGCGCGCGGACATGTCCGAATCGCGGCAGGCCGAATCCAGCAGCAGCGCCACCTCGGCCAGCACGGCATCGCCGACGCTGTGGCTGTAGCGGTCGTTGACGTGCTTGAAATGATCGATGTCCAGCACCACCAGGCACAGCGGGTGGCCGCTGCGCCGGGCACGGGCGAAATCGCGCCCCAGCACCTCGTCGAACGCACGACGGTTGGCCAGGCCGGTCAATGCATCCTCGCGCGCCTGCCGCTCGAACGCCTC
Source organism: Stenotrophomonas sp. Marseille-Q4652 (assembly GCF_916618915.1). Classification (NCBI taxonomy): domain Bacteria; kingdom Pseudomonadati; phylum Pseudomonadota; class Gammaproteobacteria; order Lysobacterales; family Lysobacteraceae; genus Stenotrophomonas; species Stenotrophomonas sp. Marseille-Q4652. The sequence continues at coordinate 1,514,316 of NZ_CAKAKE010000001.1, forward strand.
GGCCTGCCGCGCCAGGCGCTCGGCCAGCTCGGTCTTTTCCAGGTTCAGTGACTGCAGGTGCAGGGTCTGGGCCTGCAGGTCGGCGGTCGCCTCTTCCACGCGCCGGGCCAGGCGCAGGTTGCTGACGCGGTAGCGATGCAGCCGGAAACGGTACAGCGCCACCCCGCCGACCAGCAACAGCACCCCGGCCAGCACCTGCACGCTGGTGCGCTGCCACCAGAACGGCTGCACGGTGAAGTGCCAGGCGGCGACCTGCCGTCCCCAGTCACCGCCCGGATGGGCCGCGGCCACGTGCAGGGTGTAGTCGCCCGGCGGCAGGCCGATGTATTCGACCGCACGCTGGTTGCCGCGTTCGACCCAGCCCTGGTCCAGGCCCTCGAGCCGGGTGCGGTAACGGATGCGATCGGACATCAGGTAACTCAGGCCGACGTAGCTCACTGCCAGCCGCGTTCCGCCGGGGATCGAGGTCGCCTCGCGGCCATTCCACGCCTCCAGCTGGCCGTCCACGCGCACGGTTTCGATCACCGCCGGCGGTGCCATGCGGTCGCGGAAGCGTTCGCGCCGCTGCGGATCGACCGTGCTCAAGCCGCCCGCGGTCACCACCCAGAAGCTGCCATCGGCCCGCAGCAGCGCCGACGGCCCGGAACTTCCGTTGGCCTGCGAGTTGGCCATGCCGTCGATCTCGCTGTAACGCTCGACGCTGATGCGCCCGGCGCGGCCGTCGGCGACCTCGTTGAGCGCCGCCATGTCGGTACGCAGCACGCCACGGTTGCTGCTGATCCACACGCTACCCAGCTGGTCGGGCACCAGCTGGAATACCGTGTCCACCGGCATGCCCTGCTCCAGGCCCACGCGCGCCAGCTGGCCGTCCCGCCAGCGGTACAGCCCGCGATCGCTGCTGATCCACATCGCAGGGCCGACCTGCTGGAAGCCGAACACGCTCCGTCCCCCGCCCAGCGGTTCCAGGTCGATACGCTGCACCTTGTCGCCGCGCAGCACCGCCACGCCCTCGATGGTGCCGATCCACAGGGCGCCGGATGGATCGTGCGCCAGCGCGGTGATCAGTCCGTCCGGCATGCCGGCCAGGCTTGCCGCATGCGCACCATTGGCATCGATGTAGCTCACGCCCTGCTGGGTGCCGGCCCAGACCGTGCCGCGGGCATCGATGCTCAGGGCGCGGATGTTGCCGCCGAGCAGCCCCTCGGCACTGCCATAGGCATGGCGCAGGCTGCCGTCGGGCGCCAGGCGGAAGATGCCGTCGGCAAAGGTGCCGACCCAGATATCGCCGTCCGGGCCCTGGGCCAGGCTCAGTACCGAGGGCGGCTTGCCGGCACCGTTGCGCAGCGGCACCGGTACGAAGCGGCCGTCGGCCAGCTGCCGGTCCAGGCCACTGGCACTGCCCACCCACAGTCGCCGGTCGCGGTCTTCCAGCACCGCGCGCACGTAATCACCGCTGAGTCCGTCGCGCGTCCCATAGCTGGTGAACAGGGTTTCGCGCAGCCGGTACAGGCCGCCATTGGCGCCGACCCAGATGCTGCCCTCGGCGTCCTCGCGCAGGCTGACCACCCGTCCGCCTGGCAGCTTGAGGCTGGCCGGCAAACGCTCCACGCCCCGGTTGCCAACGCGCAGCACGCCCTGGTTCTCGGTGCCCAGCCACAGCTCGCCGTAACGGTCCTGCAGCATCGCGGTGATGTGCACCGGCTCCGGCAGGCGGTGGACCAGCTCCGGCCTATCACCGCGCAGGCGGTACAGCCGCTGGCCGGCGGCAATCCAGATCACGCCATCCGGGGCGCGGTATGGCCACACCAGGCCCTGTCCCAGCCCCCACGCTGCCGGGGCACGCTTGATCACGCCATCCACGTCGCGCAGCACCAGGCCGTCGAGCGTGCCGATCCAGACCCGGTCCCGGGCATCGACCGCGATCTTGGTGAAGCTCATCGGCATCGGTACGCCAGCCGGCGCGGTCTCGAAATGCAGGCGCCCCGCCGGGTCCAGGCAGCCCAGGCCCTTGGCCTCGTACAGCAGCCACAGCCGGTCGTGGCTGTCCATCTGCATGGCCTGCACCAGTACCTTGGGCATGTCGTCCCGCGGCGACCAGTGCTGCCACTGGCCGATGCCGGTACGGCGGCTGACGTTGCCGCGCGAGTCGCTGATCCACAACGCACCCTGGCGGTCCACATACAGCGCGCCAATGCCGTTGTCGCGCAGCCCGGCCTGGCTGCCGCGGTCGAACACGGTGAAGTCCAGGCCGTTGTAGCGGACCAGTCCCTCCCAGGTGGCGAACCACAGGTGGCCTTCCGGGGTCTGGGCTATGTCACGCAACGAGTTGTGCGGCAGCCCGTTGCGTGAGGTCCATACGTCCACTGCGTAATCCCGCAAGGGGGGACGGACCTGCGCCGCAAGCGGTGCCACGGCCAGCAGCGTGCACGCCAGCAGGAAGCCGCGCAGTAGCGACTGCCAGCGCCGGGCGATGCGTGGCGCGCCGGCGCGGGGTGCATGCTTTCCGGAATTCATGGGTGGTGATGCATGCAACGGCCAGCACCGGATCCGGTACGGAAACACTGCCGGCTCGCGAATGGCGCACCGGCACGAACGGGCTGGCTCATTGGGACAGTGATCCGGAAGATCGGCGGATGATAGGGAAAAACCCGGCGGCCGGTGTAAACCGCGCCGCCGCGGGGTCAGCCGCGGTTACCGCCAGCCCGCGGTGGCTGCGACCACTCGACCACCGCTACCAGTCCGCCTTCGGGATGGTTCTCCAGCCACAGCCGCGCACCATCCTTCTCGGCGAGGGCACGGGCGATGGTCAGGCCCAACCCGGCCCCGCCGGTCTCCCGCGAGCGCGAGGTTTCCAGCCGCAGGAACGGATCGAACACCGCTTCCAGTTCGTCCGGCGCCAGGCCCGGGCCGCGGTCGCGGATGCGCACCACCACCGTTCCGCCATGGCTTTGCGCCGAAACCCGGGCGCTGTGCCCGTACTGCACGGCGTTGTCGACCAGGTTGGAGAACAACCGGTGCATGGCCAGCGGGCGCAGCAGCAGCACCTCGCCGCAGCCCTGTTCGAACTCCACCTCGGCGCCGGACTCGGCCGCGTCCTCGACGATGCTTTCCAGCAGCGAATCCAGGTCCAGCGGCGCCGGCTTCTCGGCGCTCTCGGAGCTGCGGGCAAGCTCCAGGCCTTCGCGGATCAGCGCCTGCATCGCGGCCAGGTCAGCGATCAGCCGCTCGCGCAGCGCCTCGTCGGCCACGTTTTCAAGGCGCAGGCGCAGCCGAGTGACGGGCGTCTGCAGGTCATGGGTGATGGCGGCCAGCATCTGCGTGCGCTCGCCAAGATGGCGCTGCAAGCGCTTCTGCATGGCATTGAAGGCCTCGGCCGCGCGACGCACCTCCAGCGGGCCGCTGACCGGCAGCGGGTCGCGCTGCAGGTCCTGGCCCAGCTGGGCGGCGGCCGAGGCCAGGCGCTGCAGCGGCGCACTGGCCATGCGCGCGACCACGTAGGCCAGCACTGCGATGGCCAGGCCCAGCAGCGACAGGAACAGCGGATCGAAGGCCTGCGCCGAATCGCGCGCCACCGCCGGGGTCTCCATCACCAGCCGCAACGGGGTGCCGTCGCCCAGGCGCAGCTCGACCAGCCGGCAACCCGGCGGCGCGAACGCGGGATCACGCTGGCGCATGCGGCGACGCTGCATCTGCTCGTCGGTGCGCGGCACGATGTCCGGCAGCCGGGGCACGCAGGCACGGAAGTTGGCCGCATGTACCTGCGCGCTGGACACCGGCCCGCTGCGCTGCGCCAGCACGGCGGTCAGCGCCGCGTCGGCCGTGCCGACCCGCACTTCTTCCGGGGCCAGCCGCACGTTCGGGCCGCCGGCCTGCAGCAGGCGTTCGCGCAGTTCGGGATTGTTGTCCAGCAGGTTCACATAGCCCTGCAGGCGATCGGCCAGGCGCACCAGGATCTGTCGGTCGAGGTCCTGCTGGCGCTTGGCGGTGGCCACCAGGGTCGCGCCCATCGCCGCCACGCTCATGCCGAGCAGCAGGATCACGAACAGGCGGCCTGCCATCGAGGACAGGAACAGGCGCAGGCGCTTCATTCCAGGCCCACCGCGGTGGCGAACACATAGCCTTCGTTGCGCACGGTCTTGACCAGGCTGCCGGCCTCGCCAAGCTTCTGCCGCAGGCGGCTGACCTGCAGGTCGATCGCGCGGTCCTGGGCCTCGTAGTTGCGGCCCGAGCTCAGCGACACCAGCTGCTCGCGCGAGAGCACCTTGTTGGCATGGGCCACGAACACCCGCAGCAGGCGGAACTCGGCGCCGGACAGCACCACCACGCGACCGTCCGGATCAACCAGGTGGCGATGCTCCAGGTCGAAGGTCCAGTCGGAAAAGCGCGCGCGGCGGATCGACAGCGGCTCCAGGTTGGCCGGCAGCGCCTCGGTCCGGCGCAGCACGTTGCGGATGCGGGCCAGCAGCTCGCGCGGTTCGAACGGCTTGGCCAGATAATCGTCGGCGCCCATTTCCAGCCCGAGCACGCGGTCGATCGGCTCGCTGCGCGCGGTGAGCATGATCACCGGGGTGGACGAGCGCGCACGCAGGTCGCGGCACAGGGTCAGCCCGTCCTCGCGCGGCAGGTTGAGGTCGAGCACGATCAGGTCGATGTGCTCGCGCTCGAGCACGCGGCGCATCTCGGCGCCAGCGCCGGCCGTGCTGACCTGGTAGCCGGCACGGCCGAGCTGCTCGGCCAGCAGCGAGCGGATGTCGATGTCATCGTCGACCACCAGCAGGCGGTGCATGGTCTGGAATTCCGTCATGGCCTGAATGATCCATCGTATCCGATCGCCCTGCGCGCTCCGGTTGGCATCGCACTGTGTCGACCACCTCCACCGATACATTTCGTTACATCCCGCCCGCGGCCGGATACACAGCGACACAAACCGAGCATTGAGCCAGCACCCCCGCTTGCCCACACTGGCTGCCATCGCCGCACGAGCGGCCATCCATGAGTCGAACCCCACTGTGAAGCCTTCACTCCCCCGGACCCGACGCGGCCGCGTGCTGCTTGCCGCCGCCATCGCTGTGCTGGTCGCGATCATCGTCGCGTGGGCACTGCGCAAGCCCGAGGCCCCCACCGTGGCCACCTCGCCGGTGGTGCGCGGTGACCTGGAACAGACCGTGGACGCCACCGGCGTCATCGATGCCTACAAGCTGGTCACCGTGGGTGCGCAGGCGTCCGGCCGCATCACCTCGCTGAAGGTGCAGCTGGGTGATGTGGTCAAGGCTGGCGACCTGATCGCCGAGATCGACTCGACCACCCAGGAAAACAGCCTGCGCAACGCCGAGGCCGCGCTGGAGAACATCCGCGCCCAGCGCGCGGTGCAGGAAGCGACGCTGCGCGAGGCCGAGCTGGCCTTCCAGCGCCAGAAGACCATGCTGGCCGAGGAAGCCACCTCGCGCGCCGAGTACGAAAGCGCGCAGGCCCGCCTTGCCACCTCGCAGGCGCAGATCCGCGCGCTGGACGCACAGATCAAGCAGCGCGAGACCGAGCTGGGCACCGCCCGCGCCAACCTGGGCTACACCCGCATCACCGCACCGATCGACGGCACCGTGGTCGCGGTGGTGGCCGAGGAAGGCCGCACGGTGAACGCCAACCAGTCGGCGCCGACCATCGTCAAGCTGGCGCGCCTGGACCTGGTCACGGTCAATGCCGAGATCTCAGAGGCCGACGTGGTCAAGATCAAGCCCGGCATGCCGGTGTACTTCACCACGCTGGGCGAACCGGACCGCAAGTACCGCGGCACCCTGCGCACGATCAACCCGGCGCCGGCCTCCATCGCCACCGAGTCGACCAGCAGCAGCGGCAGCTCCAGCGCCAGCACAGCGGTCTACTACAACGCGCTGTTCGACGTGGAAAACCCCGACGGCACCCTGCGCATCGACATGACCGCCCAGGTCTCGGTGCAGCTGGCCGAGGCCAAGGGCGTGCTGCTGGTCCCGGCCGTCGCGCTGGGCCCCAAGGCCGGCGCCGAAGGCCCTGGCCCGCGTGGCGCTGCCGGCCCGGGCGCAGGTGGCGAACGCGGCCAGCGTCCGGCCGACGCCGCTGCCCCGCAGCGCCCGGCCGCTGCGCCGGGCGAAGCTGCCGGCAAGCCGGCTGCCGACGGCAACTGGTACATGGTCCGCGTGCTCGGCAAGAACGGCCAGCCGGAGCCGCGCCGGATCAGGATCGGCCTGAACAATGGCTCCAACGTCGAGGTGCTTGAAGGCCTGGCCGAGGGTGACAAGGTCGTGGTTGGCGAAGTGACCGCCGCCGAGAGCGCAGCCCGCGGCGGCAACAACCGCAACCCGATGATGATGGGTGGGCCGCGTCGATGAGTACGCCCCTGCTGCGCGTGCGCGACCTGCGCCGCGAGTTCCCGGCCGGCGATGAAACCATCGCCGTGCTCAAGGACATCAACCTGGACATCGAGGCCGGCGAGATGGTCGCCATCGTCGGCCAGTCCGGTTCGGGCAAGTCGACGCTGATGAACATCCTCGGCTGCCTGGACCGCCCGACCCGCGGCAGCTACCAGGTGGCCGGCCGCGAGACCGGGAAGATGCTGCCCGACGAGCTGGCCGAACTGCGCCGCGAGCACTTCGGCTTCATCTTCCAGCGCTACCACCTGCTGGGTGACCTGGATGCGCGCGGCAACGTCGAGGTGCCAGCGGTATATGCCGGCGTGCCGGCCGAGGCGCGCAATGCCCGCGCCGAGCAACTGCTGGCGCGGCTGGGCCTGTCCGAGCGCATGGGCCACAAGCCCGGGCAGCTGTCCGGCGGCCAGCAGCAGCGCGTGTCGATCGCGCGTGCGCTGATGAACGGCGGCGAGGTGATCCTGGCCGACGAGCCCACCGGCGCGCTGGACACGCACTCGGGCGAGGAAGTGATGAAGATCCTCGGCGAGCTGCATGCCGAGGGCCACACCATCATCCTGGTCACCCACGACATGCAGGTGGCCGAGCACGCCCAGCGCATCATCGAGATCCGCGACGGCGAGATCATCGCCGACCGCCGCAACCAATCGGCACCGAGCCATCGCGCCACGCGCGCCGCGGCCCCGGCCAATCGCCCTGGCAGCCGCTTCCAGGCCGCACGCGACCGTTTCACCGAGGCGTTCCGCATGGCCCTGCTGGCGATGAACGCCCACCGCCTGCGTACCTTCCTGACCATGCTCGGCATCATCATCGGCATCGCCTCGGTGGTGTCGGTGGTGGCGATGGGCAACGGCTCGCAGGCGCAGATCATGGAGAACATCTCCGCGCTGGGCACCAACACCATCGACGTCTACCCCGGCCGCGGCTTCGGCGACATGCGCTCTGGCCGCGTGCGCACGCTCAAGGCCTCGGACGTGGACGCGCTGTCGCAGCAGAGTTACGTCGACAGCGCCACGCCGTCGGTGTCGTCCTCGGTCACCGCGCGCCTGGGCAACAAGGCCGCCAACGCCCAGGTCACCGGTGTGGGCGAGCAGTTCTTCCGGGTCAAGGGCGTCAACATCGTGTCCGGCAGGCTGTTCAACGCCGACGAAGTCAGGTCGCTGGCCCAGGTCGCGGTGATCGACGAGAACACGAGGATGCAGCTGTTCGGCAGCGATGATCCGCTGGGCCAGATCGTGCTGCTGGGCAATGTCCCGGTGCGCGTGATCGGCGTGGCCAAGCGCCAGTCGATGGGCATGGGTGGCAACACCAATCTCACCGTGTGGGCCCCGCACACCACGGTGATGGCACGCATGCTCGGCCAGAACTACGTCAGCTCGATCACCGTGCGCGTCAAGGACGACACCCCGATGCCGGCTGCGCAGTCGGCCATCACCAAGCTGCTGCTGATGCGCCACGGCACCGAGGACTTCTTCCTCAACAACACCGCCGAGATCCGCGAGACCATCGAGTCGACCAGCAAGACCATGACCCTGCTGATCGGTGCGATCGCGGCGATCGCGCTGATCGTCGGCGGCATCGGCGTGATGAACATCATGCTGGTGTCGGTGACCGAGCGTACCCGCGAGATCGGCGTGCGCATGGCCGTCGGCGCCCGCCAGAGCGACATCCGCCAGCAGTTCCTGATCGAGGCGGTGCTGGTGTGCCTGCTCGGCGGCATCCTCGGCATCCTGCTGGCGCTGCTGATCGGCTGGGGTTTCAAGACCTTCGGCGGCAGCTTCACCCTGTTGTTCTCGACCTCGTCGATCGTGGCGGCCTTTGCCTGCTCCACCCTGATCGGCGTGGGATTTGGTTTCCTGCCCGCAAGCAACGCGGCGCAACTCGACCCCGTGGAGGCGCTGGCGCGCGAATGATGACTTCCTACAAGATCCTGCGGCCGCTGCTGCTGTCCGGCGCACTGGCGGCCGCCCTCGCCGGCTGCGCCACTCCCGGCGCCTCGTCGGTGTCCGACCTGCGCGTCCCGGCCCGGTTCGGGCGTGGCGACGCGGTGGCCAATGCCCCGGTCGAGCGCGTCGAGCTGGGCGTCACCGCGCCGGCCACCGACGCGGCCAGCGATGCCTGGTGGCAGGGCTTTGGCGATCCCGGGCTCAATGCCCTGATCGAACGCACGCTGGCGGTCAACACCGACCTGGCCAGCGCCGGCCTGCGCCTGGAGCGCGCGCGCGTGCAGGCCGGGCTGGCCTCGGCCAGCCTGTTCCCGCAGGCTTCGGGCTCGGTCAGCACCAGCGCCAGCCGCGACCTGGACGGCAGCGACGACTGGTCCCGCAACAACAGCGCCGGCGTGTCGCTGGGCTGGGAGCTGGACCTGTGGGGCAAGCTGCGGGCGCAGCGCGACATCGCGCAGTGGGAAGCGCAGGCCAGCGCGCAGGACCTGCAGAACACCCGGCTGCTGCTGGTCGGCCAGGCCGCCGAGCTGTACTGGCAGCTGGGTTACCTCAACCTTGCCATCGAAACCGGCCAGGCCAACCTGGAGCGCCTGCAGCGCACCGCCACCCTGGTGCAGTCGCAGTTCAATGCGGGTGCGGTGTCGCGGCTGGAAGTGCGCCAGGCGCAGCAGAACGTCGAGAGCCAGCGTGCCGCCCAGGCGCAGCTGGAACAGCAGCGCGTGGAGGCACGCAATGCCCTGACGGTGCTGCTCGACGGCCAGCCGTGGCCGGCGGAGAGCGAGCCGAGGAACCTGGACGGCTTCACCCATCCGGACGTGCGCGAAGGCCTGCCGGCCGAATTGCTGGCACGCCGCCCGGACCTGCGCGCGGCCGAGCTGCGCCTGCGGCAGGCGCTGGCCTCGATCAAGGTCACCGCCACCAGCTACTACCCCACCCTCAGCCTGACCGGCTCGGTCGGCAGCTCCAGTCCTTCGCTGGGTGACGTGCTGAGCAATCCGGTGGCCACGCTGGGTGCCGGCCTGAGCCTGCCGTTCCTGCGCTTCCGGCAAATGCAGCTGGACATCGATTCGGCCGACCTGTCCTAGCAGATCGCCGCCAACGACTTCCGCAGGACGCTGTACACCGCGCTGGCCGAAGTGGACAACGCACTGTCGGCACGCCAGCGGCTGGCCGAACAGGTCGCAGCGGCCGAGCGTTCCTATGCCGAGGCTGTGGAGATCGAGCGCCTGTACGAGGTGCGCTACCGTGCCGGCGCCACCGACCTGCGCAACTGGCTGGACGCGCAACAGACCCGGCGCAATGCCGAACTGTCGCTGGCCCAGGCCCGTCGCAGCCAGCTCGGCAACGACGTTACCCTGGTCAAGGCACTGGGCGGCGCGGCCAACTGAGCCACCCCGCGGCCGGATACGAAAAGGCCCCGCTTCGGCGGGGCCTTTTTTCTTGCAGCAACCGGGGGGATCAGCCCAGGCGCTGGCGCACTGCCTCGAACAGGCTGACGCCGGCGGCCACCGACACGTTCAGGCTCTCGATGTCGCCCGGCATCGGGATCTTGACCAGCGCATCGCAGTTCTCGCGGGTCAGGCGGCGCATGCCGTCGGCTTCGCCGCCCATCACCAGCGCCACGTTGCCGCGCAGGTCCACCGAGTACAACGAACCACTGGCCTCGCCGGCCAGGCCGTAGATCCACACGCCCTGCTTCTGCAGGTCCTTCAGGCAGCGCGACAGGTTGGTGACCGCGACCACCGGGATGCGGTCGGCTGCACCGGCCGAAACCTTGCGCACGGTGGCGTTTACCGAGGCCGACTTGTCCTTGGGGATCACCACCGCGGTGGCACCGGCAGCAGCCGCACTGCGCAGGCAGGCACCGAGGTTGTGCGGGTCCTGCACTTCATCCAGCACCAGTAGCAGGGCCTTGCCCTCGGCAGCCTCGACCAGGCCCTGCAGCTCGTTCTCGCTGTAGGTCTTCGCGGCGACATAGCGCGCCGCCACACCCTGGTGGCGGGTGGACCCGGCCACGCCGGACAGGGCCTGCTCGTTGACCTTGCGGACATCGATGCCCTTGCGCCGAGCGTTCTCCTCGATCTCGACCAGCCGCGGGTTCTTCGCGCCGGCCTCGACCAGCACCTCGCGGACGTTCTCGGCATCGTTGTCGATGGAGGAAGCGACGGCGTTGACGCCGACGATCCACTGGGTTGGCTTGCTCATTGCGGGGCGGGACCGGAAAGGGGGCGGTAATGGTAGGGGTTATCGACGCCGCCCGCACTCAGTCCGCGGGCGACCACTGCTCGGTGTCATGGTCCGGATGCTGGCGCGGGACCAGCCTGGCCAGGAAATCCTGGACACCGGCGTCCTCGTCGGTACGTCGCGCCGGCAGGGTGTGCAGGGCGTCGACGGAGGGGAGTTTTCCCTCAACGCCGTACTGGATCGTCGGCGGCACCCGCCCCGGCTCGTCAAAGGCGCCGGCAGCCACCGAGACCCCGTCCGGTGTCTCGTAGGTCAGCGGCGTTCCACAGTCGGCGCAGAAACCGCGCCGCACCAGGTTGGATGAGGCGAAGCGTCTGGGCTCGCCGCGAGTCCAGCGGAACTCGGCCTCGCTCACTGTCACCAGTGGCGCGTAGTAGGCGCCGAAGGCCTTCTGGCACATCCGGCAATGGCAGATCGAACTGTGCTCGAGCTGCCCACGGACGTGGAACCGGACGGCCCCGCACTGGCAGCCACCGCCGTATTCGGGCTGTGCTGACATCGCTACCTCCTGCCGACGCTGGGCGCCGGCAGGACGCCGGCGCCCTGGACTCAGTACTTCTTCTTGGTGCGCTTGGCCGGCCTGGCGCGCGGCGGGGGCATCGGACCGCTCTGCCCGTCATCAACGCGCTCGTCCTTGCCGACCAGGCGGAAGTCGATCTTGCGCTCTTCCATGCTGGCCTTGAGTACCAGGATGCGCACGCGGTCACCAAGGCGGAACTCGCTGCCACGGCGCTCGCCGCTGAGCGTCTTGCGCACCGCGTCGAACTGGTAATAGTCCTGCGGCAGCTGGGTGACGTGGACCAGGCCGTTGACCTTGGATTCGTCCAGCTCGACGAACAGACCAAAGCTGGTCACGCCGCTGATCACGCCGTCGAACTGGCCGCCGACGTGCTTTTCCATCCATGCGGCGCGGTAGCGCTCGTCGACCTCGCGCTCGGCCTCGTCGGCACGGCGCTCGCGCTCGGAGCACTGCAGTGCCAGCGCCGCCATCTGGTGCGGCGTGTACTGGTACTTTTCCGGGCGACCACCGGTGAGCATGTACTTCAGCGCGCGGTGCACCAGCAGGTCCGGGTAACGGCGGATCGGCGAGGTGAAGTGGGCATAGGCCTCCAGCGCCAGGCCGAAGTGGCCGCTGTTGTCGGCCGAATACACCGCCAGGCTCTGGCTGCGGAGCAGCACCGATTCCAGCAGGGCGGCGTCCGGGCGCTCGCGCACCTTCTTCAGCAGCTTGGTGTAGTCACCCGGCACCACCTTGGACCATGGCGGCAGGCTCAGCTTGAATTCCTTGAGGAATTCCAGCAGGTCGGCGTACTTGGCTTCCGGCGGCTTCTCGTGGATGCGGTACGGCGCCGGCACGTGCGCGGCCATCAGGTGCATGGCGGCCTGCACGTTGGCGGCGATCATGCATTCCTCGATCAGCTTGTGCGCGTCGTTGCGCACCAGCATGCCGGCCTGGGTGACCTCGCCGGTGTTGTCCAGCACGAAGCGGACTTCGGAGGTTTCAAACTCGATCGCGCCACGGCGGGCACGGGCCTTGGCCAGCACCTGGTAGAGCTGGTGCAGGCGCTGGATCTGCGGCAGCAGCGGGCCGATGAAGGCCTTGGCGTCCGGGTCATCCTCGCCCACCGCCTGCCACACCTGGGTGTAGGTCAGGCGTGCGTGCGAGTTCATCACCGCCTCGTAGAAGCGCGATTCGGTCACTTCGCCGGCGCGGTTCACCTGCATGTCGCAGACGAAGCACATGCGGTCGACCTTCGGCATCAGCGAGCAGATGCCGTTGGACAGGGTCTCCGGCAGCATCGGCACCACGAAGCCCGGGAAATACACCGAGGTGGCGCGCTTGATCGCCTCGTCGTCCAGCGGGCTGCCGGGGCGCACGTAATTGGAGACGTCGGCGATGGCCACCACCAGGCGGAAGCCATCGGCATTGGGCTCGCAGTAGACCGCGTCGTCGAAGTCCTTGGCGTCCTCGCCGTCGATGGTCACCAGCGGCATCTGCCGCAGGTCCACACGGCTGCCGATCATCGAGGGCTCGACCACCAGCGGTACCGCGGCGGCCTCGTCCAGTACTTCCTGCGGGAATTCGTGCGGCAGCTCGTGGCCGTGGATGGCGGCCTCGACCAGCAGCGACGGAGTCAGCTTGTCGCCGAGCACGGCGATGATGCGGCCGATCGGCGGCCGGCGCGAATCCGGCGCATGCACCAGTTCGCAGACCACCAGCTGGCCGTCGCGTGCGCCACCGGTCTGGTCCGGCGGGACCTGGACGTTGCGCTGCACACGCTTGTCGTCCGGCACCACGAAGTTGATGCCCATCTCGACACTGAAACGGCCGATCAGGCGGTTCATGCCGCGCTCGAGCACGCGGGCAATGCTGCCCTCGCGGCGGCCGCGGCGGTCGATACCGGTGACGTTGGCGAGCACGCGGTCGCCGTGCATCACCTTGCGCATTTCATACGGCGGCAGGAACAGGTCGTCGCCCCCATCGATGGTGCGCAGGAAGCCGAAGCCTTCCGGATTGGCTATCACCGTGCCCTGGATCAGGTTGACCGCCTGCACCGGGGCAAAGCCACCGCGGCGGTTCTGCACCAGCTGGCCGTCACGCACCATCGCGCCCAGGCGCTTGCCCAGCGCGTCGAAACGGTCCGGCTCGAGCAGGCCCAGGTGCGCGGCGATTTCCTCGGCGTTCTGCGGGCCATCGCAGCGGTCCAGCAGCGCCAGGATGGCCTCGCGGCTGGCGATGGGCTGGGCGTAGCGCTCGGCCTCGCGTGCGGCCTGCGGATCCTCGAAGCCGGATTCCAGCGGTGCAGGCGGGCGCCGGCGCCTGGGGGCCGGATTGGCCGCACCGGGCTTGCTGGAGTGGTTCAGCGGCAGCGCGGCGGCGCGGCTGAAGCTTTCAGGCAGCCACCCCGGCAGCCTCTTTTCGTCGCGGGCCTTGCCCGGTCCAGTGGCCGGCGAGTCGCCGGAACGCTTGCGGGCATTGGCCCGGTTGGGAGATTTTTTCTTCATCAAGGCCGCATGGTACTCCCTGAACAAGTATAGAAACGGTGTTCGCCCGACGCGCGGTTAAGCCGGGTACCGATTGACAACTCGCCCTACCATGCCCAGAATCGCCGGCTCGATGTGCCCAGGTGGCGGAATTGGTAGACGCACTAGTTTCAGGTACTAGCGGGTAAAACCGTGGAGGTTCGAGTCCTCTCCTGGGCACCAAGAGTTTCAGCAGAAAACCCGCGAAAGCGGGTTTTTTCGTTTCCGGCACACGCTGTCCTTTTTCGCTGGCGAAAGTCGTTGACAGCCTTCTGTTGCACAGGCACAATTTCGCTCCTGAGTCGCCCAGGTGGCGGAATTGGTAGACGCACTAGTTTCAGGTACTAGCGGGTAAAACCGTGGAGGTTCGAGTCCTCTCCTGGGCACCAAGACTCAAGTGATCAAACCCGCGAAAGCGGGTTTTTTCGTTTCCGGCTTCCGGAAGAGATGCGTCGCTCAGGCAGACGGGTCGTAGAAACGCCGTGCCAGTCCAGCGCGCCCCGGAAACATGCCGAACCACGGTCGCGCCGCATCCACCACGACGACCACGTCGCCGTGCTCCATCAAACGGTCGAAGTACGCGGCCAGATGCGGCACCTCGGCGGGGAACGGAACGTAGGCCACCGCATAGAACAGGGCCGGTGCCGCCGCGCAGTCGGCGAGACTGAAGTCCCCGCCCGCAAGCCAGGTCGTCGCCGCAGTTGCCGGTCCAGCACGCCGTAGGCCTTGAGCAGGGTCGCCGTCGCCGCAGCGGACGCGTCAACGCTGCGACTGTCCGGCGCCCTCAACCGCTCGGCAGTGAGTGCCTGCATAGGGGTCATCACGTAGAAGTCGCAGAAGCGATCCCAGAAGCGCACCTGCAGCGCCGCGTCCGTCTCCTGCGGAATAAGCCTCGCATCGCCAGCCGCGTGATGCAGCTGCAGGTACTCGATGATGATGCTGGTCTCGGCCACCACCCTGCCCGCATCCTCGAGCAGCGGCATCTTGCCCATGGGCGACAGGGCGAGGAAGGCCGCGCGCTGAGTGGCATCGGAGAAATCCAGCATCCGCTGCTCCAGCTCCACGCCCAGCGCGTGCGCGGCGATCAGCACCTTCTGGCAGCAGGACGACAGCGGATGGGCATGCAGCACCGGCGCAACCATGGCAGCAATCTCCTCGCGGGGTCGGGCGAATATTGCACCCGTCATGCGGGAGCAGCGTACGAAGCCTTCATCATGCGTTGACAGCCCCGCAATGCTTGCCCATAATTCGCGGCCTGAAATGCCCAGGTGGCGGAATTGGTAGACGCACTAGTTTCAGGTACTAGCGGGTAAAACCGTGGAGGTTCGAGTCCTCTCCTGGGCACCAAGAGTTTCAAGCAGAAAACCCGCGAAAGCGGGTTTTTTCATATCCCGCCCTTGCCTGCGAACAGCGGCCAACGCGCAATGAAAAGCCCCGCCTTGCAGCGGGGCTTTTGCTTTCCAGCATGCCGGCTCAGTGGCCGCCGCCAGTTGCCGCACCCCCGGCACCCGCACCGAACGGCGGTTTGGCCAGCCACAGGAAAGTGATGATGGCCAGGAAGATCCAGCCCAGCAGGTAGAAGATGTCGTTGAAGCCCAGTTGCGAGGCCTGGTGGTTGATCATGCTGTTGAGCACCGCCGCACCGTGCTGCAGGTCGCCCTGCCCCATCGCCGCCACCTGGTCCTGGATGCCCGGCGTATAGGCCGAGATGTGCTCGGTCAGGTGCGCATGGTGTTCCTGCGTGCGCCGTGCCCACAGCCAGGTGGTGAGCGATGCGGCAAAGCTGCCGCCCAGGGTTCGCAGGAAGGTCGCCAGGCCCGAGCCGGCGGCGACCTCGCGGCCCTCCAGGTCCGACAGCAGGATCTGCAACACCGGCATGAAGAACAGCGCCACGCCCACACCCATGATCAGCTGCACGCCGGCCACGTGCCGGAAGTCCACGTCCAGATTGAAGCCCGAGCGCAGGAAGCTGGTGAAGGACAGGAACACGAAGGCAATCGAGGCCAGCATGCGCATGTCGAACCGCGAGGCGTACTTGCCGACGAACGGGGTCAGGATCACCGGCAGCACGCCGATCGGCGCGGTGGCCAGGCCGGCCCAGATCGCGGTGTAGCCCATGTCACGCTGCAGCCACTGCGGGATCAGCAGGGCCACGCTGAAGAACGCCGCGTAGGCCACCACCATCGCCAGCGTGCCGGCGCGGAAGTTGCGGTGGCGGAACAGGCGCAGGTCGACGATGGGGTCCTTGTCGGTGAGCTCCCAGATCAGGAACACCGCCAGCGCGACCACGGCCACGCAGGCCAGCACCACGATCATCTGCGAGTTGAACCAGTCGTGCTCGTTGCCCAGGTCCAGCACCAGCTGCAGCGCACCGACGCCGATCACCAGGGTGACCAGGCCGACGTAGTCCATCTTCGGCCGCTCGGTGTGCTCGGGCCGGCCCTTGAGCTGGCTGCCCACCACCAGCGCGGCGAAGATGCCCAGCGGCACGTTGATCAGGAAGATCCATTCCCAGCTGTAGTTGTCGGTGATCCAGCCACCGAGGATCGGCCCGGCGATGGGCGCGACCACGGTGATCATTGCCAGCAGTGCCAGCGCCTGCCCGCGTTTCTCGCGCGGGTAGATCGACACCAGCAAGGACTGGGTGATCGGGTACATCGGCCCGGCGACGAAGCCCTGCAGCGCACGCGAGACCACCAGCATGCCCATGTTCTGGGCCAGGCCACACAGCAGCGAGGCGATGGTGAAGGCCAGCGTGGCCCACACGAACAGCCGGGTTTCGCCGAACCGGCGGCTCAGCCAGCCGGTCAGCGGCAGCGCGATGGCGGTGCTGACCGCGAACGAGGTGATCACCCACGTCGCCTGCTGCGAACTGGCGCCGAGGTTGCCGGCGATGGTCGGCAGCGAGACGTTGGCGATGGTGGTGTCGAGCACCTGCATGAACGACGCCATCGCCAGGCCGGCCGTGCACAGCGCGACGCTGGGCGGGGCGAAGCCGGCACTGGCACCGGCTGCCGGCGCGGCGGGAGCTTGCGCGGACATGGCCGCCTCAGCCCGCCTTGGACTGCGGCAGGTTGCCCTGGATGATCCGCTGGATCACCTCGTCGGCCTCGTGCAGCTGCCTGGCGTAGACGTCGGTATCGAATACCGCGCCCTGCGCCGGCTTGCTCGGCAGCACTTCGCCGCCCTGCTCGTGCAGGTTGACCTCGGCCTTCATCGACAGGCCGATGCGCAGCGGATGCTCGGCCAGCTGCTTCTCGTCGATGGCGATGCGCACCGGCACGCGCTGCACGATCTTGATCCAGTTGCCGCTGGCGTTCTGCGCCGGCAGCAGCGAGAACGCCGAGCCGGTGCCCAGGCCCAGGCTGGTGATGCGGCCCTTGTAGCGCACGTCGCCACCGTACAGGTCGGACTCCAGCTCCACTTCCTGGCCCAGGCGCATGTGGCGCAGCTGGGTTTCCTTGAAGTTGGCTTCCACCCACATCTGTTCGGCCGGCACCACCGCCATCAGCGCCGCACCTGGCTGCACGCGCTGGCCAACCTGCACCGAGCGACGGGCGACATAGCCGGTCACCGGCGAGACGATGCCGGCGCGGGCATTGTTGAGCCAGGCCTGGCGCAGCTGGGCGGCAGCGGCCTGCACGTCCGGCTGGGTGGCCACGACGGTGTCATCGACCAGCGCGCGGTTGCGCTCGACCGCCTCGCGCGAGCCGGCCACGGCGGCTTCGGCTGCGGCCAGTTCATCCCGCACGTGGGCCAGCTCCTCATCGGAGATGGCGCCCGTGGCGCCCAGGTCCTTGCGTCGTGCGTAGTCCTGGCGCAGGCGCTTGAGGGTGACCTGGCGGGCATTGAGGTCGGCCTGCGCGCCTTCGACGCTGCGGTACAGGCCGCGGACCTGGCGCACGGTGCTGGCCAGCCTGGCCTCGGCCTGCTGCAGGGCGACTTCGGTATCGGCCGGATCCAGCTGCACCAGCAGCTGGCCGCGCTCCACGCGCATCCCGTCATCGGCGGCGATGGACACCACGGTACCAGCCACCAGCGGGGTGATCTGCACCTGGTTGCCCTGCACGTAGGCATCGTCGGTGCCTTCGGACCAGCGGCCGACCAGGAAGTACCAGATGGCAGCGGCGGCCAGCAGCAGCACGACGATGAAAAGCAGTCCGCGCAGCAGCTTGCCGCGACGGCTCGGGGTCGCGGCAGCGGCCGCGGCGTTGGGGGTCTGGCTCATGGAGTCACGCTCAGGAATTCGGGGAATCGGAAAGCAATGCGGCGGCGCGGCCGTCGGCCGGGGGCTCGAAGCCACCGCCCAGCGCCTGGCTCAGGCGTACCGAGGACAGCACCTGCTGGGACTGCAGCCCGGCCAGCTGCTGCTGGGACTGCAGCAGCGTGGCCTGCGCGGTCAGCACCTCGAGGTAGTTGCCGATGCCGGCGCGGTAGCGCTGTTCGGCCAGGTCGTAGGCGGAGGTGGCCACGTCGACCACTTCCCGCTGCGACTGCACCTGGGCCTGCAGCGAGCGCACCGCGCTGACCTGGTCGGCCACTTCGCGCAGCGCGCCGACCACGCGCTGGTTGTAGCTGGCCACGGCCAGGTCGTACTGCGCGTCGCTGTTGTCCAGGTTCGCCCGCAGGCGGCCACCGTCGAAGATCGGCAGGCTCAGCGCCGGGCCGAGGTAGCCGAAGGTGGAGCTGCCCTGCAGCAGGTCGCCCAGATCCGGCGCGACCACGCCGGCCAGCGCGGTGAGGTTGAAGCTGGGATAGAAGCGGGTTTTCGCCGCCTCGATCTGCTTGCCGGCGGCCTCCACCCGCCAGCGCGCGGCAATGATGTCCGGGCGACGACCCAGCAGTTCGCTGGGCAATACGCCGGGCAGGCGCAGGGCCAGCGGATCCAGCGCGCGCGGACGTTCGATCTGCTGGCCGCGATCCGGGCCCTGCCCGACCAGCGCCGCCAAGGCGATGCGCGCGGCGTCGATCTGCTGCTGCGCGGCCTGCAGTTGCTGGCGCGCCGCCGGCACCCGGGCCTGGGCCTGGCGCACCTGCAACTGGCTGTCGATGCCGGCTGCATGGCGTTGTTCGGTCAGCTGCAGTGCCTTGCTCGAGCGTGCGAGCTCCTGTCCGGCCACGTCATGCAGGCGCCAGGCATGTTCCAGCGCGACATAGGCCTGGACGATGCCGGCCGACAGCTCCAGCCGCGCGGCCCGCGCATCGACTTCCGCCGCACGGGCGCTGTCCACGGCGGCTTCCCAGGCGGCGCGCTTGCCGCCCCACAGGTCCACGCCGTAGCTGAAATCCAGCGCCAGCTGGGTGCTGCCCATGTAGTGGCCACCGTTCTCCTCGCCGAGCATCGACTCGGGCAGGAGCACGCCGCCGTAGCCGCCGGACACCGACAGGCTCGGCAGCTGGTCGGCACGGGCCACGCCCAGCTGCGCGCGGGCCTGGCGCAGGCGTGCATCGGCGGCGGCAAGGCTTGGATGGCTGGACAGGCCTTCGTTGACCAGCGCATCGAGCTGCGGGTCACCCAGCGCCGTCCACCAGTGCGCATCGGGAAAACCGGATGTGTCCAGGTCGGCGGCGGCGAGGCTGCGCTCACTGCCGAGGGAATCGGCCTGCAGCAGCTGGCCTTCGGGCTGCAGGCCACGGCTGCTGGCACAGGCGGCCAGGGCCAGGGCCAGCGCCGACACCAGCAGTGGCCGCGAGAATCGGGGAGAGATGGAAATCATGGAGTCGTCAGGGAATCGCGGATGCGGGTAAGCAGGTTCATCAGCAGCTCGCGCTCCTCCGGGGCGAGGTCGCGCATGGCGAAGTCGATCACCGCGTCGCCACGACGCTTGAGCCGCTTCCACAGCCCATGGCCTTCGTCGGTCACCACGATCTGCAGGGCACGGCGGTCGCTGGCGTGGGCCTCGCGGCGCACGCATCCCAGCGATTCGAGCTTGTCCAGCAGTCGGGTCACGGCGCTGGGGGCCTGGTCGATGGCCTGGGCCAGCTCGTTGGCGGTACAGGGCGCGCCCATGCCGACCAGCACCTTCAGGCCGATGTAATGGCTGAAACCGAGTCCAAGGCCTTCCTCGGCAATCGATACGTCGAGCTGGCGGACGAGACCGTCGCGCACCTGGCGCAACAACAGGCCGAAGCTGGGATTGGGAGGATTGCAGGGGGTCATGGGCCGGGATTTTATTCCCGGAAGATATATTTCTCAATGGAAATATTCTCCAGAGAATGAATTGGGGCATCAGTGCCAATTGGAGGCAGCTCGTGCTTGTATCGATCCACGATGGTCGTGCCTTTTGGGCGCCCGGGCTGCACGGCGACCGGGTGCAGCCATCGCGATCAACCCACTTCACGCGGCTTGGCATCCCCGCCTGCATCCGGATAATCGACCGCTTGCGGTGCGCCCGGCGCCCGCCTCAGCCACAGGTAACAACCCCGCATGACCGATCTTGCCCGCCCCGTGTTCCACGGCTTCGAGCAGCTGCCGCTGCGCGAATACGCCGAACGCGCGTACCTCGACTACTCCATGTACGTGGTGCTGGACCGCGCCCTGCCCTTCATCGGCGACGGCCTCAAGCCGGTGCAGCGGCGCATCATCTATTCGATGAGCGAGCTGGGGCTCAACGCCGCGGCCAAGCCGAAGAAGTCCGCGCGCACCGTCGGTGACGTGATCGGTAAGTACCACCCGCACGGCGACAGCGCGTGCTACGAGGCGCTGGTGCTGATGGCCCAGCCGTTCTCCTACCGCTATCCGCTGATCGAGGGCCAGGGCAACTTTGGTTCGACCGACGATCCCAAGTCGTTCGCGGCCATGCGTTACACCGAGTCCAAGCTGACCCCGATCGCCGAGGTGCTGCTGGGCGAGCTGGGCCACGGCACCACCGACTGGGCACCCAACTTCGACGGCACCCTGCAGGAACCGACCTGGATGCCGGCGCGGCTGCCGCACCTGCTGCTCAATGGCACCACCGGCATTGCGGTCGGCATGGCCACCGACGTGCCGCCGCACAACCTCAACGAGATCGTGCACGCCCTGGTCCACCTGCTCGACCATCCGGACGCAAGCGTGGCCGAGCTGTGCGAATACGTGCAGGGCCCGGACTATCCCAGCAGTGCGGAGATCATCACCGCGCCGTCGGACCTGCGGACGATGTACGAAACCGGCAACGGCAGCGTGCGCGCACGCGCCACCTTCCTCAAGGAAGCCGGCAACATCGTCGTCACCGCCCTGCCCTACCAGGTGTCGCCGTCCAAGGTGATCGAGCAGATCGCCGCGCAGATGCGCGCCAAGAAGCTGCCGTGGCTGGAGGACATCCGCGACGAGTCCGACCACGCCAACCCGGTGCGGGTGGTGCTGGTGCCGCGCTCCAACCGCGTCGATGCCGACCAGCTGATGGGGCACCTCTTCGCCACGACCGACCTGGAGAAGAGCTACCGGGTCAACCTCAACGTGATCGGCCTGGACGGGCGTCCGCAGGTGAAGAACCTGAAGATGCTGCTGACCGAGTGGCTGCAGTTCCGCTCCAACACCGTCACCCGGCGCCTGAACCACCGGCTGGACAAGGTCGAGCGCCGCCTGCACCTGTTGGAAGGCTTGCTGGTGGCGTTCCTCAACCTGGACGAGGTGATCCACATCATCCGTACCGAGGACGAGCCCAAGGCCGCGCTGATTGCGCGCTTCGCGCTGAGCGAGGAGCAGGCCGACTACATCCTCGATACCCGCCTCAAGCAGTTGGCGCGCCTGGAGGAAATGAAGATCCGCGGCGAGCAGGACGAACTGCTGGCCGAGCGCGAGAAGATCCAGGGCATCCTGGCCAGCAAGGCCAAGCTGCAGAAGCTGATCAAGGACGAGCTGATCGCCGATGCGCGCAAGTTCGGCGATGACCGCCGCTCACCGCTGGTGCAGCGCGAGGCCGCCCAGGCCATCGACGAGACCGAGCTGGTGCCCAGCGAGCCGATGACCGTGGTGCTGTCGCAGAAGGGCTGGGTGCGTGCGGCCAAGGGCCACGACGTCGATGCTGCCGGCATGTCCTACCGCGAGGGCGACGGCCTGCAGGGCGCGGTGCGCACGCGAAGTACCCACCAGGTGGCGTTCCTGGACAGCGAGGGACGTGCGTATTCGACGCCGGTCCACACCCTGCCCTCGGCGCGCGGCAACGGCGAGCCGCTGACCGGGCGCTTCTCGCCGGCGGCGGGCACCTCGTTCGTGGCCCTGGCCAGCGGCGAGGGCGAGAACCGCTTCGTGCTCGCCTCGACCCACGGCTACGGCTTCGTCACCCGTTTCGAGAACCTGATCGGACGCAACAAGGCCGGCAAGGCGATGCTCAACCTGTCGCCGGGTTCCAGCGTGCTGCAGCCAGCCCTCGTCGCCAATCCGCAGACCGACCGCATCGTCGCGGTGACCAGCGCCGGCAACCTGCTGGCGATCGCCGCCAGCGACCTGCCGGAACTGGACAAGGGCAAGGGCAACAAGATCATCGACATCCCCAAGGCCAAGCTCGCCACCGAGCGCGTGGTCGCGGTGGCGGCGGTGTCGCCGGGCAGCACCCTGCAGGTGCACAGCGGCCAGCGCACGATGAACCTGTCCTTCAAGGAACTGGAAACCTACCTGGGCAGCCGGGCAACGCGTGGGCACCTGTTGCCGCGTGGGTGGCAGAAAGTCGACGGACTGTCTGTGGAGTAACCGCAAAGCCCACTGCATGCACGGACGCGCGGCGGCGCGTTCCTCATTCCTGCTGCTTCCGGTCCTACCTGGCGCGGCAGAAGGTGGACGGCCTGTCGGTGGAATAACCGCAAGACCTACTGCTCCGTGCCTGGACGCGCGGCGGTGCGCTCGTCGCTTCGGCCGCTTCCAGTCCTGCTTGGCGCGAGGTGGACGGTCTTCCAGCCGAGCACTGCCCAAAGAAAAGGCCGGGATCTTCCCGGCCTTTTTTCTTGCACCGACGGCAGGACAACTCAGTGCGCCGGCGTGCCCTTGGCGTCGATCTTGCTGACCTGGTACAGCTCCAGGCCGAGCCGCTTGATCAGGCCCAGCTGCTGCTCCAGCCACCAGGCGTGGTCTTCCTCGGTATCCTTGAGCTGGGCCAGCAGGATGTCGCGGCTCACGTAGTCCTGGTGTTCCTCGCACAGCTTCATGCCCGCGGCCAGGTTGGCACGCACCGCGTACTCGGTCTGCAGGTCCTTTTCCAGCATCTCCACCAGGGTCTGGCCCGGCTCGAAGGCGTGCGGGCGCATGTCCGGGGTACCACCCAGGAACAGGATCCGGCGCAGCAGCGCGTCGGCATGCTGGGTCTCCTCCTCCATCTCGTGGTTGATGCGCTCGTACAGCGCCATCAGCCCCTGATCCTCGTACTGGCGGGAGTGGATGAAGTACTGGTCGCGGGCGGCGAGCTCGCCGCGCAGCAGTTCCT
The DNA here is from genome assembly GCF_916618915.1 of Stenotrophomonas sp. Marseille-Q4652. Taxonomy (NCBI): domain Bacteria; kingdom Pseudomonadati; phylum Pseudomonadota; class Gammaproteobacteria; order Lysobacterales; family Lysobacteraceae; genus Stenotrophomonas; species Stenotrophomonas sp. Marseille-Q4652. Next base: position 1,537,326 of record NZ_CAKAKE010000001.1, read on the forward strand.
TCAGGCAGGCGATGACGTCGGGGTGGCCTTTCATGGGGAGGTCCTTGCAGATCGATGCGCCCATGGTGCCGCAACTGCGGTGACGATGATCTAATCGGAATCACTTTCAGTTGCGCTCGCGCCTGCGCGGGTGCCGGCCTGCGGGCCACATAGCTCGGGGAGCGGACATGCGGCGTTGGATCAGGCGGTTGCTGTGGCTGGTGCTGGGTCTGGTGATGGTCGTGGCCGGCGGCGCGACCTGGCTGCTGCGCGGCAGCCTGCCGGTGCTGGCCGGTGAGCAGTCCCTGGCCGGGCTGAGCGCGCCGGTCCAGATCGAACGCGACGAACTGGGCGTGGTCACCCTGCAGGCCGCCAACGAGATCGATGCCGCGCGCGCCCTGGGCTACGTGCATGCGCAGGAGCGCTATTTCGAGATGGACCTGATGCGCCGGTCCGCGGCCGGCGAGCTGGCCGCGCTGTTCGGCCCGCAGGCGCTGCCGCTGGACCGCCAGGCGCGCATGCACCGGCTGCGTGCGCGCGTGCGCGAGCACCTGTCCGCCTCCGTGGGCAATCACCAGGCCGCGCTGGAGGCCTACCGCGACGGCGTCAACGCCGGCCTGGCCGACCTGCACGTGCGGCCGTGGCCCTACCTGCTGCTGCGGCAGGCGCCCGAGCCCTGGCAGGTCGAGGATTCGGTACTGGCCGGTCTGGCGATGTATGCCGACCTGCAGGACGGCCGCAACCAGGACGAACTGGCACGGGCCCGCCTGCGCGAGGTGATGCCCGCGCCGCTGATGGCCCTGCTCGACCACGACGGCAGCCGGTGGGACGCGCCGCTGTCCGGTGAAGCGCGTGGCGACGCCGTGCTGCCCGACGCGGCCACGCTGGACCTGCGCGGGCTGCTGGCCGGCACTCCCATTTCCGGTGTGCGTCGCGACGAACCCGACGTGGTCGGCAGCAACAATTACGCCGTCGCTGGCGCGCTGACCGCCGATGGCCGCGCCATCCTCGCCGATGACATGCACCTGGGCTTGCGCGCCCCCAACATTTGGTTCCGTGCGCGCCTGCGCTACCCCGATGCCGCCGCGCCGGCCGGCCGCGTGGATGTAGCCGGCTTCACCCTGCCCGGCCTGCCAGCGGTGATCGTGGGCAGCAACGGCCACATCGCCTGGGGCTTCACCAACGCCTACATCGACACCGCCGACTTCGCCCGCATCGCGGCCGATGACCCGTCACTGCGCCAGCATCGCGAAACGCTCAAGGTGGCCGGTGGGGAATCCGAAGTGCTGGAAGTGCGCGAAAGCGCGTGGGGCCCGGTGCTGCATGAGGAGGCCGACGGCAGCCTGCTGGCGCTGCGCTGGACCGCGCAGTTGCCGGGCGCGGTGAGCATGGATTTCGCCGGCATGGCCAGGGCGGCTGACCTCGATGCCGCGCAGGCCGTGGCCGACCGTGCCGGCGTTCCCGCACAGAACCTGATGCTGGCCGATCGCCACGGCCGGATCGGCTGGCGCATCATCGGCCCGCGTCCCGACCGCGGCCCCGGCTGCGCGCCGGCGGCCATCGCCGATCCCGCCGCCTGTGCACCGTGGCCGCTGCGCAAGGACGCCGCACCCGCGCTGGTCAATCCGCCGGAACACCGCCTGTGGACCGCCAACAATCGGCTGGTCGATGGCGAAACGCTGGAGCAGCTCGGCAATGGCGGCTACGACCTGGGTGCACGCGCCGCGCAGATCCGCGACGGCCTGCGCGCACGCGATCGCTTCACCGAGGCCGAGCTGCTGGCGATCCAGCTCGACGACCGGGCGTTGTTCCTGGAGCGCTGGTGGAAGCTGCTGCGGCAGACCATTGAGCATAGCGATGACCCGGCGTTGCAGCGGCTGGAAGCGGCCACCCGCCACTGGGACGGGCACGCTTCGGTGGAGTCGGTCAGCTACCGCGTGGCCCGCGGCTTCCGCGGGCTCACCCTGGACACGATCGAAGCGGCGCTGCTGGCACCGGGCCGCGCCGCACTGGGCGATGACTTCATCGCTCCCCGCCTGTCGCAACTGGAAGGCGTGGTCTGGCCGATGATCGAACAGCACCCGCTCCACCTGTTGCCGCCGCCGTTCACCAGCTGGGACGAACTGCTGGCCGACAGCGCGCGGCGGCTGGAAGCCGACCTGGGTAAACAGGGGACCGACCTGTCACAGCGCACCTGGGGCGAACGCAATACCACCGCGATCTGCCACCCGGTTTCGCGCGCCCTGCCCCGCTTCACCCAGCGTTGGCTGTGCGCGCCGGCCCGTGCACTGCCCGGTGACAGCAACATGCCGCGCGTGCAGGGCCCGGCGTTCGGCGCCTCGCAGCGCATGGTGGTATCGCCCGGCCACGAAGCCGACGGCGTCGTGCACATGCCCGGCGGCCAGAGCGGCCACCCGCTGTCGCCGTTCTGGACCGCTGGCCACCGCGACTGGGAAGAAGGCAGACCCTCGCCGTTCCTGCCCGGCCCGGCCCGGTACACGCTGGTGCTTGCGCCGCCACGCTGAGTCCGCAGGCACCCGCATTGCGCCAGCGCGGCAGCCGGCGCACTCCATCCGGAACGCTCCATTGCACCGCCCACCCCGGACAGCGCAGCGGGGCTGTGCAACCCTCTGCGCCCTCCCCATGTCGCCGGATGCACTGATGACCTCGCTGTTCACCCCGTACCAGATGGCCGGCCTCGCGCTGGCCAACCGCATCGTGATGGCGCCGATGACGCGCTCGCGCAACCCGGACCTGATCGCCAACGAACTCACCGCGACCTACTACGCGCAACGCGCCAGCGCCGGCCTGATCGTTTCCGAAGGCACCCCGGTCACTCCGTCCGGCCAGGGCTATGCCGGCGTCCCCGGCATCTGGTCCGACGCGCAGGTCGCCGGCTGGCGCCAGGTCACCGACCGGGTCCATGCCGCAGGCGGCCGCATCTTTGCGCAGATCTGGCACGTGGGCCGCATGTCGCACTCGGCGCTGCAGCCCGATGGCGGCGCACCGGTCAGCGCCAGCGCGGTAGCGGTGGCCGAAAGCCCGTACAGCATGGCCTTCATCACCCAGCCCGACGGCAGCACCGCGCGCGTACCCCCGACCCCGCCGCGTGCGCTGGAAACGGCCGAGGTCCAGCAGCTGGTGCAGGTATTTGCCGACGGCGCCGCCAACGCGATCAGCGCCGGCTTTGATGGCGTCGAGATCCACGCCGCCAACGGCTACCTGTTCGAGCAGTTCCTCAACCCCAACGTCAACCAGCGCACCGACCAGTACGGCGGCAGCCGCGAGAACCGCCTGCGCTTCACGCTGGAAGTGGTCGACGCGATCGTCGCCCGCATCGGTGCCGGCAGGGTCGGCATCCGCGTGTCCCCGAACGGCTTCGTGTTCGACATGCGCCCGTATGCGGACAACACCGAGACCTATCTCCAGCTTGCCCGCGAGCTGGACGCGCGCGGCATCGCCTACCTGCACCTGTCCGACAACGGCAGCGCCGATGGCGCCCCGCATGCGATCGACGAGGCGCTGCTGGCGCGCATCCGTGCTGCGTTCACCAGGACCCTGATCCTGGCCGGCAAGATGACCGCCGAACGGGCGCAGCACCTGGTCGATGCGGGGCTGATCGACCTGCCCGCCTTTGGCCAGCCGTTCATCAGCAATCCGGACCTGGTACGTCGCCTGCGCGAAGACATGCCGCTGGCAGAACCCGACCGCGGCACGTACTACGGTGGCGACGAGCGCGGCTACACCGACTACCCCTTTGCAGGCTGAGCCGGGCCGAAGGCCCCACGAGCACCGGGCCGCCATGCGGCCCGGTGTCGTTTCAGGCAGTGGACGCGATACCGGTCACGTCACCAGCTCACGTCGGCTACTCCTGCTGAAGAGCGGCAGGGTCCCGAGCCGGATGCCGGAGACATCCATCCCCTGCACGTCCGGCTGGTCAGGCAGGACGCCATCGCGGTAGGCCACCAGCATCGTCAGCCCCAGGGACTTGCGGCCGGTGTCGACGGCGATCTGCCAGAGCGGCCAGGAGGCCTCGTCGAACAGCTTTTCCAGCATTTCACTTGCCGAACAGGCGCCCTCCAGCGTTGGGGCCTGCGTGATCACGAGCGCGCCGCCGTAGTGGCTTCCTGTACCGGGCTCAAGCCGTGCAGCCAGCGCGCCGGTCAACCACCGGGTCGAATCCACAGCCAGCTCGACCAGCCGCACGTATCCGGATCTGCGCGGAAACACCGACCGCAATTCGCCGTAATCGCTGTGAAACAGGCCCTCCAGGTTGAGGAAGAGCGCATAAGGCAGACCCCTCCAGCTGGCAACGTCGGCAAGGTCACAGGCAAATCGGGGCAACTCCCACGCAGCGCACGCGGCCATGCACTGGGCCGACGGATGCAGCAGGAATGCCAGCGGGTGGAGCACGTTGCCCTGGAGCAGCCGTTCCATCCACTCCCGGCAGGACGGGCTGCCGTCGTAGAAGAGGAAGTCGATGAAGGTGCACAGCGCGCTTTCCGGCGCAGCTTCGGGCAGCGCACCCTCGCGCACGATTTCGAAGGTGGCCTCCCACGGCAAGGTCCCCAGGCCAGCCGTGTCCACCGCAAGGTCGGCCGGCACAAACAGTCGGGCCCGGCTCCGGAATTCAGGAAATTCGATGATCATCGCGCCACGATAAGAACTGCACTGCTCAGGGGGCGAGACTGTCCCTCGCATCACGGCCAGCACCCCACAGCAGCATCGGCTGCTTCCGCACCCATCGACAACGGGCCGCGAAAGCGGCCCGTTGGATCCCATCAGTTGGCGATCAGGTCAGACCTTCTCCACCGCCTGTTCGTGCACCCCGGCCACGGCGCGGCCGGACGGATCGGCCATGTTCGCGAAGCTGGCATCCCAGGCAATCGCCGCCGGCGTGGAGCAGGCAATCGACTTGCCGCCGGGCACGGTCTCGGCCGCGGCCGGGGTCGGGAAGAACTGCTCGAACAGCGTGCGGTAGTAGTACGCCTCCTTGGTCTGCGGCGGGTTGACCGGGAAGCGCTTGTCGGCGGCAGCCAGCTCACGATCGGACACCTGCGCCTCGGCATGCGCCTTGAGCCCATCGATCCAGCCATAGCCCACGCCGTCGGAGAACTGCTCCTTCTGCCGCCACAGGATCTCGTGCGGCAGATAGCCCTCGAACGCCGCGCGCAGGATGCCCTTCTCCATGCGCTGCGGGCCGCTGCTGGCCTTGTCGACCATCTTGTACTTGGCGTCGAAGGCCATCGCCACGTCCATGAACTCACGGTCCAGGAACGGCACGCGCGGCTCCACGCCCCAGGCCATCATCGACTTGTTGGCGCGCAGGCAGTCGTAGTTGTTCAGTGCATCGAGCTTGCGGATCAGCTCCTCGTGGAACTCGCGAGCGTCGGGCGCCTTGTGGAAGTACAGGTAGCCACCGAAGATCTCGTCGCTGCCCTCGCCGGAGAGCACCATCTTCACCCCCATCGCCTTGATGCGGCGGGCGAGCAGGAACATCGGCGTGGACGCGCGGATCGAGGTGACGTCATAGGTCTCGATATGGCGGATCACCTCGGGCAATGCATCCAGGCCTTCCTCGAAGGTGTATTCGAAGCCGTGGTGCACAGTACCCAGATGATCCGCGGCAACCTGCGCGGCCGCCAGGTCGGGCGAGCCCTTCAGGCCGATGGCGAAGCTGTGCAGGCGCGGCCACCAGGCCTCGGTCCTGCCCTCGTCCTCGACGCGGTGGCGGGCATAGCGCGCGGCCACCGCGGCCACCAGCGAGGAGTCCAGTCCGCCAGAAAGCAGCACGCCGTACGGCACATCGGTCATCAGCTGGCGGTGCACGGCGGCCTCGAACGCCTCGCGCAGTTTCCTGGTATCGGCGGCCACGCCCTCCACGGCGGCATAGTCGCGCCACGGACGGTTGTAGTACTTGCGCAGCTGCCCGGTGGCGCTGTCGTACCAGTGGCCCGGCGGGAACTGCGCCACATCGGCACAGGTATCAACCAGCGACTTCATTTCCGAAGCCACCCGCAGGCGGCCTTCCCGGTCATGGCCCCAGTACAGCGGCACCACGCCGATGGTGTCGCGCGCGATCAGCACCCGGCCCTTGGCCTTGTCCCACAGCGCAAAGGCGAAGATGCCGTTGAGACGGTTGAGGAACGACTCCGGCTCGTCCTCGCGATACAGCGCGTTGATCACCTCGCAGTCCGATTCGGTCTGGAAGGCATAGGCCTGCTTCAGCTCGCCCTTGAGCTGCTTGTGGTTGTAGATCTCCCCGTTCACCGCCAGCGCCTGCTGCCCGTCCGCCGACAACAGCGGCTGCGAACCGCCAGCCGGATCGACGATGGCCAGGCGCTCGTGCACCAGGATCGCGCCGTCATCGACATACACGCCGCTCCAGTCCGGCCCGCGGTGGCGCTGGCGCTGGGAATGCTCAAGGGACTGGCGGCGCAGCGCGGCCAGGTCGTCGCCGGGTTGCAGGCCGAAGATGCCGAAGATCGAACACATGGGGGACTCCAGATCAGGGGTGGGACGGGAAGGTGGTTGCAAAGCCATGAAACAAAAAACCCGCATCCTGGGATGCGGGTTCCTGGGGGGCTGGCGCCGTTGCTGCTCTATGCCAGTGCGTGGGTCCGCATCCTGCCCACGCGATTGAACGCAATCGCGTTATTGCGATTGTTCGAATTGTTCGCGTTGGCAAGCTTGGCGGAGCGCATTGGACCAACCCTACCCCCGTCCACTCCGCACCGCAACGGTTTCATTGGCAACCGCCGCGGCCGGTAACAGCTGCTTCTTGTCCACCCTGCCGGCCTGGAAGCCCCAGCCGTCCCAGAAGACAAGGCAGCGCCAGCCACCACGGAAAGAACGAGCCCTCCCGGCCACTTCGCATGCACGGCCGCAAAAACAAAGCCCGGCTTTCACCGGGCTTTGTCTTCAATCCAGCAGGCGCTCGATCAATTGCCGATACAGTTCCGGCAGGCGCTCCAGGTCATCCACCGCCACGCACTCGTTGACCTGGTGGATGGTGGCATTGACCGGGCCGACCTCGATGCACTGCGCACCCAGCGGGGCGATGAAGCGCGCGTCCGAGGTCCCGCCCCCGGTGCTTTCCTCCGGCGGCCGCCCGGCGAACCGGGCCAGCACCTCGCGCGCGACCGAACGCAGGCGTCCTTCCGGGCTGTAGAACGGCCCACCGCTGCGGTGCCACCTGATGGCATAGTCCAGGCCGTGGCGATCGAGCAACGCGTGGATCTCGGCCTCCAGCGCATCGGCATTCCACAGCGGGGTGTAGCGGAGGTTGAACACCACCTCCAGCGTGCCGGGAATGACATTGGACGCGCCGGTACCGGCATGGATGTTGGACACCTGCAGGCTGGTCGGCGGAAAGCTCTCGTAACCCTCGTCCCAGCGACGACCGGTCAGCTCGGCCAGTGCCTGCGCCGCCAGGTGGATGGGATTCCTCGCCTTGTCCGGATACGCCACGTGCCCCTGCACGCCGCGCACGGTGAGCGTGCCGGTCAGCGAACCGCGACGGCCCACGCGCAGCAGGTCACCGAGCACGGCGGTGGAGGACGGCTCGCCGGTGATGCACCAGTCGATGCGCTGGCCGCGCTGGGCAAAAAGCCGCGCGACATGGCGCACTCCATCGATGGCATCGCCTTCCTCGTCGCTGGTCAGCAGGACCGCCAGCGTGCCGGGATGGGCGGGATGGGCGGCAACGAACTGCTCGGCGGCCACCACGAACGCAGCCACGCTGCCCTTCATGTCGGCCGCGCCACGGCCGTACAGCATGCCGTCGCGGATCTGCGGGACGAACGGATCGCTGCTCCACGCCTCGCACGGGCCGGGCGGCACCACGTCGGTATGGCCAAGCAACACCAGGACCGGCGCGCCGCTGCCGTGCGTGGCCCAGAGGTTGTCGACCTCGCCCAGCCTCATGTGTTCGCAGGCAAAGCCGGCAGCCTGCAGGCGCTCGCCGATCAGGGCCTGGCACCCGGCATCGTCGGGGGTCACCGACGGACGGGAAATGAGTTCACAGGTGAGGTCGAGGACGTCGCTCATGGTGTTTCCATCAGGTGACCGCGCGCAGCCCGCCGGGCGGCACGTGGCCGGAGGCATCAGGCGATGCCGAACAGCTTCTTGAACCCGTTATCCGAAAAGCCCTGGCTCACGCTGCCATCTTCCCGGACCACCAGCGGGCGCTTGATCAGCTGCGGATACTCACGCAGCAGCAGCTTCCACTCGGCATCGGACGCAGCCGCCTTGCGGTTGTCGGGCAGCTGCCGCCAGGTGGTCGAGGACCGGTTGACCATCGCGCCGAGGCCGCCCAGCTGGCTGGCCCACTCCATCAGCGTTTCCGGCGAGGGCTTGTTGTCGCGGTAGTCAACGAACACGTACGGCACGCCGAAGCGGTCCAGCCACTTGGTCGCCTTCTTGCAGGTATCGCAGTTCTTCAGTCCGTAGACGGTGGTGGTCATCGTCCCGCCCCGTCAATCGGCCAGGCCGCGCAGCAGCTCGTTGACGCTGGTCTTGGAGCGCGTCTTGGCATCGACCTGCTTGACGATCACCGCGCAGTACAGCGAGTGCGACCCGTCCTTGGCCGGCAGCTGGCCGGACACCACCACGCTGTACGGCGGCACGTAGCCGTAGCTGATCTCGCCGGTGGCGCGGTTGTAGATGCGGGTGGACTGGCCGATGAACACGCCCATGCCGATCACGCTGTGGTGACCGACGACCACGCCCTCGACGATCTCCGAACGTGCACCGATGAAGCAGTGGTCCTCGATGATGGTCGGGCTGGCCTGCAGCGGCTCGAGCACGCCGCCGATGCCGGCGCCGCCGGACAGGTGGCAGTGCTTGCCGACCTGCGCGCACGAACCCACCGTGGCCCAGGTGTCGACCATCGTGCCCTCGCCCACGTGCGCGCCGATGTTGGTGAAACTCGGCATCAGCACCACGTCCTTGCCGAAATAGGTGCCGCGACGGGCGATCGCGCCCGGCACCACGCGCACGCCTGCCTCGCGGAACTTCTCCGCGCCGTAGCCGGCAAAACGGGCCTCGACCTTGTCCCAGTACGGCGCCGGGCTGGCGTCTGTCACCGTCATGTCGTTGACCCGGAAGTACAGCAGCACCGCCTTCTTCAGCCACTCGTTGACCTTCCAGCCGCCGTGCCCGTCGGGCTCGGCAACGCGGAACTCGCCCGACTCCAGGCCGTCGATGACACGCTCGACCAGCGGGCGGGTCGAACCCTCGACCTCGTCCATGGTCAGCATGGTGCGCCGCTCGAACGCGCTTTCGATGCTGAAGCGCAGCTCTTCCACGCCCGGTGCCGGCGGCTTGCGCAGGCTCTTGCCGGCGATGTCCAGGGCGCGCGACCGCGTGGCCTTGGCGGCAGCCGAAGGGGTCTTTACGGCGGTCTTCGCCGGAGCGGACTTCTTCGCCGCGACCGGCTTGCGCGCAACAACCTTGGTCGTCTTGGCGGCCTTGGCAACCTTCTTGACCGGGCCGGCCGCCTTCTTCGCGGGCGCCTTGGCGGCAGTGGTCTTCTTGGACGTCGGCTTGGTGGCCATCAGGGGGTATCTCCGGGCTTTCTGTCAGGGTCCAGGCAGACCAGCAGCGCCTCGCGCAGCGCCTGCCTGGATGTTTCGGTAAGGGGAAGATCGCGCTTGTCGGTCAGCTGGAACTGGTCCTCCACGCGTTCGCCGAAGGTGGCGATGCGCGCATCCTGCACCCGCAGGTGCTGGCACCGCAGGACATGGGCCACGTCGGCCAGCAGACCGGGACGATCCGGGGCAACCAGGTTCAGCAGGGTCCGCCCCTGCGCGGCGTTGTCGATGAAGTCGATGCGCGGGGCGAAGCGGAAATGCCGCAACTGCCGCGGTGCCACCCGGCGCGCGGGACGCACCTGTTCCAGGTCACCGGACAGCGCCTGGCGCAGCGCCTGTTCGAGCCGCGCCGGGTCGCCATCGGCAAACGAGTCCGCCGGGATCACCTCGAAGGTATCGAAGATGGTGCCGACCGGGCCGTCCAGCACGCGCGCGCGGTGGATGCCGAAACCCTTGCGGTCCAGCGTCATCACGATCGCGGCGAACAGGCCATCGCGGTCGGGCGAATGCACGAACACTTCCAGCGCATCACTGTCGGCGGTGATGCGTCGCACCTTGACCAGGGTATCGCCGGGACGCACGTCCACCAGCGCCTCGGCCTGCCAGGCCAGCTGCTCGGGACGGAACCGCAGGAAGCCCTCGTCGGGCATGTGCACGAACTGGCGGTCGATGGTCGCATCGTCCAGGCCGCGCCCGTGCAGCTGCGCACGCACGCTGTCGCGCGCCTCCTGCACCAGTTCGTCGGCCGGGGTCGGATTTTCCAGCCCCTGCCGCAGTGCGCGCCGGGTGGCGAAGTACAGGTCGGCCAGCAGCCGGTCCTTCCACGCGTTCCACAGCTTGGGGCTGGTGCCGGCGATATCGGCGCAGGTCAGCAGGTACAGGTAGTCCAGGCGTTCGCGGCTGCCGACCAGGGTGGCGAAGGCGTGGATCACGTCCGGGTCGCTGATGTCCTGCTTCTGCGCGGTGACTGACATGCGCAGGTGCTGCTCGACCAGCCAGCTGACCAGGTCGGTGTCCGCAACGCTCAGGCCGTGGGCCTGGCAGAACTGGCGCGCGTCGACCGCACCGAGTTCGGAATGGTCGCCGCCACGGCCCTTGGCGATGTCATGGAACAGGCCGGCCAGCAGCAGCAGTTCGGGCTTGCGCAGGCGCGGCCACACTTCGTGGGCGATGGAAAAGCGTTCGTCGGCCCTGCCACTGGCAAAGGTGGCGATGTTGCGCAGGACCATCAGCGTGTGCTGGTCGACGGTATAGACATGGAACAGGTCGAACTGCATGCGCCCGGATACCTGGGCGAAGGCCGGGATCCACTGCCCGAGCACGCCCAGGCGCGCCATCCGCGCCAGCGTGTCGATGCCACCGGGCGCGCGCATCAGCGCCATGAAGCGCTCGCGCACGGCCGGCTCGACCTCGGTATAGGCCGGGATCTCGTCGAGCATCTCGGCCACCGCGCGTGCGGTCAGCGAATGCAGCCCGCGCACCTGCGGGGTCGCCGCCCACATCGCGAACAGCTCGAACAGCCGCGCCATGTCACCATGCGGCCAGTCCGCATCGTCGGCGGCCAGGTAGCCGCGGCGCAGCGAGAAGCCACCGCCCAGCGGCTGCGGCTGGACCTCGCCGTCGAACTGCTCCTCGAAGCGCTGCAGCAGGCGGTCGCTGATCCGGCGCACCACCGCGGCGCTCCGGTAGAAGCCCTGCATCATCTTCTCGACGGCCAGACTCTCGCCGCAGTCCTCGAAGCCCAGACGCTGGGCCAGGGCCTTCTGGTAATCAAAGCGCAGGCGTTCTTCCGGCCGGCCGGCGACCAGGTGCAGGCCAAAGCGCAGCCGCGCCAGCTGGCGACGCTCGCGCCCCAGTGCCGCCGCTTCGTCCAGGCCGAGATGGCCCAGGCCGACGAGCGCCTCGAGGTCGCGCACGCCAAACGCGCGCAGCGCCATCCAGCCCAGGGTGTTGAGGTCACGCAGGCCACCGGGGCCGTCCTTCAGGTCCGGCTCCAGGTTGTCGGCCGTATCGCCAAAGCGCTGGTGGCGGGCCTGCAGCTCCTCGCGCTTGGCCAGGAAGAACTCGCGCGCCGGCCACACCCGTGCCGGCGAGATGGCCAGCTGCAGCGCCTTCTGCGCGGCGTCGTCCGCGCATAGCGGGCGCGCCTCCATCAGCGCGGTGAACACGCTCTGGTCGGCAGCGGCCTCGGTGCACTGGCCAGGCGAGCGCACGGCGTGGCTGGCCGGCAGGCCAGCATCCCACAGCAGCGCGAACAGGCGCGCCAGCGATTCCTCGCAGCGGCACTGCGTCGCCTCATCGGCCAGCACCAGCAGGTCGATATCCGAGCGCGGGAACAGCTCGCCACGGCCATAGCCGCCCACTGCGAACAGGGCCAGGCCACAGGCATCCTCGCCCAGGCAGCGCTGCCACGCCTGGCGGATCAGCTGGTCGGCGGCACGCGCGCGCAGTGCCAGCAGGCGCTCGATGTTGTCGCCCTGGTCGAAGCGGCGGTGCAGGCGCGCATCGGCCTGGGCCAGCTGCTCGCGTGCGGCCGCAGCCCATTCACCGTCGCCGGAGGGGCCGGCCGGCGTGTCCGCAATCGGGCTCGCCGGCAGCATGCTCATTGCCCCGGGATCGTCGCGCCAGGCGACAGGGTCAGCACGTCCACGCCGTCCTCGGTGACGGCAATCATGTGCTCCCACTGTGCCGAGAGCTTGCGGTCCTTGGTGACCACGGTCCAGCCATCGGGCAGCACCTTGGTATAGCGGGTGCCTTCGTTGATCATCGGCTCGATGGTGAAGGTCATGCCCGGCTTGAGCACCAGGCCCTGCCCCGGACGACCGTAATGCAGCACCTGCGGCTCGTCGTGGTAGACCTTGCCGATGCCGTGGCCGCAGTACTCGCGCACCACCGAGAAACGCTCGGACTCGGCGTATTCCTGGATCGCATGGCCAACGTCGCCCAGGGTGGCGCCCGGCTTGACCGCGCGGATGCCGCGCCACATGGCCTCGTAGGTGGTCTCGACCAGGCGCCTGGCCATCACCGACGGGGTGCCGACGTAGTACATGCGGCTGGTGTCGCCGTGCCAGCCGTCCTTGATCACGGTGACGTCGATGTTGACGATGTCGCCGTCCTTCAGGACCTTGGCCTCGCTGGGGATGCCGTGGCAGATGACGTTGTTGACCGAGGTACACACGGTCTTGGGGAACCCGCGGTAACCGACGTTGGCCGGAATCGCACCCTGCACCTTGGTGATGTGCTCGTAGCAGATGCGGTCCAGCTCTTCGGTGGTGACACCGGGCTTGACGTGGGGGGCAACGATGTCGAGCACCTCGGCCGCCAGACGGCCGGCAATGCGCATCTTCTCGATTTCTTCCGGGGTTTTAAGATTCACGCTCATGGGTGCCATTATCACCCATCCGGGCGAGCCTGAACGCGCCCGTTCCCCCTCCCACCGATCCGTCGATTTGCGCCGGCCCGCCGGCCGGGCGTACAATCCCGCGGCTAGCTGCAGCCCATCCGGGCCAAGGCAACCGTCAACGCCGGACGTCACCGGTGAATCCACACCTTTCGCCCCCCATCCGTGCCGGGGTGCCCCTTGCGGGGTTCGGCCACGGAGGCGTCAGGGAAGCCCAACCCCGGAACCAGCGCCCTTCGCGCACCGCCACCACTTCTCCGGCGGCCGGTTCCCCATCAGGAGTTTTGCAATGCCCCAGGTCACCATGCGTCAGATGCTGGAAGCCGGCGTCCACTTCGGCCACCAGACCCGTTACTGGAACCCCAAGATGGGCCAGTACATCTTCGGCGCCCGCGGCAAGATCCACATCATCAACCTGGAAAAGACCGTTCCGCTGTTCAACGACGCGATGAACTTCATTTCCAGCGTTGCGCAGAAGCGCGGCACCATCCTGTTCCTGGGCACCAAGCGTTCGGCCCGTGAAGCGATCAAGGAAGAAGCCGAGCGTTGCGGCATGCCGTACATGAACCAGCGTTGGCTGGGCGGCACCCTGACCAACTTCCGCACCGTGAAGCAGTCCGTTTCGCGCCTGAAGGAGCTGGAAGCCGGTGAAACCGACGGCACCTTCGACAAGCTGGTCAAGCACGAAGTGCTGGGTCTGCGCCGCGAGCGCGACAAGCTGGAAGCCTCGCTGGGTGGCATCAAGGAAATGAGCCGCCTGCCGGACGCCATCTTCGTCATCGACATCGGCCACGAAGACATCGCCATCAAGGAAGCCAAGAAGCTCGGCATCCCGGTGATCGCCGTGGTTGATACCAACTACAACCCGGAGCTGGTCGACTACGCGATCCCGGGCAACGACGACGCCATCCGCGCCGTGCAGCTGTACGCCCGTGCCGCCGCCGACGCCGTGCTGGAAGGCAAGGCTGCTGCCCCGAACGCTGCTTCGGTGCGCGAGGAAGACTTTGCTGACGCCGAAGCCGGTGAAGAAGCCAAGCCGGCCCGCCGCGCTCCGGCCAAGAAGGCCGCCAAGAAGGGCGACGAAGCCTGATCTGGCATGCGGGTACGCCAGCCGCACCCGCTCCCCTGCCGCGCTGCCCCTCCGGCACGCGCCACTGACAGGGCCACGTAACAAGGGCCGGCAACCATTGCCGGCCTACCCCTTTCTATATGCGAGGTAATTCCAATGGCTGAAATCACCGCCTCCCTGGTCAAGGAACTGCGCGAGCGCACCGGCGCCGGCATGATGGAGTGCAAGAAGGCTCTGTCGGAAACCAACGGCGACATCGACGCAGCGGCTGAAGCCCTGCGCAAGTCCGGCGCCGCCAAGGCCGACAAGAAGGCCGACCGCGTCACCGCCGAAGGCCGCGTTGGCGTGGCTTCCGAAGGTGGCAAGGCCGTGCTGGTCGAAGTCAACTCGGAAACCGACTTCGTTGCCAACGACGTCAACTTCAAGACCTTCGTCGACACCGTTGCCAAGGCCGCCCTGGCCTCCGGCGCCGCTGACGTGGAAGCCCTGAAGGCTGCCGCTTTCGGCACCGAAGGCACCGTCGAGGAAGCCCGTACCGCCGCGATCCAGAAGCTGGGTGAGAACATCCAGATCCGTCGCCTGGTCAAGGTCGAAGGCAGCAACACCGTCGGTACCTACGTCCACAGCAACGGCAAGATCGGCGTGCTGGTCGACCTGGCCGGTGGCAGCATCGAGCTGGCCAATGGCCTGGCCATGCACATCGCCGCGATGAACCCGCCGTACAACAAGGCTGCCGACGTGCCGGCCGAGTTCGTGGCCAAGGAAAAGGAAATCGAACTGGCCAAGATGTCCGAGAAGGACAAGTCCAAGCCGGCCGAAATCCTGGAAAAGATCATGGCCGGCAAGACCGCCAAGATCGTCAACGACGTGACCCTGTACGGCCAGTCCTATGTGCTGGACACCGACGGCCGCGCCGTGGAAGCCGTGGTCAAGGCTGCCGGCGCCGACGTGGTCGGCTTCACCCGCCTGGTCGTGGGCGAAGGCATCGAGAAGGTCCAGGAAGACTACCTGGCCGAAGTCGCCAAGGCGATGCAGGTCTGACCTGTCGCCATCGGTGATTGAAGGAAGCCGCGGGCAACCGCGGCTTCTTTTTTATCCTCCTCCTGCAGGCCGCGACATGGATTCCATGTCGCGCCCCCGATGTATTCTTGGCTGAACGCACCCGCCGACCGCACATGTCTCCCGAGCTGATCGACGCCCTGGCCCAGTGCCGCAACCTGCCCTCCCCGCCCGGCATCGCGATGCGGGTGATCGAGCTTGCGCAGGATCCTGAAGCTGACCTGGCCAGCGCCGCCGAGGTCATCGCCCTGGACATGGCACTGAGCGCGCGCATGCTGCGCATTGCCAATTCCCCGCTGTACGCCAGTCGCCGCCGGATCAACAACCTCGGCCAGGCGCTGCCCATGCTCGGCCTCAATGCCACCCTGCAGCTGGCACTGGGCCTGTCCATCAGCCAGTGCCTGCAGCAGCAGGACCCGCGCGGCGGCAACGGCATGGCCGGACAGCTGTGGCGGCGCAGCGTGCTCAACGCGCTGGCCGCACGCCAACTGGGCCAGGCCTGCGGCGTGCGCCGTACCGAGGAGCTGATGCTGGCCGGCCTGCTGCAGGACATCGGCATCCTCGCCCTGCTCCAGGTCGAGTCCGAACGCTATCCGCAGTTGCTGGCACAGGCAGACTCCAACGCGGCCCTGGTCCGGCTCGAACGCGAGCAGCTGGGCTTCACCCACGCCGATGCCGGCGCCGCCGTGGCATCGGAGTGGAACCTGCCGCAGTACTTGGTGGACGCGATCGCCGCCAGCGAATCCACGGAAACACCGGCCGACACCTTCCAGGCCTGCGTGGCGCTGTCGCGCTGGCTCAGCGATATCTGGTTCGCCGACGATGCCGATGCCGCGCGCGAAACCGCCCTGCGCCAGACCGATGCGCAGCTGCACCTGGCCTGCCCGCGCTTTGACGAGGTCATCGCCCAGATCGATGAGCTGCTGCCGGACATCAGCTCGCTGTTCGAGGTACCGATGCTGACCCCGGCCCGGGTCGCCAACCTGATCGAACATGCACGCGAACTGGCAATGCTGCGCACCCTGCGCGAGCAGCAGGACCTGATGCTCAGCCAGCAGCGCGCCCTGGAGTTGGAACAGCGCGCCAGCCGCATGGCCGAACTGGCCCATCGCGATGCGCTGACCGGCGTGCTCAACCGCCGCCAGCTCGAGGTGGTGCTGGACCACGAATTCGCCCGCGCCAGCCGTGACGATACGCCGCTGTCGCTGGCCTTCATCGACCTGGACGACTTCAAGAAGATCAACGACATGTACGGCCACCTGGTCGGCGACGAGGTCCTGCGCGCATTCGCCGGGAAGCTGCAGCAGACGCTGCGCGAGGGCGACACCGTGGCCCGTTTCGGAGGCGAGGAGTTCATCGTGCTGATGCCCGGCACGCCCGAGGATGTCGCGCTCGACGTGATGCGCCGGCTGCTCGCCACGCTCGCCGCCACGCCCATGCACACGCTGCAGGACGGCACGCTGTTCGTCACCTTCTCCGCCGGCGTGGCCACCCATGGCGGCTACGAGCGCTTTGCCGACATGCAGGAACTGCTCAAGGCCGCCGACGACGTGGTGTACCGCTCCAAGAACCAGGGACGCAACCGCGTCATTGCGCGCGGCCCGCAGCGCGAGGCATCCCCAGCCCCGGCAGTTAGCTGAACGGGACCCCCGGAACGATTGCCGGGGTCGCTGCATTGCAGCAAAACACCGCGGCGAGGGGACGCCCCTTCAGCTAGAATTCCCCGCGTTTCCCGTACCCAGAGGCCAACATGTCCAAACTCACCCACCGCCGCATCCTTCTGAAACTTTCCGGGGAGGCGCTGATGGGAGACGAGGACTACGGCATCGACCCCAAGGTCATCCACCGCCTGGCCGCCGAAGTGATGGAGGCGCAGCAGGCAGGCGCCGAGATCGCGCTGGTCGTCGGTGGCGGCAACATCTTCCGTGGCGCCGGCCTGGCGGCAGGCGGCATGGACCGGGTGACCGGTGACCACATGGGCATGCTGGCCACGGTGATCAACGCGCTGGCCATGCAGGACGCGCTGGAGAAGCTCGGCGGCAAGGCCCGGGTGATGAGCGCGATCAAGATCAACGACGTGTGCGAGGACTACATCCGCCGCCGCGCGATCCGCCACCTGGAGAAGGGCCGCCTGGTGATCTTCGCCGCCGGCACCGGCAACCCGTTCTTCACCACCGATTCCGGTGCCGCCCTGCGCGCGATCGAGATCGGTGCCGACCTCCTGCTCAAGGCAACCAAGGTCGACGGCATCTACGACAAGGACCCGAACAAGTACGCCGACGCGGTGCGCTTTGACTCGCTCACCTATGACGAAGTGATCAACCGCGGCCTGGAAGTGATGGACACCGCCGCCTTCGCCCTGGCCCGCGACAGCAACCTGCCGCTGCGCGTGTTCGACATGAGCCAGCCCGGCGAGCTGCTGAAGATCCTCCACGGCGAGCACATCGGCACCTTGGTCCAGGGCCGTACCGGCGCCTGACCGCCGCCCGCGAATGCGCCGGCCGGGAGTCCGGCCGATGCACGTCTTCGCCTATAATCGACCGATTCCCAGTAGCACCCAGGATTTACGGCGATGATCAACGACATCAAGCAAGATGCGCAGGCGCGCATGGCCAAGAGCATCGACGCTCTGCGCCAGACCCTCACCTCGATCCGCACCGGCCGCGCCTCGCCGGCACTGCTGGACCGCGTGACCGTCAACGCCTACGGCAACCCCAGCACGCCCCTCAACCAGGTCGCCTCGGTGTCCAACGCTGACGCGCACTCGCTGCTCGTGACCCCGTTTGACAAGGGCATGGTCAAGGAGATCGAGAAGGGCCTGTACAACGCCGAGCTGACCCCGAACACCCTGGGCACCACCATCCGCATCAACCTCCCGCCGCCGACCGAAGAGCGCCGCAAGGAGCTGGTCAAGCAGGTGCAGAAGGAAGGCGAAGGTGCCAAGATCGCCGTGCGCAACATCCGCCAGGACGCCAACAAGGAAATCGGCAGGCTGCTGAAGGACAAGTCCATCAGCGAGGACGACAAGAAGCGCGGCGAGGACGATATCCAGAAGATCACCGACAAGGCGATCAAGGATGTCGACGACGTCGTCAAGCAGAAAGAACAGGAACTGATGGCGGTCTGAGCCGATGCCGGCAATGACCCAGGGTCCTGCCCCGTCGCTGCCGCGGCACCTTGCCATCATCATGGATGGCAATGGCCGCTGGGCGCAGCAACGTCGCCGCCCGCGCCTGATCGGCCACCGTGCCGGGGCGCGTGCGGTCAACCGCACCATCGACTTCTGCCTGGAGCGCGGCATCGCCTCGCTCACCCTGTTTGCCTTCTCCAGCGAGAACTGGGGCCGGCCGGCCGAGGAAGTCGAGGGGCTGATGAAGCTGTTCCTCAACGCGCTCGACCGCGAGGTCGACGAGCTGCACCGGCGCGGCGTGCGCGTGCGTTTCATCGGCGAGCGCGAGCGGTTCTCGGCCGGCATCGTCAGCCGCATGCAGCTGGCCGAACAGCGCACTGCCGGCAACACCGCCATGACCCTGAGCATCGCCGCCAGCTACGGTGGTCGCCTGGACATCGTCCATGCCACCCGCGAACTGGCCCGCGAGGTCGCCGCCGGCCGCCTGCGGCCGGAGGACATCGACGAAGCGATGATCGGCCAGCGCGTGGCACTGTCCGACCTGCCGCCGCCGGACCTGTTCATCCGTACCGGTGGCGATATCCGCATCAGCAATTTCCTGCTGTGGCAGCTCGCCTACACCGAGCTGTGGTTCACCGACATCCTGTGGCCGGACTTCACCGCCGGGGTGCTGCAGCAGGCCCTGGATGATTACGCCCGACGCGAGCGCCGCTTCGGCCTGACCAGCGCCCAGATCGCCGCCGCGGCGGCCGAGACCCGATCCCCATGACCCAGACCCGAGTCATTGCCGCGCTGATCATGGCCCCGGCGGCCATCTGCGCCATCCTCCTGTTGCCCACGCAGTGGTTGGCCGTCCTGGCTGCGCTGGTCCTTCTGGTCGGACTGTGGGAATGGCTGCGCCTGGCCGATGTCGACGGCCTGCCCCGCACCATCCTGCTGGCGCTGAACCTGGCACTGATGGTGCTGCTGGTCTGGGCCTCTGCCGGCAGCCTGGTGCTGTTCCAGCTGACCACCCTGGTCGGCGTGGGCGCCTGGCTGCTGTTCCTGCTGTGGCTGCGCTTCTTCAATTTCGGGGCCGACCCCGACAGCCCGGCCAAGGTGCTCAAACTGGCTGCCGCCACCCTCGCACTGGTTCCGGCCTGGACGGCGATGGTGCTGGTCCACGCTGGCGAGAACCACGGCAACCGCTGGCTGCTGACCGCGCTGACGATTGTCTGGGCCGCTGATTCGGGCGCCTATTTCGCCGGCCGCCGATTCGGCAAGCACAAGCTTGCCCCGCGCGTGAGCCCCAACAAGACCATCGAGGGTCTGGTGGGCGGTCTCGTTGCCGGCCTGCTGGCGGCACTGGCCTTCGGCTGGATCGCCGGCGTGCAGCCTGTGCAGATCGGCGGGCTGGTGATCGTCGCCGCGGTAACGGTGCTGGCCTCGGTCGTTGGCGACCTGTTCGAGAGCATGCTCAAGCGCCATGCCGGCGCCAAGGACTCGGGCACCATCATTCCCGGCCACGGTGGCGTGCTTGACCGCATCGACGGCGTACTCGCCGCCCTGCCGGTGTTCGCCCTGGGCAAGGAAATCTTCGGCTTCTGACCATGGCTGCAGTGAACTCTCCGCGCCAGGTCGCGGTACTCGGCGCCACCGGCTCCATCGGCGCCTCGGCGCTGGACGTGATCGCCCGCCATCCCGGGCAGATGCAGGCCAGCATCCTGGCCGCCGGCCGCGACGTCGACGGCCTGCTCAAGCTGTGCGTCCGCCACCGCCCGCGCCACGCGGCGATTGCTGACCCGGCTCTCTACCCCGCCCTGCGTGACGGCCTGCGCGATGCCGGACTGCCTACCGGGGCCCACGCCGGGGCCGAGGCCATCGACGCACTGGCTGCGAGCGATGACTGCGACACCGTGGTCGCCGCCATCGTCGGTGCCGCGGGCCTGTCCTCGACCCTGGCCGCTGCCCGTGCCGGCAAGCGCCTGCTGCTGGCCAACAAGGAATCACTGGTGCTGGCCGGTGAGCTGCTGACCCGCGAGGCTGCCCGTGCCGGCAGCGAGATCATCCCGATCGACAGCGAGCACAACGCGATCTTCCAGTGCCTGCGCTCGCGCGATGCGAGTGAGGGCGCTGGGGTGCGCCGGATCATCCTCACCGCCTCGGGCGGGCCGTTCCGGGGCCGCAGCCGCGCCGAGCTCGAGGCCGTCACCCCGGCCCAGGCCGTGGCCCACCCGAAGTGGTCGATGGGGCCGAAGATCTCGGTCGACTCGGCCACCCTGATGAACAAGGGGCTCGAGGTCATCGAGGCGCACCACCTGTTCAACGTGCCCGGCGAGCGCATCGACGTGCTGGTGCATCCGCAGAGCCTGGTGCACTCGCTGGTCGAGTTCATCGACGGCTCGACCCTGGCCCAGCTGGGCCTGCCGGACATGCGCACCACCCTGGCCGTGGGCCTGGGCTGGCCACGGCGCATTGAATCGGGCGTGTCCGGGCTGGACCTGCTCACCCAGGGCCGGCTGGATTTCGAAGCCCCCGACCTCGATGCCTTCCCCTGCCTGCGCATGGCCTGGCGCGCCATGGAGGCCGGCGGCACCGCTCCGGCGGTGCTGAACGCGGCCAACGAAGTGGCGGTTTCATCGTTTCTTCAGGGCCGCATCGGTTTCCTGTCGATCCCCGCGCTGGTCGACCATGCCCTCTCCACCCTGCCCTGCGCACGTGCCGATACACTGGAAACCCTGCTGGCCGCCGACGCGCAGGCCCGCCGGATCACCGAAGACGCCATCGCCCGACTGCCCAATGCCTGACCCCGAACCCCAACCGAGCCGCGCACATGGGTGACTTCATTGGTTCCGTCTGGTGGATGATCGTCAGCCTTGGCGTGCTGGTGACGTTCCATGAGTTCGGCCACTACTGGGTAGCACGACGCTGCGGGGTCAAGGTACTGCGCTTCTCGATCGGCTTCGGCAAGCCGCTGTGGTCACGGCGCAACCGCGAGGGTACCGAGTTCGCCATCGCCGCCATCCCGCTGGGCGGCTACGTCAAGATGCTCGACGAGCGGGAGGGCACGGTGCATCCGGCCGAGCGCGGCAAGGCCTTCAACCACAAGGGCGTGTGGCAGCGCATCGCCATCGTCGCCGCCGGCCCGATCGCCAACCTGGTGCTGTGCCTGGCCCTGCTGTGGGCCGTGTTCGTGATCGGCAAGCAGGATTATTCGGCCACCGTGGGCCGTGCCACGGGGCTGGCCGCCTCCGCAGGCTTCGCCCATGGCGACCGCCTGCTGTCGGTGGATGGCCGGCAGGTATTCACTTGGGCCGACGCCAGCATGGCGCTGACCACCGCGGCGATGGACCGGCAGGACGCGCGCGTGGAAGTGCGCGATGCCAACGACAACACCGCAACCCGCACCCTGCCGCTGTCGCAGCTGGAGCCCGGTTTCGACGAACGCCAGGTGCCGGTGCTGGCTGGTCTGCGCTGGGATTTCTGGATCCAGCCGGCGTTGGTCGGCAAGGTCACCCCGGGCAGTGCGGCCGAGGACCTGCTGCAGCCGGGCGACCGCATCCTCGCCGTCGATGGCCAGCGTGTGGATGGCGCCGACCAGGTGGCGGCCGAGGTCCAGCGGCTGGGCGACCGGGGTGGCCCGGGCATGATCGAGGTCGAGCGCGGAGGCGAGCGGCTGGCCCTGGAGTTCGCGCCGAAGGCCAATCCCGACCCTGAACACCCGCAGCGCTGGGTGCTGGGCATTGAGTTCGAGCGCGGACAGGCCCCGGCCTACGATGCCCGCCGCCAGTACGGCCCGTTGGCCGCGGTGCCGGTGGCGATCCAGGAAACCGCGCGCATGGCCAGCGATTCGCTGGGCATGATGCGACGCATGCTCACCGGCAATGCCTCGGTACAGAACATTTCCGGGCCGGTCACCATCGCCCGCGTCGCCAACGCCTCGGCCCAGCGCGGCGCGGACTGGTTCCTGTATTTCCTGGCCCTGCTGTCGCTGAGCCTGTGCATCATCAACCTGCTGCCGATCCCGATCTTGGACGGCGGACACTTGCTGTATTACCTTATCGAGTTGGTCAAGGGCAGCCCGCTGAGCGAGCGCGCCGTCGCCGCCGGCCAGTACATCGGCCTGGCGTTGCTGGCCGGGCTGATGGGGTTGGCGTTCTACAACGACTTACTTGGCCTGTTCCCGCGATGAACTTTTACATGCTGTCGCCGTCATAAGCCGGCATCTACCGCACCACCGAAATCGAATCCAACCGGACGTGACATGACGCGACTTCCCAATCGCCGCCTGCTAGCCCTTGCCCTCGCTGCGAGCCTGGCCGTTCCTGCCCTGGCGCAGGCGGCCGAGCCGTTCACCGTCAGCGACATCCGCGTCGACGGCCTGCAGCGCATTTCCTCCGGCACGGTATTCACCTACCTGCCGGTCGAGCGCGGCGAAACCATCGACGACACCAAGGTCGGCGACACCATCCGCGCGCTCTACAAGACCGGCTTCTTCGAGGACGTGCAGCTGGACCGCCAGGGCGACATCCTGGTCGTCACGGTCAAGGAACGCCCCTCGATCAACAAGCTGACCGTCACCGGCAACAAGGACATCAAGTCCGAGCAGCTGCTCAAGGGCCTGTCGGACATCGGCCTGAGCGAGGGTGGCACCTTCGACCGCCTGAGCCTGGACCGCGTGACCCAGGAACTGCGCCGCCAGTACAACGACCGCGGCAAGTACACGGTCGAGATCACCCCGACGGTGAGCCCGCTGGACCGCAACCGCGTGGACATCGCCATCGCGATCAAGGAAGGCAAGGCCGCCAAGATCCGTCATATCAACCTGGTGGGCACCGAGACCTTCCCGTCCGAAGCGATCCTGGACACCTGGGAATCGCGGGAGCACAACTGGGCCTCGTGGTACCGCCGCGATGACCAGTACTCCAAGGAAAAGCTGTCCGGCGACCTGGAGAAGCTCAACTCCTGGTACCTGGACCGCGGCTATGTCGACTTCAGCATCGATTCCACCCAGGTCTCGATCAGCCCCGACAAGCGCGACATGTTCATCACCGCCGGCGTGACCGAGGGTGAGCAGTACAAGATCTCCGAGATCAAGGTGACCGGCGACACCATCCTCCCGCAGGAAGATGTCGAGAAGATGGTGTTCCAGAAGGAAGGCGATACGTTCTCGCGCGCCCTGCTCGAATTCAGCGCCGACGCCATCACCAACACGCTGTCCAACATCGGTTATGCCTTCGCCAAGGTGAACCCGATCCCGACCACCAACCGTGCCGACCGCACGGTGGCCATCAACATGCAGGTCGTCCCCGGCCCGCGTGTATCGGTGCGCCGGATCGTGTTCAAGGGCAACACGCGCACCTCCGACGAGGTTTTGCGCCGTGAGATGCGCCAGTTCGAGAACAGCTGGTACTCGCAGGCCGCGATCGACCGTTCCAAGATCCGCCTGCAGCGCCTGGGCTACTTCGAGACCGTCGAGGTCGAGACCCCGGCCGTGACCGGCAGCAACGACCTGGTCGACGTCGTCTACAACGTCAAGGAAACCACTTCGGGCAGCTTCGTGTTCGGCCTGGGCTATTCGCAGTCCTATGGCATGACCACCTCGGTGCAGCTGTCGCAGAACAACTTCCTGGGCGGCGGCAACCGCGTGTCGGTCGAGGCCTCGCGCAGCAGCTACATGCAGCGGTACGGCTTCTCCTACATGAACCCGTACTTCACCGACGAGGGCGTGTCGCTGGGCTACAACCTGTCCTGGCGCGAGCTGGACTACTCCGACTTCAACACCGCGCAGTACAACAGCACCAACGGTGCCGCGCAGATGGTCTTCGGCGTGCCGATCACCGAGAACGACACCGTCTCGCTGATGTTCGGCATCGACAGCAACCAGATCACCACCTACCAGGGCAGCACGCCGCAGTCGATCATCGACTACATCGACGCGATGGGCACGCGCACCTTCCACGCCTGGCGCACCGAGCTGGGCTGGGCACGCGATACCCGCAACGACTACTTCATGCCGACCCGCGGCACCTACCAGCGCGTGGGCCTGGAAACCACCCTGCCGGGCTCGACCGCCGAGTACTACAAGCTCAACTACCAGATCTCCAAGTACTGGCCGATCATTCCGGCGCTGGTGATCAACACCCGCCTGGAGCTGGGCTACGGCGACTCGTACGGCGATGACAAGGTGCGTGACATCTGCTGGAACGAGATCCCGGCAACCGACACCACCAGTGCCACCACCCAGGTCGTGGACTGCGCCACCAACCCGACCGCCAACCACCGCCAGGTGAGGGCTTCCGGCCTGCCGTTCTACGAGCACTTCTATGCCGGCGGCACCAACTCGGTGCGCGGCTTCGAGGACAACACCCTGGGCCCGCGTTCGGAGCCCATTGCCGGCTACTACAACGGCCAGCCGCTGGGTGGCTCGCTCAAGACCGTCGGTTCGATCGAGGCCTACTTCCCGAAGCTGTTCGACAGCCCCTCTGCACGCGTGTCGGCCTTCCTCGACGTCGGCAACGTGTACAACGGCACGGACAACTTCAAGGCCAAGGAGCTGCGTGCCTCGGCCGGCGTGGCCCTGCTGTGGCGCGCCCCGGTCGGCCCGATCTCGATCAGCTACGCCATCCCGCTGCGCAAGCAGGAAGGCGACGAGATCGAACGCCTGCAGTTCACCTTCGGCGGGCAGTTCTGACCGGCGACCGCCATCGCAACGTGACAGGGCCCGGGCAACCGGGCCCTGTCGTATCCGCCTTCCTACATCCGGTGCCGCATGTCCGCCTTTGCCGGAGCGGCTAAACTTGGCGGCGTGAATACTCCCTCCTATACCGCTCAACAGCTCGCCGACCAGTTCGGCCTGACCGTCCATGGCGATGGCAGCACTGCCATCCATGGTGTCGCCACCCTGGCCAACGCCGGCGCCGGGCAGCTCACCTTCCTGGCCAACCCGCGCTACCGCCCGCAACTGGAAGCCAGCCGCGCCTCGATCGTGGTGCTGCGCGCCGACGATGCCGACGCTGCGCCGGGCACGGCCCTGGTCGCCCGGGACCCGTACACCAGCTTCGCCAGGATCGCCGCGCTGTTCGACAGCATGCCGCTGCGCGAGCCGGGCATCCATCCCAGCGCGGTGATCGATCCGAGCGCCAGCGTGGCCGCCAGCGCCCACATCGGCCCGTTCGTCACCATCGGCGCGCGCAGCGTGGTCGGCGAGAACTGCATCGTCGGCAGTGGCAGCGTGATCGGCGAGGACTGCGCGCTGGACACCGGCTGCGAGCTGATCGCCCGGGTCACCCTGGTCACCCGGGTCCGGCTCGGCAAGCGCGTGCGCATCCACCCGGGCGCGGTGCTAGGCGCCGACGGGTTCGGCCTGGCGATGGACGCCGGCAAGTGGATCAAGGTGCCGCAGCTGGGCGGCGTGCGCATCGGCGATGACTGCGAGATCGGCGCCAACACCTGTATCGACCGCGGCGCACTGGAAGACACCGTGCTCGACGAGGACGTGCGCGTGGACAACCTGGTGCAGATCGCGCACAACGTGCAGATCGGCGCCCACACCGCGATCGCCGGCAGCACCGGCATCGCCGGCAGTGCCAAGATCGGCCGCTACTGTCTGCTGGGCGGCGCCGTCGGCGTCGTCGGCCACCTCGAGATCTGCGACAAGGTCGTGGTCACCGGCCGTTCGGTGGTCCGCAACTCCATCCACGAGCCGGGCGAGTATTCCTCCGGCACCCCCCTGACCGACAACCGCACGTGGCGCAAGAACGCCGCGCGCTTCAAGCAGCTGGACAGCCTGGCACGGCGAATCCTGTCTGTGAGCAAGGAGAAGGAATGAACGCACCGCAGTTGCCGATCGACGTCGTCACCATCCAGACCCTGATTCCCCACCGCTATCCGTTCCTGCTGGTGGACAAGGTGGTGGAGCTGGACGTCGAGGCCAAGCGCATCGTTGCGCACAAGAACGTGACCTTCAACGAGCCGTTCTTCCAGGGCCACTTCCCGGGGCAGCCGATCATGCCGGGCGTGCTCATCATCGAGGCGCTGGCCCAGGCCGGCGGCGTGCTGACCCAGCTTTCACTGGGGCGCGATGCGCAGTCCAAGCTGTTCTACCTGGTCAAGGTCGACAACGTGCGCTTCATCAGGCAGGTGGTGCCGGGCGACGTGCTCGAGCTGCACGTGCAGGTCAAGCGCGTGATCCGCAACATGGCCGTGTACTACGGCGAGGCCAAGGTTGCCGGCGAGGTCGTGGCCCACGCCGAAGTGCTGTGCGCGGGCACCCGCGAGTAAGGGATCCGAGATGAGTGACAACACCCCACTGATCCACCCCACCGCGGTCATCGACCCGAGCGCCAAGCTCGGCGCCAACGTGCGCGTCGGCGCCTTCACCCTGATCGGGCCGGACGTCGAGATCGGCGACGGCACCGAGATCGGTCCACACTGCAGCATCCATGGCCCGACCCGCATCGGTCGCGACAACCGCTTCATCGGCCACGCCGCGATCGGTGGCGAGCCGCAGGACAAGAAGTTCGCCGGCGAGCGCACCGAGCTGGTGATTGGCGATCGCAACCTGGTTCGCGAGTTCGTGACCATCAACCGCGGCACCGGTGGCGGCGGCGGCATCACCCGCGTCGGCGATGACAACTGGTTCCTGGCCTACGTGCACATCGCCCACGACTGCCACGTCGGCAACAACTGCGTGTTCTCCAACAACACCACGCTGGCCGGCCACGTCACCGTCGGCAACTGGGTGATCATCAGCGGCTTCGGTGGTGCCCACCAGTTCTGCCGCATCGGCGACCACGCCTTCATCGGCATGGGCGCGCTGACCAACGGCGATGTGCCGCCGTTCACCATGGTCGGCAGCGATTCGCTGGGCCGCCCGCGCGGCATCAACAGCGAAGGCCTCAAGCGCCGCGGTTTCGATGCCGAGCGCATCTCGGCGATCAAGCGCGCCTACCGCACGCTCTACGTGGCCGGGCTGCCGCTGGCCGAGGCCAAGCAGCAGCTGGCCGAACAGGCGCAAACCAGCGACGACGTGCGCGGCCTGCTCGAGTTCATCGAGAGCACCGAGCGTCCGCTGCTGCGATGAACACCAGCGTCCCGCCTGTTGCCGTCGATCCTCGCGTTGACGTCCGCGTCGTTGGGCCGGCACCGGTGCCGGGCAACGGCGGCGGTCGTCCGCTGCGTATCGCCCTGGTGGCTGGGGAGGCATCCGGGGACGGCCTCGGTGCCGGCCTGGTCAACGCGCTGCGCGAGCGTTTCCCCGATGCCCAGTTCGCCGGCATCGGTGGCGATGCGATGCGCAACGCTGGCTGCGAGACCTGGTTCGACGCCAGCGAGCTGTCGGTGATGGGCCTGGCCGAGATCCTGCGCCACCTGCCGCGCCTGCTGAAGCTGCGTAGGCAGTACCGCGAGCGCGTGCTGGAGTGGCAGCCGGACGTGTTCATCGGGATCGATGCACCCGACTTCAACCTGGGCGTGGAGAAGTGGCTCAAGGAGCGCGGCATCCGCACCGTGCACTACGTCAGTCCGTCGGTCTGGGCTTGGCGCGAGAAGCGCGCCGAGAAGATCGGTGCCAGCGCCGACCTGGTGCTGTGCCTGTTCCCGATGGAGCCGCCGATCTACGCCCGCCACGGCATCGACGCGCGCTTCGTCGGCCACCCGATGGCCGACGAGATTCCCGGCGAGTGCGACCGCATGCGGGCCCGCGCCGAACTCGGCCTGTCCTCCGGCGCGAAGGTGCTGGCGGTCCTGCCGGGCAGCCGCCTGGGCGAGGTCACCCGGCTGGGCAATGACTTCTTCGAAGCCGCCTGGCAGGTACACGAACGCATCCCCGGGCTGCATGTGGTGGTACCGGCAGCCAATGCCGCCTGCCGCGCGGTGATTGCTGAACAACTGTCGGCCTCGGCCCTGCCGGTGGCGCACTCGCACCTGATCGACGGCCAGGCGCGCACCGCCATGGTCGCCGCCGACGTGGTGCTGCTGGCCTCGGGCACCGCGACGCTGGAAACCATGCTGGTCAAGCGGCCGATGGTGGTCGGCTACCGCGTGGCCGAACTGACCTACCGCCTGGTCAAGGCGCTGGGCCTGCTCAAGGTCGACCGCTACGCCCTGCCCAACGTGCTGGCCGGCAAGGACCTGGCCCCGGAACTGATGCAGCACGACTGCACGCCGGAAAACCTGTCGGCCGCCCTGCTGCGCTGGTTTGAACAACCGCAGCAGGTGCAGGCGCTGCAGCCGGAGTACGACCGCCTGCACCGCGAGCTGTGCCAGGACGCCTCGGCGCGTGCCGCCGATGCGGTGGCCGAACTGCTTGCAACCCCACGCAGTGGTGCAACGGCATGACCTCGCGCCGCAAGCCCGCCGCCACCAGTCCCGGCTCGCTGGCCCTGTTCGACGACGCCGCGCTGCAGATCAACATCCCGCGCCTGGTCGCCGGCGTCGACGAGGCCGGGCGAGGCCCGCTGGCCGGTCCGGTCGCCGTGGCCGCAGTGGTGTTCGACCCGGCGCGCCCGCGCATCAACGGCCTGGACGACTCCAAGCAGCTCACCGCGGCCCGCCGCGAGGTGCTGTACGAACGCATCGTCGAGCGCGCCCTGGCCTGGCACGTGGTGCTGATGCAGGTCGAGGAGATCGACCAGCTCAACATCTACCAGGCGACCATGCTCGGCATGCGCCGTGCGGTGGAGGCGGTGTCCCACGTGGCCGACTTCGCCCGCATCGACGGCAACCGGCTTCCCAAGGGCCTGCCCTGCCCGGCCGAGGCCATCGTCGGCGGCGACGCGGTGGACCGTTCGATCATGGCCGCCTCGATCCTGGCCAAGGTCACCCGAGACCGGCTCATGCTGGAGTTGCACCAGCAGCACCCCGAGTACGGCTTCGACGTGCACAAGGGATACGCCACCCCGGCACACCTGGCCGCGCTGCGCACCCGTGGCCCGTGCCCGCACCACCGCCGCAGCTTTGCCCCGGTCGGTGCCTGCCTGGCCCCGGTGGCCGCCGAAATCGCCGAAGCGGCCGAACCCATCGACGTGGTCGAAGCCGCCACCGCCTGATCCAGCCGGGCCCCTGCCGCAGGGTCCGGAACCGTTCCCGGCCCTTCCCCAGCAGCCCTGTCAAGCCTTGGCAGCACCTGCCGCCACCGCTACCCTGCCCGGGCACCATTCTGGTTCGGCATGTCCACTTCCCGCTTCGTCCATCTCCACGTCCACACCGAGTTTTCGCTGGCGGATTCGACCATCCGTGTCCCGGCGAAGCCGGATCAGGCTGATCCCAAGAAAGCCAAGCAGGCCAACCTGCTCTCGCGCTCGGTCGAACTCGGCCTGCCGGCACTGGCGGTGACCGACCTCAACAACCTGTTCGCCCTGGTCAAGTTCTACAAGGCCGCCGAAGGCGTGGGCATCAAGCCCATCGCCGGCGCCGACGTGGTGATCAGCGATGGCGAGCAGGATCCGTGGCGGATGACCCTGCTGTGCCGCGACCGCGAGGGCTACCTGAGCCTGTCGCGTCTGCTGACCCGCGCCTGGATGGAAGGTCACCGCCCCGAGGGCGGCGTGGCCGTGCATCCGCAATGGCTCAAGGACAGCTGCCACAACCTGTTCGCACTGGCCGGCCGCGACAGCCTGGCCGGGCGCCTGGCCCGCGACGGTCGCCATGACCTGGCCGAGCAGCAGCTCGCCGACTGGCAACGCGTGTTCGGCGATGGCCTGCACCTGGAGCTGACCCGCACCGGCCGGGAGGGCGAGGAGGCCTTCAACCAGTTCGCGCTGATGGCCGCCGGCCAGCGCGGCCTGCCGGTGGTCGCCAGCAACGACGTGCGCTTCCTGTCGCCGGACGACTACGAGGCCCACGAGGCCCGCGTGTGCATCTCCACCGGCCGCGTGCTCGATGACCCGAAGCGCCCGCGCGAGTACAGCCGCGAGCAGTATCTGAAGTCGGGCGAGCAGATGTGCGAACTGTTCGCCGACATTCCCGACGCGATCGACAACACGCTCGAGCTGGCCCAGCGCTGCAACATCGAGATGCGGCTGGGCACCTACTTCCTGCCCAACTATCCGGTGCCCGACGACGAGACGCTGGATACCTGGATCCAGAAGCAGTCGCGCGAGGGCCTGGAAGAGCGCCTGGCTAAGAATCCGCTGGCACCGGGCAAGACCCGCGAGGATTACTTCGAGCGGCTGGAATTCGAGCTCGACACCATCATCAAGATGGGGTTCCCGGGCTACTTCCTGATCGTTGCCGACTTCATCCAGTGGGGCAAGAACCAGGGCATCCCGATCGGGCCGGGCCGTGGTTCGGGTGCCGGCTCGCTGGTGGCGTGGGCGCTGAAGATCACCGACCTCGACCCCCTGCCCTACAACCTGCTGTTCGAGCGGTTCCTCAATCCCGAACGCGTGTCGATGCCCGACTTCGACATCGACTTCTGCATGGACCGGCGCGACGAGGTCATCGACTACGTCGCCCGCAAGTACGGGCGCGAGCGCGTCAGCCAGATCATCACCTACGGCACCATGGCCGCAAAGGCGGTGGTGCGCGATGCCGGCCGCGTGCTGGGCTTTCCGTATGGCCTGGTGGATGGCGTTTCCAAGCTCATCCCCAACATCCTCGGCATCCACCTGAAGGATGCGCTGGGCAAGGGCAAGGAAGGCCTGGACTCGGAGATGGCCAGCCCCGAGCTGATCGCCCGCTACCAGAGCGAGGACGACGTCCGCGACCTGATCGACCTCGCCCTGCAGCTGGAAGACCTGACCCGCAACGCCGGCAAGCACGCCGGCGGCGTGGTCATCGGGCCCGAGCCGCTGAGCGAGTTCTGCCCGCTGTACGCCGAACACGACGAGGGCGGCCGCGGCAAGAACCCGGTCACCCAGTTCGACAAGAACGACGTGGAAGAAGTCGGCCTGGTGAAGTTCGACTTCCTCGGCCTGCGCACGCTGACGATCATCGACTGGGCAGTGAAGGCGATCAACAAGCGCCACGCCCGCGCCGGCATCCCGCCGGTGGACATCGCCGCGATCCCGCTCGACGACGCGGCCACCTACAAGGACATCTTCGCCAACGGCAACACCGGCGCGGTGTTCCAGTTCGAATCCTCCGGCATGCGCCGCCTGCTGAAGGACGCGCGCCCGGACCGTTTCGAAGACCTGATCGCCCTGGTGTCGCTGTACCGCCCGGGCCCGATGGACCTGATCCCCTCGTTCAACGCGCGAAAGCACGGCCAGGAGGAGATCGTCTATCCGGACCCGCGCACCGAAGCCATCCTGAAGGACACCTACGGCATCATGGTGTACCAGGAGCAGGTCATGCAGATGGCGCAGATCGTCGGCGGCTACTCGCTGGGCGGCGCCGACCTGCTGCGCCGTGCAATGGGCAAGAAGGTGCCGGCCGAAATGGCCAAGCACCGCGAGATCTTCCGCGAGGGCGCGGCCAAGGGCGGCGTCGACGGCCCCAAGGCCGACGAGATCTTCGATCTGATGGAGAAGTTCGCCGGCTACGGCTTCAACAAGTCGCACGCCGCCGCCTACGCGCTCGTCTCCTACCAGACCGCCTGGCTCAAGCGTCACTACCCGGCCGAATTCATGGCCGCGACGCTGTCCTCGGACATGGACAACACCGACAAGGTGGTCGGCTTCCTCGACGAGGTGCGCAACCTCGGCCTGAAGGTGCTGCCGCCGCGGGTCAATGATTCGGCCTACATGTTCGAGGCGGCGACGCCGGACACCATCCAGTACGGCCTGGGCGCGATCAAGGGCGTGGGCCAGGGCGCCTGCGAAGCGGTGGTCGAGGAGCGCCTGCGCAACGGGCCGTACACCGACCTGATGGATTTCTGCACGCGCATCGAGTCGGCCAAGCTCAACCGCCGCACGCTCGAGGCGATGATCAACTGCGGCGCGCTCGATGGCCTGGGCAAGAACCGCGCCTCGCTGATGCTCCAGCTGCCCGAGGTGCTCAAGGCCACTGAGCAGATGGCGCGCGAGAAGGCCGCCGGGCAGAACTCGCTGTTCGGCGCGCCGGATGCGGCCAGCGCCAGGATGCAGCTGGACCTGCCGGAAAGCCGCGAGTGGCCGCTGGGCCAGTTGCTGGGCGGTGAACGCGAGACGCTGGGCTTCTACCTGTCCGGCCATCCGTTCGATCCGTACCGCGCCGACGTCAGGGACCTGGTCGGCACCGACCTGGGTTCGCTGGACAAGCTGGTCACCCCGGCACAACCGGCACGCGAGGGCGAAAAGCGCGCCTGGCGCCAGGAGGCGCAGGTGATCCTTGCCGGCCAGGTGGTCGGCGTGCGCCGCAAGGGCGACAGCCAGGTGTTCGTGCAGCTGGAGGATGGCCGCGGCCGCGTGGAGTGCAGCGCGTTCTCCGATGCGATGGCCGAGTTCGGCCACCTGCTCACCCGCGACCGCATCCTGATCGTCAAGGGTGGCCTGCGCGAGGACGAGTTCAACGGCGGCTATGCGCTGCGCATCCGCCAGTGCTGGGACTACGAACAGGTCTGCGCCGACTACGCGCTGCGCCTGTCGCTGCGCGTGGACCTGCGCCAGCGCAGCGCGTGGCCGCGGATCGAAGCGATCCTCGCCGCCCACCGTCCCGGCCGCACGCCGGTACGGCTGGACGTGCTGCTCGGCTCGACGCAGGGCTGCGTCGCCGGCATGCTCGACCTGGGCGGGAGCAACGGCGTGCGGGTCACCCCGCAACTGCTGGAAGAGCTGCGCGCCGATCCCGCCGTACGCATGCTGAAGGCCAAGCACGGCGCGCCTTGGGCCACCTGAGGCCCGGACGGGCGCGTACGGGGTCTTCTGATACGTTCGGCTACACTTCCCTCTTTAATCGCGACGGCTGCCGATGAATCCGAATTACCTAGACTTCGAGCAACCCATTGCCGATCTGGAAGCCAAGATCCAGGAGCTGCGCAATGCCAGCACCGGCCCGGCGGTCAACGTCGAGGCCGAGGTCAACGCCCTGCGCAACAAGCTGCGCGTGCGTACCGCTCAGATCTTCCGCGATCTGAGCCCGTGGCAGGTCTCGCAGATGGCGCGCCATCCGCAGCGCCCCTACACCCTGGATTACATCCGCATCATGTGCGACGAGTTCCAGGAGCTGGCCGGCGACCGCGCCTACGCGGACGACAAGGCCATCGTCGGTGGTCTGGGCCGCATCAACGGCCAGCCGGTGATGATCATCGGCCACCAGAAGGGCCGCGACACCAAGACCAAGGTGATGCGCAACTTCGGCATGCCGCGCCCGGAGGGCTACCGCAAGGCGCTGCGCCTGATGAAGATGGCCGAGCGCTTCAAGCTGCCACTGATCACCTTCATCGACACCCCCGGCGCCTACCCCGGCATCGGCGCCGAGGAGCGCGGCCAGTCCGAGGCCATCGCCCGCAACCTGCTGGAAATGGCCGAGCTGAAGATCCCGGTGATCTGCACCGTGATCGGCGAAGGCGGTTCTGGCGGCGCCCTGGCCATCGGCGTGGGTGACCGCACCCTGATGCTCGAATACGGCACCTACTCGGTGATCTCGCCCGAGGGCTGCGCCTCGATCCTGTGGAAGGACGCGGCCAAGGCCAAGGACGCCGCCGAACAGCTGGGCCTGACCGCCAAGCGCCTGAAGTCGCTGGGCCTGGTCGACAAGGTGGTGCGCGAGCCCACCGGTGGCGCCCACCGCAATCCGCAGCAGATGGGCAAGCGGCTCAAGGCCGTGATCCTCAACGAGCTCGAGGAGCTGCAGCAGTTGCCGGTCGAGCAGTTGCTGGCCAGGCGCTACGAGCGCCTGCGCAGCTACGGCGCCTACGAGGCTGCGTAAGGCCGGCCGGACGCGGACGGGACGACATGGGATCGAACCATGCCGGTCTGGATGTAATCACTGCCGCTGTTCGTACTGCCGGTGCTGGTGGCAATGGGGATCCAATCTCGTGCGTCGCCGCCGCCTTATCGACATGAACATGGTCCTGGCCTGGTTCATCGCGGTGTGCTGGATCATCGCCACCGCAGTGATCTGGGTAACGGCCCGCTGAGGCGGCGCCATGGAACGACAAAGCCGGCCACTTGGCCGGCTTTTTTCTGCGCGGGTGCCATCCCCACCCAGCCTCCACCTGCCACCGGCGATGATCGCGACATACAACACGGGATGGAGCAGCATGAACAGGACCTCGAGGATCGTCGCCGGCGCCGCTACCGCGGCCTCGACGCTTTACCTGCTGGCATGTGGCGTACTCGGCTACAACGCCCGCAGCCTGCTCTACCATCCCACCCCGCGCAGCGGCGACGTAGCCAACTGGCGTTTTTCCCGGCCCGGCGCGGACATCGTGGTCAGCGGCACACAGCGCGAGTCCGACCATCTGGTGCTGTACTTCGGCGGCAATGCCGAGGATGTGTCCCTGACCCTGCCGATGCTGGAGCAGGTCTACCCGCAGGCAGCCATCCACGCGATGCATTACCGCGGATACGGCGGCAGCACCGGCGTGCCGACCGAACGCGATCTGGTGGCCGATGCCCTCGCCCTGCACGACGCACTGGCCGCACCGGGTACCCGGGTCACGATAGTGGGGCGCAGCCTCGGTACCGGCATCGCGATCCAGCTTGCCGCTGCCCGCCCCAGCGAGCGGCTGGTGCTGATCACGCCCTACAACAGCATCGCCGAGCTGGGCCAGCAGCGTTTCCCGATCTTTCCGGTGCGCCTGCTGCTGCGTGACCGCTACGAATCGTGGCGCTACGCCCCCCGGCATCCGCACGCCCACCACGATCGTCGTCGCCGGCAAGGACGAGGTGATCTGCAACGAGAGTTCGTGGCGGCTGGCTGACTGTTTCCCACCCGGCGTCGCCCGTGTATTGGATTTCCCGGAAGCCGACCACACCACCGCGTTGGGGCTGCTGGGTGAGGCGGTCAAGGAGAACGGCATGCCGGCCGGCGTGCGTACGTTCGAGATGCCGCTGCCGCCTGCCCCGACGCTGCCCGCCCGCGCGGTGGCGACGGCCAGCGCGGCCTGAGCTGCGGCGCGGCCGCGCTCAGAACGGCTTGGCCAGCACCAGGTAGACCACGCCAATGAACAGGAGCAGCGGAAGCTCGTTGAACCAGCGCAGCGCGCGCGAGGACGGCAGTGCCTTGCCGTTACCGGCGGCCTTTAGCCAGCGCCCGGTGACGCTGTAGTAGATCACCAGCAGCACCACCAGGCCGAGCTTGGCGTGCAGCCAGCCGGCCCCGGCACCGACCATGGTCGGGAAGTCCGGCAACACGCGGTAGCCCAGCCACAGCACCAGACCAAGGATGAAGGCGAGCCCAAACATCGTGTGGCCGAAGCGGTACAGGCGGCGGCCCATCAACTGCAGCCGCTCGAGCACCTGCGCCTGGCCGGCGGCTTCGCTGAGATTGACCAGGATGCGCGGCAGGTAGAACACAGAGGCCATCCATGCCACCACGAACACCAGGTGGAAGGTCTTGATCCACAGATAGGCCTGCATGCGTTTGCTCCGTTGGCTGGCGAGGAAGATCAGCGCGGATTCTCGCCCAATCTCCCGCCCTGCGCACCCATCGGTGAATCGATGGCACGTGCCGCACGCCCGGACGTACATCCCTGCGGCGTGGCGTCGTAGCATGTGCGCCTTTCGCGCGGCGGACGTCATGGACAAACACTACGATCAGTCCTATTTCCAGCGCTGGTACCGGCGCGAGGACATTGGTGGCAGCGCGCGGCTGGCGCGTAAGGTCGCCATGGCCGTGGCGATGGCCGAGTACTACCTGGAACGCCCGATCCGCAGCGTGCTAGATGTCGGCTGCGGCGAAGGCGCCTGGCGTGCCCCGCTGCTCAAGTTGCGCCCGAAGCTGCAGTACATGGGCTTCGACAGCAGCGACTATGCGGTGCAGCGCTATGGCCGCACCCGCAACCTGCACCCTGCACGCTTTGGCGATTTCGCCTGGCTGCGCCCGTGCGCGCCGGTGGACCTGCTGGTGTGCTCGGACGTGATGCACTACCTGCCCAATC
Organism: Stenotrophomonas sp. Marseille-Q4652; assembly: GCF_916618915.1. NCBI lineage: Bacteria > Pseudomonadati > Pseudomonadota > Gammaproteobacteria > Lysobacterales > Lysobacteraceae > Stenotrophomonas > Stenotrophomonas sp. Marseille-Q4652. The sequence continues at coordinate 1,573,503 of NZ_CAKAKE010000001.1, forward strand.
GCGAACTGCGCCGGGGCCTGCCCGGTTTGGCCGAGCTGTGCGGCGGCGTGGCGTTCCTGGAGACCTTTGCCGCCGAGGATGAGTTCGAAGGTGACCACGATGGCTTCCAGGCGCGTCCGGCCAGCTGGTACCGCCGCCAGTTCGCCAGCGTCGGCTTCACCGGGGTGGGCTCGCACTGCTGGCTCTCGCCTGCGCTGCAGGGCGAGGCCGCTGCCCTGGAGGCCTCGCGCTGACGGGCGTTGGGCAGGATGAACCGTTCCGGGCCGGGGCCCGGACCCTTAACCTGTCGCCGGCGGCTTTACGTTATGCTGCACGGCAACATAAGACTGTACATTTTGGTCGGTAATGCTTTACCAACTCCATGAGTTGACCCGGAACCTGCTCGCCCCCTGGGTGCATCAGGCTCAGGCCAACGCCGCGTTCTTCTCCAAGCAGGGTCATTGGTGGTCGTCCCTGCCCGGCGCTGACCGGGTGGCGGCGGTCAACGAGCTGTTCCACCGTATCGGCAAGGACTACGAGAAGCCGGAGTGGGACATCTACGGGATTGAGCTGGACGGCGAGATCGTGCCGGTAGCCGAACTGACCGAGCTGGAAAAGCCGTTCTGCCGGCTGGTGCGCTTCAAGCGCCACAGCAACGAGTCGCCCAGGGTCGAGGCCATGCTTCAGCAGCCGGCCGTGCTGGTCGTCGCGCCGCTGTCCGGGCATCACGCCACCCTGCTGCGCGACACCGTGCGCACGCTGCTGCGTGACCACCGGGTCTATGTCACCGACTGGATCGACGCACGCATGGTGCCGCTGGATGCCGGCGACTTCGGCCTGGAGGATTACATCGAGTACGTGCAGGAGTTCATCCGCCACCTGGGCGCGGACAAGGTGCACGTGGTCAGCGTCTGCCAGCCCACCGTGCCGGTACTGGCGGCGGTCTCGCTGATGGCCAGCCGCGGTGAGCCGACGCCGCCCTCGCTGGTGATGATGGGCGGACCTATCGACGCACGACGCAGCCCCACCGCGGTCAACAACCTGGCCACACGCAACCCGCTGTCGTGGTTCGAGAACAACCTCATACACACCGTGCCGCCGCCGTATCCGGGCCACGGCCGGCAGGTGTATCCGGGCTTCCTGCAGCACGCCGGTTTCCTGTCGATGAATCCCAGCCGCCACCTGATGTCGCACTGGGATTTTTATACCGACCTGGTCAAGGGCGACATGGACGACGCCGACGCCCACCGTCGTTTCTACGACGAGTACAACGCGGTGCTGGACATGCCGGCGCAGTACTACCTGGACACCATCCGCATCGTGTTCCAGGAGTTCCTGCTGCCGCGTGGCGAGTGGCATGTCCGTGGCGAGCGCGTGGACCCGTCGGCGATCCGCGACACCGCGCTGCTCAGCATCGAGGGCGAGCTGGACGACATCGCCGGCCTTGGGCAGACCGAAGCCGCGCACGAACTGTGCACCGGCATTCCGGATGAACAGCGCAGCCACATCGTCGTCGAAGGCGCCGGCCACTACGGTATCTTCAGCGGCCGCCGCTGGCGCGAGGAGGTCTACCCGCGTGTGCGCGACTTCATCGCCGCTGCCGCGAGGCCGGCCTCGGCCATGCCCCGCAAGGCGGCCAAGCGCAAAGCCAGCGTCGCAGCCCCTGCGAAGCCGCGAAAGAAAAGCCAGGCGAGCGCCTGAGAAATGAAGGCCCTGCAATCGCAGGGCCTTTTTTCGCGCCGACGGATTGATCCAGCCGGTGCCAGTGGAACGGACACTCAGTGCAGGACCGGGCTGCGGGCCTGCTCCTGCATGCGTTGCGTCTCGCGCTCCTGCACGGCCATGTCGCGGACCAGCTCTTCGACTCCCTGTTCCAACGGTCGGTCGACGGCCTGCTGCCGGTCCGATACCGAGCGCAGCCGCACGCCGGTGTCCTGGATCTCCTGGAAGGCCGCCAGCGCCGTTCCCTCCTTGACCGGGACAATTCCGTCCACACGCTGCAGGCCATCGATCCGCGCCTGCGCCGCGACGGACACGGCCATGTGTTCCACCTCCCGCTGGCTGCGGTAACCGGCGACATCCGGACCCAATTCCTGCAGCGCCGCAAGCGACTGCTGGTACAGCGGCATCGCCTGCACGGAAGGCGGCACCTGCGGCGCAGCCGTCCTGCGCTCGACCAGTGAGTCCAGCGTCGGATCGATGGGATCGCGGCGCTGTACTCCCGGCAGGGGCGAAAGATCATCCACATGGCTGCGCACGCCATTCCGGTCGTACTGGCGGGTGCCGTAGATCCCGCCCAGGTGCTGCTCGGAACGATGGATCACGTAGTGCGCCTCTTTCTCCGGCAGGGCCTGCTTCCTGAGGAAAGGCTGGTCGCTGAGGCGGTTGAGGAAGTCCACGCCGAGGTTGAAACTCATCACCCCCAGCCCATTGAGCTGGTAGGTATTGCCGGCACCGCTGTGGCTGGTGTTGACCTCGGCATTGAGGTCGCGATCGTCGTTGCTCAGTCCCGGATCGGCGTGACGGGTAACCGGGAACAGGTCCCGCCTCTCCCGCGTGGCGGTGATCTGGAACGTACTCAGCGTGGAAGCCGGCAGCCGCCGTTCCTCGTCCATGACGCCGGTGGCAACCGGGTCGTACAGCAACGCGGCCTGGAGGGTCTGGCGAGGGGGGGCGAGCAGTGGCTTGTCCGCGTAAACAATGTGCTGGACGAGTCCGTCCCGGTCGAACCTGACCGTTGCGCCTTCCGGATTGCGGATACCCCGTTCGTCGATCAGCCGCAGCAAGGTTGCGGTCTGCTCCGCGCCGCGGCTGAAGCCGACGCCTACTACGCGGATCTGAGCGCGAGGATCCTCGTCCAGCCATGACTTCGCCCTGAGGCACAGGTGGTAATAAGCCGTCTCCACCCGCTCCTCGTAGGAGTGGCCGAAGCGCCCATCGATCATTCTCGACGGAGCTCGAAGTAGTCCTTCCTGGGTAAAAGTTCCTTCTACGTACCCACCCGCTATGTGGGTAATGCCCTGGTTCTGGGCCAAGTCCACCACTTGGGCAAACGTGCGTGCAACTACACTCCACTTCCCTGGAACGTCGTTGAGCATGCTGTTGCCGGTTCCATCAAGCGCCGCTACGTAGAGGCGCTGATGCGGATCCCTGCTATCCAGCAGCAATGGGATCCGCATATGGTCGAGCTGTTCCTGCGCCCGACGTCCCCCCGCTTTCAGTAGCGGGGCGATTTAGAGTCCGGGGTGGATGGTAGTGGATGCCAGTTGCTTCGCGTAGGCGCTCGGTGTCAGTCCGCCCAATGCCTTTTTTGGCCGCTCCTCGTTGTATTCCCGGCGCCAGGTTTCGATGACGGTCCGCGCGTGCAGCAGGTGGGTGAACCAGTGTTCGTTGAGGCACTCGTCGCGCAGGCGGCCGTTGAAGGATTCAACGTAGGCGTTCTGGTTCGGCTTGCCGGGTTGGATCAGGCGCAGTTGCACGCCGCGCTCGTACGCCCAGGTGATCATGGCCTTGCCGCAGAACTCCTTACCGTTGTCGGTGCGGATCACCTGCGGCAGGCCACGGGCGAGCGCCAGACGGTCGAGCACGCGCGTCACGCCCAATCCGGAGATCGCGCGCTCGACCTCGATCGCGATGGCCTCGTGGGTGGCGTCGTCGACGATCGTCAGGCACTTGATGACCCTACCTTCGGCGGTGCGGTCGAACACGAAGTCCATCGACCACACCTGATTGGCCGCCAGCGGCCGGATCAGCGGCTGGCGCTCGCCCGGCAACACCTTCTTGCGCTTGCGGCGCCGCACCTGCAGCTTCGCCTCCTGGTACAGCCGTTCAACGCGCTTGTAGTTCACGAGCAGCCCCGCTTGCCTGAGCTTGAGGTGGATCATCCCGACGCCGTAGCGCTTGTGCCGCTGCGCCAGCGCCAGAATCCGCGCCCGCAACTCAATGTTGCGGTCCGGACGTGGCGCATAGCGGTAGGCGCTGGCGCTCATGCGCACCACCGCCAGCGATCGTCGCTCGCTCAGCCCCTTGTCCACCAGATGCCGCACCAGCTCGCGTCGAGCCGGTGCGGTCACCACTTTTTTCGCAGGGCGTCCTTGATCACGTCGTTCTCGAACATCTGCTCGGCCAGCAGCTTCTTCAGCCGGGTGTTCTCCGCCTCCAGCTCCTTGAGGCGCTTGGCGTCGGGCACGCTCATGCCGCCGAACTTGCTGCGCCACAGGTAGTACGAGGCTTCGCTGAAGCCGTGCCGGCGGCACAGGTCCTTGACCGGCAGGCCGGCCTCGGCCTCACGCAGGAAGCCGATGATCTGTTCTTCGGTAAAACGCTTCTTCACGTCCAATCTCCTTGTCGTTGGGGATTGGACTCCAGATCGCGGCGCTACTCAAAGGTGGGGGGACGTCGCGCCCGCGCGAACGTCTCCAGATCCTCGGCCGTGGCCAGGTCTGCAGCAACACCATCGCCTCGACGTTCCTTGTCGGTCGAACCCATGCCGCCTCCGTGACTAGTAAGTCCGCGTGTACACCTTAATCAGGTCGTCCCTGAAATCGCTGTGCGGGTTGCCGGGTTTCTGCAGTTCCCGAGTGGAAATATGGGCCCGCATGTAGACGTTGATGGTCCGATCATTCACCTCAAGAATGATGCCGGGCATCGTCCCCGGCCCCACACCTTCGGTCGATACCTCATCGCGCTTGAGGTTATGGCGCACGAGCTGGTCACTGAATATCTCGCCAATGTCGACTTCTGCTTCCAGCGGAGTTCCGTCACTGGAAATCCAGCTGACCCGGGCGGGCTCTGGGAAGTTGCGGATGGGCCCCATGTTCGCAGTCAGGATATTCGGGTACTTGTCACCCAGCCGAGCAGACGAGCCCTGCAGCTCATCTTCCGGATCAAGCCGCCGCCACATGTTCGAGTAATAGACCTTGCAGCCGCGCGTACTGAAGCTGTACGCATTGAAGTAATGCACCTGGAACTTCAGCGGCCACTCGACCGGCTCGCGTTTCTCGTCGGGCTTGGCGATGGAGGCGATGGGGGCTTTGGAAGTCATCGCGGAAGAACATCCTGTCATGATCAGCGAAAGGGCCAGCGTTGCCGGGCCCACGTAGTTAAGCATCGGAGCGTCCTTTATGTCCGGTGGCCGATTCTAGGCAGGTACGGACGTGCAGGACAGTGACGCAGGGCAAGAACGACGCGGCAAATGCATGGTCCCCAAAACGCAGGGCCCCGCCGAAGCGGGGCCCTGTGACACGGGGAGTTCTGGCGATTACCAGGCCACACTGCAGCCCTGGATGAAGGTCTTCCTGGACGTGGTCTCGCCCCAGCGGCCATCGGCCTCGCCGCATCCTGCGGTCCAGCTGCCGACCAGCGCGCCTTCGGCGTTGTAGTACAGCCACGTGCCCTGCCATGCGGCCTGGGTGGTGGCCGAAACACCGGCCAGCAGTGCCAGCCCCAGCAAACGGATGAAGATTTTCCTGCCCTTGCGATGCATTGGTTCTTCTCCAGTTGGCGCGATCGGATGACCGCGCCGCCACGCCAGGAGGAAACCACGCGAAACCACGCCGGCTTCTGTTAACCGGTTCCCAGACCGGGACATCGCCCCTCAGACCACCCGCGAGCTCACCAGCAGGCGCTTGGCCACCAGGCCGTGGACCTTGCCCACCCCGCGCGCCAGGTGCAGGGTCAGGAACAGCAGCAGCACGCCGCCCAGCATCATCAGCACCGTGTGCAGGAAGGACAGCTGCTCGCCATCCCAGTAGATCGCGCCATAGGTGTCGAACAGCACGCCCACCGGGGCCCAGATCAGGCCGATCGAGGTGGCCAGCAAGGTCACCGTCACCGTGAAGTAGGCGATGCCCAGCGGCAGCATCAGCACGAAGTACAGCATCGTCAGCCAGGTGCGGCTGTCGGTGAACATGTCGCCGATGCGCTGCAACCAGCCGCGGCTGCGGTCGGTGTAGGTGGGACGACGCGGCATGCGTTCGCCCAGCAGCACCTCCACCAGACGCCCTTCCAGCAGCGCCAGGCCACGCACCGAGCCGAAGAACAGCACCGTCACCGGGATGCCGATGATCAGGATCATCAGGCCAAACGACAGTGACAGGCCGGTGATCACCCAGCTGAAGAAGAACACGCCGGTGGCCAGCGACAGCAGCATGTAGAACAGCGCGCCGTAGGTGTGCGGATCCACCGCCACGCCAAAGAAGCGGGCCAGCAGCGAGCGCGGCTTCGGGGGCGAAGGCGGTGCACCGGCAGGCTTGCGTGCCGGCGCGGCCGACACTACCGGCGTACGCAGCGCGCGGCTGACGGTGATCTCGGTCTCGCGGTAGATCTCGGCCACTTCTTCCGGCGCGCCGTAGCTGCTGGCCACGCCGGCGATCACCTCGGCCTCGCTCCTGCCGGGCTGCTCGGCCAGTTCGGAGCGCAGGTACTCCTCGGCGTCGTACAGCGCGTCCTGGATCATCGCCGGGTCGGCCCCGGCCAGGGCTTCGCGCAGCTGTGCCAGGTACTGCGGGATCGTCGTCGGCAAGGGCCGTCCGTTTTGGATGTGTTCGTTCATGCGTTTGTCCCTCCCAGCACGGAATCCACGGAATCGCGGGTCGCATCCCACGCCGCGGCCCACTGCCGCAGCGCTGCACGCCCGTCGTCATTGATGCGGTAGTAGCGCCGCGGCGGCCCGGAGACCGAGGGCTCCACGTGGCTCTCCAGCAGGCCGGCGCCTTCCAGGTTGCGCAGCACCGGGTACAGCGCGCTCTGCTTGCCGCTGAGTACCCCGCCGCCGATGCGCTCGAGTTCCTTGGCGATGAGATAGCCGTACAGCGGCTCCTTCGCCTTGGCCAGCACCGCCAGCAGCACCAGCGACACCGTCCCGGCGCTCAACTCCTTCTGGAACTTCTTCAGATGGGCTTCGATATCGGTCATCGCCCCGCTCCCGGACTAGCTTGAAGGCAATACTAGTGTTGAGTTCGGTATAGCGGATGTGCTGTTAGTCATGGCCGTGCATGGCTGGCCCGTGCGGGAGCCGATCGCGCAGAATCGGGCGATTCACCCAGCCGGAAGCGCCCGATGACCCTCCGCCCTGCCCTGCTTGCCTGCGCCCTCACCCTGGCCACCCTGTCGACCACCGCACCGGCGGCGGAGAAGTACCGCAGCGCCCAGGAAATCCTGTCGCAGTCACCGGCCAGCGACTGGCGTACCCTGGACCCGGCCAACACCCTGTACATGGACCTGGAAGGCGGCACCGTGGTGATCGAGCTGGCCCCGGCGTTCGCGCCGGAGCATGTCGACAACATCCGCACCCTGGCCCGCGGTGGCTTCTGGGACGGGCTGAACATCTACCGCTCGCAGGACAACTTCGTCGTGCAGTTCGGCGATCCCGACGGCGAGAATCCGGCCAAGGCGCGCTCGCTGGGCAAGGCGAAGACCAAACTGCCGGCCGAGTTCCAGCGCCCGTCCAAGGGCCTGGACTTCACCGCCCTGCCCGATTCCGACGGCTGGGCCGATGAAGTCGGTTTCGTCGATGGCTTCCCGGTCGGCCGCGACCCGAAGGACGGCACCACCTGGCTGGCCCACTGCTACGGTGCGCTCGGGGCCGGCCGCAATACCGACGAGGACAGCAGCATCGGCGCCGAGCTGTACGTGGTCACCGGCCAGTCGCCGCGCCAGCTGGACCGCAACATCACCGTGGTCGGCCGCGTGGTGAAGGGCATGGAACTGCTCAGCGTGATCCCGCGCGGTCCCGAGCCGATGGGCTTCTACGAGGACCCGGCGCAGCGCACGCCGATCCGCGCCATCCGCCTGGCCAGCGAGGTTCCGGCGGCCGAGCGCATCCCGCTGCAGGTGCTGCGCACCGATTCGAAGACCTTCGCCGACGCCACCGAAGCCCGCCGCAATCGCCGCGACGATTTCTACAAGCGCCCGGCCGGCCACATCGACCTGTGCAACGTGCCGCTGCCGGTGCGCATGGCACCGGGGAGCAAGTAAGCACTGCAGCACTGGCCCGGCGCAATGCCGGGCCATTCGGTTCCAGCGGGTGCCGTGGCAAGGCGTCCGGCGGTTTCGCTTCACCTGCCCTTTGCCGGGTTTCGGCCACCCTGCCGGTCCCGAGAAATGGAAGGACCACCATGCCCACCCTGCGCATCCGCATCACCGGCAGCGACGACGATTCGCGCGCCATCAGCAACCTGCTGCAGAGCCTGGACGGCGTCGAGCATGTCGAGGAAACCGACGACCTGATGCCCCACCTGGACGACGAGGATTCCAGCTCGGCCGGGCTGTCCGACGACGAAGGCCCGGGCATGAGCGAGTTCGAAGTGGAAGTCGGCAACGAAGCCACGGCCGAGAAGGTGCGCACCGCGGTCGAGATTCTGGCCCGCGAGCTGGAAGTGTTTGTCGAGTTCGAACAGGACGAGGGCTGAGCCCCGTCCCGGCAGGCTTCGCCACCCCGGCGAACGCCTGCCCGCGGCGCGGCCTCAGAGGCTGGCGCCGTCCACCTGCTTGACCGTCAGCGTGGCCAGGTCCAGCTCCGGCAGGCAGCGCACGTTGACCGCCACCATCGCCTCGCCATTGCCCGGGTTCCGGCCCTCACTGAACGGGGCGATGCCGCACACCGGGCAGTGATGGTGGTCGATGTGCTTCTTGTTGAACTGGTAGGTGCCCAGGTCCGCCCGGTCGGTATGCAGGGTCAGCGCCGCGGCCGGCGCAAACCACAGCAGGCCGCCGCGGCGACGGCACATCGAGCAGTTGCAGTCGTAGACCTCGGTGATGCCGTCGCCGGCGTCCACGGTGAAGGCGGTCTTTCCGCAATGGCAGCTTCCGTCGTACTTCATGGCGCACTCCTGGCTGGGAAAGCGCCAGCCTAAGCCAACCAACGGCATGTGTGCCCGATCGCAGGCACCGCCTATGCTGGCGGCCTTCCGTCACCACAGGAGGGTTCTACCCCGAAATCACGGACTGTTTGGAAAGGGCTGAAAACTTCTGGTCCTGCTTGCCCCGGCGCCGTCGCATCCTGGGGTTGTGGCGGCGCTCGATATATTCGAACACATCGGACCGGGCGGCATCGAGTGTGGGATACGTTGTGCGATAGATCCGCTCGCGCTTGAGCAATCCGAAAAAGCCCTCGCAGGCTGCATTGTCGCCACAATGCCCCACCGCACTCATCGAGCAAAGCAGGCCATTGGCGGCCAGGTAGCCCTGGTAATCGCCGCTACGAAATTGACTGCCGCGGTCGGAGTGCAGGATCAGCGGATGCCGCTCCTGCCGTTGCCAAACCGCCATCTGCACCGCTCTGATCACCATCTGCCGGTCCTGCCGATGATGCATGGACCAGCCCACAATGCGCTGATCAAAAAGGTCCAGCACGACGCATAGATACAGCTTGGCCTGCTGGGTCTTGATCTCGGTGATGTCGGTCACCCACTTGGTTTCCGGCTCCAGGGCGCTGAAATCACGCTCCAGCAGGTTGCGCACGCCCGGCGGCGTCAGTGTCGGTTGAGCGCGCTGGCCACGCCGTTTCGGGCGTGGCCAGCCCTGCAGGCCCGCTGCCGCCATCAATCGGGCAACCCGGTTCCGACTGGCCATCAACCCTTCCTCGACCAGATCCTCCTGCATGCGGCCGGCCCCCAGCGTGCCCCGGCTGTCCTGGTGCAGCGCATGGATACGGCTCAGCAAGCGCTCGTTGTCGTGCTGTCGAGCACTGGGCAGTCGCTTGCTCCAGTCGTAGTAGCCACTGGTCGATACCCGCAGGCAACGGCACATCAGGCGAATCGGAAACTCATCGCGGCAACGTTCGATCACCTGATACCTCAGGATGATCCCTTGGCAAAGAACGTCGCCGCTTCTCGCAAAAAATCCCGCTCCTTGGTGATCCGGGCCAACTCGCGCTTGAGCCGGGCAACTTCCTCGTCACGCGGGCTACCGGTGCCAACAAAGGCGGCTTTTCCCACCGCCTGTGCCTCCCGCTTCCAGCGAGTCAGCAGGCTGTCACGGATGCCCAGCTCACGGGCTACCTGAGCGCAGCTGACACCTGGCCGACTGGCTTGCTCCACCGCACCACGCTTGAACTCGGCACTGAACTTACGACGCTTTGACATGAACACTCCTCATGGCCTGAATCGGCCTTCTTGTAAGTGTCCGTGAAAACGGGGGTGAACCCGGACCACCGATGCGCAAGCAACTGCTCGCCGCCGCCCTGCTCGCCGCCCTGACCGGCTGCCAGAACGACAAGGCGCCCACCGCCGAAACCCCGACCGCCGCCGCGGCCTCGCAGAGCCAGGCCGACGCCCGCTTTGCCGAGCTCTCGCAGAAGGCGCTCGACACCTGGATGCAGCTCTCGCCGACCAGCGCCACCCAGATCGGCGACCACCGCTATGACGGCGAGATCGACGACATGTCCGAGGCCGGCCAGCAGAAGGGCCTGGAACTGACCAAGGCCCTGCTTGCCGAGCTGGACGCGATCGACGTGGCCCAGCTCTCGCGCGAGAACCAGGTCGACGCCGCCATCCTGCGCAACCAGCTGCAGTCCGATATCTGGAACGTGGAAACCCTGCAGTCCTGGAAGTGGGACCCGCAGGTCTACAACGGCCTGGCCGGTGGCGCGATCTACAGCCTGATGGCGCGTGAGTTCGCCCCGCTGCCGGAGCGGATGAAGTCGGCCATCTCGCGCATCGAGAAGGTCCCGCAGGTCTACGCCGCCGCCCGCGCCAACCTGGACCCGGCGCGCGTGCCGAAGATCCACGCCGAAACCGTGGCCAAGCAGAACCGCGGCATCCTCAGCCTGGTCGACAGCTTCATCGTCCCGCACATCGGCGAGCTGGAAGCCGCCGACCAGCAGCGCCTCAACGCCGCTCTCGAGACCCTGCGCAGCGAAGTGGCCAGCTACCAGGAATGGCTGGACAAGACCCTGGTGCCCAACGCCAAGGGCGAGTTCCGCATCGGCGCCGAGCTGTACGACCAGAAGCTGAAGTTCTCGCTCAACTCCTCGCTCTCGCGCGCCGAGATCGGCGAGCGCGCCCGCGCCGAACTGACCCGCGTGCGCCAGGACATGTACCGCATCGCCCAGACGGTGCTCAAGGACAAGCCCGGCGCCCCGGCCCTGCCCGACCAGCCCAGTGACGACCAGCAGCAGAAGGCCATCGAGGCCGCGCTGGAACTGGCCTATGCCGAGAAGCCGGCGCGCGACAAGGTGGTCGACGACGCCAAGGCCTCGCTCGAGCACGCCACCGAGTTCGTGCGCAGCAAAGACCTGATGACCCTGCCCGACGCGCCGGTGGACATCATCCTGATGCCCGAATTCCAGCGCGGCGTGGCCGTGGCCTATTGCGACTCGCCCGGCCCACTCGACAAGAACCTCAAGACCTTCTACGCGGTCTCGCCGATTCCCGACGAATGGAACGATGAGCAGGTCGATTCGTTCCTGCGCGAATACAACAGCCGCATGATCCACCTACTCTCCATCCACGAGGGCACGCCGGGCCATTACCTGGAAGGCTGGCACTCGGGCAAGTTCCCCTCCACCCTGCGCGCCGTGCTGCGCTCGGGCCTGTTCGCCGAAGGCTGGGCGGTCTACACCGAGCGGATGATGCAGCAGGAGGGCTACCTGGATAACGACCCGCTGTTCCACCTGGTGCAGCTCAAGTTCTACCTGCGCACCATCGCCAACGCGATCCTCGACCAGGGCGTGCACGTGGACAACTGGAGCCGCGAGCAGGCCATGCACCTGATGACCCACGACGCCTTCCAGCAGGAAAGCGAAGCGGCCGGTAAGTGGATCCGCGCCCAGCTCACCTCCGCCCAGCTGCCGACCTACTTCGTCGGCGCGCAGGAACACTTCGACACCCGCAAGACGGTCGAGGAAAAGCAGGGCGCGAACTTCAACCTCAAGGCCTACCACGACCAGATCCTGTCCTACGGTGCCCCGCCGGTACGGTTCGCCCGCCAGCTGATGCTGGACCAGCCGATTGAGTGATGGGTTGGTGCAGTGATGTGAGGTGGTGAAAAGCCCGGCGTTTGCCGGGCTTTTTCTTGTCCATGAGAACTCCGGCGGCGGCGTTATCCCCCGTTTTCGAGGTGATAAGTGCTTATCCAGCAAAAATGGGGTTTTACACGGAGGATCGCCGGCTGGGCCGGTCTCTCGCAAAGCGCCCAAGGCATTGACCCTGCAAGGCCTGCCGCCGCTTCCCAACCCCAGAGCATCGGGCGATACTCCATGCTACACCCCACTTCTGGGGTCTACTTAGAGTTAGGCGGCATGGAGAGATCATGAATCGCTTGATAAATTTCATAAGCAACAACGCACTTGTTTCGACGCTGGTTGGGGCGGCGATTGTGGGGAGCATTGGATGGGTTGCTAAGGCTCACAGAGATCGTCGTGACAGCGCGACCATCTACGAATTCTTGAGCAACTCCAAATCCTCCACTGGCTTTGATTTCCGCAGCACTGCCGCGATTGCATCTAATACCAATCTATCGGAGAGCCGCGTTGCAACTCTTTGCGCGGCCCACCCACGGATCCGCCGCAATGAAAAACAATTGCAATCCTGGACACTGACCGAGTGAGCGGAACGCGCAAACATCTAGCACACTTACAGTAAGTCACTGGCGCGTTCGCATTTCCGACGAGACTGATATGACCAAAACGATCACATTGTTCAAGTACATAGCAACCATCCTCTTGGTGTTTGGCATATCGACTTTTAACGCAGCTCAAAGCGCAGATCGCGATCCCAAGCCGGGTTCCGAGTGGATAGATGAGGCCATAGCTCTAGAAAAGAGCAAGGACTGGAGCGGTCTTGCTAAGCATGCAAGCGCATGGACAGAAGCGCGGCCGTCGGATGAGTTTTCTTGGTATTCCTTGTACATAGCTCTTGAACGGCAGGACGATTCTTCTGGCGCAATAAACTCTGTTTCACGTTCAATTAGAGAACGGCCGGAACTGCTCGATTTTTGGATACGCCTTTCAGATAAATCGATTGAGAGCAAAGAAAACTACGACGCAGTAAACATCTCCAGTGGAATCTTGAAGGTCATAAACTCCATGCCCGCTCTAAAAAACTTAGGGTACGGACAAATGAGGACTGGACGCTATATCGAGGCTGCACGGAGCCTTGAACAGTATGTCGAGTTCGACCCAAACGACAAAACAGCACTCCTTTACCTTGGCCTGATATACGACAACTCTCGTCAGTACGACTCGGCAATAGACTATTTTCGCCGAGCCTTGAAGAACGACCCAGACTACGCTTCCGCTTGGTACTACTTGGCCTACACATATCACAAGCTTGACGGCGATAATGATCGAGCTACAGAGGCCTATGACAAGCTCAAAAAGCTGGACCCAGAGCGAGCGTCTGAGTTAGCTAGTCTGATCCGTTTAGAAGAGCCATCAGCACTATCGCCATCTACAGATACATCGCGGAGCAGGGCGTTAGGGGCGTTCGGTCAGGTGCTTTCTGCACCGCGCCAGCGATCAGCTCCGCAGCAAAACATCTGTAACTGCAAGGGGTACGCCGGACCCGGCGGCCCTTGCTACAACGGACCAGGCGGGGCCGCCTATGACGGTCCCGGTGGACCTGCTTATCGTGGTGCAGGCGGAGCATGTTATGCAGGCCCGGGCGGGCCTGAATACGACGGCCCCGGTGGCCCGGCATACAAAGGACCCGGTGGAGCCCGCTATGACGGGCCAGGCGGCCCTGCATATGATGGCCCCGGTGGACCTGCATATTCCGGGCCAGGTGGCGCTTGTTACGCAGGCCCAGGGGGGCCTTGTTACTCGGGTCCGGGAGGAACAGGCAAAACGTGCCCAGCGATCTGCAAGTGACAGATCAACATCGCAGCCGCCTAACAATTCATTCAAGCCGACGCCGCTTCGCGGCGCGGCTTAATTCAGCAACTGTCTTGAAGCGCGCCGCTCAAGCCAGCGCCAAGCCTTCCATCCTGAGCTCGTCACGTCGCTTGGCGTTGACGATGCCAAGCAGCTTGCGCATGCACGCCACCAACGCAACCTTGCCCAACTTCCCGCGTGCCCTGAGCTGCTGGTAGTGCGCCTTCATCAGCGGATCCCAACGCACCGCCGAGAGCGTGGCCATGTACAGCGCGACGCGGACCGGAGCGCGCCCACCCCGGATCCGGCGTTTGCCTTGTCCTTGGCCGCTGTCCCGGTTCATCGGCGCCACGCCGGTGAGTTTGGCGATCTGACGACGGTCGAGGTGGCCAAGCTCCGGCAGTAGCGCAAGGACGGTGGCCTGGAACACCGGCCCGAGACCTTTGCTTGAACGCAGCGCGGGTGAAGCGTGTTCCTGGATCAAGGCCTTCATCGACCGCTCGATGGCGGCAAGTTCCCGGGTCAGTGCGGCCACGGTCCGTGCAACCAGCTTGCGGACCTCCGGTGGGGCCATGGCCGCCTGTTGCTTCTGCGCCTGAAGCAGCACGACCACCTGGCCACGGCGCCGAAGCCAGTCGCGGAGCTCCCGCTGCCATGCGGGCGGTGCCACATGGCCGCGCAGGCGATCACCGAACATCCCGGCCCTCCGCGCCAGGAGCCTGGCATCGATGGCGTCGGTCTTGGCCAGCTCACCGGTGGCCCGGGCGAAATCCCGCGCCTGACGCGGGTTGACCCGCGCAATCCAGAGCCCGGCATCGCAACAGGCCTCAAGTAGCGGCTCTTCGTAACCGCCGGTGGCCTCGACCACGATCCGCTGCACGTCCATTGCCTCCAGGCGCTTGATCAGCTTGGTGATCCCCGCCCGGTTGTTGGCGAAGCGGTCCACGCCCGGCTGCCCATCTACGGCCAGATCCAGATTGGCCTTGCCCACGTCGATCCCTGCTGCCCGCATGCCCGTTCTCCGCTAGAGTTGGCCGGTCGAGAGCATCGCGCCCGAGGCCCACGCTTATCAGTTCGAGGGCAACCTCGATCAACTGTTCGGGCGCAGGGCGCGAGATCCGGCGTGCGGCCCCTGCTGAATTACGGTGGTGCTGACACCGAGGCGTTATCGGGCGCGCACGCCGGGCTCTCGGCTCTTAGGCTAGGGGAAACTCAAGACATAAGGCGTTAGGCGCGTACCCACTGCTCCGGAAAATCAATGAACCGATGGAACATTCCAAGTTGGCTTGAGGCGGAAGTAATCGCACGCGACACTGATTGCGTTTATTGCCGATCTCCTTTTTCCGATCGGGATGGCCCAAAGCGGAGCCGCCCAAGCTGGGAGCACATCATCAATGACATGCGCATTGTCACGCGCGAGAACATTGTCTTGTGCTGCATAGGCTGCAACGCCAGCAAGGGCGCTAGGGAGTTGCAGGCCTGGCTTGCCTCTCCCTATTGTCAGATGCGGGGCATCGGCCCCCACACTGTGGCGCCCGTTGTGCAAGACGCCATTTCCAGGTGCTATCCCGCCAGCGCGGGCGGCGCCTAAAAAAACTGGGGGAGATTAAAACCGGGGTCAGAGTCGCGTTTCCTCGCAACACGCTCCATAACTGCCTGCTCGAGTCGTACTCGTGAGGCTGATCAACGGCGCCTGCACCTGGCCAGTCTGTGCTGCGTTTTGCGTTCGGATCGATTTCCGCCTTGGGAAGAACGCACGTGGAAATCTCGGCAAAGGTCGTCAGTAGCCTTGATGGGGTTGAGGTACGGGTCGCCACCGGTGCATCCCTGCAGACCCTGGCAGTTCCCGCGAAGGCCACGGGCCGCGGCAGCGCGGTGAATGGAGGCGAGTTCCTCGCCTTGGCGGTGGCTACCTGCTATTGCAACGATCTTTACCGCGAAGCGGAGCGGCTGGGCATTGCCATTTCCGCGTGCGAAGTGATTGCCACCGCCCTTTTCAACGGCATCGGCCAGGGCGCCGCGTCGATCCGCTACGCGGCACGGGTGGAATCCAGCGCAGCCCTAGAACGGATTGAACAACTGCTGTCGGAGACAGACCGGCGGGCCGAGGTGCACAACACACTGCGGGCAGGCTGTGCCGTCGAACGGGTTGCACGGCACGATCCGGCGGACTGACCCGGCCGCTTCGGTGTGGTCGTGCCATGCATGTTTTCGCGTTTCCCATCGCATCCACCCGCCCGGAGAACCGCCATGTCCCCTGCCTGGTCGTCGCGCCTGCTGGCGTTGGCTTTGCCGTTGTTTGCCTGGTCGTCCTCCGTGGTGGCCGGGCCGCCAACGTCGGCACGTGATCAGGTCTGGGAGGCCGAGAAGGCGTTCGCACGCAGCATGGCCAAACGTGACCTTGCGGCCTTTGGACGCTTCATTGCCGACGACGCGCTGTTCTTCTCCGGCACCACCGCCGTGCATGGCAAGGCCGCGGTGGTCCAGGAGTGGTCGGCGTTCTTCCAGGGTGAGTCGGCGCCGTTTTCCTGGGAGCCGGACCAGGTGGAAGTACTGCAATCCGGAACGCTGGCAGTAAGCACCGGGCCGGTCCGTGACCCTAACGGCAAGGTGGTGGCGCGCTTCAACTCGGTCTGGCGGCTGGAAGCGCCCGGGACGTGGCGGGTGATCATCGACAAGGGCAGCCCGCCTTCGCCCGGCCCGCAGGTGGGCGAGTCGGGCGCTGACTGACCGGCGGCTCAATCCGCCGCCAGCACCGGCTCCAGCAGGCGGAACGTCCCGGCCGTTGCATCCATCTCCACCTTGCCGCCGACCGGCACGATGAACTGCTCGGGGATGTGGCCGATCATCGCGCCGCGGTAGGCGGGGATCTTCAGCGGCAGGATGTAGTCGTCGAGGATCTCGTCCAGGGTCAATGAGCCGTAACCGTCGCCCGGGCTGCAGTCGCTGCACTCGCCGAAGATGAAGCCGGCGATCTGGTCGAGCGCGCCCATCAGCTTCAAGGTGCTGAACATGCGGTCAACGCGGTACGGCGCCTCGCCCACGTCCTCCAGGAACAGTATCTTGCCGCGGAAGTCCGGCAGGTAAGGCGAGCCGGCCAGCGCGGTGAGGACGGTCAGGTTGCCGCCGACCAGCTCGCCACGCGCGATGCCCGGGCGGAGGGTCAGGGTGCGGTTCCTGCGCGGCACCAGCTCGCCGTCGTGGTCGACCTTGTTGCGGTACTCCATCAGCTCGCGCTGGAAGAACAGCCGTTCGAACTGGTCGGCGTTGAAGCGGTTCCAGCTGCCGGCGCCGATCTGGCCGTGAAAGGTGACCAACCCGGTCTTCGCGTGGATGGCGCTGTGCAGCGCGGTGATGTCCGAGTACCCGAGCAACACCTTGGGATTGCGGCGGATCAGTTCGTAATCCAGCAGCGGCAGCAGGCGCGCGGCACCCGAGCCGCCACGTACGCAGACGATGGCCTTGACCTGCCTGTCGGCGAACATCGCGTTGAGGTCACCGGCGCGCTCGGCATCGGTGCCGGCCAGGTGGCCATGGCGCGCGGCGTAGTGCTCGCCGGTCTTTACCTTGAAGCCGAGCGCTTCCATCTGCTCGCGGGCCAGCTGCAGGCCCAGCCGGTCGGCAGTGGCAGAGGATGGACTGACCAGGCCCACGGTGTCGCCCTTGTTGAGCGCAGGTGCCAGCAGCCGGCCCCTGGGCGATGCCGCCATGGCGCCGCGCAGGCCGATCAGGGGAAGCGTGGCCGCCAGCGCGGTGCCCGCAATGAATCGCCGTCTATCCATCGAGTCTGGTTCCGAAAGTTCGCACGGCAATCTAGCAATACCGGCGTGGCACGGCCAACAGGAGAACGCGGGGCTGCGGACAACGCTACGGCTGCTCCCTGCCCAGTACCTCCCGGTCGCGCTCGTAGTGCTGACGTAGCGGGAATGGCGGCAGCCACGACTCACGACGCACGGTCCAACCCTCGTAGGTCGGCATGAGCTGGTCGGGCGCATCGAGCGCGCCCAGGTGGATTTCGACCTCGTCGTCGGTACGGGCGAACACCGACGAGCCACAGGCCGGGCAGAAATGCCGGGCCTTGTAGTCGTGCAGCTCGCCTTCGACGCTGACCGCGTCCTCGGGAAAGATTGCCGAGGCGCTGAACAGCGCGCCGTGGTGCTTGCGGCAACCCAGGCAGTGGCAGATGCCGACCCGCCAGGGTGTGCCGGTGGCCACTAACCTCACGTTGCCGCACTGGCAGCCGCCATTGAACCGATCCATGCCCACTCCTCGCGTCTCAGCCGGAGGCTCATGCTAGCGGCGGCGTGCGCCCGGCGTGGCTGAACAAGGGGCTGGCCGGGACGCGCGTATCGTTCGCCCGTCGCCCTGCGGGACTGACCATGGCCACCATCACCCAGGTCCGCTTCACCCTGGCCGAGCCCGACCTTGCCCGCGCCACGGCCTGGTACACCTCGGCGCTGGGGATGGCGGTGGATTTCACTGCGCCGGGCTGGAGCTTCCTGTCACGTGGCGCCTTTAGGGTGATGCTGGGCGAATGCCCGGATGCGTTGCCGGCCGATGCCCTGGGCGACCACAGCTGGTACGGCTATGTCACCGTGGATGACGCGGGCGCGCTGTTCGACGAATATCGCGCGGCCGGGGTGGAGTTCACCCAGTTGCTGGCCGACAAGCCCTGGGGCATGCGTGAGTTCGGCATCCGCACACCCGATGGTCACCGCCTGATGTTCGGCCAGGAGCTGCAGGCTGGTCGCTAGCGGCTTGACGAGGAGTGCCATGCACATCAGCAGACGTGGTTTCATCGTTGCCACTGCCGGGGCAGTGATTGCCAGCGCCGGCGCGACATCCATTACCCAGGGCGGAAACATGTACGGACTGATCGGAAAGATGCGGGCGGTGCCCGGCCAGCGCGATGCGCTGATCCAGATCCTGCTCGAAGGCGTCAGCGGCATGCCGGGATGCCTGAGCTATGTGGTGGCGCGTGACCCCGGCGACGGGGATGCGATCTGGATCACCGAGGTCTGGGACAACGCGGCCAGCCACAAGGCCTCGCTGTCGCTGCCGTCGGTGCAGGACGCGATCGCGCGGGGTCGCCCGCTGATTGCCGGCTTCGACCAGCACATCGAAACCGCGCCGGTAGGCGGCCACGGGCTCCCCGTGGCCTGACGATACCTGCGGCATCCGGGCGGCACGCAGCCGGCCCGGATGCCGGTGGTCTCACTTCTTCTCCGGCACCGGACGCAGCAGCAGGTCCTGGAAGTCGAAGCTGAAATCGGTCAGCGAGGACACCGCCTGCATGCGCACCTCGCGCACCTTGCCGTCCGGATCGAGGCTGAAATTGACGAAGGCATCGGCGTTGAGCGCGCGGTCGTCCCAGCGCACGATGAAGGTGTCGTGCTGCCAGTGCTCCAGTGTGCCGACCAGCTGGTCGGTATTGGCAAAGCGCATGCGCAGCTGCCTGCCCTGCTGCTGGATGGCGATGTCGCCGTACCAGGCGTCGCGGTAATTGCCGGCATAGCCGGACAGCGGGAGCGACGGTTTGGAGCGCGTGTTGCGGGCTTCCACGTGCTTGCGCCACTGCTCGTCGGCATTGTCCTTCGACTTGGCCACCGAGGCGGCATAGGCGGCAACCCAGTCGGTTTCGGGCGCATCGAGGAAGGCGTCGAGCACGCTCATGGTGATGGCGTTGAAGGCCGCGCCGACTTCCTGGTTGGTCAGCACCACCACGCCCAGCTCCTTGCCCGGCACCAGGGTCAGGCGCGAGACCTGGCCCGGCCAGCCGCCGGTGTGCCAGACCAGTTTGTTGCCGCGGTAGTCGCTCAGGCTCCAGCCCTGGCCGTAGCCGGCGTAGTTGGGCATGGCCGCTTCCAGCTGCGGCACGTTCGGCTTGCTCACCACCTGCGGGATGAGCATCTGCCACATCTGCTGCTGGGTCTTTTCGGTGAACAGCGGCGTGCCGTCGGCGAGCTTGCCCTCGGCCAGCTGCACCTTCATCCACCTGGCCATGTCATGGACGCTGGAATAGATGCCACCGGCGCCGGCCGCATTGGACCAGGTCAGCGGCGGCACGGTGCGCAGGTCGGTGAAGTCGTACTTGGCGTGTCCGATGGCGGCCTTGTCGCCCGGGCGCAGGTGGTCGGCGTTGTAGCGGGTGCCGTCCATGCCGACCTTGTCGAAGATGCGCTGCTGCAGGAAGTCGGCGAACGACTGCCCGGACACGCGCTCGATCACCTGCTGGGCCACGGCGTAGAGGATGTTGTCGTAGGCGTAGCGGTCGCGGAAGCCACCCTTGAGCGGGACATTGGCCAGGCGCTGCACCACCTCGGCATTGCTGTAGCGCGTGGCCGGCCAGAACAGCAGGTCGCCGGCGCCCAGGGTCAGCCCGCTGCGGTGGGCCAACAGGTCGCGGATGCGCATCTCGCCGGTGACATAGGGATCGGACATGCGGAACGAGGGCAGGTGTTCGATCACCCGGTCGTCCATCGTGAGCTTGCCTTCCTCGGCCAGCAGGTTCAGCGCGGTGGCGGTGAAAGCCTTGGTGTTGGAGGCGATCGCAAACAGCGTGTCCGGCTCGACCGGTTCGGGCTTGCCCAGCTCGCGCACGCCCCAGCCACGCTCCAGAACCACTTCGCCGTCCTTGACCACGGCCACGGCGATGCCCGGGACATCGAATTCGGCCCGCACCCGCTCGATGGTCTCGTCCAGCTGCTGCAGGCGGGCCGGCACTTCGGCCGCCGCCGTCGGGATACAGGCCATCAGCAACACTCCCCCAAACCACGACTTGTTCAACACGCTTCTCCGGTTGTAGCGGGCGCAGCACCGGCCCGCGGGCATTCGCACGATGGTAACGCGGCAGTGCACACGCTCGACCTCCCGTGCCCCGGAGAAAGCCGATGTCGCAGCCGGCCGATACCATCGCCACCCTCATTCCCTGCCTGCGCTATCGCGAAGCCCCGGCCGCGATCGAGTGGCTGTGCCGGGCCTTCGGTTTCGAGCGCCACGCCGTGTACCAGGACGGCGACACCGTGCACCACGCCGAGCTGGTGTACGGCCGCGGGATGATCATGCTCGGCTCGGCCGGCGGCCACAGCGTCTGGGGCAAGGCCATCGTCCAGCCCGACGAGATCGGCCTGCGCGAGACCCAGAGCGCCTGCGTGATCGTGGCCGATGCCGACGCGCATTACGCCCGCGCCACCGCGGCCGGCGCGCAGGTGGTGATCGACATCGCCGACCAGGACTACGGTGGCCGCGGCTATGCCTGCCGCGACCTGGAAGGCCACCTCTGGTGGTTCGGCACCTACGATCCGTGGCTGGCGCACGGATCGACCGCCAGCGACGCGGCACAATCGCCCTCTCCTGCCCAGCCACGGCCCGCCCATGACTGACCTGTTCGATCCCGCCCCGCCCCGCCTCGACGGCATCCATGTCGGCATTGGCGGCTGGACCTTCGCGCCGTGGCGCGGCGGCATGTTCTATCCCGAAGGCCTGGTGCAGCGGCGCGAGCTGGAATACGCCAGCCGCCAGCTGACTGCCATCGAGATCAACGGCACCTACTACGGCACGCAGAAGGCCGAGACCTACGCACGCTGGCGCGACGAGACCCCGGAGGGCTTCGTGTTCACCGCCAAGGCGCCCAAGCGCATCACCGCCTCGCGCAAGCTCTCCAGCACCGGCCCCCAGGTGGACGATTTCATCGGCGGCATCGCCACCCTCGGTGATCGCCTGGCCGCGCTGCTGTGGCAGTTCGCCGAGGGCTACCGGATGGATGCCGACGAGTTCGCCGCCTTCCTGCAGTTGCTGCCGGCCCGCGCCGGTCGTCATGCATTGCGCCATGCGGTGGAGATCCGCGACCCGGGTTTCGTGGACGAGGCGGTGCTGGCGCAGCTGCGCGCCCACAACGTGGCACTGGTGTTCACCGATTCGCAGGATCACCCGTCCCATGCCGATCTGACCGCGGACTTCTGCTACGCCCGGCTGATGCGCAGCCGCGACATTGCCACCGGCTACACCGCGCCGGAGCTGGCCAAGTGGGCCGACCGCCTGCATCGCTGGCGCGCCGGCGAGGACCTGGCCGAGCTGCCCCACGTGGACTCGGTGCAGGCCAAGGGCAGCAAGCGCGAGGTGTTCACCTTCTTCATCAGCTCGGCCAAGCACCGCAATCCGGCCGCGGCGATGAAACTGCAGCAACTGCTGACTGGCTGAAACCACGACCCCGGCCCGGGGATGGGACCGATGGCACTGCCCGCGCGCGGGCGACGGGCGATAATGCGCCGATGCCAATCACCGATACCCGCAAGGCGCTGCTGCAAATCCACTTCTGCGTGCTGTTGTGGGGCATCACCGCCATCCTCGGCAAGCTGATCACCCTGCCCGCCCTGCCCCTGGTGTGGTGGCGGATGCTGCTGGTGGTGGCGATGCTGGCACTGATCCCGCGCGTGTGGCGCGGCCTGTCGGCGCTCAACCCGAAGCTGGCGCTGGCCTACTGCGGCATCGGCGCGCTGGTCGCCCTGCACTGGCTCACATTCTACGGCGCGGTGAAGCTGGCCAATGCGTCGGTGGCGGCCACCTGCATCGCGCTTGCGCCGGTATTTACCTCGATCATCGAACCCTGGGTTGCGCGGCGGCCGTTCCAGTTGCGCGAGCTGGCCTTTGGCATCGCGGTGCTGCCGGGCGTGGCGCTGGTGGTTGGCGGCGTGCCGGACGGCATGCGCCTGGGCGTGGCGGTGGGGGCGGCCTCGGCGCTGCTCGTGGGCCTGTTCGGCTCGTTCAACAAGCGCATGGTCGCCCATGCCGACCCGCTGACCGTGACCGCGCTGGAACTGGGCGCCGGCACCCTGACCCTGACCCTGCTGGCACCGCTGCTGCCGTTCCTGCTGCCGGCGCTGGCCGCCGACCTGTGGGTGGTACCCGACCTGCATGACGGCCTGCTGCTGTTGCTGCTGTCGGGCGTCTGTACCCTGCTGCCGTTTGCCCTGGCGCTGGTGGCGCTGCATCACCTCAGCGCCTACACCGTGCAGCTGGTTACCAATCTGGAACCGGTGTACGCGATCGTGCTGGCGATGCTGTTGCTGGGCGAACAGCGCGAGCTGACCCCGCAGTTCTACCTGGGCGTGGCCATCATCCTGGCTGCAGTGTTCCTGCATCCGCTGCTCAACCGGCGGCGCCCGGTGCAGCACGCCGAACTGCTGGCGACCTCAGAGGCGCGCAACGTCGG
This sequence comes from Stenotrophomonas sp. Marseille-Q4652, assembly GCF_916618915.1. NCBI lineage: Bacteria > Pseudomonadati > Pseudomonadota > Gammaproteobacteria > Lysobacterales > Lysobacteraceae > Stenotrophomonas > Stenotrophomonas sp. Marseille-Q4652. The sequence goes on from NZ_CAKAKE010000001.1 coordinate 1,596,506, forward strand.
AGAATGAGCCGTCGGTGGTCTCGCTGACGGCCACCCGGTCGCGACCATCACGCTTGGCCAGGTAGAGCGCCTGGTCGGCGCGACGGATGCCGTGTTCGGCCGCTTCGCCACGCTGCAGCTGGGCCACGCCGATGCTGACGGTCACCGGCAGGTTCAGCGGCAGCAACTTGACCTGCTCGCGCAGCAGCTCGCAGTGCAGCCGGGCCTGGTCCAGGTTGCGGTCCGGCAGCAGCATCACGAATTCCTCGCCGCCGAAACGGGCGATCATGCCGCAGCCGGCCGCACTGGCACGCAGCAGCGCGGCCAGCTCCACCAGCACCTGGTCACCGACGTCGTGGCCGTGGAAGTCGTTGACCTGCTTGAAGTGGTCGATGTCGATCATCGCCACCGATACCGGCTGGCCGGTGCGCTGGCCCTGCTCCACCGCCGTGGCCAGCGATGCGGTGAACGCACGCCGGTTGGGCAGCCCGGTCAATGGATCAGTGCGGGTCTGCTCGGCCAGGTCGGCGTTCTGCGCTTCCAGCCTGGCGTAGTAGTCGGCCAGCTGCTTTTCGTACCAGTCGTGTTCGCGCTGGTAGAAATCGATCTGGCGCGCCAGCTGGCGCATCTCCATCATCCGGCTCACCTGGCGCGACAGCGCCAGCAGCGCCCCGGTCTGCTGCGGACCCAGCGGCCGCGGTTCCGGGTCGAATACGCACAGCGTGCCCAGCGCGTAGCCATCGCTGCTCAGCAAAGGCGCGCCGGCATAGAAGCGGATGTGCGGCTCGCCGGTCACCAGCGGGTTGTCGTGGAAGCGCTCGTCGCGGAGGGCGTCCTCCACCACCATCAGGTGCTCAGGCTGCATGATGGCGTGGCCACAGAAGGACACGTCACGCGAGGTCGAACCCGCCTCCAGCCCGACCACCGACTTGAGCCACTGCAACTCGGAGTCGATCAGGGTCACCGCCCCCATGGCCGTGCCACACAACGTGGTGGCGATCATCACCAGGTCGTCGAAGGCCTGCCCGCGCTCGCCATCGAGCAGGCGGTAACGGTGCAGCGCCTGCAGGCGCTCGGCTTCGTTATCGGGGACCGGGGGCTTGATCATGGGTTCTCCATGGCGAGGCGGGTCTGACCGGGGATCACCAGTCCTGGTGCTTTGGCAGCAGCATACGCAGTTCGGCGTCGGTGAGGTTGCGCCACTGCCCGGGCCTGAGCGCGCCCAGCTTGATGTTGTCGACGCGCACGCGCCGCAGCTGGGTGACCCGGTAGCCGAAGGCGGCGGCCATCAGGCGGATCTGTCGGTTCAGCCCCTGCTGCAGGGTGATGCGGAAGCCGTACTTGGCCAGCTTGCTGGTACGGCACGGCAGGGTCATCTGGTCGTGGATGCGGACCCCGCGGGCCATGCCGCGCAGGAATTCATCGGTGACCGGCTTGTTGACCTCGACCAGGTACTCCTTCTGGTGGCCGTTCTCGGCACGCAGGATCTGGTTGACGATGTCGCCGTTGCTGGTCATCAGGATCAGGCCTTCCGAATCCTTGTCCAGACGGCCGATCGGGAAGATGCGCTGCTCGTGGCCGACGAAGTCGACGATGTTGCCCTTGACCGAGCTTTCGGTAGTACAGGTGATGCCCACCGGCTTGTACAGGGCAATGTAGACGTGGCGGCGGGCGCCGGGCTTCTTGGCCTCGCGGGCGCGCAACGGCCGGCCGTCAACACGGACCTCGTCGCCCTCGCCGAACACCGCGCCGGTGCCGGCGGGGATGCCATTGACGGTGACGCGGCGTTCGCCGATCAGGCGGTCGGCTTCGCGCCGGGAGCAGAAGCCGGTTTCGGCGATGTGTTTGTTGAGTCGGGTCGTCATGCGGCAATTATCCGCGATCCCCGTCCCCGCCGGTGGTGTGCGCGCACCAGCCCGTGTTGCCGGCGCAGTTTCCATTCACGCCGCAGGTGTCCTGGCGACCTCGGCCAGCAAGTCTGCCAGCGGGCACGGCACGTGGATGGCGTGTCCCTGCAGCCCGTCCACGCCCATCTGGCACAGCGGCTTGATCAGGGTCTCGCGCTCCACCCACTCGGCCACCACCCGCATGTCCCAGGTCGCGGGCCAGGCCGACGATGGCGCGCACGGTGGCGCGGCTGACCTCGTTGGTGTCCAGGTCAAGCACGAAGCTGCCGTCGATCTTGAGCACGTCCGGCGAGAGCTGGCGCAGGAAGGACAGCGAGGACAGGCCGTTGCCGAAGTCGTCCAGCGCGATATGGCAGCCCAGCTCGCGCACGGCCGCGATGAAGCGCCGGGCCTGGGCGAAGTTGCCGACGGCCGAGGTCTCGGTGATCTCGAAGCAGATGCGCCGGGCCAGTTCCGGCTCGCTGGACAGCTCGGCCATGACGAAATCCAGGAACTCGGCCTGCCCCACCGACAGCGCGGACAGGTTGACGTTGCAGCGCTGCAGCCGGGCCAGTTTCCGCGGTGCCTGCCGCAGTTCCTTCAGCACGCAGGACAGCACGTGCCGGTCCACCGACGTGCCCATGCCGTCGCGCTCGACCACCGGCAGGAATTCGGCCGGCGAGCGCAGCTGGCCCTGGTCGTCGCGCAGGCGCAGCAGCACCTCGCAAGACAGCGCCTGCGGCTGGGCCACGCAGCGGATCTTCTGCGCGAACAGCACCAGCCGGTCCTCGGCGATGGCGCGGCGCACGTTGTCCAGCCAGCGGCCCTCGTGCTGGCGCTCGAGCAGCGGGTCGTTGCCGCGGAAGTAGTGCACGCGGTTGCGGCCGGCCTGCTTGGCCGCGTAGCAGGCGTTGTCGCAGGCGCGCATCAGCCAGTTGAGGTCGGCCACTCGCTGGTTGATCTCGACCACGCCGATGCTGCAGCCCACCCCTGGCGTGGCCGTGGCCCTCGCCAAAGAGCTCGTTGCGCAGCGCGTCGTTGATGCGCTTGAGCACCGCCTCCGCACCGTCCAGGGTGGTGTCCGGCAGCACCAGCACGAACTCGTCGCCACCGTAGCGACCCAGCCAGTCGTCCTGGCGCAGCTGTGCCTGCACGGTGGCGGCGAAGCGGCACAGGAAGGCATCGCCGGCGCCGTGGCCGAAGGTGTCGTTGACCTGCTTGAAGTGGTCCAGGTCCAGCACGCACAGCACATGGCGGGTGCCGCGGCTGCGCGTCTGCTGCAGCAGTTGCTGCAGTTCCTTCTCGATCTGGCGGCGGTTGATCAGCCCGGTGAGCACGTCATGGCTGGCGTGGCAGGCCACTTCCTCGGCCAGCGCGTGGGCCTGGGATACGTCCTCGACGATGGCCATCACCCGTGTCTCGCCGTCCTCGGCAGTCACAGTCGAGGCGCTCCAGCGTGCCCACAGGGTGCTGCCATCGGCGCGGCAGAAACGTCGCTCGCCCGGCTGCAGCTGGACCGGCCAGTCGATGCCGCCGTCGGTGGCAGCCAGCTCGTCCGGGTGCAGCAGCTCGACCAGCGACATGCCGCGCAGGGTGGCTGGCGGCCGGTCCAGGATCGTGGCCAGCGCGCGGTTGGCCTCCAGCACCCGGCCGTCGGAGGCGAGCTTCATCATGCCCACCGTGGCCTGGTGGAAGGCGGCGCGGAAGCGGCTTTCGTTCTGCGCCAGATGGTTGCGGATGCGGCGGATCAGCAGCACCGACAGCAGCGCCAGTGCCATCAGCGATACCGCCGACAACAGCAGCGTGGCCTGGCGTGCGGCGCGGGCACCATCGAGCAGCGACTGCGAGAACGCCATCTCCAGCACGCGCAGCTCGTTGTCCAGCACCTGCAACCGTTGCTGGAATTCCTCGATCTGCTCAGCCGACAACGGTCCTTGCCGGTAGGCGGCCTCCAGTTCGTAGGCCATGGTCTGCAGCTGCAGGATGTCGACCTCGCCCTGCCGCCACAGCTGCACCGCGTCGCGGAAGTAAGACCAGTTGCGTGCGTAGCGGAAGCTGGAGATCAGCCGCGGAATGTTGCGGGGATGGTTGCCGCCCTCGAGGAAGCCCTGGCGGGCGACTTCCAGGTCGGGCGGATCCTGCTCCAGCGCCAGCCGCCCGACGCGGTCGCCCAGTGGCGCCTGCAGGGCGTAATGCGCGTCGGCCAGGTCCTCGGCTCTGCCGTGCTGGGCGTAGCGGTAGAGCGCATGCACGGCCTGCTGCTGGCCCTTGGACCAGGCACCCTCGCCGGCAATCCAGGCAATCGAGCTGGCCTGCAGTTCCATCATCAGGGCCGAGAGGCCGCCCAGGCCCGCGGCAACAACAAGCAGCAAGAGGAAACGCCGGGTCAGCCATCCGGCGGCACGATCGGTACGCGTGCTGTGGCGAGCGACTTCCCCGCGCGTGCTCATTGCTTCCCCCTGCCAGGGTCCTTGGCTTGGACCGCCTGCCGCACACCCTTGCCAAGGGCACCCGGTGACTCCGGGAGCGGCCCGCGCGATCAACCGGCCAAGGCTGCCCCGGGCATGTGTGGATCCCGTCACGATCATGGACGCGAAAGCCCCGGCTTGGGGGCGGGGCTTTCAGGGGTTCAACGGTCGGAAGCTGCGCGGCCCTTGGGCTTGAAGCCATCGCGGCGCGGTGGGCGCGGCCCGGTCGGAGCACCGGGGCCACGGCCGCCGGGCTTGCCGCCGAACTTCGGCTTGAACGGGCGCGGGGCCGACGGTGCCGAGGCCAGGTTCTCGCCCGGCTCGACCCGGCGCATCTGCAGCTGCTGGCCGGACACCCACACCTTCTTCAGGTGCTGCAGGGTGTCGGTCGGCATGTCCGCCGGCAGGTCCAGTACCGAGAAGTCGTCATGGATGTCGATGCGGCCGATGAAGCGGCTTTCCAGGCCAGCCTCGTTGGCGATGGCGCCGACGATGTTGGACGGCTTCACACCGTGCGCGTGGCCGACCTCGATGCGGTAGGTCTCCATGCCGAACTCCGGTTCGCCACGCGGCGGCATTTCACGACGCGGACGCGGCTCGAAGCCGGCATCGTCCTGGCGCGGGCCACGCTCGAAACGGGCCGGACGCTCGCCACGTTCCTCACGGCGCGGGAAGCCACCGTCGCGGGCCGGGCGCTCGGTGCGTTCCGGGCGCGGGGTGCGCACCGGCGGGGTCAGCAGGAACGGGGCATCGCCCTGCAGCAGCTTGGCCAGCGCGGCGGCAATGTCGATCGCCGGCACGTTGCGCTCGCCTTCGTAGCGCTGCAGCAGCTCGCGGAAGAACTCCAGGTCACCGCCGGCCAGGGTCTCGCTGATGCGGTCCATGAACTTGGTCACGCGGTGATCGTTGACCGCATCCACGCTCGGCAGCTGCATTTCCTCGATCGGCTGGCGGGTAGCGCGCTCGATTGAACGCAGCATGCCCTTCTCGCGCGGGGTGACGAACAGGATCGCCTCGCCGCTGCGGCCGGCACGGCCGGTACGGCCGATGCGGTGCACGTAGCTTTCGGTGTCGTACGGGATGTCGTAGTTCAGCACGTGGCTGATGCGCTCCACGTCCAGGCCGCGGGCGGCCACGTCGGTGGCGACGAGGATGTCGAGCTTGCCGTCCTTGAGCTGCTGGATGGTGCGCTCGCGCTGGGCCTGCTGCATGTCGCCGTTGATGGCGGCAGCGGCCATGCCACGGGCCTGCAGCTTCTCGGCCAGTTCCTCGGTGCCGGCCTTGGTGCGCGCGAAGATGATCATCGCGTCGAACGGCTCGACCTCGAGGATGCGGGTCAGCGCATCGAGCTTGTGCATGCCGGCCACCCACCAGTAACGCTGGCGGATGTTGGCGCTGGTGGTGGTCTTGGACGCGATCGTGACTTCGGTCGGATCCTTCAGGTAGGTCTGGGCGATGCGGCGGATGGCCGGCGGCATCGTCGCCGAGAACAGCGCAACCTGGCGCTGCTCGGGCAGCTTCTTCAGCACGGCCTCGACGTCGTCGATGAAGCCCATGCGCAGCATTTCATCGGCTTCGTCCAGCACCAGGGTCTTGAGCTCGGACAGGTCCAGGGTGCCGCGGTCCAGGTGGTCGATCACGCGGCCCGGGGTACCGACCACGACGTGCACGCCGCGGCGCAGCGAGGACAGCTGCTGGCCATAGGGCTGGCCGCCGTAGATCGGCAGCACGCGGAAGCCGGGAATGGCCGCCGAATAGGTCTGGAACGCCTCGGCGACCTGGATGGCCAGCTCGCGGGTCGGGGCCAGCACCAGCACCTGCGGCTTCTGCGCGTTCAGGTCGATGTTGGACAGCGACGGCAGCGCGAACGCGGCGGTCTTGCCGGTGCCGGTCTGCGCGGTGCCGAGCACGTCACGGCCGGCCAGCAGCGCGGGGATGGTGGCGGCCTGGATCGGCGAGGGGGTTTCGTAGCCGACGTCGGCTACCGCCTTCATCACGGCCTCGGACAGGCCAAGGTCTGCGAAGCGCAGGGCGGGGGTTTCCTGGGACATGGGGGTAACTCCGGGTAGCACGTCGCGGAAAACGCGAACGGGCAAGGTAAGGCGCAACGATTGCGCCCTGGGCGGACTGCCAGGGGAACTGTCAGGAAAACGATCAGGGCACGAATGGAACTGAGGCCCTACCGCTGCACGCCGGAAGTACGGTTAGACCCGAGGAAAGGGAGGATAATGCATTTTTGCCCACTACAGCGTTAACAAAGACATGACAACCGCCGTATTCACGCTCCAGGGCGAGTACATCGAACTGAAGGCCCTGCTCAAGCTGACCGACCTGGTCAGCAGCGGCGGCGAGGCCAAGATGCTGATCAGCGAAGGCCAGGTGCTGGTCGACGGCGAGGTCGAGATGCGCAAGGCCTGCAAGATCCGCGCGGGCCAGCAGGTCCAGCTCGGCGACATGCTGATCCAGGTCAACGCTGCCTGAGCCTCACCGGGCCAGCGCGCGGCGCTGGGTCAGATGGCCGGTGATCAACCGGCGGAACGGCCCCACCCCGCTGGCCACCCGCAGGGCGGCATCGCGCAGCAGCCGCGCCGGCAGCCGCGAATCGTTGTACAGGCCGGCGATGGCATTGGTGGCCTCGTACAGCGGCCGCGTCGCCAACCGGTGCCGACGCTGGTAGCCGGCCAGCAGCGGGGCCGCGCCGATGTCCCGCCCTGCCGCGGCGGCCTTGCACACGATCCCGGCCAGCCGCTGCTGGCTCTGCAGGCCGAAGTTGAAGCCATGCGCGGTGACCGGATGCATGCCCACCGCGGCATCGCCCACCAGTGCATAGCGGTGGCCGACGAAGGCGTGGGCGTAGACCGCCACCAGCGGGTACACGTGGCGGCTGGCGACCGGCTCCATCGCCCCGAGCCGGCCCTCGAACAGCGTGGTCACTTCCTGGCCGAAGCGTGCCTCGTCCATCGCCATCAACGCCTGCACGGGCTGCGGCGGCAGGGTGATCACCGCCGAGGCGCAGTTGTCGTGCAGCGGCAGCAGGGCCAGCGTGCGACCGTGGCCGAACCATTCCCAGGCCGCATGCCCGTGCGGGATCTCGTGACGCATCCGGCACACCAGCATCGACTTGCCAAAGTCACGCGTCTGCGCACCGATGCCCATCATCCGCCGGGTCGCGGAGAAGCGGCTGTCGGCCGCAGCCACCAGCCGTGCGGAGACCTGCTGCCCGCACTTGAGCGTGAGCACGTTGCGTTCGGCGCCGGTCCCGATGTGGGTAACGCTGCGGCCGTCGAACACTTCCAGCCCGGCCTGGCCCTGCACCACCTCCCATGCCGCGCGGCGGATCAGGTGGTTGGGCACCAGCCAGCCCAGGTCCTGCCCCGCCGCGCGGCTACTGGTGAAATTGAGCGCGAACGACGAGGTACCGTTCATTACCCGGGCACTGCGCATCGGCGAGATCTCCCCAGGGGGAATGCGCTGCCAGATGCCGAGTGATTCGAGGATCTGCCGCGAGGCGTGGGTCAGGGCGATCTCGCGGCCATCAAAGGCGGCTTCGGCCAGCGCCTGCCGCAACTGCGGCTCGATCAGCGCTACCGAAAGACCGCTGCGCGCCAGCGACCGCGCCAGGCACAGCCCGGCCGGTCCGGCCCCGGCGATGGCGACATCCACTTCCTGCATGACCCACTCCCGCTATCGGCTAGCGGCGCAGGCTAGCGGCCGGCCCACACCGGCTCCTTGATCTGGATCAGCCCAGCAGGGTCCACAGCAGCATGGCGATGCCCAGCATCGATACGCCCCATACCGCGCTGCGCAGGTACGGGATGCCGGCCGCGTACACCGGCACGTAGAGCACGCGCGCCCAGAAATACAGCTGCACGGCCAGCGCGCTGGTCTCGCCCTGGCGCCCGGTGGCGATCACCGCCAGCACCGCGGCGGCGAAGAACGGGAACGTCTCCAGGAAATTCCGCCAGGCCCGGTCCAGGCGACCGGGCACGCCGGCCAGCGGCCTGGCCTCGCCATCGCGGGCCGACGCATTCCACTTCACCCCGCGTTGGGTGGTCATCCCCGCGGCGGCGAGCAGCAACTGGACCAGGCCCAGCACCACTGTCCAGGCCAACATGCGGATCTCGATATCCATGCCTGCTCCTCGATCGTGGAAGACGGCGGCCGCAGTCGGCCACCGCCGGGTGACGCCTGCTTACTTGCTGGCCGCGCGCACGCTGTAGCCGGACACGCGCCAGACGCGGTCCTCGTCCAGCCGGAACGAGACCAGCTCGCGGATCGGCTGGGCATCGTTGGCGAAACGGGTCGGGAAGCTGACGTTGATGTACAGGCCTTCCGGCACCGGCGCGCCGGCGCCGTACTGCACGCGCGTCACCGACGGCTGCCCGCGCGAGACCAGCGCGCCGAGGCGGCCCCGGTCAGCAGCAATATGGCTGGCAAACGCGTCGCGGGTAACCGCCTTGCGGGCAACCGCCGAAGCGCCGTCCCAGACTTCGCCCGCGCGGTTGCCATCGACCAGCTGCGCGACCTTGAGCGCGGCCTGGCCCATTTCCTGGTCCTGCCTGGCCTGCTGTTCCTGCTGGGCCGGGGTGAGTGCGCCGGCGCGGCTACCGGCCGGCGCGGGTGCGCGGGTGGCGGGTTGCTGCTGTGGCGTGGGCTGGGCCGGGGCGGTGGACTGGGCCAGCGCGGTGCCGGCAACCAGTGACAGGGAGGACAGCAGCAAAACCGCGTTCAACCGCATGGCACCACTCCGTGTTTGGACAGTGCGCCGCAGTCTACGGCAGCGCACATGCGCACGGCATCACGTCAGCGGCCGGCACCCGGCGTGGCCGCGGCGGTTGGGGCCGAGGCAGTGGCGGCCGGCGGGGCCGGCGTGGGCAGCATCATCGCGGTGTCGATTTCCGACAGCGGGCTTTCCTCGGGGCAGGTCTCGTCCGGGAAACCGTATTTTTCCTTCAGCGCCTGGCCGCAGGCCACCAGCGCTTCCATCTCGTTGGCTTCGGCCTTGCACTGCTGGTCGAAGGCGACCAGGAAGGCGTCCTTGCGGCGCACGAAGTCATCGCCGCACTTGCGCATCTGCTTGATCCGGTCAAGGTCGTCCTGCACCGCGTTGGTGCCGTCCAGGCCGAACTGCTTGAGCTCGTCCTCGGTGAGCAGACGCACGCTGCGGTTGGGCACGGTCATCATCAGGTCGGCCACGCCCACGGCCACGCCATTGCGCTGCAGGTAGTCCTTGACGTTGTCGTAGACCTCCTGCAGCTCCTGGTTGAGCTCGGCGCGCGAGGTTGCCTTGGAACTGATGCGCATCATCCGGTGGATGCCGACCTTGCCGGAGATCAGCCGGTTGTCGCCGGCGGCCATGACGAACACGCAGGCACTGTGGCAGATCGAGCCTTCACGCACCCAGATCGTCCAGTTCGACTCGCCGATACTGTCGCCGGCCACGATCGCCGCCTCCACCTGGCCGCCACTGGAATCCAGGTCCAGGATGCGGCGCGGGATCTGCTGCGCATCGGCCACGGTGGCCAGGCGCCGCATCATTTCCGAGAACGCCGGGTTGATCTTGCCGGTGTAGCGCACGCGCAGCAGGCCGCGCTCCTGGCAGGGCTGCAACGCCTGCTCGATCGACTCGCGGTCCAGCGCCGGCAGTTGTTCACCATCGCCGGTTTCGTCCAGGTAGTCAGTGCCGCAACTGATGAAGGCCTTGCCATCGTCCAGTTCGATATCATGCCACTGCTTGGACCGCACCGGTGGCGGCGCTTCGACGTCGGCGGCGTTGATCGAGACCAGGTTGTTGCCATCGACCACGGCGGCAACCGGCAACTCCGTGTCGGCCGTGACCTGCGCGGCAGTTTCCGGCCTGGAGCAGGCGACAAGTCCCAGACACAACAGCAATGACCAGCTCGACTTTGGCAGCATGGACAACATCGGCATCCAACGGGGCGCAGCGCGCCAGGCCCTCCAGTCTAGTGCCGATTCCGGTGCCCACCGGAACCTGCCCTAAACCGCACGCGGCATCGAACATTGATGTCCGGAAATGGCCAGTCCGGCACGGTCGGCGCGTCTAGACTGGCCCCCATGCATCCGGCCTCCCTGCCCACCTATGAGCTGTGCGAACAGGCCCGTCTTGCCCGCGACGCGCGGTTCGACGGCGTGTTCTTCACCGCAGTGCGCAGTACCGGCATCTATTGCCGGCCAGTGTGCCCGGCGCCGCCGCCGCGCTGGCACAACGTGGATTACTACCCCACCGCCGCCGCTGCGGCCGCTGCCGGCTTCCGTCCCTGTCTGCGCTGCCGCCCGGAACTGGCACCGGAGGCACAGCAGCACCTGCAGGAGGAAACCCTGCGTCGCGGGCTGGGACTGATCGCCGAGGGCCTGCTGCAGGAGCAGCCGGTCACTGCGCTGGCCGCACGCCTGGGCCTGAGCGCGCGCCAGCTGCAGCGCCTGTTCGTTGCCCGGCTTGGCGCCACCCCGGCGCAGATCCACGCCAACCGTCGCCTGCTGCTGGCCAAGCAGCTGCTGACCGAGACCGCGTTGTCGGCCACCGATGTGGCAATGGCGGCCGGCTTCAACAGCCTGCGCCGCTTCAACGACGCCTTCCTGCGCGGCTGCGGCATGCCGCCAACCGCGATCCGGCGCCAGCGTGGCCAGGTGCCCGGTGGCGAGCTGGTGTTGCGGCTCGGCTACCGGCCGCCGCTGGATTTCGCGGCGATGCTGGAATTCCTGCGCAGGCGCGCGATTCCCGGCATCGAAGTGATCGACAGTGCGGTGTACCGGCGCGTGGTCGGCAGCCCGGGCCGGGCGAGCGTGCTGGAGGTCCGGGCCGACCCACGCCGGCCGGAACTGCTGCTGCGGTTGGGCGACGTGGATCCGCGCAGCATTCCCGAGCTGGTGAGGCGGGTGCGGCGCCTGTTTGATCTGGATGCCGACCTGCGCACGGTGCACGCCACGCTGGCGCGTGATCCGCTGCTGGCCGGTGCAATCGGGCAGCGCCCCGGCCTGCGTGTGCCCGGTGGCTGGGACGGTTTCGAGGTCGCGGTGCGTGCGGTGCTGGGCCAGCAGGTCAGTGTCGCCGCAGCGACCACCCTGGCCAGCCGCCTGGTACAGCAGTTCGGCGAACCGCTGGCTGGCATGCCCGAGGGGCTGGACCGCCAGTTCCCCTCACCCGCCCAAGTCGCCGACGCGCCACTGGAAGGCATCGGCCTGCCCCGTACGCGTGCCGCCACGCTGCGTGCGCTGGCCATCGCCTGCCGCGACGGGCAGCTGGATTTCAGCAGCGGACAGGGTCTGGAAGACTTCGTGCAGCGCTGCGTGGCCCTGCCCGGCATTGGCCCGTGGACCGCGCACTACATCGCCCTGCGCGCCCTGTCCTTGCCCGATGCCTTCCCCGCTGGCGACCTGGTGCTGCAGCAGGTCCTCGGCCAGGGCGCCCGCCTCAGCGAACGCGCCACTGAAGCCCGCTCGCAGGCGTGGCGGCCGTGGCGCGCCTACGCCGTGCTGCACCTCTGGCATCTGGCCGCCAACCCAGCCCCGCTCAAGGGAGACCCGCCGTGACCCTCGCCTTCGACACCTTCGACTCCCCGATCGGACCGCTCACCGTGGCCGCCGACGATGCAGCCATCCGCCACATCCTGTTTCCGCGCAACCGCCATGACGCGCGCGGCCGTGAACTGTGGCGCCACGATCCGGGCCAGCCGCTGCTGCAGGCAGCCCGCGCGCAGTTGCTGCAGTACCTGCACGGCGAGCGCACCGCCTTCGAACTGCCGCTGCAGCCGCAGGGCACGCCGTTCCAGCTGCGGGTGTGGCAGGCGCTGGCCGCCATTCCGTTCGGCCAGACCTGGAGCTACGTGCAGCTGGCACGCCACATCGGCCAGCCCACCGCCAGCCGTGCGGTCGGCGCGGCCAATGGACGCAATCCGCTGCCGCTGGTGCTGCCCTGCCATCGCGTGATCGGCAGTGGCGGCGCACTCACCGGCTTTGGCGGCGGCGTGGAAACCAAGGCGTTCCTGCTCAACCTGGAAAGTGGCCTGGAAACCGGCAAGAACCAGTTGTTCGGCAATACCTGAGCCGGCGTCCGGGGCGTCGCCGGGGCTATCATGTACGGATGATTTCGATCCGTTTTGTCCTGGCGCTGGCCGTCGCCGCCCTTTCCACGGCCTGCAGCACCGCGCCTGCTCCAGCCGCCGCCGTTTCGCCGCCGACACTGGTGCTGGTGTCCATCGACGGCCTGCGCGCGGACATGCTCGATCGCGGTGCTACCCCGAACCTGCAGCAGCTCGCGCGTGAGGGCGTCCATGCCGAGGGCATGCGGCCGTCCTATCCGTCGCTGACCTTCCCCAACCATTACACGATCGTTACCGGCCTGCGCCCGGACCGCCACGGCATCGTCCACAACAGCATGTGGGAAGACGGCCTGGGCATGTTCCGGCTCGGCGACCGCGATGCGGTGACCGACGCGCGCTGGTGGGGTGGCGAACCGCTGTGGGTCAGCGCCGAGAAGGCCGGGCTCCCGACCGCGACCTGGTCGTGGCCGGGCAGCGAAGCGCCGATCCAGGGCGTGCGTCCGCGCCAGTGGCGCATCTACGACGAATCGGTTTCCCTTCCTGACCGCGTCGCGCAGGTACTGGGCTGGCTCCAGCAACCGGGCAGCGAGCGTCCGCGCCTGGTCACGCTGTACATGGAGCACGTCGACAAGGCCGGGCATGACCATGGCCCGGATTCGGCCGAATACCGCGCGGCACTGGAAGTGGTCGACAGCGCGATCGGCCTGCTGCTCGATGGGCTGCGCGACCGCCAGCTGCTCGATCGCGTGGACCTGGTGGTGGTGTCCGACCACGGCATGGCCGCGGTGCCCGATGGCCATGCTGTGATCACCGAGGACATGGTGCCGCCGACCGTGGCCAGGGTGGTGTCCGCCGGCCAGTCGGTTGGCTTCACCCCGCTGCCCGGCCAGGAGGAAGCGGCCGAGCGCCATCTGCTCGGCGAGCACGAGCACTACGCCTGCTGGCGTCGCGAACAGCTGCCAGGGCGCTGGCACTACGGCAGCCATCCGCGGATCCCCGCCATCGTCTGCCAGATGGAGGAAGGCTGGGCCGCGATGCCCGCCGCCTACCGCCCCCGACTCAAGCCCGGCACCCGCGGTGCACACGGTTACGACCCGGCGCTGCCCTCGATGCAGGCGGTGTTCGTGGCCAAGGGCCCGTCGTTCCGCGAGCGCACTACGCTTCCGGTGTTCGACAACGTCGATGTCTATCCGCTGCTGACCCGCCTGCTTGGCCTGTCGGTTCCACCCAACGACGGCAATCCGCAGACCCTGCTGCCGGCCCTGCGCCAGTCGACGCCCTGAGGCGTCGCGGCCACCCGGTAGACCGCATCCTTGCCCCGGATTGCGGGCATAAAAAAACGCGGCGCCAGGCGCCGCGTTCTTCAAACCACCGGCCGCTGTTGTCAGCTGGCCTTGGCGACGGTCTTCTTGGCAACGGCCTTCTTGGCCGGGGCCTTGGCGACGGTCTTCTTGGCAACCGGAGCGCCTGCGCCCACGGCCACCTTGCTCAGCACGTGCTTGCGCGAATTGCCGTAGCTGGCGTTGTAGCGCTTGCCCTTGGCGGTCTTGCGGTCACCCTTACCCATGTCGTCGCTCCTTTAGTCTGAAAATCAATTTACCCCGTTCTGACACGGGTTTGGCGAGGCCGCACACGGCGCCCCCGCGCAAGATCGGGAAGCCTAACATGGCCGCCTCAATGCGCGCAGCTGGCGTCGTGAACGTGACTGTGGTTGAGGCGCAGGTTCATCAGGTGGGCGATACCGACCAGCGCGCCACCTGCCGTCATCACGATCGCATGCGGTACCAGTGACAGGTGCAGCGGTTCGTACAGCAGCCCGGCCCACAACGCGATCAGCCCGGGCACCAGCACGGCCAGCGCGCGGATCACGCGATGGCGGCGGTATCCCCAGACCAGGCTGGTCAGCCCCAGCAGCGACACGAACACCACCAGCGCACGCTCGGTGTCCTCGCCCAGCCACAGGGCAAACCCCAGCGACGGCGCCAGGGCCAGCAGCAGCGGGATGACGGCGCAGTGGGCCGCGCACAGCAGCGAACCGGTTGCTCCGAAACGGTCCAGCAGATGGCGCAACGGGGTGTGGGGCATGACTTCCAGCATTGGGCGGCGACTCGTTATGGAATAATATAACATCATTCCACGCCCTCCCCTCACGCCTGCTTGACGGGTCGGCGCGCCCCACGACTGATACACAGTAACAGACCATGCCCTCCACTTCCCCGCTTCCGTTCCAGCGCCACGCGTTGTCCATTGCATTGACTGCCCTGTGTTCTCCCTGGGCGATGGCCGCGAACGAACCGCCCGCCTCCCGCCACGACCAGCACATGACCGAGCTGAGCACCGTCCAGGTGACCGCCTCGCCGCTGGCCGGCACGGCCGAGTCACTGGCACGCCCGGTGGAGGTGCTCAGTGGCGAGGAGCTGGACCGGCTCAAGGCTGCCACCCTCGGTGACACCGTCGGCAAGCTGCCCGGCGTGCAGACCAGCTACTTCGGCCCGGGCGTGGGCCGGCCGATCATCCGCGGACAGGAAGGTCCGCGCGTGCAGGTGCTGTCCAACGGCGTTGCCAATACCGATGCCTCCACCGTCAGCGCCGACCACGGCACCAGCGTCGAGCCCTTCCTCGCCGACCAGATCGAAGTCCTGAAGGGCCCGGCGACCCTGCTGTTCGGCAGCGGCGCCATCGGCGGTGCGGTCAACGTCGTGGACGGCCGCATCGCCAGCGAGCTGCCGGATCGTCCGCTCAGTGGTCGCGCCGAGCTGCGCGGCAATACGCTGAACGGCGAGCGCAGCGGCATGTTCCGGCTTGATGGCGTCAACCGCGACTGGGTGCTGCACGTGGATGGTCTGGTCCGCAACGGCGATGACTACCGAATCCCCGGCGTGGCCCAGCTCGAACACCACGACGGCGATGGGCACGACGATCACGATCACGACCATGAGGCCGACACGCAGCGCCGCGGCCGTCTGGACAACAGTTCGATCCGCACCCACGCCGGTGGTGTCGGTGCGACCTGGCTCGGCGAGGGCGCGTGGTTTGGCCTGGCGGCAAGCACCTACCGCAGCAACTACGGCATCCCCGATGGTGCCCACGTCCACACCGACGATGACCACGATCACGATCACGATCACGACGACGACCACGGCCACGACGCGGAAGCCGGCGACCACCACGTGCGCGTGGACATGGTGCAGAACCGCCTGGACCTGAAGACCGGCATCCGCGACCCGCTGCCGGCACTGAAGAACATCAACCTGCGCGCGGCGTACACCGACTACGAGCACGTCGAGCTGGAGGACGGCAGTGCCTCCACCCGCTTCAGCAACCGCGGCCTGGAAGGCCGGCTGGAAGCCGTCCAGCAGGAACTCGGCGGCTGGAATGGCGCCTTCGGCCTGCAGTTCTCGCGCAGTGACTTCGGCGCGCTGGGCGATGAGGCCTTCGTGCCCGATACCGATACCGATTCTCTGGGCCTGTTCGTGCTGCAGGAAAAGCGCTTCGGGCCGGTCAAGCTGGAAGTGGGCGGCCGCCACGAGCGCGTGCGCCTGACCCCGGACGGGACCCTGCCACGCCGCAGCTTCAACGCCACCAACCTGTCGGCCGCCGGCATCTGGGCGGTGACTCCAGCCGTCGACCTGCGCTTTGGCGTGGACAGCTCCGAGCGTGCGCCGACCAACGAGGAGCTGTATGCCGCCGGCCCGCACGTGGCCACCCGCTCGCTGGAAATCGGCGATGCCGGGCTGCGTACCGAGCGCGGCCACCGCGTGGAGCTGGGCCTGCACACGCACACCGATCGCCTGGACGTGCAGGCCTCGGTCTACCAGACCCGTTTCAGCGACTTCATCTACCTGGCCGACACCGGTGTGGTCGAGGACGCGCTGCCGGTGCGGCTGTGGACCCAGCAGGACGCTACCTTCCGCGGCGTGGAAGCCGAGGCGCTGCTGCACCTGGTTGACGGCGGCCGCAGCGGCGACTGGGACCTGCGCCTGTTCGGCGACCATGTCCACGCCAGGCTCGATGGCAGCGGCGCGCGCGTGGCCGACGTGGCCGTGCCGCACGGCGACCACGCCCACCATTACACCGTGGAGCTGGCCAACGGCGGCCATCTGCCGCGCATCGCCCCCACCCGCTTCGGCGCCGACCTGCGCTGGTCGCGCGAAGGCTGGCGCGCGTCGCTCGGCGCGGTGCGTTACAGCGCACAGGACAATGTCGCTGCCGACGAGGCGCCCAGCCCGGGTTACACCCTGGTCGATGTGCACCTGGCGTATCGCTGGGACCGCAGCGGGGACAACAGCTTCGAGCTGTTCCTCGATGGCAGCAACCTGACCAACCGCGAGGTCCGTCCACATACCTCGCTGCTGCGCGATTACGCCCCGCTGCCCGGTCGCGGCGTGGCCTTCGGCCTGCGCGCCTGGTTCTGACCGCGTAATCCGGCCCTCCCGGAGCCCGTTGCCCCCTGGCGGCGGGCTTCGTCGTTTTCTGCTCCCCGATCGCGGCGGCGGCTGAACCCCGCCCCCATGGCGATACCCGGCTGCCTTGGAATCGGACACTTTTGTCCGGATAATGAGCGCCATGACCTCGCTACGTTCCGATGCCGCCGCCCGTCGTGCGCAGATCCTCGACGCGGCCGACGCGGTGTTCGGGGAGCACGGCATCACCGCGCCACTGGACCTGGTGGTCGAGCGCGCCGGCGTCGGCCGCGCCACCCTGTACCGCAACTTCCCCGACCGCACCGCGCTGGTGGAGGCAATGCTCCAGCGCACGGTGGAAAGGATCCGCGCCCACATCGCCGAACTCGGCGACCGCGATGACGCCCTGTTCGAACTGCTCGGCGGCATGGCCGGGCGCATCGTGCAGTCACCGGCGCTGGCCGATTACTGGCGCGCGGTCGACCAGAACGATCCGGCGATCCGCAAGGCGCGCCAGCAGATCCTGGACCTGATGGCCGGTCCGCTGCAGCGGGCCAAGGACGCCGGCCTGTGCCGCGGTGACCTGCAGGTGGCCGACATCTCGCTGGTCTCCAGCATGCTGGGCGCCGCCCTGCGCGGCCGCAGCCGCAGCGAACGCGCGCAGCTGGCGCGGCGGGCACTGGAACTGTTGCGCCCCGGCCTGTCCGCAACGGACACGCCGGCGTGAGCGAGTACCTCAGGCCTGTCCCGGACTGGGAGGAACACGAGAAGCCGGCACTGCCCGGCACCGCGTCCTACCCGTGGCATCCGCCGCACCGGCACGCGGCCTACGCCGCGATCGCCGTGCTGGTCGCGCTCACCGGCGGCCTCGGCAACGCGCTGGTCAGCGCCAATCTGCCCCAGATCCAGGGCCAGCTCGGGCTGAGCCCGGCCGAGGGCAACTGGCTGCTGGCCGCCTACCTGATGGCCAACGTCTCGGCCAACCTGCTGCTGTTCAAGTTCCGCCAGCAGTACGGCATGCGCCTGTTCGCCGAGCTGGGGCTGGGCATCTACGCGGCGCTGGCGGTGCTGCACCTGTTCGTCGGCAGCCCCGCCACCACCCTGGCGGTGCGCGCGGCCAGTGGTTTCGCCGGTGCGGCCTGCACCACGCTGGGCACGCTGTACATGCTGCAGGCGATGCCGCGCCGGTACGTGGCCAGGATGCTGATCATCGGCGTCGGGCTGGCCCAGCTGGCGGTGCCGGTGGCCTGGCTGATCTCACCCACGCTGATGGACCTGGGGCAGTGGCACAACCTGTACCTGTTCGAGGCCGGGATGGCGCTGTGCTCGTTCGCCGCGGTGGTGGTGCTCAAGCTGCCGCCGGGCATCCAGACCCGGGTGCTGGAGCGCAAGGACTTCCTCACCTTCGCCCTGCTCGCCCCCGCGCTGGCGATCCTGGTCGCGGTGCTGTGCCAGGGCTACGTGCGCTGGTGGCTGGACACGCCGTGGCTGGGTTGGGCGCTGTGCGTGGCGCTGGCCCTGGGCTGGGCCGCCTTCCTGGTCGAGCATCACCGCGAGCGGCCGCTGCTGCAGATCCGCTGGATCTTCAGCCCGACGATGCTGCAGTTCATGCTTGGCGCCTTCGTGCTGCGCCTGCTCACCAACGAGCAGAGCTACGGCATGGTCGGGCTGATGCGCACCCTGGGCATGGGCCCGGAGCAGATGGCGCCGTTGTTCGCGGTGATCCTGGCCGGCGTGGTGATCGGTATTGCCGCCAGTGCGCTGACGTTCGGCCCGAAGTCGCTGATCCCGCAGCTGGCGGCGTCGGTGCTGCTGATCGGCACCGCCGCCCTGCTCGACCAGCACCGCACCAGCATGGACCGGCCGATGGACTTCGCCCTGAGCCAGTTCCTCGGCGCGGTGGGTGCCGGCATGTTCATGGGGCCGCTGATGCTGATCGGCTTCCGCCATACCCTGGCCCGCGGTACCGACCATGTGGTGTCGTTCATCGTGCTGCTGTCGCTGACCCAGACCTTCGGTGGCCTGGCCGGTTCGGCCGCGCTGGGCAGCTACCAGCTGCACCGCGAGCACCTGCATTCGGCCCAGCTCACCGCACACCTGCAACGTGGCGACGCCGTGGTCGAGCAGCGCCTGCGGCAGCTGCAACCGCTGCTGGCCACGCAGACCACCGACCCGCTGCAGCAGCAGGCCCTTGCCGCCGCGCAGCTGGCCCAGGGCGCACGCCGCGAGGCCAACGTGCGCGCCTACAACGACGTATTCGCGTTCAGTGGCTGGATCGCGCTGGGCTACCTGCTCGGCAGCGTCGCCCTGACCTGGATCTGGCGCCGCCTGCGCCCCCTGTTCCTGCGACCGGCCACCAGCGCCGGCCCCGTTCCCGAGGTTGAGAGACGATGACATCCCCCACCGCCCCGGCGCCTGCCACCGGCACCGCGCCCAAGTACATCCTTCCCAGCCGGCGCTCGGTCTGGCTGATGGCGTTCGTGGCCGTGGCCGGCGTGCTGCTGATCCTGCGCGCCTGGCAGATCGGCCCGTTCCAGAGCACTCATGTGCGTACCGACGATGCCTACGTGCGTGGCCAGGTCACGGTGCTGGCACCGCAGGTCATCGGCTATGTGACCGAGGTGCTGGTCAGCGACTTCGACCACGTGCGCCGCGGCCAGCCGCTGCTGAAGATCGACGACCGTGTCTACCGCGAGAAGGTCGAACAGGCCGAGGCCGAGCTGGCCGCCGCCCGCGCCGCGCTGGCCAACTCCGACCAGAGCCAGGCGCAGGGCCGCGCACAGATCGCCGCCGCGCGCGCCGACCTCTCCGCCGGCCAGGCCGAGCAGCAGCGCAGCCGCACCGAACTGCAGCGCTACGAGCAACTGGCCGCACAGCAGCTGGTCTCGGCCAGCGACCGCGACCGGCTGCGCAGCAGCGCCCAGGTGGCCCGCGCCGGGGTGGTGCAGTCGCAGGCGGCCATCCGCATCGCCGAGGAAAACCTCACTGCCACCCGCGTCGCCCGCCAGGGCCTGGAGGCCCGCGTCGCCACCGCCGAGGCCGCACTGGAAATGGCACGGATCGACCTGGAGAACACCGTCATCCGTGCCCCGCGCGACGGCCAGCTGTCCGAGGCCAGCGTGCGCCTGGGCCAGTACGTCACCGCCGGCAGCCAGCTGCTGTTCCTGGTGCCGGACACCCTGTGGGTGGTGGCCAACTTCAAGGAAGGCCAGACCTGGCAGATGGCGCCCGGCCAGCCGGCCACGTTCCGCGTCGATGCCTTCCAGGGCCAGGAACTGCACGGCCGCATCGAGCAGCTGGCCCCGGCCACCGGCTCGGAATTCGCCGTGCTCAAGGCCGACAACGCCAGCGGCAACTTCACCAAGGTCGTGCAGCGCCTGCCGGTCCGCATCGCCATCGACCCCGACCAGCCGCTGGCCGCACGCCTGCGCCCGGGCATGTCGGTGGTGGTGGACGTGGACACCGCTGCCGATCCCTCCAGTCACAGCTGAACCCTGATGGCGGACCAAAAGCCGCGCGTTGCGCGGCTTTGTTCACTTCCCGCTGCCTGACTGCTGCACACGGCATACCGCGGAAATGGCGACCGGGTACCTCGATTCGATCCGGACAGCATCCCGCCTTTGCACAAACGCAATCATCGAGCAGGACGACCTGCATAAGGGTTGCGCCCTCGCTCTCCCACCTATAAAAGGTGGCGCACTGGGCGCCCTTACAACGGAAAAGGTTCCGGCTCGTGCCCGCCGATCAACCATCAAGGACGGTGGACCATGCCCGCACCCAGCCACCATCCCGTGATGACCGGCTACCGCCGCCAGCTAGCAGCACGTACCTGCGAGCCCTTGGTGCCATCCAGGAGAGAGCGCTGATGCAAATCAGGAACCTGATCCGCACCGCAATATTCTGTGTGGGATCCCTGCTGGTCCACGGCGCGGCTGCAGCCCAGCCTGTCGGGGAGGGCGGGCCGCTGTACAGCGAACTGATGGCGCTGAACTTCCAGTTGCGCGAGGAAACCGGACAACAGCGTGCGTCCACCGTTGTTGAGCGATATCGCAGCCTGGTTGGCAATCTCGACCCCTGTTCGCACCCGGTTGCCGATGCGGTGCGGGCCGATGACCTGTTCAGGGCGACTTGGCTTGCCCAGTTCTATTCGCTTTCGGCAGCCGACACGGATGCCCTCGGCTGCCTGTACCGGCAGTTTGCGCGGGCCGGCGCCGCAACGGACTTCCACACCCGCAGCTACGCCGAAGCCCTCATCTCCATGGCGCGTTTTGCCGAAGCCAACGTCCTGCTGGAAAAGGTGGAAGACGGGGATAGACCCGCGTTGCCGCAGATCACGCCGGATCCCGTCCCCGCCGGAAACGGACCGTGGCGATTGCTGTCGCTGCAGAACGCCAGCCAGGCAGTCGTGAGTAACTGGACACCGGTGCCGGGCCGCCTGCAGGTCATTGCCGTGGTGCATCCGGCATGTCATTTCTCGGCCGCCGCGTTGGCAGAGATCACGTCCAGCAACAGCCTGGCCTGGCTGCGCGAACGCATGCTCCTGCTGGTGCCGGCCGGCGGACATTTCCCGGGAACAGGCATGCTTGACTGGAACCGCTCGCATCCAGAGCTGCCGATGCAGCGCATGTACAGCCGGGATGACTGGAAGCCGATCACCAGCGTGGACACCCCAACTTTCTACCTGATGAAGGGCGCCGAGGTCGTGCAGACATTCGAGGGATGGCCCAACGTCGACGGGGTGGAACGGCTGCGGGCCGCCCTGGCCCGCTGAAGCCCGCGCAACCTACCAGCAGTAACCCTTCACGCCTGGCTGTGTCAGCCGGCGCAGTCCGCGCACAGCCCGTGCACTTCCAGGGTCTGCGCCTGCGGCCTGAAGCCCAGCTCCTTGGCCCGCTTCTCCAGCTGGCTGACGATGTCGCGGTCTTCCAGCTCGACCGCGTTGTGGCAGCGGTCGCAGATCAGGAACGGCACCGAGTGCTGGTGGCTGGACGGGTGGTGGCAGGCGACGAAGGAGTTGACCGAGGCCAGCTTGTGCACGAAGCCGTTGGCCATCAGGAAGTCCAGCGCGCGGTACACCGTGGGCGGGGCATCGGCGCCGACGCTCTTGCCGGCGCGCACCAGTTCCAGCAGCTCGTAGGCCTTGACCGGCTTGCCGGCCTCGGCGATCAACCGCAGCACGTTGGCGCGGATCGGGGTCAGCCGCAGCCCGCGCTCGATGCAGACGCGCTCCACCACGGTGACGAACGCAGCGGCGTCGTCGACGTGGTGGTGGGGTGCGGTGCAGCCGTGCGGGTTGGACATTGCGACTCCCGGGATATCAGCCCTGTGCAACCTTGATGAGTGCCGCGTCGATGCGTTTCAAGGCTTCCTCGCGACCGGCCAGGTAAACCGTATGGGAAATGTCCGGGCTGACCTGGGTGCCGGTGATGGCCACGCGCAGCGGCTGGGCGACCTTGCCCATGCCGGTTTCCAGCGCGGCGGCCACGTCATGCAGCGCCACGCCCACGGCTTCGGCGGTCCACTCCGGCAGGGCCGCGAGCAACTCGCGGGCCTTGGCCAGCGGAGCCTGGGCGGCAGCCTTGAGGTGCTTGGCCACGGCGGTTTCGTCGTACTCGGTCAATGGCGTGTACCAGACCACTGCCTTCTCGGCCATTTCCTTCAGGGTCTGCACGCGCTCGCGCAGGGCGATGACCACGTCCACCGGCGCCGGGCCGGCCGCCACGTCCAGCCCCAGCTTCTGGAGCTGGTAGACCAGGTGCGGGGCGATGCTGGCCGGGTCCTCGGTCTTGAGGAAATGCTGGTTGACCCAGCCCAGCTTGGCCATGTCCAGGCGCGAGGCCTTGGAATTGCAGTGGGTGACGTCGAACAGCTCGATCAGCTCAGCGCGGCTGAACAGCTCCTGGTCGCCATGTGACCAGCCCAGCCGGGCCAGGTAGCTCAGCAGCGCGTCGGGCAGGTAACCGGCGTCCTTGTACTGCATGACATCGGCCGCGCCGGTGCGCTTGGACAGCTTGGCGCCCTGCTCGTCCAGGATCATCGGCATGTGGCCGAACTTTGGCACCGGCGCGCCGATGGCCTCGTACAGGTTGATCTGGCGCGGGGTGTTGTTGATGTGGTCGTCGCCGCGGATGACCTCGGTGATGCCCATGTCCCAGTCGTCGACCACGACCGCGAAGTTGTAGGTCGGGTAGCCGTCCGGGCGGAAGATCACCATGTCGTCGAGCTCGCTGTTGGCGATCTCGATGCGGCCCTTGATCAGGTCGTCGAACACGACCACGCCGTCAAGCGGATTCTTGAAGCGGATCACCCGGTTCGGGTCGTCTCGGTACGGCAGGTTCAGCTCGCGCGCGGCGCCGTTGTAGCGCGGCTTTTCCTGCCTGGCCATGGCGGCCTCGCGCATGGCGTCGAGCTCTTCCTTGGTCTCGTAGGCGTAGTAGGCCTTGCCCTGCGCGATCAGCTGCTCGGCCACTTCCCTGTAACGGGCGACGCGGTCGGTCTGGTAGATCGGGCCTTCGTCGTAGTCCAGGCCCAGCCAGTCCATCGCCTCGAGGATGGCGTCGATCGCGGCCTGGGTGCTGCGCTCGCGGTCGGTGTCCTCGATGCGCAGCACGAACTTGCCGCCGCGGTGGCGTGCCTCCAGCCAGCAGTACAGCGCGGTACGGGCGCCGCCGATGTGCAGGTAACCGGTGGGACTGGGGGCAAAGCGGGTGCGGCAGGTCATGGAACGCTCGGATGCGGAAATATCCGGCGATTTTACCCGCCCCCGCCCCGCCCTGCCTGCCCCGGCCAGGCGCCACCGGGTTCCGGAAACGGAACGGGCCGGCTTGCGCCGGCCCGTCGTGGTGGATCCGTGGCTCCCTTACGGGGTCGCCAGCGGCTTGCGCGGCAGTTTCTCCTCACGCATGGCGGCGTGGTAGACGAAGCTGGCCACGATCGCGGCGGCCTGCTTCAGGTCCTCCGGCTCGGCGTGGTCCCAGGTGTCCAGGTGGCTGTGGTGGACGTTGGAGAAGTAGTCCAGACGGTCCTGGATGAACTGGAAGCCCGGCAGGCCGACGCGGTCGAAGCTGATGTGGTCGGTCGAGCCGGTGTTGCGGGTGACCACGGTGGTCGCGCCGACGTCATGGAACGGCTTGAGCCAGGCCTCGAAGATCGGCATGGCCGCCATGTTCTCCTGTGCGTAGATGCCGCGGAAACGACCCGAGCCGTTGTCCATGTTGAAGTAGGCCGAGAACCTGTCGTAATCCCGCATCTTCTGCAGTGCGCCGGTGGGCTCGCGCAGCGAGGCCGGCAGCGCCTTCTGCGCCGGGTCGGTCGGTTCCGGGTAGCGTGCGAAGGTGCGGGACACGTAGTCCTGCGAGCCGATCAGGCCCTGCTCCTCGCCACTCCACAGCGCCACGCGGATGGTGCGCCTGGGCTTGGCACCGACGGCCTTGAGGATGCGCATGGCTTCCATCATCACCGCCACGCCGGCGCCGTTGTCGGCCGCACCGGTACCGGTGTGCCAGGAGTCCATGTGCGCGCCGAGCATGACGATCTCGCCGGCCTTGCTGCCGGAGCCCGGGATCTCGGCGAGGGTGTTGTAGCCCGGCTGGTCGGCCTCGTCGGTGAAACGGGCATCCACGCGCACGCGCAGCTTGATGGTTTCCTTGGCCTCGAGCGAGCGCACCAGCGGGTTGAAGTGCTCGGCGATCATCGCCAGCTCGGGGATGCCGGCCGACTCACCGGCCTTGCGCGAACCGCCCCCGGCGACGCGGATGATGCCGTTGTCCCAGCCGGAGATCGAGATCGCGGCCAGCGCGCCCTCGGCGACGAAGAACTCGTTGATCGCGCGGCCCAGTTCCTGGCGCTCCTTGAACTCCTTCAGACGCTTGGCGCGATCGGCATTGGCGGTCCTGGGAACGGTGAACTCCTGCAGGCCTTCCAGCGAGGTCGCGTCGTGGCGGTGGCTGTCCGCCTCGGTGCCGCGCTTGTACTCGCGGGCGTCGCCCAGCAGCAGGATCTTGCCGCCCAGCTTGCCCTTGTACTGCTCCAGGTCGGCCATCTTCTTGATGTTGACGCGGACCAGCTCGCCTTCGACGGTGCCGTCGGTGCCCGGGGTCCAGGCCTTGGGCAGGGCGTGCAGCGGCAGCACGCGGTCACCGATCATCTCGACGCTGGCGTGGGTGAACTCCCAGCCGCGGCCGAAATCGGCAAACGCATCGTTGTGCACGTTGGCCAGGCCCCACTCCCTGAACTTGGAGCCGGCCCAGTCGTTGGCCTTGGCCATGGACGGGGAGTTGGTCAGGCGCGGACCGATGTTCTCGGTCAGGTGGCTGAGGTGGTCCATCACCTGCGAGCGATGGAAAGCCTCCTGGCGGATGCGGCTGACCATGTCCAGGTCCACCGGCTCCTGCGCCAGCGTGACACCGGGCAACAGCCCACCCAGGCCCATGCAGGCCACCAACATGCATTGCTTGATCACGCGTTCCCCCGAGGTCTTCCCCACTGCAAACCCCCGAGTCTAGCCAGCCCTCCGGCCCCCCTCCCCCCCCATCAGTCACGGTCAAGCTGCCGGATTGCCCGCCGGTCGTCCCAGGCATAGACCAGCAGCCGCCGCGCCGGGAGCAGGCACAGGGCCGCGTGGCCATCGCCGCGCTGGCTGACGTAACGCAGGCCCCGGCCCTGCCCGTACGCCTGCCAAGGTCCGTAACCGGGACACGCCCGGTCACGCGGCTGCCGCGCCTGCTGCAGGCAGGCGCCAGGCGAGTGGGCCAGCCGCTCCAGGGTGGCAGCGGCCAGTACGAAGCGCAGGCTGCCGCGGCGGTCATGCCCCAGCGGCAGCAGCAACCGGGCGATCCGCGCCGGCGTGGCTTCCCGCAGCAGCAGCCCGGAGGTCTGCAGTGCGGCGGGAAGCACGCGGCTGGCACGGCGATGCAACGAGGCCAGGTCAAGCATGGCCGGCCTCAGCGCAGCCCCGAGCCAATTTCGTACCAGTCGACCTTGCGGGTGACCCACATGATCGCGGCGAGGATGCCGAACAGCAGCAGCGAGCCCATCAGCAGCGCGTTGTCCTCCGATACCAGCAGGCCGTAGAGCACGCCGTAAAGCGCAGTCAACATCGTGGCAAAGCCGGCAGCCCGCCGGCGGCTGTGCAGGACCCCGGCCAGGTAGAAGCCCTGCAGCCCGATGCAGGCCAGCGCCGACACCACGTAGGCCTGCCAGAACGCGATGTGCTCGGACAGGCTGAGCAGCAGCAGGAAGAACAGCGCCAGCGCCAGGCCGACCAGCAGGTACTGCAGGGGGTGGATCCTGAGCTGCTTGATCAGCTCGAACAGGGCGAAGCCGACGAAGGTCAGCACCACGAACAGCAGGCCATACTTGGTGGCGCGGTTGGCCTGGGTGTACACGTCGACCGGATC
Organism: Stenotrophomonas sp. Marseille-Q4652; assembly: GCF_916618915.1. Lineage (NCBI taxonomy): Bacteria > Pseudomonadati > Pseudomonadota > Gammaproteobacteria > Lysobacterales > Lysobacteraceae > Stenotrophomonas > Stenotrophomonas sp. Marseille-Q4652. The sequence continues at coordinate 1,622,700 of NZ_CAKAKE010000001.1, forward strand.
GACCAGCGATACCTGCAGCCTCTCCACCGCCGAGCCACCCTTCAGTGCGGCGCGCAGTTGCGACTGCGCGGCCGAGGCCAGCGAGGACACCGCCCACTCCGCCTTGAAGCCGCTGCCGTCCACCTGCCGCTCGTAAGGCAGGAAGCTGCCGCCGAACTGTGGATGCGGCCAGCTGGAGTCCAGTGCGACGCGGGTGTCGTCGCCGACCGGCACCACCGCCAGCGAACGGGTGCCATCGAGCACGAACTCCAGCTCCACCTTGCGGCCACCGGCCAGCGCGCCTTCGTACTCGTTGTCCAGCGCACCCAGATTCGCGTGCAGGCCCTTGTAGGCCCGCTCCAGTGCCAGCGAACCGGGCTCGAGCTGCAGCGCCTGCCCGTCCACGCGCAGGTTGGGCGTGCCGACCAGGCCGCGCACGTCGGCAATGCCGATCGCCAGGTAGGGCTGGCCATAAACGCGACCGGCCTCGGCCCGGTACGGCAGGTCGTCGAACTCGGCCTGCACCTTTGCCTGCCAGCTGTAGACCGGCACCCGGAACTGGCCGACACGGCGCTCATCCGGGCGCAGCTGGCCATCGACCTTGAGCCGTCGCGGCATCTGCAGCTCGTAACCGTGCTCGAGCTGCAGCTCGGTCTTGCGCATGCCCCGCGGATCGGTCACTTCCACTTCCCTGTGCTGGGTCCACGGCAGTACCCGCACCGGCCCTACCAGCGACTGCTCGCCGGCCCGGCTCTGCGCGACCCGCGACTGGGCCTGGTCGCGGTAGCGTTCGCGCTCGGCAATGGTGCCGCGGATCATCGCCAGCGGGATCAGCAGCAACAGGATCAGCCCGCCGACGACGGCGAGGCGCAACAGCAGTTTCAGCGATTTCATGTCGGGTCCTCGTTTGGGAGGACGGCAGGGTCGCTGTGGATCGTGTGGAAGGTTTGAGCCGGATTTGAAGCGAATGTGAAGTCAGGCCAGCGGCAGTTCGAGCAGCGCGCGCGCCCCGGGCGTTTCGCGGTTCTCCAGCCGCGCAGTGCCGCCATGCAGGCGCGCGACCTCGCGCACGAACGGCAGGCCCAGCCCGGAGCTGCGCTGGCCGCTGCCAGGCCTCGCCAGCGAGTAGAAGCGGTCGAACACCTTGCCCAGCGCGTAATCGGGCACGCCTGGGCCCTCATCCTCGATGACCAGGCTGAGCCGGCCATCGCTGGCCTGCGCCGACAGCGCGATCCTTCCACCGGCCGGCGAGAACGCCATCGCGTTCTCCAGCAGGTTGGACAGCGCCTGGCGCAGCAGCCAGGCATCACCGCGCACCTGCACATTGGCTGGGGGGGATACCCACTGCAACTGCAGGCCAGCGTGCTGCAGACGCGGGGCGAACTCCGCGGCCAGTTCGCGGCACAGCGCGTCCACGTCCACCATTTCGCGGCGCTGCAGCCAACCGTGCTGTTCCACCTCGGCCAGCGCCAGCAGCTTGTCGATGGTTCCAGTCAGGCGCTGCTGCTGCTCGACGATGCTGCGGGCAAAGCGGGCGCGCTCGGTTTCGGGCAGCGGCTCCTGCAGCAGTTCGGCTGCGCCGCGGATTGCCGCCAGCGGGCTTTTCATCTCGTGGGTCAGCGACTGCACGTACTGCTCGACGTAGGCCTTGCCCTCGAGCTTGCGGCGCATGGTTTCCAGCGCGCGGCCAAGGTCGCCGATCTCGTCGCGACGCGGCCGCGGCGGTGGCACCGGCTCTCCGGCGCTGACCGCCTGGGCGTAGCGGTTCAGCCCGCCGATGCCCCGCATCAGCCAGGCCGTGATCAGGATCCCGATCAGCGCCGACAGGCCGATCAGCCAGGCGCCGCGCTGCATGATCGCGCGCTGGCTGGCCGTGATGAACGGCTCGATGCTCTGGTTGGGCTGGGCCAGGGTCAGCACCCCGATCAGGGTGCGGCCATCGTCCGGATCGAACACCGGCGCGGCCACGTGCATGACGGTGTTGTGGTCGTCGCCCGGCTGCACCGGGCTGGAGCGGGCGCCGTACTCGCCGCGCAGGGTGCGGTAGACGTCGTTCCAGCGCGAGTTGTCGCGGCCCAGGTCCCGCCCGCGCGAGTCATAGACGACGATGCCGCGCGCATCGGTGATGGTGACCCGGTAATCGACGCTGCGCTTGGGGAAGCTCCACACCAGCGCCTTCGGGTCGCGCTGCTGGGCCAGCGCCACCTGGCTGGCGAAGCGGCCGCCGTTGATCGTCCCGGCCTTGAGGTCGTCGGCGGCGAGCTGCGCCAGCACGTTGGCCGCATCGACCAGGGTCGACTCCATGGCCTGGCGCACGCCGGGCTTGATCTCGTTGACGAACACGCGCATCACGAAGAACGCGGCAATGCCCACGATCAGGAAGAAGCCGAGAAACAGTTTCAGGCCCAGGCGCATGGGTCAGCGCCGTAGCTCAGGCGTGGATCGCATAGCCAAGCCCGCGGTGGGTCTGGATCGGGTCACCCACCGCGCCGGCCGCGCGCAGCTTGGCGCGCAGGGTCTTGATGTGGGTGTCGACGGTTCGGTCGGCGCTGTCGGCCTCGGCGTCCCAGCCGCGGTCCATGAGCTGGGCGCGGCTGAGGATGGCGCCGGGGCGCTGCAGCAGCGCGGCCAGCACCGCGTACTCGTAGCGGGTCAGCTCCAGCAGCGTCTCGCCGTAGCGGATGCGCCGGCCCTCGCGGTCGATGGCGAACACACCGTGCTGGCGCCAGCCGTCGTCCCCGGCCGGGCTGGCAACCTGGCGCCGCAGCCGCGCCCGCACCCGCGCCACCAGCTCACGCGGCGAGAACGGCTTGGCCATGTAGTCGTCCGCGCCCAGCTCCAGGCCGAGTACGCGGTCGATCTCGTCGTTGCGGGCGGTCAGGAAGATCACCGGCACCTGGCTGAAACCGCGCAACTGCCGGCACACCTCGAAGCCGTTGATGTCCGGCAGGCCCACGTCCAGCACCACCAGCTCGAATCCGCCCTCTTCCAGCAGCTCCAGCGCCTGCCGGCCGAGCAGGCAGTGGCGGGCGCCATAGCCTTCGCTGCGCAGCGCGTAGAGCACGGTGTCGGCGATGGCGGCCTCGTCCTCGACCACCAGTACGTTGGCAACGGGGGATGTCATGCGCACCAGCATAGCCGGCACCCGGCGCCCCCCGTACACTGCCGGCCATGAACTACCGCCACGCCTTCCACGCCGGCAACCATGCCGACGTGCTCAAGCACATCGTCCTGCTCGCGCTGGTCGACTCCTTCAAGCGCAAGGACAGCCCGTTCTTCGTGCTCGACACCCACGCCGGCCGCGGCCGCTACCTGCTGTCCAGCGAGGAAAGCCGCAAGACGCTGGAGGCCGAGGACGGGGTGATGCGGCTGATGGCCCAACCGCAGTTGCCGGAGCTCGTCGAGCGCTACCTCAAGGCGGTGCAGGCCGACAACCCGGTCGGCGCGATGGTGGCCTACCCCGGCTCGCCGCTGCTGGTGGCCCAGGCCCTGCGCGCGCAGGACCGCATGGCCGCCTGCGAGCTGCAGGAAGAGGAAGCGGCCGCGCTCAAGGCGCTGTTCGAGCATGACGGCCGCGTCGGCGTGCACCCGGGCGATGGCTACGCCATGATCCGCGCCCTGCTGCCGCCGAAGGTCAACGGCACCAAGATCGGCCGCGGCCTGGTCCTGATCGACCCGCCCTACGAGGTCCAGGACGCCGAATACCCGCGCATCCTTGCCGCCCTGGGCGAAACTCTGACCCGCTGGCCGCAGGCCACCTGCGCGGTGTGGTTCCCGATCAAGCAGCGCCGCAGCATCCTGCACTTCTTCCGCAAGGCCGCGGCCCTGCCGATCAAGTCGGCCCTGCTGGTGGAACTGCTGGTCCGCCCGGACGATTCGCCGCTGCGGCTCAACGGCAGTGGAATGCTGCTGCTGAACCCTCCGTACCAGTTCGACAGGGTCCTGGCTCCGGCCATGCCGGCGCTGAAGACCCATCTGGGGGAGAAGGGGGCATCCACCCGGCTGGAGTGGCTCAAGCAGCCGGCCTGAACAGGCCCGGGCCGCTGATGGGGTCTGGGTCGCCGGTCTTGACTGCGACATAACTGCCGTTCACGGCAGACTTCAACATGAATGACAGAATCTTCCGACTTCCGAGGAGTGTCGGACATGGCTACCCGCAACCGCATGCCGCCCTGGCATGAAAACTTCAAAGCCCCCAGCGGCCGCGAGCTGCTGATCCGTCCCATCCGGCCGGAGGACAGTGCCCCGCTGCAGGGCGCCTTCAGCCTGTTCGGGCCGGAAGAGGTGCGCGACCGTTTCCTGCAGTCGGTCAACGAGCTGTCCGACGAGACGGCCCAGCGCCTGACCCACCCCAATCCCAAGACCGAGATCTCGCTGGTCGCGGCCGAGCCGCTGCCGCCGGGCGAGGCCGTGGTCGGCGCCATTGCCCGCGCCTCGATCATCCCCGGCACCCGCGAGGCCGAGTACGCGATCCTGGTCAGCCGCTTCCTGCTGGGCCAGGGCCTGGGCCGGCAGTTGATGCGCAAGCTGGTGAAGTGGGCGCGCGGCAAGTACCTGGACCGCCTGTACGGCTACGTCGCCGAGGACAACGTGCCGATGATGCAGCTGGCGCAGTCGCTGGGCTTCCAGCGCGCGGACAACCATCCCGCCGCGGCCCCCGGGCTGGTGCGGATGGTGCTCGAGCTCGACACCTGAGCCTGGCGGTGCCGTCCTTGCGACGGCACCCGACCTGATTGACCGTCCACGGCCGCGTAGGCCCCGGTCCCTGCCATCCGACGCCACCGCGGTGTATTCGCGCCGCTGACAACCGCCACGATAAAATCGGCGGTTCATGACGTCTTCCAACTTCCCCTCTCCGCCGCTGCCGCGTTCCGGCCAGCTCCGCGCCTGGTGGCGCGCTCCCGCATCGCCGACCGCGCTGGCGTGGTACGTCGCCCGCGCCGCCGAGGCGCACGATGGCCCGTTGCTGGTGGTCGCCCGCGACAACCAGGGCGCGCACCAGCTCGCCGGCGACCTGCAGACCCTGCTCGGCGAGCGTGGCGACCTGCCGGTGGTGCCGTTCCCCGACTGGGAGACCCTGCCCTACGACCAGTTCAGCCCGCACCCGGACATCATCAGCCAGCGCCTGGCCGCACTGCACCGCCTGCCCACCCTCAGGCGCGGCATCGTGGTGCTGCCGGTGCAGACCCTGCTGCAGCGCCTGGCCCCGCTGAAGTACATCGTCGGCGGCAGCTTCGACCTCAAGGTTGGCCAGCGCCTGGACATGGAGGCGGAGAAGCGCCGGCTGGAAAGCGCCGGCTACCGCAACGTGCCGCAGGTGATGGACCCGGGTGATTTCGCGGTGCGCGGCGGCCTGCTCGACGTCTACCCGATGGGCGCCGACGCGCCGCTGCGCGTGGAACTGCTGGACGAGGACATCGATTCGATCCGCGAATTCGACCCCGAATCGCAGCGCTCGCTGGACAAGGTGCCGGCGGTGAAGATGCTCCCCGGTCGCGAAGTGCCGTCCGACGATGCCGCCCTGGAAAAGGTGATGGCTGCGCTGCGCGAGCGCTTTGACGTCGATACCCGGCGCAGTCCGCTGTACCAGGACCTCAAGGCCGGCGTGCTGCCCTCGGGCATCGAGTACTTCCTGCCGCTGTTCTTCGACAGGACCGCCACCCTGTTCGACTACTTGGGCGAGGGCGTGCTGACCGTGGTGACGCCGGGCGTATCCAACGCCGCCGACGCGTTCTGGACCCAGACCCAGAACCGCTACGAGCAGCGCCGCCACGACCTCGAGCGCCCGCTGCTGCCGCCCGAAGAGCTGTACCAGAGCCCGGACACGCTGCGCGAGCAGTTCAACCGCGTGCCGCGCATCGAGGTGTGGCCACCGGAGCACGCGCGCCTGGACGAGGCGCAGCCGCTGGGCGACCAGCCGCTGCCGCCGCTGCCGGTCGCCGCCAAGGACGCCCCGGCCGGCGAAGCGTTGAAATCCTTCCTCGGCCACTACCCGGGCCGGGTGCTGGTCGCCGCCGATTCGCCGGGACGCCGCGAGGCCCTGCTGGAAGTGCTGCAGGCCGCCGACCTGAAGCCACCGGTGGTGCCCGATCTGCCAGCGTTCCTCGCCGGCAAGGAACGCTTTGCGATCACCGTGGCGGTACTGGAAGACGGCTTTGCCATCGACACGCCGCCGCTGGCGGTGCTGACCGAGCGCCAGTTGTTCCCCGAGCGTGCCGGCCAGCCGCGCCGCCAGCGCCGCGCCGGCCGCGAACCCGAAGCGATCATCCGTGACCTCGGCGAGCTGACCGAAGGCGCGCCCATCGTCCACGAGGACCACGGCGTGGGCCGTTACCGCGGCCTGATCGCGATGGATGTGGGCGGCATGCCCGGCGAATTCCTCGAGATCGAATACGCCAAGGGCGACCGCCTGTACGTGCCGGTCGCGCAGCTGCACCTGATCAGCCGATACTCCGGCGCATCGGCCGAGACCGCACCGCTGCATTCGCTCGGCGGCGAGCAGTGGACCAAGGCCAAGCGCAAGGCGGCGGAGAAGGTGCGCGACGTCGCCGCCGAGCTGCTGGAAATCCAGGCCCGCCGCCGTGCGCGTGCCGGGCTGGCGCTGCAGGTGGACCGGGCGATGTATGAGCCCTTCGCTGCGGGCTTCCCGTTCGAGGAAACCCCCGACCAGCTGGCCGCGATCGAGGCGACCCTGCGCGACCTGGCCAGCAGCCAGCCGATGGACCGCGTGGTCTGCGGCGACGTCGGCTTCGGCAAGACCGAGGTTGCCGTGCGCGCCGCGTTTGCCGCGGCCAGCGGCGGCAAGCAGGTGGCGGTGCTGGTGCCCACCACCCTGCTGGCCGAACAGCACTACCGCAATTTCCGCGACCGTTTCGCCGACTGGCCGATCAGGGTCGAGGTGCTGTCGCGCTTCAAGTCGACCAAGGAGATCAAGGCCGAGCTGGAGAAGGTGGCCGAAGGCACGATCGACGTGATCATCGGCACCCACCGCCTGCTGCAGCCGGACGTGAAGTTCAAGGACCTGGGCCTGGTCATCGTCGACGAGGAGCAGCGCTTTGGCGTGCGCCAGAAGGAAGCGCTCAAGGCGCTGCGCGCCAACGTGCACCTGCTGACCCTGACCGCCACGCCGATCCCGCGCACGCTCAACATGGCCATGGCCGGCCTGCGCGACCTGTCGATCATCGCCACCCCGCCGCCGAACCGGCTGGCGGTGCAGACCTTCATCACCCCGTGGGATCCGGCGCTGCTGCGCGAGGCCTTCCAGCGCGAGCTCTCGCGCGGCGGCCAGCTGTACTTCCTGCACAACGACGTGGAAAGCATGGGCCGGATGCAGCGCGAGCTGTCCGAGCTGGTGCCCGAGGCGCGCATCGGCGTGGCCCACGGGCAGATGCCCGAGCGCGAGCTGGAACGGGTGATGCTCGACTTCCAGAAGCAGCGCTTCAACGTGCTGCTGGCCTCGACCATCATCGAGTCCGGCATCGACATCCCCAACGCCAACACCATCATCATCAACCGCGCCGACAAGTTCGGCCTGGCCCAGCTGCACCAGCTGCGTGGCCGCGTCGGTCGTTCGCACCACCGCGCCTACGCCTACCTGGTGGTGCCGCCGGACAAGCGCTCGATCACCGCCGATGCGCACAAGCGTCTGGACGCGATTGCCTCGATGGACGAACTGGGCGCCGGCTTCACCCTGGCCACCCACGACCTGGAAATCCGCGGCGCCGGCGAGCTGCTGGGCGAGGACCAGAGCGGGCAGATGGCCGAGATCGGCTTCAGCCTGTACACCGAGATGCTGGAGCGCGCGGTGCGTGCGATCCGCTCGGGCAAGCTCACCAGCGTGGACATCGGCGAGGAGCCGCGCGGCGCCGAGGTCACCCTCAACGTGCCGACCTTGATTCCGGAGGACTACCTGCCGGACGTGCACACCCGTCTGACCCTGTACAAGCGCATCTCCAGCGCGCGTGACAGCGCGGCGCTGCGCGAGCTGCAGGTGGAGATGATCGATCGCTTCGGCCTGCTGCCGGATCCGGCCAGGTACCTGTTCGCGATCGCCGAGCTCAAGCTGCAGGCCGACGCACTGGGCATCACCAAGCTGGAGCTGGGCGAAGCCGGTGGTCGCATCGTGTTCGCCGCCCAGCCCAACGTCGACCCGATGGCGGTGATCACGATGATCCAGAAGCAGCCCCGGCTCTACCAGATGGACGGGCCGGACAAGCTGCGCATCAAGCACCCCCTGCCCGAGCCCGAGGACCGCTTCAACGCCGCACGCGCCCTGCTGACCACACTGGCGCCGGGCGGGACGCCATCGCGCTGAAAGGGTTTGCGTGAGGACGGTGGGGGCAAGACAACAGCGGCCCCCACCGCAGTACCGCGCCGGTTCCGGCGCGCACATCCCCATGCTTTCCCCCACCCCAGCCGCCGAGCTTGCGCCCCTGGTGACCTGTCGGCGTCCCTTGTCGCGCTCGCCACCACGCTCGAACTGCGTGACGCCGACACCGACCACCACTGCGACCGGGTCAGCCGGCTCGCCTTCCGCCTGGGCCGCCATTGCGGGCTGGACGATGCCGCGCTGGGCCACCTGGCCCTGGCCGCGCGCTTCCACGACATCGGCAAGATCGGCATCCCCGATGCCGTGCTGCTCAAGCCGGCGCGGCTGGACGAGGCCGAACGCGAGGTCATGCGCAGCCACCCGTTGCGCGGCGAGGAGGTATTCCTGGCTACGGGGCGCGAGGATGCGGTGCCGGTTGGCCGGCTGATCCGCCAGCATCACGAAGCCTGGGACGGCCGCGGTTATCCCGATGGCCTGCGCGGCGAGGAAATCGCCATCGAGGCGCGGATCCTGTGCATCGTCGATGGCTACGACGCGCTGACCTCCACCCGCCCCTACCGCCGCCCGATGGCCACGTCCGCGGCACTGGAGATCCTGTCGGCCGAATCCGGCCGCCTGATCGACCCGCGGCTGTTCGACGAGTTCACCGGACTGCTGCAGGCCGGCTGAGCCGGGTCGCCGGTCCGCCCGGCCACCGCCTCACTGCACCGACAGGAAAGGAAAAGGCCCGGCAATGCCGGGCCTTTCGCTGTTGCAACGTTGCGCTGGCGAGTCACCAGATCACCACGCGCTGGTCCTCGGCGCGGACCATCGGGTCCCCGGCCTTGCACTGGAATGCGGCGGCGAAGGCCGGCATGTTCGACGGCGCACCGTTGGCACGGAAGTTCGCCGGGGCATGCGGATCGGTGTTCAGGCGCACGCGCAGCTCGCCGTCGGTGAAGTTGCGGCGCCACACCGTGGCCCAGTTCATGAAGAAGCGCTGGTCCTGGGTGTAGCCATCGACTTCCACGTTCTTCGACGGGTCTTCCTTGAGCGCCATCTGCAGCGCGTCGTAGGCCACGGTCAGGCCGCCGAGGTCGCCGATGTTCTCGCCCAGGGTCAGCTTGCCCTTGACGTTGATCCCCGGGATCGCCTCGTAACCGTCGAACTGCGCCACCAGCTGGTCGGCACGGCTGGTGAAGGCGCTGCGGTCGGCATCGGTCCACCAGTTGTCGAAGTTGCCGTTGGCGGCGAACTGGCTGCCCGAGTCGTCGTAGCCGTGCATCATCTCGTGGCCGATGACCGCGCCGATGCCGCCGTAGTTGAGCGCCGGGTCGGCCTTGGCGTCGAAGAACGGCGGCTGCAGGATCGCGGCCGGGAACACGATCTCGTTCTTGGTCGGGTTGTAGTAGGCGTTGACCGTCTGCGGGGTCATGCCCCACTCGGTGCGGTCCACCGGCTTGCCGATCTTGTCGAGCATGTAGCGGTAGTTGAACGCACGCGCGGCCTGGATGTTGGCCAGGTAGCTGTCGCCGCTGGTCTGCAGGCCCGACCAGTCACGCCACTTGTCCGGGTAACCGATCTTCGGGTTGAAGCTGGCCCACTTCTCCAGCGCCTTCTTCTTCGTTTCCTCGCCCATCCACGGCAGGGTCTCCAGGCGCGCCTTCAGCGCGGTCGACAGGTTCTCGACCAGGTGCTGCATCTGCTCCTTGGATTCGGCCGGGAACACCGCATCCACGTACAGCTGGCCCAGCGCCTCGCCCATGCTGCCGTTGACCGCCTCGAGCACCCGCTTCCAGCGCGGCTGCATTTCCTGCTGGCCGCGCAGGGTCTTGCTGTAGAAGTCGAAGTTGGCCTGCTCGAAATCCTTGCTCAGGTACGGCGCGGCGTTGTCCACGACGTGGAAGCGCAGGTAGGCCTGCCAGGTGGTAGCCGGCACGTCGGCCAGCATCCTGTCGACCTCGGCGAAGAACTCCGGCTGGGCCAGCGAGAACTTGTCCTTGGCCGGCACCTGCAGGGTGTCGAACAGCGCGGTCCAGCTGAAGTTCGGGGTCAGCCTGTCGGCTTCGGCGGCGCTGACCGGGTTGTAGCGCCTGGACGGGTCACGCATCTCGATGCGCGACAGCGAGGCCTTGGCCAGGCGGGTCTCGAACTCCATCACCGCCTGCGCCTGCTGTTTGGCCTGTCCGGGGTCCACGCCCGACAGGGCAAGCAGGCGCTCGATGTAGGCCACGTAGGCCTCGCGGATGGCCGCCTGCGACTCGTCGAAGTAGTAATCCTTCTCGGGCAGGCCCAGGCCACCCTGGCCGACGTAGGCGATGACGGTGCCCGAGTCCTTGTAGTCGCCATTGGCGAACAGCGAGAACAGGAAGCCCTGGCCCTTGGCGTAGCTGTCGCGCAGGTAGTGGCTGATCGCGGCGGCATCGTCAAGCGCGGCAATCTGCTCCAGCGCCGGCTGCAGCGGTGCGATGCCGGCAGCCTCGATCGCGGCCTCGTTGGTACCGGTGTTCCAGATGTCGCCGATCTTGGCCTCGGTCGAACCGGCCTTGGCCTTGTTGGCGGCAACCTGCTCGACCAGCTTGTGCTGCACTTCCAGCGAACGCTCGCGCAGGATCTCGAAGCTGCCCCAGGTCACCTGGTCACCCGGCACCGGGTTGGCCGCCAGCCACTTGCCGTTGACGAAGGCATTGAGATCGGTACAGGCGTTTGCCGACGGATCCAGGTCGGCGACCTCCAGCGAGATCAGCGGGGTCTTGACCTGCGACAGGTCGAACGCCGGCTTGTCGCCGGCAGCGGCTTCGGTCTTGCTGCAGGCCGGCAGCGACGCGGCAACGGCGACCGCCAGGGTCAGGGGGGCGAGTTTGCGGAATGACATTGGAGGCTCCAGCCAGGCAGGAAAATCACGCGTTGAACGCGAGGCCTGCGAGGGTAGGCGATGGGAAACGGCAGCGGATAGCCCAAAGGTCATGCGCAGCGGCACCCGGCGTGCACGGGCCGACCGCGCATGTCGGGCCTCCTGGCAGAGACAACAAAAAACCCGGCCCAGGCCGGGTTTTTTGTTGGATCGGGTGATGCTGTTACTTCGCCTTGCCCTGGTTGGCCACGGCCTCGGCCGCGCGCCTGGCTGCTTCCGGATCGCCCAGGTAGCGGAACGACTGCACGCTCAGGTCGTCATTCAATTCGAACAGCAGCGGGATACCGGTCGGGATGTTGAGCTCGAGGATCTCATCCTTGCCGACGTTGTTGAGGTACTTGTACAGCGCACGCAGCGAGTTGCCGTGGGCGGTGACCAGCACGGTGCTGCCCTGCTTCAGCTGCGGGGCGATGGCGTCATGCCAGTACGGCAGCACGCGTTCCAGCGTGGTGGCCAGCGACTCGGTGGCCGGCAGCGCATTGCGGTCCAGACTGGCGTAACGACGGTCATGCACCGGATGGCCCGGATCCTCCAGGTCCATTGCCGGCGGCGGGATGTCATAGGAACGGCGCCAGATCTTGACCTGGTCCTCGCCGTGTTTGGCCGCGGTCTCGGCCTTGTCCAGGCCCTGCAGGCCGCCGTAGTGTCGCTCGTTGAGGCGCCAGCTCTTGTTTACCGGGAGCCAGTCCTGCTGCAGCTCGGCCAGGGCACCCTGCAGGGTGTGGATGGCGCGCTTGAGCACCGAGGTGTGGGCGAAATCGAACTGCAGCCCCTCCTTCTTCATCATCCGGCCGGCGGCAGCGGCCTCGGCACGACCCTGCTCGGTCAGGTCCACGTCCACCCAGCCGGTGAAGCGGTTGTCCAGGTTCCACTGGCTCTGGCCGTGGCGCAACAGTACGAGTTTACGGGTCACTGCAGGGTCTCCGGGATCGGGCATGAGGCGTGGAATTGTAACGGTTCGACGTCATCGACCGTGTCCGCGACGCCAGGCAGGCCAGCGGCTGACCGATTGGCCCGGCAGACCTGATCCACAACCGCGGAAAACGCGCAAGTTGTCCAACCGAGAAATCAATCACGGTTTGTAATGCTGCAGTGCGTGTAATAAGGTCAGAAGCCGATCACACAAGTGATGGATCGGGGCACAGGCGCATGGGGATGCGCACTTAAGGCCAGGGGATGCATCGGCCACCGCACCAAACACTGTCACCTTCGAACCAACACCCTCGGCCTCTGGCCGACGCTCATGGGGGAACGCACGCGTGAAGAATGTCACTGCTGTATCCGGCCTGTTGCTGTCACTGGCCTCCTTGCCCGCGTTGGCGCAGCCAGCCCTGGATTGCCCGTCCCTGCCTGCTCACGCCTCGCTGCAGTGGGAGCGGAACGCGCAGAACGACTTCGTCCTGTGCAAGGCCGCGACCGAGGACGGACGCCATGTACTGAACATGATGCTCACCACCCGCGATCCCGGCCTGGCGCTGAGCCGCTCGCTTCGCCAGGAAAAGGGAAGCTTCGCCGGCGAATCCTTCTACTGGTACACGCCCGATCTTGGCGGTCGGGAGATGCCGGGACTGGAAGCCCGCCGCATCACCGTGGTCAAGCTGGCCAAGGACCGCTACGCGCAGATCTGGATCGACGCGGCCGACACCCGCGAACTGGCCAGCCTGCAGTCGGTCACCGGATCAATGAGCCTCAACACCACCGCACTGGCCGGCGGCAACTGACGCACCGGTTGGCCTCACCGTAGATATCTGGTCACGGCCGCCTATGGCGGCCGTTTTTTTTTCGGAGGAAAAGGCTGCGGCTTTGATCCGCGTCGCCGCAAGCACCGGCTCTGCCCTAGTTGCGCGCCGCAGCATTCGACCAAAGTCGCAACTGACCCAACATGAATCGCGATTGACCGTTCACAAGCATGGGTAGACCCTAGGGCCATCTCATGCCGGGGTTTCTCATGAAAGGTTTCTCGAAGCTGGGCTGGGCAGCCCTTTCACTGCTGGGCGCTTTCTGCCTTGGCGTGGTTGCCCTGCGTCGTGGCGAACACATCAACGCGCTGTGGATCGTCATCGCCGCGGTCTCCATCTACCTGGTGGCGTTCCGCTATTACGGCCTGTTCATCGCCAACAAGGTGCTGGGCGTGGACCGGACCCGCGCCACGCCGGCCTACCTCAACAATGACGGCCTGGACTACGTGCCCACCAACAAGCACGTGCTTTTCGGCCACCACTTCGCCGCCATCGCCGGCGCCGGCCCGCTGGTCGGTCCGGTACTGGCCGCGCAGATGGGCTACCTGCCGGGCACGCTGTGGCTGATCGCCGGCGTGGTGCTGGCCGGTGCGGTGCAGGACTTCATGATCCTGTTCATCTCCAACCGGCGTAACGGCCGCTCGCTGGGCGACCTGGTGCGCGAGGAAATGGGACCGGTGCCCGGCACCATCGCCCTGTTCGGCGTATTCATGATCATGATCATCATCCTTGCAGTGCTGGCGATGATCGTGGTCAAGGCACTGGAAGGCAGCCCCTGGGGCATGTTCACCGTGATCGCGACGATGCCGATCGCGATCCTGATGGGCGTGTACATGCGCTACATCCGCCCGGGCAAGATCGGCGAGATCTCGGTTGTCGGCCTGATCCTGTTGCTGCTGGCGATCTGGTACGGTGGCAAGGTCGCCACCGACCCGGTGATGGGCCCGATGTTCACCTTCACCGGCGTGCAGATCACCTGGATGCTGATCGGCTACGGCTTCGTCGCCGCGGTACTGCCGGTGTGGCTGCTGCTGGCCCCGCGTGACTACCTGTCCACCTTCCTCAAGATCGGCACCATCGTCGGCCTGGCGATCGGCATCCTGATCGTCATGCCGGAACTGAAGATGCCGGCGCTGACCCAGTTCACCGACGGCACCGGCCCGGTGTGGAAGGGCAGCATGTTCCCGTTCCTGTTCATCACCATTGCCTGCGGCGCGGTGTCCGGCTTCCATGCCCTGATCAGCTCGGGCACCACGCCCAAGCTGCTGGCCAATGAAGGCCACGCTGCCTACATCGGCTACGGCGGCATGCTGATGGAATCGTTCGTGGCGATCATGGCGATGGTGGCGGCCTCGATCATCGAGCCGGGCATCTACTTCGCAATGAACAGCCCGGCCGCGGTGATCGGTACCGACGTGGTCACCGCCGCGGCGCACATCACAAACGAGTGGGGCTTTGCGATCAGTCCCGACGTGCTGACCGCCACCGCCGCGGACATTGGCGAGTCGAGCATCCTGTCGCGCGCCGGTGGTGCACCGACGCTGGCGGTGGGCATCGCCCAGATCCTGCACGCGGTCATCCCGGGCGACGGCATGATGGCGTTCTGGTACCACTTCGCGATCCTGTTCGAAGCGCTGTTCATCCTCACCGCGGTCGATGCCGGCACGCGTTCGGGCCGCTTCATGCTGCAGGACCTGCTGGGCAACTTCATCCCGGCCCTGCGCCGCACCGACTCGTGGGGCGCCAACATCATCGCCACCGCCGGCTGCGTGGCGCTGTGGGGTTACTTCCTGTACCAGGGTGTCACCGATCCGCTGGGCGGCATCAACATGCTGTGGCCGCTGTTCGGCATCGCCAACCAGATGCTGGCCGGCGTGGCGCTGATGCTGTGCGCGGTGGTGCTGTTCAAGATGAAGAAGGACCGCTACGCCTGGGTGCCGGTGATCCCGGCGATCTGGCTGCTGATCTGCACCACGGCTGCCGGCCTGATCAAGTTGTTCTCCAGCGTCCCGGCCGTGGGCTTCGTCGCCCAGGCGCACAAGTACCGTGATGCGATCGCCGCTGGCGAGCTGCTGGCCCCGTCCAAGGACTTCGGGCAGATGAAGCAGATCATGATCAACAACTACATCAACGCCGGCCTGACCGTGCTGTTCCTGTTCGTTGTGTTCGCGGTGCTGGTCTACTCGATCAGGACGATCATGGCTGCGCGTCGCTCGCCGCAGCGTACGGACCATGAAACCCCGTACGTGGCACTGAAGCCGCACGAGATGGAGGCCTGATGGCCGGGGCACTCGTCCCGGCCGGGCAGCACCAGGCGTTCCGCCGCACCTGGCGGCGCCTGGTGCAGACCGCGCGGCTGTGCTGCGGGGTGCCCGACTACGACAACTACGTGCGGCACATGCGCGAGAAGCATCCGGACCGGGAGGTCATGGACTACAAGACCTTCTTCCGCGAACGCCAGGAAGCCCGGTTCGGCGGACGCAGCGGCTTCCGCTGTTGCTGATCCACGACCTGCAATGAAACGGGGAACGGCGGAGCAAAGGCTCCGCCGTTTTCTTTTGGGTGAGGGTCACATGCCCGGTGATGGCTGCCGGCAGTTGCTAGCATCACCGGCGCCCGGCCGAGGTGCCGGCGTCGCCACGGACAAGGAGGAGTCCCCATGCGCAGGCTGCTGACCACGGTCGTGATCGCCAGCTCGATGTTGCTGGCGTGCAGCGCCACGGCTCTCGCGGGAGCGACGGAGCGCCCTCCCGTTGCCGATGCCAAGCCCGCCATCGCCTTTGCCGATCCGGCAATCCGGCCGCTGGCCGATGCCGTGGCGGCCGACAAGGTCGCGCGGATCAGGGAGCTGGTGCCGCACAGCAATCTTGCCGCCCGCGGCGACCAGGGGGTGACCCTGCTGGAATGGGCGATCTGGAACCGCCGGCCGCGCGCCCTGGTCGCCCTGCTCCAAGCCAGTGCCGACCCGTCATTGCCGGGCATGGACGGGGAGACCGTGGTGCACATGGCGGCGATGGTCGGGGACCCGGTGTACCTGGAGGTACTTCTCGCGCACGGCGCTCCGGTGGACGTGGTCCGCCAGGGCAATGGCTGGACGCCGCTGTTCCGCGCCGTGCTGCACCGGCGCCACGCGCAGCGCGAGGCACTGGTCGCCGCCGGAGCGGACATCAACCACCGCGACAGTACCGGTCGCGGCCTGCTGCACCTGGCAGCCGATGATTCGGCCACCGTGCTGCGGCTGCTGGAGCTGGGCGTGGATCCGCAGGCACGCGACAACACCGGCGCCACCTTCCAGCGCACGTTCTTCCGGGCCCCGGAGCGGGTGCTGAACGACAGGGCCAAGGCCAATCGTGACCGTGTCCGGGCGTGGCTGCGGGCCAGGGGCATCGCCCCGGAAGGCTGAGCAGGGCGCCAGCGAGCGCGGGCTCCGGGAAGAAGAAAGGGCCGCTTTGGCGGCCCTTTCCCTGTGCGTTCCTGCAGGGGCTCAGCCCTGCCCTGCCATCCAGCGCAGGGTAAGGCCGGTGATGTAGGCCAGCACCGTGCCGGTGGCGTAGCCCACCGTGCCCAGCAGCACGCCCACCGGGGCCAGGCTCGGGTGGAAGGCCGCGGCCACCACTGGTGCCGAGGCCGCCGCGCCGACGTTGCCCTGCGAGCCGATGGCCAGGAAGAACATCGGTGCCTTCAGCAGCCGGCCGACCACGTACAGCAGCAGCACGTGGGTCGCCATCCAGATCACGCCGAGCAGGAACAGCATAGGACGGTCGGCCAGCGCGGCCAGGTCCATCTGCATGCCGATGCAGGCGATCAGGAAGTACAGGAACAGCGTGCCGACCTTGGACGCGCCGGCCGCTTCCAGGTCGCGGGCACGGGTAAAGCTCAGGGCCAGGCCGGCGAACGTGGACAGCATCACCACCCACACGAAGGTCGAGTCCAACGACGCCTGCCGGGCGAAGCTGATGTTCTCCGCGCACCAGGCCGAAGCGACGCCGCCGATGGCATGTGCGCCGCCGACGATGCCCAGGCCGACGCCGACGATCACCATCAGGTCGGTCAGGGTCGGGATGCGCGAGTTCTTCGCCTGGTAGTCGGCGATGCGTCGCTTCATGTCATCGATGGCGGCAGTGTCCGCACCGCTACGCGCATCGATCTTCTCGGCGCGGCCACCCAGCCAGATCAGCGCCGGCATCAGCAGCAGGCTGGCGCACAGCACGTCGACCACGGCGAACTGGCCGAAGGTGGTGGCATCGACATTGAAGGTTTCGCGCATGGCGGCCATGTTGGCGCCGCCGCCGATCCAGCTGCCGGCCAGCGCGGCCATGCCGGCCCAGGTATCGCCTTCCATCGTGGCCGGGCTGATCAGCTTCATCACCTGGAACGAGACCACCGCGCCGAGCATGATGCCGACCGTACCGGTGACGAACATGGCCAGCAGTTTCGGACCCAGACGCAGGATGCCCTTGATGTCGATCGACAGGGTCAGCAGCACCAGCGCCGCCGGCAGCAGCACGTCACGCGCGACCGGGTTGTAGAGCTTGGTGGCGTGGCCGTCGAGGATGCCGAAGGTGTTGTACAGCGCCGGGATGAAGTAGCACAGCAGCAGCGCCGGGATGACGGCGAAGAATTTCGCCCAGATCCCTGCGTTCTTGCTGGAGAGATGGAAGATCAGCGCCAGGGTGGCGGCGATCAGGCCGAGGCCGACGATGTCGTTGGTGATCAGGGTGGTACTGCTTTCGGGCGTCATCGCCACTCCGTGGAGTTGGGAGGCAGGCCGCCGGCGCATCAGCTGACACGCCGGCGGTGTTGCGGAGGCCGATGCTCGTTACTGGCCGATGTGCTGCTTCAGCCAGGCATTGACGGTGTCATGCCACTGCACGCTGTTGTGTGGCTTGAGCACCCAGTGGTTCTCGTCCGGGAAGTACAGGAACTTGGACTCGATGCCCTGGCGCTGCAACGCGGTGAACGCGCCCAGGCCCTGTTCGACCGGGATGCGGTAGTCCAGCTGGCCGTGGATCACCAGCATCGGCTTGTTCCACTTGGCCACGTGGTTGACCGGATTGAACTTCTCGTAGGCCTCGGGCTTCTCGTACGGCGTGCCGCCCTGCTCCCACTCGGTGAACCACAGCTCCTCGGTGGCGTAGCCCATCATGCGCTGGTCGAACACGCCGTCGTGGTTGACCAGGCACTTCCACGGCTCGTTCCAGTTGCCGGCGATCCAGTTGACCATGAAGCCGCCGTAGCTGGCGCCCAGCGCGCAGGCCTTGTCGCCGTCGAGGAAGGTGTACTTCTGCTGCGCGGCAGCCCAGCCCTTCTTCAGGTCTTCCAGCGGGCGGTCGCCCCAGTGCTGGCTGATCGCATCGGTGAAGGCCTGGCCGTAGCCGGTGGAACCGTGGAAGTCGATCATCACCACCGCGTAGCCCTGGCCGGCATAGGTCTGCGGGTTCCAGCGGTAGCTCCAGCCGTTGCCGAAGCTGCCCTGCGGGCCACCGTGGATCAGGAACGCGACCGGGTACTTCCTGCCTTCCTCGTAGTTGTGCGGCTTGACCACGTAACCGTGCACGGTCTCGTTGTTCCAGCCCTTGAAGCTGAATTGTTCGAAGTCGCCGAACGTCACTTCCGGCAGCACCTCGCCGGCGCTGGGAGTGATCGCGCGCAGCGGCGCGCCGGCCTCGGGGCTGGTGGCGTAGATCACGTCACCGGACTTGAGCGAGTTGCGCGACAGCACCATCGTCGAGCCGGCGATGTCGAAGGCGGTCACGGTGCCGTCGGCCACCACGCGACTGGCTTCGCCGCTGGCGATGTCCACCGCGAACAGCGGGTGCTCGCCCATGTCCTGGGCGGTGGTGTACAGGGTCTTGCCGTCGGCCGAGAGCACGATGCCGTCGGCCGAGCGGTCCCACTTCGGTGCGATCTCGCGCATCTTGCCGCTGTCCAGGTCCAGCGCCATCAGGCCGTAGCGGTCGGCCTCGAAGCCCGGGCGCTTCATCGCGCGGTAGTACAGGGTCTTGCCGTCCAGGCTGAACACCGGGCCGGCATCCCAGGCCGGGTTGGCGGCGGTCAGGTTCTTCGGTGCGGCCTTGCCGGCGGCATCGAGCTGGTACAGGTCGAAGTTGGTCGACCACGGTTCCTCGCGGCCGGCCACGCGGATGCTGGCGACGACGCTGCTGCCGTCGGGCGACCACACGAAGTCCTCGTTGCCGCCGAACGGCTTGGACGGGGCGTCACCTTCGATGGTGGCGCTCAGCGCCGATGCACCCTTGGCCGGCTGGCCCTTGGCACCCAGCGGGGCCACGAACAGGGTGTTGCGGCGACCGTCATTCCAAGTGTCCCAGTGGCGCACGAACATGCTGTCGAACACCACGCCGCTGGTCTTGCCGGCCTTGGTCGTTTCCACGCGCTTGCGGGTGCAGTCCAGGTCCGAGCCGCACTCCTGGAAGGCGGCAGCGCTGAACAGCACGCGGTCGTCCTGCGGGGAAACGCGGTAGCTGTCCACGTCCAGCGCGAAGTCGGTCAGCTGGGTCGGGGTGCCGCCGGCCAGCGGGATCGAATACAACTGCTGGCTGCCGTTCTTGGCGCTGAGGAAGTAGACGGTGCGGCCATCGGCCGACAGCGAGGGCGAGTTGACGCTCCAGCCCTCGGGGGTCAGGCGCTTGGGCGGGGCCATGTCGCGGGTGAGCAGGTTGCGCACCCACAGGCTGCTGCTGGCCTTGAGATCGGCATCGACCACGCGCTTGGCAAACACGACGTGGGAACCATCGGCGGTCAGCTGCGGTGCGGAGACGCGGTCCAGCGCCACCATGTCGCGGACCTCGAATCCGCGGGCCGAGGCCAGCGAAGGCAGGGCGGCCAGCAGGCACAGCGTCAGCAGGGCTTGGCGAAGTTTCATCGGCATCTCCGGATGAGGGCAAAGCGCCGATGGTAGGGCCGGGCGCGGTTGCCGGCAAAGGCCATCGGTCATGGCGGCCGACCGCCAGAAACAACAAACCCCGCCGCGGCGGGGTTTGTCGTTGGCTCTGGGCCCGGTCAGACCGCCGATGCCTTCCTGCCGGTGCGGTAGATCAGCCAGCCCACCAGGAACAGCACGGCCAGGCCGATCCACTGCGCGGCCGGCAGGTGGAACGGCACCGCCAGCACGTCGGCCCGGCTGCTGACCACGATCGGCACGGCGATGGCGATGCCCATCAGCGCCTCACCGGTGATCAGGCCGGCGGCGAACAGCACGCCCGGCTTGTGCACGCGGTCGCGGCCCTCTTCGTCATCGGCGCGCACCTTGTGGAAACGCTCGACCAGGTGGGCGATCAGGCCACCCAGGAAGATCGGCACCATCAGTTCCAGCGGCAGGTAGATGCCGATGGCCGCGGCCAGCACCGGCACGCGGAAGCGCTTGCCGGTGGCCTTGAGCCAGCTGTCCAGGGCGATGATGGCCGCGCCGACCAGCGCGCCGATGCCGATGAAGGTCCACGGCAGTTCACCACCGAACAGGCCCTTGGCCACAGACGCCATCAGGTTGGCCTGCGGGGCGGCCAGCGCGTTGGGGTGCAGCTCGGTCTTGACGCCGATGCCGTAGGCCGTGGCCAGCAGGTTCAGCACCGGGGCCATGATCAGCGCGCACGAGAACGCGCCGATGCCCAGCATCAGCTGCTGCTTCCACGGGGTGGCACCGACGATGTAGCCGGCCTTGAGGTCCTGCAGGTTGTCGCCACCGACCGCCGCGGCGCAGCACACCACCGCGCCGATCATGATCGCGGCGACCGCACCCAGGGGCGCGCCGCCGACACCGACCGGGACCAGGCCATCGGCGCCCAGCAGCACCACCAGCACCGCCGAGGCGAACAGGATGGTGGAGATGGTGATGCCCGAGACCGGGTTGTTGGACGAACCGATCAGGCCGGCCAGGTAGGCCGAGACGGACACGAACAGGAAGCCGGCGACGATCATGATGATGGTCATCGGGATCGACACGTGCCACTGGCCGACGATGGCCTGGTACAGGGCCAGCAGCGGCAGCACGAAGGCGACCAGCGCGATCAGCATCCACTTCATCGGCAGGTCGCGCTCGGTGTGCGCCAGCACCGGGCCGCCGGTGCTCTTGCGGGCGGCGGCAAAGCCGCTCCTGATGCCGTTGAGCAGCGACTTTCGCAGCGAGATCAGCGTCCAGATGCCGCCGATCAGCATCGCGCCCACGCCCAGGTAACGCATCTTCGCGCCCCAGATGGCGAACGCGGCCTCGGTGGACGAGGCGGTGGCGATCGACGCGGCCAGCGCCGGGTCGGTGTCCATGAAGAACGCCTGGTACAGCGGGATGGCGATGTGCCAGGTCAGGATCGAGCCGGACACCACCACGATGCCGACGTTGAGGCCGACGATGTAGCCCACGCCCAGCAGCGCCGGCGACAGGTTGGTGCCGATGAAGGCGGTGACCTTCGAGCTGCCAACATAGGCCGAGGTGGCCCAGGCATCGGGGATCAGGCGCATGCCGCTTTCGGCGGCCAGCTTCACGAACGCACCGATCACCGCCGACAGGCCGAGGATCTTCAGGCCCGGACCGGGGTTCTCGCCGGCCTTGAGCACTTCGGCCGCGGCCTTGCCTTCGGGGAACGGCAGCGGGTCCTCGACGATCATCGAGCGGCGCAGCGGCACCGAGAACAGCACGCCGAGCAGGCCGCCGAGACCGGCGATGCCCAGCACCCACCAGTACTTGAAGTCCGGCCAGTAGCCCATGATCACCAGCGCCGGGATGGTGAAGATCACGCCGGCGGCGATCGACGAGCCGGCCGAGGCGCCGGTCTGGACGATGTTGTTCTCGAGGATGGAACCGCCCCCGAGCAGTCGCAGCACGCCCATGGAAATCACGGCGGCCGGAATGGCGGTGGCGATGGTCAGGCCCGCGAACAGGCCGAGGTAGGCATTGGCGGCGGACAGGATCACCGCCAGCACGATGGCAAGGGCCACCGCGCGGAAGGTGAGCTGCCGCGGTGAGGCGTCAGACATGGGATTCCCCGGGAAAAAAGCCGTCCAACGCTAGCGCCGGTGCCGGCGCAAGTCCAGCCACGCTGTGTTCCGGCGGCGCGGCCGGTCCAGCCAGGGCATGGCCCGGGCCTATACTCCGCGGCTTTCGCCCCAGCCCCGGTCCCATGGCCACAACCCCCCTGCCCGCCCACGGGGGCGACGATTTCCTCGGCCACCCCAAGGGGGTCTACGTCTGTTTCTTCACCGAGATGTGGGAGCGCTTCTCCTTCTACGGAATGAAGGCGCTGCTGCTGCTGTACCTGACCAAGTACCACCTGTTCGGCGACAAGGCCGGGCTGGACCTGCTCGGTGCCTACGGCGGCCTGGTGTACTGCATCCCGGTGTTCGGCGGCCTGCTGGCCGACCGCTGGCTCGGCATGCGCAAGGCCGTGGTGTTCGGTGGCATCCTGCTGGTGCTGGGCCATGTCGGCATGGCGTTCGAGGGGCAGGCCGCGCAGCGCGTGGCCGGCGACGTGGTACGCGACGAGGGCGCGCTGGCGGTGACCTACGTGTCGCTGGCGCTGATCATCATGGGCGTGGGTTTCCTCAAGCCCAACATCTCCACCATCGTCGGCAAGCTCTATGCGGAGAACGACCCGCGTCGTGACTCGGGCTTCTCGCTGTTCTACGCCGGCATCAACCTCGGTGCGCTGTTCGCCTCGCTGATCTGCGGCTTCCTCGGCGAGGCCTACGGCTGGAAGTACGGTTTTGGTGCGGCCGGCATCGGCATGCTGGCCGGCCTGGCGATGTTCCTGTGGGGCCAGAAATACCTGCACGGCCATGCCGAACCGGCCGAACCGGCGCGCCTGCGCGAGCGCATCGCCGGGTTGCCGCGCGAATGGCTGATCTACCTCGGCGCACTGCTGGGCGTGGTGCCGCTGGCGGCGCTGATGTGGGCCGCGGCCAACGGCGCGTTCGCGCTCGGCGGCGAGCTGAGCCTGGCGCTGATGCTGATGCTGGTGGTGCTGGCCGCGGTGCTGCTGTGGTTTGCCTGGTTCACCGGCACCCAGTGCACGCCGGTGCAGCGCCAGCAGATGATCGCGCTGATGGCGCTGATCTTCATGGCGCTGGTGTTCTTCACCCTGTACGAGCAGTCCTACGGTTCGTGGGTCACCTTTACCGACCGCCTGCTGACCAAGGACGTGGTGCCGGCGCTGGTGATCCGGGACGGCACGCCGCTGCCGTGGTCGATCGCCTCGCTGCTGCTCGCGCCGCTGGCGTTCGTGGCCAGTGCCCGGCTGTCCGAACGGCGCCCCGGCTCCGGGGCCGCGCGCAGCCTGTTCGTGGCCATCGCGCTGGTGATCGCCGTGCTGCTGGTGCGCGACTGCCTGGTGATCCCGCAGACCGCCGGCTCGCTGACCTATCTCGGTGGCCTGTTCCTGGTGCTGCTGGCGCCGCTGTTCGCGTTGCTGTGGGCCTGGCTGGACCGTCGCGGCCTGGAACCGGGCAAGCCGCTGAAGTCCTCGCTGGGCCTGGTGCTGGGTGCGCTGGCCTTCGTGCCGCTGGCGCTGGCCGCGCAGCAGGCCGGCGCCAGTGGGCAGATGGCCAGCGTGTGGTGGCTGGTGCTGGCCTACCTCCTGCTGGCCAGCGGCGAGATGTGCCTGTCGCCGGTGGGCCTGTCGGCGGTGACCCAGCTGGCCGCGCCGCGCGTGGTCAGCCTGATGATGGGCACCTGGTTCCTGGCCACTGCTTTCTCCGAAACGCTGGCCGCGCTGTTCGGCAAGCTGGCCGCTATCGACGTGCCCGAGGGCGAGGTGATGGACCTGGTCCAGGCCGCGGCACGCTACGAGCACCTGTTCTGGCTGCTGATGTGGATCGGCCTGGGCTGCGCGGTGCTGGCCCTGCTGGCGACCCCGGTGCTGAAGCGGATGATGCACGGCGTGCGCTGATCTGCAGCGACACACACAACAACGGCGCCCTCGGGCGCCGTTGTTGTTTCCGCTGGATTGACCGCTTACGAGGTGACCAGCGCCGGCTCGCGCTCGAAGGTACGCGGCGCGACGATGGCCTGGGCGAAGGTCGCCAGCTCGGACTCGCCGGTGCCGGCGGCAAACACCAGGCCCGGATCGTTGGCCACGTCGACCTGGGCCAGGCCCAGCGCGTCCCACACCTTGCGGCCCTCGCTGACGAACAGCAGCGGCTTGCCGTGGCGGTAGGCATCACGCACGTGCTCCAGGGCGCGCACGTCGCCGACCAGCGTCTGCACCGCTGCGTCGCCGCCGACCACCGCCAGCGCGTCGAACAGCACGCCCGGCTCGTTTTCCAGCGAGGCATCGGCATCGATGCTGTCGCCGTCCTCGCCCAGCAGCTTGCCCACGTGCGGGCCCATCAGCCGCACCATCGCACCCTGCGCGGTCAGCGCCTCGTGGATGGCCAAGGCCTCGACCAGGCGGCTGCCATCGGCCAGCAGCACCGCGATGCGGCGGCTGCGGATGCCACCTTCGCCAGGACGGGCCAGCATCGACAGCGCTGGCGACACCGCCACCTCCGGCTGCACCTCGCCCTGGAAGATGCGCGGCATCGGCTCCGGCAGCTCCATGCCCAGGCCCTTGGCGACGGCGCTGGCCAGTACGTCGGAGACGTTGCGCAGCATCGACACCACGCGCTGGCGGACGGCCGGCACGGTGACCTTGCTCAGCTCGAAGCGGAACGCATCGATGATGTGGCGCTGTTCCACCGCGCTCTGGCTTTCCCAGAACAGGGTGGCCTGGGCGAAGTGCTCGGCGAACTTCTCCGGCTTGGCCCGCACCTCGTCACCCTGCGGTGCCTCGGCAAAGGAAACGAAGCCGGCGGCACCGGCCTGGAACGGACAACCACCGCCCAGCGAGTTCGGTTCGTACGACACACGGCCGCGGTTGATGGTCTGGCGGTGCATGCCATCGCGCTGGTTGTTGTGGACCGGCGCGACCGGGGCGTTGATCGGCAGCTCGTGGAAGTTCGGACCACCCAGGCGGCTGATCTGGGTATCCACGTAGGAGTGGATGCGCCCGGCCAGCAGCGGGTCATTGGTGAAGTCGATGCCCGGGATCACGTGCGCGGTGCAGAAGGCGACCTGCTCGGTCTCGGCGAAGAAGTTGTCCGGATTGCGGTTAAGCACCATCCGTCCCAGCGGCTGGATCGGCACCAGCTCCTCCGGCACGATCTTGGTCGCATCGAGCACGTCGAAGCTGAACCTGTCGGCGTCTTCCTCGGTAAACACCTGCACGCCCAGTTCGTATTCCGGGTACTCGCCGGCCTCGATCGCTTCCCACAGGTCGCGGCGGTGGAAGTCCGGATCGGCACCGGAGATCTTGACCGCCTCGTCCCACGCCAGCGCGTGGGTGCCCAGCTTCGGCGTCCAGTGGAACTTGCAGAACACCGACTGTCCCTGCGCGTTGACCAGGCGGAAGGTGTGCACGCCGAAGCCCTGCATCATCCGGTAGCTGCGCGGGATGGCGCGGTCGGACATCTGCCACAGCAGCATGTGGGTGGACTCGGGCATCAGCGACACGAAGTCCCAGAACGTGTCGTGCGCCGAGGCCGCCTGCGGCATGGCGTGGTGCGGCTCGGGCTTCACCGCGTGCACCAGGTCGGGGAACTTGATCGCGTCCTGGATGAAGAACACCGGGATGTTGTTGCCCACCAGGTCCCAGTTGCCTTCGTCGGTATAGAACTTGACCGCGAAGCCACGCACGTCGCGCGCGGTGTCCTTGGAGCCGCGCTCGCCCTGCACGGTGGAAAAGCGCACGAACACCGGGGTCTTCTTGCCCTTGCCCTGGAACGGCGCGGCACGGGTGAGGTCGGAAAAGTCACCGTAGGACTCGAAGTAACCGTGGGCACCGGAGCCGCGCGCATGCACGATGCGCTCGGGAATGCGCTCGTGGTCGAAGTGGGTGATCTTCTCGCGGAGGATGAAGTCCTTCAGCAGGGCCGGACCGCGCAGGCCGGCCTTGAGGCTGTTCTGATTGTCGGCAAGCGGCACGCCCTGGTTGGTGGTCAGGCGCTGGCCGGTGCCGTCATTGCGCACGCGGGTCAGCGGACCGGTGGTGGCGTCCTCGCCGGGAATGGCCTGGGTACCGGTCTTGCCGGTCTCGTTGCCCTCGCTGACGGTGCTGGCCGTGGCAGCGGCAGTCGGCGGCGCATGGTGCTTGCCTTCCGGCGGAGTCAGAGCACCCGCGCGACCATGCTCGGCGGCCTTGTTGGCGTTGAACGGGCAGCGGGTTGCCATCTCGTTGATCGCACCGGGCACTTCGTCCAGCGCGCGCGCCGGCGTCTCGGAGGCGGTGGAGGCCGGACCACCGTCGGAGCGGGCGGCGGCCTTGTTCTTTGGGCTGGAAGGCGGATTGGTCGATTTGCTGGCCATGGGAATCTCGCTGCAAGGGGAGCTCCCCAACCTAGCCAGAGTCGATGAAACCGATGTGATCCATCCCTGATTGATTGTTCACGGCGCCGTCGCGATTCGTACTGACGCTTCAGGTCCCCGTTTGCGAGTTCGGCGCGGCCAGCGGCTTGGATTCCGGCGACTGGTCCTGCCGCAGGTAGATGCTCAGCACCACGATCGAGAGCACGGCAAGGAACTCGCTTTGCCAGTTCTGCATCGACTCGAACCAGAACTGCGCGCTGGCCACATGGTGGCCAAACGAAACCGGGGCCAGCCCGTGCGCGCTGCGCTCCTCGACTTCGTGCAGCCAGCTGCCCCACGCGTGACCGAGGAACGCCAGGCCAAACAGCGCCGCATACGCCAGAGACAGCGAATTGGCATAGAGCCGCGCCCACCAGCCGCCCTTGCGCAGTGGCCACGGCGCTGGACCCGGATCAATACGCTCCTCCTCTTCCGCAGGATCAAGCG
Source organism: Stenotrophomonas sp. Marseille-Q4652 (assembly GCF_916618915.1). Taxonomy (NCBI): domain Bacteria; kingdom Pseudomonadati; phylum Pseudomonadota; class Gammaproteobacteria; order Lysobacterales; family Lysobacteraceae; genus Stenotrophomonas; species Stenotrophomonas sp. Marseille-Q4652. Next base: position 1,649,474 of record NZ_CAKAKE010000001.1, read on the forward strand.
GCCGTGACTCGGCCGATCCCTTCTGCCGCAGCTTCACCGTCAGCAGCACGTACATGCCCATCTGCAGGAATTCGCTTTCCCAGTTCTCGAACGTGGCCGAGATGAAGTGGCCGCTGGCCAGGTATTGCGCCAGCGACTCGGGCAGCAGGCCCTGCTCGATGCGCTCGGCATTGCTGACCTCCATGCCGGTCAACACCTGGCCCACCAGGAAGACGAGGAACAGCAGCAACAGCACCAGTGAAAGCCCGTTGCGCTGCAGGAACGAGGGCGACCGTGCATTGCGGGTCATGGCGGCACTCCAGCGTGCGGTGGAGCCCACCATCTGCCCGCCTGCCACAAGGCGTCGTGAAGTCCGGTCGGATCAGAACCAGCGTCGCGCCTTGCCCAGCGCGAATGCGCCGAGCGCGAAGCAGAACAGGCCACCGACCACCAGCCAGAACGCGCCGTCCCTGAACTGGAAGAAGCTGGCGTCGAAGTTCATGCCCAGCGCGCCGACGAAGGTCGCCATCAGGCCGGTGATCACGGTGACGAAGGTCAGCATCCGCATCGAATCGCTGGTGCGCAGCGCGGTCTGGCTGCTGAACAGTTCGAAGCTGCCAATCACCAGGTCGCGCGCGTTCTCCACCATGTCCATCGCCCGCTCGAAGCGGGTATCGAGCGCGACGAAATGGCGTGCGGCCAGGGTGTTGTCGCTGTGCCGGAAGTCCGGCCGCGACATCACCCCGAACACGCTGCGGTGCGGGGCCAGCATGCGCCGCAATCGCGATGCCCAGCGGCGCAGCCGTTGCAGCTCGGCGATGTTGTCGCCCACCGCGCGGTCGAGCATCTCGACCTCGAGGTGCTCGATCGCGCCCTCGTAGTCACTCACCGCCTGGAAGTAGCCGGCCAGCTGCCGGTCCAGCACGGTAGCCACGAAGCTCTCCGCGCACATGCCGCCCAGCACCACCTCGCGGCAGGTGTGGCGCAGCTCGGTCAGGAATTCGACCTCGCCACGGTGCAGGGTGACCACGCGGTTGGGTCCGGCCACGCAGACCAGCACCACGCCGGACATCAGTTCCTTCTGCTGCTGGTCATTGATGGCCACGCAACGCACCCAGAAACAGTCGCCGGCCTGGCCCACCCCGGGCGTGGTACCGCCCTCGATGAAGGCCATTGCCTGGTCCGGGAACCCGCAGGCCTCCCACACCTGCTGCAGCAACTCGTCCGATGGGTCCTCCAGGTCCACCCAGAGCAGCTCGCTGTCGCTGGGCGGGTGCTCGCCCAGCAGACGGTCATCCAGCGCGCGCGGCGGGGCGTCGGACTGGAACAGCCGCGCGAAGAACCCGTCTGGTCCGGTGGGCACGTCCGGCGTGGAAGCAGGCAGTTCGATGTCGGGCAAGCTTGGGCTCCTCTTTATACCGGCCCTGTGTAGCGCGTGCTCCGCGGAAAAGGCGTGACGGCCCGGGATGTTGACGCCGGCACGATGGACGAGCGGACAATCTGTCGCCCCGCTCCCACCCGTGCTGCCGATGAACCCGGATTCCCCCGCCCCTGGCCCTGCTTGGCTGTCGCCACTGGCCGAGTCCATCGGCGTCCGCTGGGACGTGCTGCCGCGAGGTTTCTATGCCCGCCATCCCACCGAGGTGGCACCGGAACTGTTGAACAAGATCCTGGTCCGCGCCGACGGGCGGGCAGCGCGCATCGTCGAGGTCGAGGCCTACGCCGGCAGCGAGGACGCCGCGGCGCACTCCTTCCGTGGCCAGACCGCGCGCAATGCCACCATGTTCGGTGAGGCCGGGCACCTGTATGTCTACTTCACCTACGGGATGCACTGGGGAAGCAATGCCGTGTGCGGCCAGCTCGACGAAGGCATGGGGGTGCTGCTGCGGGCGATGGAGCCCCTGCATGGCGTGGAAGCGATGCGTGGATTACGCCCGGCCGCCCGCCGGGAGCAGGACCTGGGCAGTGGCCCGGGCAAGCTGTCACAGGCCTTTGGCATCACCGGCGAGCTGGATGGCGCGGACCTGGTGACGGGCGACTTGGGCATCGCCATCGTCAGTGATGGCGTGCCGCCTCCGCTGGACCCGGTGGTCGGGCCGCGGGTCGGCATCAGCCGGGCGATGGATTTCCCGTGGCGGTGGCATGTGCCCGGGCATGCCCACGTCTCCCGGGCACGCCCGGCCCCCCTGCCGAAACGACGCACGCCACGCTGAGGCTTCAACGCCCCGAACTGCAAGCGTTTTGCTCCGGTGAGGACTCGCCTGCGGGCCGGGCGTCGTGTGGATCACCGGTGGGGTCGGCAATCTGCACCACCTTGCCTGCCTGCCAGGCGTCGGCGCCAGGCTTGATCGGCGGCGCCTGGATGTCTGCACGCTCGGCACGACGCTCGTTGCTGTCCACGCCAAGGCGACGGTCGCGCGCGGCCACCATCGCCATGTCGGTCTGTCCGTCCGCGGTGAAGCCCATCATCAGTTGCGGCACGCCCAGCGGCAATTCCTTGTCCAGATCGGTATGCCAGGTGTGCCAGGTCTTGCCATAGGTGCCGACCAGTTTCTCCATCAATGCCTTTTCGGCCACGCGTGGCAGGCCGGGGGCCACCAGCTGGCCGGACTTCACTTCATGCACGTGGCTGTGCCAGAGCGGCTTCTCGGCCTCGGGCAGGCGCTCGAACAGCTCGCCGGCGATGATGTACTCCACGCCCATGATCCGCGCCTCGCGCACGTTGCCGTCATGGATCACGCACTGGATGACATCCTCGTTGAGCACCGAACAGTAGTGGTGCGCCTCCATCTGCGACTGCATGCGCCCGTTGTAGAAGTGGAAGCCATCCAGGTAGGCATTGATCGCCTCGATCGGCAGCTTGTCCCGCAGCACCGCGGCGCCTGCATCAAGCGCCTGGGTCTCGCCGATTCGGACTGGCCCGGGACGTCCACCGGCGACTCGGTGTCGCCGCCCCCGCAGCCTGCCAGCCCCAGGACCACCATCGGTATCGCCACGACTCCACGCATGTATCCGCTCCCTGTCATTCGCTGTCGCGCGCCCAGCGCGCGAGGTTCTGCCTGACCTTGTCGATACCGTCCCACGGGTCCTTGCGACGGCGCCGCAACCTGGCCGGCACGTCCTTCAGGGTGAACGCGTCCGGGCGCTTGAGCTTGGACAGCTCGCTCCACGCCAGCGGCATGGCCACCGGCGCGCCGGGGCGGGCACGCAGCGAATACGAAGCCACTGCGGTGGCCCCGCGGCCATTGCGCAGGTAATCAACGAAGATGCGCTTGTTGCGCAGGCGCTTGGTCGCCGTGGCCAGGAAGCGGTCCGGCTCCGAGCGTGCCAGCGCGTCGGCAAAGCTGTGGGCGAAGCGCTTGGTCAGGTCCCAGTCGCAGCCCGGGCTCAGCGGCACCACCACGTGCAGGCCCTTGCCGCCCGAGGCACGCACGAACGACTCCAGTTCCAGCTGCTTGAGCAGCTTGCGGATGTCGACCGCCGCCTTTTTCACTTCAGAGAACGGCACGCCTTCTCCCGGGTCCAGGTCGAACACCACCCGGTCGGCACGGTCCGGCTCGGCGGCGTGGGACCCCCAGGGGTGGAATTCCAGCGCGTTGAACTGCACCAGCTCCATCAACCCGGCCAGGTCCTCGACCACCAGGTAATTGGCGGCAGTGCCGGATTCTTCCTTCAGCTTGGCCGTGGACACCCGCTCCAGCCCGGCGGTCAGGTGCTTCTGGAAGAAGCACGGTCGCCCGGTGCCCGCGGGGCATCGGATCACGGACAGCGGCCGGCCGGTGATTTCCGGCAGCAGGTGATCGGCCACCGCCAGGTAGTAGTCCCACACCTGCTGCTTGGTGATGCGGTCGTCCGGGAACAGCACCTTGGTCGGGCTTGACAGCTTTGGCAGCTCGTCCGTAGCGCCGCGCTTGCGCGCGGCTGCCGGCTTGGCCGCCTTCGTTGTCTTCGTTGCCGTCGTTGCCTTCGCCGCCGTGGCCGCCTTGCTGGCCTTCTTCGTGGCGGCCCTGGCGGTGGTCTTCTTCGCCGGCCTGGACCGGGTGGCCTGCTCGACATCCACGGGTTCGGTCTCCTTGATCGGCGTGCGATCCGAATCGGCCAGGTCCGCCACGTCCTTGTCCGGCCGCAGCGTCTTCAGCGAGGGCTGGCGCAACAGCTGCTGGCGGCCAATGCCGCGGTAGAACACTTCAACCACGAAGCGCGGCGCAAACCAGGTCGCGGTCCTCAGGTCGGTGTCGGTGGTGCCGACGTGGGCGGTGGGCTTCTTGCCACCACCGCGCGTGAGCTTTGCCGTCACCTGGCGCATCAGTTCGTCGTTGAACCCGCTGCCGACGCGGCCGACGTATAGCCAGCCATGTTCGGGGTCGGGTTTGGCCAGCAACAGCGAGCCGAAGCCGGTGCGGCTGCCCTTGGGCGCGGTGTAGCCGACGACCGCGAATTCGTCGCTGGCCAGCTGCTTGGTCTTGCGCCAGTCATCCCCACGGCCGCCGCGATACGGACGGTCGGCACGCTTGGAGATGATGCCCTCGAAGTCGCGCTTGCCCGCCAGCTCGTAGGCGGCCTCGCCATCACCTTCGATGTGCGAGCTGAAGGCCAGGTGCGCCGGCGCGTCGACCAGCAGCTCCTGCAGCAGCGCCTTGCGTTCGAGCAACGGCGCATCGGCAATGTCCACGCCGTTGATGTGCAGCAGGTCGAACAGGGCAAAGGCCAGCTTGCCCTGGCGTTCGCCCGAGAGCGTGGACTGCAGCAGGTTGAAATCCTCGCGCGAACCGGTGCCGGCGATCAGTTCGCCATCCAGCGCCAGGGATTCCAGGCCCAGCTGCTCGATGGCCTCGCGGATGTCGGGCAGCTTGGCGGTCCAGTCCAGCGCATTGCGCGACCATAACTGCACCTGGCCCTCGGTCGCCGTGGCCAGGATGCGGTAGCCATCCCACTTCAATTCGTGGATCCACTGCGCGCCGCTGGGCGGCGCATCGCCGAGCTTGGCCAGTTGCGGTTCGAATGGCCCGTCCGGTGCCTTGGCCTTCTTCGCGCCGGTCAGCGCCATTGCCTTGCGCGCCCAGTTCTTGCGCCGGCCCTTGCGCCGGCCCTTGCGCGGCGCCGGCACGGTCGCCAGGCGCTTCTTGTTGGCCTTGCCGGCACCGGCCCGCTTGAGGTCGTCGGCCGGCGGCGGCGATACATCGGCCAGCAGGTCGTCGGCTTCCAGCTTGCTGGCGTGTTCGTCCTTCTCCTTGAACAGCAGCCACTGCGGCTGCCGTGCCGGCTTGCCCGAACGCACCAGGTGCCAGCCGCCCTTGAGCTTGCTGCCAAACAACTCGAAGCGCAGGTGACCCTTGGCCAGTTGCTCCTCGACATCGTGTTCGGTCGACCACACGCCCTGGTCGAAACGGGCGACGTGGCCGCCACCGTACTGGCCCTTGGGGATCTCGCCTTCAAAACCGGCGTAGTCGACCGGGTGGTCCTCCACCTCCACCGCCATGCGCTTGACCGACGGGTCATAGCTTGGCCCCTTGGGTACGGCCCAGCTCTTGAGCGCGTCACCGACCTGCAGGCGGAAGTCGTAGTGGCGACGGCTGGCATGGTGGAGCTGGACCACGAAGATCGGCCGCTGCCCACGCGGCGGGCGCTTGCCCGGCTCCGGCTCGCGGGTGTTGTCGAAACTGCGCTTGCGTCGGTAGTCGGCCAAGCTCATCGCGCTGCCGCTTACTTGCCCAGGTGCTGGCGCACAGCCTCGGCCATTGGGCCCACGGCCTTGACCGCTGCGCGCAGTTCGTCGGCGCTCACGCCCAGCGCCTGGGTCCAGTAACGCAGCTCGTAGTCCTCGTTGACGTTGATGCGGGTGCGGTCTGCCGGACCGGCCTTGCTCTTGTCATCGCTCATGGCATGCCTCCTCGGGTTTTGCGGCCTTGGTACACCCGGTCCCGTGGATCGTGCGTGATCACTACGCGGCAAGTGCTGAAGACCGCTTTTTCCTGTAGGAAAACCCCGCATTTAACGACCCCTTCACCGCGCAGGTCCTAGGGTGCCCCACCGGGGAATGCAAGAAAACGACATGAACCCAGCATCTGCACCCGGGTCGGCGGACCTGAGCGACACCTCCCGGCAACTCGAGCTGCTGGTCAACTCGGTCACCGACTACGCGATCTACATGCTTGATCCGCACGGCGTGATCCGCACCTGGAACCGCGGCGGCGAACGCATCAAGGGCTACCAGGCCTCGGAAGTCATCGGAACCCACTTCTCCCGGTTCTACACCGCCGAGGAGATCGACGCCGGCCTGCCCGCGCTCAATCTCTCCATCGCCGCGGCCAATGGCCGCTATGCCGGTGAAGGCTGGCGGTTACGCAAGGACGGCACGCAACTGCGCGCCAGTGTGGTGATCGACCCCATCTTCGACGGCGACCAACTGATCGGCTACGCCAAGGTCACCCGCGACATCACCGAACGCTACGAGGCCGAGCAGCGGCTGCAGGCCGCCCAGCACGCCCTGATGCAGGCGCAGAAGATGGAGGCCATCGGCAAACTGACACTTGGCCTGGCCCACGACTTCAACAACCTGCTGACCATTGTGATGAACAGCCTGGACCTGATCAGCACCCGCGTGCCCGATCCCAGGGTGCAGCAGCTGACCGACACGGCGATGCGCGCAGCCGAGCGCGGCACCCTGCTCACCCGCCAGCTGCTGACCTTTGGCCGCGGCAACGCGCTGGTGAGCGAACAGCTGGACGTCAATGCGTTGCTGCGTGACTCACGCGAGCTGCTGAACCGTTCGGTCGGCGATACGGTCGCGGTTTCATTCGATCTTGGCGACGGCTTGCCTATCGTGGAGCTGGACAAGAACCAGTTCGAAGCAGCCGTGCTCAACCTCGTATGCAATAGCCGCGATGCGATGCCCAACGGCGGCAGCATCACCATTTCCACGCGCCTGTGCCGCGCCCGCAAACCGTCGGAGAGCGAAAGTCCCGAGGAGGATTTCCTGAGCGTGGAAGTGCGCGACACCGGCGAAGGCATCCCCTACGAAAACCAGTCCCGGGTATTCGAGCCCTTCTTCACCACGAAGGAGGTCGGGCGCGGCAGCGGCCTCGGGCTCAGCCAGGTATTCGGCTTTGCGATGCAATCCGGCGGGTTCGCGCTGCTGGAAAGCCAGCCCGGGCAGGGCACCTCGGTGCGCATGCTGCTGCCGGTGGAAAATCGGGCCGGCAAATGAGCAACGTGCTTTTCGTGGAGGACGAAGCCGACCTCCGCACCCTGATGTTCGAAGCACTCTCGGACCAGGGCTACACCGTCACCTTGGCCCGCAACGGTCGCGAAGCGCTCCTCGCCCTTGGCGGCGAGGTGACGTTCTCCCACGTGATTAGCGACATCAGCATGCCCGAGGGCGTCACCGGCATCGACGTGGCCAACCAGGCCGCACAGATGCAGCCGGGCGTCCGGATCGTGCTTGCCTCAGGCTACCAGCGCTCGCAACTGCCGCCGCTGCCGCCGGGCACCCGCTTCCTGTCCAAGCCCTACCGTATCCGCCAGCTGATCAACGCGCTGCAGGACCTTTGACCGCGGGCGCAGGCCAACGCAGTTTCTGAAAGCTAAAAACCCCGGCAGGAACCTGCCGGGGTTTTGTTATTTACGCGGGATCGGCCGATCAGAACGGGATGTCGTCGTCGGCGAAATCGTCCATCGGCGGGGCCGACTGCTGCGGCGGGGCCTGGCGCTGCGGGCGCTGGCCGTAGCCGCCGCCCTGGTCCTGGCCACCGTAGCCGCCACCGCCGCCACCCTGGCGCGGGGCCGCGGATCGGGCCGGACGGTCGCCGCCACCGCCGCCGCCTTCGCCACGGCCGCCGAGCATCTGCATCTCGTTGGCGACGATGTCGGTGCTGTACTTCTCCACGCCATCCTGGCTGGTGTACTTGTCGTAGCGCAGCTCGCCTTCGACGTAGACCTGGGAGCCCTTGCGCAGGTACTCACCGGCGATCTCGCCGAGCTTGCCAAAGAACACCAGGCGGTGCCACTCGGTGCGCTCCTGCTGGTTGCCGTCGCGATCCTTGCGCACGCTGGTGGTGGCCAGGCTGACGCGGGTGATCGCCATGCCGGCCTGGGTGTACTTGGTTTCGGGGTCGTTGCCGAGGTTGCCGACGAGGATGACTTTGTTGATGCCGCGGGCCATTGGGTTCTTCCGTCTGTGTCGCCCACTGGCGCGGGCGCGGGGTGAGGCTGGTTGGCTGCTGATGGTAACCGATTCGCCCTCCCCGTCCGCCGGTCCGGGCCGGGACACAGTGTCGTCCGCGGCCGCGCGGCGGCATCGGAGAAATCCGCTTCGCCTGCCAGCGGACCTTGCCTGGCGGGCCTTCGCAGCCATTGCCGGAGCCACGGCGACGGGCGCATCGCCCCCATGGCACCTATAATTCCGGCCACGTCACCTCAGTAGCGCGCATGACCATCCTCGAAGACACCCGCCCTGCCCTGGACCTGCCGCAGGTCCAGGCGCTCGCCGCCGCCGACATGGCCGCGGTGGACGCGCTGATCCGCCGCCGCCTGTCCTCGGACGTGGTGCTGATCAACCAGATCGCCGACCACATCATTTCCGCCGGCGGCAAGCGTCTGCGGCCGATGCTGGTGACGCTGGCCGGGCGCGCGGTCGGCGGAGCCGGTCCGGACCACCACCAGCTGGCGGCGATCATCGAGTTCATCCACACCTCGACCCTGCTGCACGACGACGTGGTCGACGAATCGGACCTGCGCCGCGGCCGCAGCACCGCCAACGCACTGTGGGGCAATGCACCCAGTGTGCTGGTCGGTGACTTCCTCTATTCCCGCAGCTTCCAGCTGATGGTCGAGCTGGACCGCATGGAGGTGATGCAGATCCTGGCCGACACCACCAACCGCATCGCCGAAGGCGAGGTGCTGCAGCTGCTGCACGTCCACAACCCGGATACCGACGAAGCGGCCTACCTGCGCGTGATCGAGCGCAAGACCGCGGTGCTGTTCGCCGCCGGCACCCGCCTGGGCGCGCTGGCCACCGGCGTCGATGCCGCCACCCAGCAGGCGCTGTACGACTACGGCATGCACCTGGGCTACGCGTTCCAGATCGCCGACGACGTGCTGGACTACTCGGCCAACGCCGACGAGCTGGGCAAGAACCTGGGCGACGACCTGGCCGAGGGCAAGGCGACCCTGCCCCTGATCCACGCGATGGCGCATTCGGACGCCACCACCCGCGATCGCCTGCGCGGGATCGTGCAGAACGGCGACGCCTCGGCGATGCCGGAAGTGCTGGCAGCGATCCACGCCACCGGCGGCCTGGAGTACAGCCGCCAGCGGGCGATGGAATACGCCGAAGCGGCCGAACGCGCCCTCGATGGCCTGGCGGAGAACGAAGCCGTGGCCGCGCTGCGTGGCCTGGCCCGTTACGCGGTGCAGCGCACGCACTGAGCCATCCGTGCCCGGGCGGCGTCAGCTGACGCCGCCTTCCTGCACGTCACTCAGGCGATTCCCAGCCCCGGAATCGCCGTGATCGCATCGGGGTCAAACCCCGCCAGCTCGGCGAAGTGCCGCCCGCGAGCGACATAGTCGCGATAGGCGCCGAAGCTCGGCGCACCCGGTGACAGCAGCACTACCCCGCCCTCCCGGCCCAGCGCATTGCAGGCCAGGCGCACCGCCTCGGGCAGGTCGCCAGCGGCGTGCAGGCCGAAGCGGCCGGCGTCGGCCAGCGGCTGCAGCAGCGCGTGGATGCGCGGCCCGTTGGCCCCCATGGTGACGATCTCCACCGGCGGCTGGTCCGCGCCCATGTGCGCGACGAAGTCGTGCCAGTCCAGGCCGCGGTCGTGGCCACCGACCAGCAGCGCGATCCGCTCGCCGCGGAAGCACTCCAGCGCGGCCAGCGAGGCATGCGGCGTGGTGCTGATCGAATCATTGACGAAGCGCAGGTTTCCGCGAAGGCCGAGGGTCTGCAGGCGGTTGGGCAACGGCCGGAACGACTGCACGGCGGGCGCCAGCGCCACTGCGTCCAGCCCCAGCGCCTCGATCGCGGCCAGCACCGCGCACAGGTTGCCGCGGTTGTGGCGGCCGGGCAGCGGTGTGTCCGAGGTATCGAACACGGCCTGCGCGCCGCGATGCACGACCTCGCCGACCATGTGCCAGCCGGCGGGCTGGTTGAACCACACGATCTCGGTCTCAGGCAGTTCCAGCGCAGCCAGGTGCGGATCGGCGGCATTGAGCACGGCGATGCGCGGCATCGCCGCGGTCACCAGCCGCAGCTTGTCGGCGATGTAGCGCTGCTCGCTGCCGTGCCAGTCCAGGTGTTCGGGAAACAGGTTGAGTACGATTGCCACCTGCGGGCGCGCGCCGCTGCGGGCGACATCGCCGGTCTGGTAGCTGGACAGCTCCACCGCCCAGTACTGCGGTGCCGGCTGCGGGTCCAGGGCTTCGAGCAGCGGCAGGCCGATGTTGCCGACCAGGCCGGTGCGTGCGCCGGAGGCGCGCAGCAGGTGCGCCAGCAGCGAAGTCGTGGTGCTCTTGCCCTTGGTGCCGGTCACGCACACGGTGTCGCGCACCACGCCGTCGGCGTTGGCATGTTCGGCAAACCACAGGCTGGTACCGCCAATGAAACGCGTACCGCTGCGCGCAGCTGCCTGGGCGGCCTCACCGTAGGGGCTGATGCCCGGCGACTTGATCACCACCTCGAACGCGGCCAGCGCCTGCCCGGTCACGTCCGACCGCACCTCCAGCGCGCCGCCGGTTTCCTCGCGTGCACCGGCGGCTTCGGCCTCCGGGCAGAACAGGGTCAGCGGCAGGTCGGGCAGGCGCTGGCGCAGCACGCGGTAGGCGGCACGGCCTTCGCGGCCCCAGCCCCACAGCGCGACGCGCCTGCCTTCAAGCTGCGAAATCCGCACGCAGGCGCTCCCAGGTCGCGGCCGGGATGCGGTGTTCACCCTGCGGCTCGAGCAGCAGCTCGATCTGCAGTTCGGCCGGATCCAGCTGCGGCTGGATCTGCGCGATGAAGCGCTTCACCAGCACGTCTTCCTTCCATTCCGGGCGCTGCGCCAGGGTGGCCATCGCCGCGCGCGATTCCTTGCCCTCGCCCACGCACTCGAACGGCTTGTGGTCCTGGAACTCGAGCAGCGCGTCGAAACCGCCGGCCTGCTCGGCATCGTCCAGCAGGTTGCGGCCGAAGATGCGCACCAGCCGGGTCTTGGGCATGAACGGCGCCAGCGCCAGGAACACGAAGTGGCACTTCGGGCAGATGCCGCACCAGCGGTTGACCGGGCGCTCGCCGAGGATGTGGAAGTTGCGGTTGCAGCTGGAGAAATGCGCGTCGTAATGGTCGCCCTTGGCGAACTGGCGGGCTACTGCCAGCTCGGACAGTGGCCGCAGCAACGAGTAGTAGTGCAGGTCGGCGGCCACGTGCTTTTCCACATGCTCGCCGAAGGCCTGCTCGAACGCCCAGCCCTTGGACCACTGGTGGTTGACCTCGCCGCTGCCGGGGATCTGGCTGCCGTAGCTGGCCGAGCGCTCGTTGGAGAACACCACCTGGCCGGCACCGGTGACCAGCGCGGCGAACACCATGATCGCCGAGTTCACCGCGGTGACCGGGATGTGGCCGTTCCAGGCCCCCTGGCGGTTGAGCTCGAACAGCTCCGGCGCCAGCTGGCGGCCGAGGTTGAGCATCGGCAGGCCGGTGCGCTCGGCGCACGCACGGATCAGCTGCGAGCCGCCGATCCAGGTCACCGTCTGCTCCACGCCCAGCTTGCGCAGCGCCTCGATGCTGACCAGCGAATCCTTGCCGCCGCCAATGGCCACCAGCGCGCGTTCGCCCAGCTGCAGTGCCGGCGCGGCCTGCACCTGGCCGGCGACCGGCAGTTTGAAGCGGCCACGCAGGTCCAGCCCGTTGCGGTAGGCGAACTCGCCCAGGCCATGCTGGTAGATGGTCTCCACCAGGGCGGCGGTGTCGGCGTCGATGTCATAGCCATCGATCTGCACCTGCCCCGGCACCGCGGCCTTGTAGTAGCTGACGCCGGCGATCAGGTGCAGCAGGCGCAGTGCGCGCTGCGAGGCGGCGGCGCGTTCGCCTTCCAGCACGAACGGCGCGCCGGGAATGGACACCGTCTCCACCAGCTCCGGGCCGTCGTCGAAGGCATAGACCAACCGCGCCACGCCGGTATCGGCGGCGAAATCGCAGTGCACGAAGCGGAAGCGGGTGATCTGGGTTTTGTCGAAAGCAGTCATGGTGTATCCGGTCAGGCGATGCGTTTGCGCGACGGCGCGCAGGGGCTGGCGGGTGCAGGAGTCAGGACGTCAGCCCGCATCTTCGATCACGTCCTCGCGCGGCAGTTCGCGCTGGTTGTAGGTGTTGGACATCACGTAGCCGTAGGCGCCGGCGTCGGCGACCAGCATCACGTCGCCCGGGGCGGTGTCGCCCGGCAGGCGCCGGCGGCGGCCGAACACGTCGGAGGATTCGCAGATCGGGCCGACCACGTCGAACACCGCATCGGCCGGCGCATCCAGCCGGCTGAGGTTCTCGATGTCGTGCCAGGCGTCGTACAGCGCCGGGCGCATCAGCACGTTCATGCCCGAATCCAGGCCGACGCGGTGGATGCCGTCCTTCTCCACCACCTGGGTGGCATGGGCCAGCAGCACGCCGGACTCGGCCACCAGGTAGCGGCCGGGTTCGATCGCCAGGCGGAAGGCCGGGTGCACCGCCTTGACCTCGGCCAGGCCGGCGGCCCAGGCGTCCAGGTCGAACGGCTCGTCGTCGGCGCTGTAGGGAATCGGCAGGCCGCCGCCGATGTCGATGACCTGCACCGAGCCGATGCGGCGGGCAAAGCCGGCCAGCTCGTCGCACATCAGGCGCCAGTGCTGCGAGGTTTCCACGCCGCTGCCCAGGTGCGCATGCAGGCCGACCACGCGGCTGCCCAGCTCGGTGGCCAGGCGCACGAACTCGTCCACGCGCGCGGCCGGCAGGCCGAACTTGGAATCCTTGCCGCCGGTACGGACCTTGGCGTGGTGGCCTTCGCCACGGCCCAGGTCCACGCGCAGCCACAGCTCGCGGTTGCTGAACAGTTCCGGCCAGCGCTGCAGCGCCTCGACGTTGTCGATGGTGACGGTCACGCCCAGCGCGAACGCGGCTTCGTACTCGGACTTTGGCGCAAAGCTCGGGGTGAACAGCACGCGCCGCGGCGACAGCTCCGGCATCACGCTGAAGACATGCTTGAGCTCGCCGTAGGACACGCATTCCAGCCCGAAGCCTTCCTGCACCAGCGCCTCGAGGATGGCCGGATGCGAGTTGGCCTTGATCGCGTAGTAGCGCTGGTCGATCGCGGGAATCGCCGCCAGCGCGCGGGCGCGGGCTCGCACCGTGGGCAGGTGGTAGACATAGCGCGGCGTGCCGGCCTGGGCCAGCTGCAACAGGTGCTCGCGCTGGTCGCGCCACCACGGCGTGCCGCGCGGGCGCACGGTGCCGGCGATCTCGCGCCAGCGCGGACCGAACACCTCGCCTTCCTCCACCGGCATCGCGCCGCTGTCGATCAACTCGGCGTGCAGGATCGGCAGCAGGCCATCGGCGTCGGCCTCGTCGATGACGAAGGTCAGGTTCAGGTCGTTGGACGACTGGCTGATCATGTGCACGCGCTCCTTGCCGAACGTGGCCCACACGTCCGAGAGCTTGTGCAGCAGCGAGCGCATGCCGCGGCCGACCAGGGTGATGGCCGCGCACGGCACGATGACCTTGACCTTGCAGATCTTCGCCAGGTCGGCCGACAGCGCGGTGAGCACGTCGGTGTTGACCAGGTTCTCGGACGGATCCAGCGACACGGTGACGTTGGTCTCGGCCGAACCGATCAGGTCTACCGATAGCCCGTGCTTCTTGAACAGGCCGAACACGTCGGCCAGGAAGCCGACCTGCTGCCACATGCCGATGCCTTCCATCGACACCAGCACGATGCCGTTGCGGCGGCTGATCGCCTTGACCCCCGGCACCGGCGCGGCGCTGCCGTCGATACTGGTACCCGGCATGTCCGGGCGCTCCGTATCGAGGATCGCCATCGGCACGCCGGCGTCGCGACATGGCTTGATCGAGCGCGGGTGCAGCACCTTGGCGCCGGTGGTGGCGATTTCCTGCGCCTCGTAATAGTCCAGCCGGGTCAACAGGCGCGCGTCGGGCACGTCCTTCGGGTTGGCCGAGAACATGCCCGGCACGTCGGTCCAGATTTCCACGCGGCTGGCGCCGAGGAGCGCGCCGAAGTACGCGGCGGAGGTATCCGAGCCGCCACGGCCGAGGATGGCGGTGCCGCCGTCAGCGTGGCGGGCGATGAAGCCCTGGGTGATCAGCAAGCGGGTCGGCTGTGCGTTGAAGCGTTCGCCCCAGCCGGCCTCGCCCTGCCACTGGCAGTTCACCGACAGCCGCTGCGACCAGGCGCTCTGGTTGGGTTGCGGCGGCAGCGCGGCCAGCCACTGGCGCGCGTCCATCCAGCCCATGTCCAGGCCGCTGGCGTGCAGATAGGCCGCGCCCAGGGTAGAGGACAGCAGTTCGCCCTGGCCCAGCACTTCGGCCTGCCAGTCCAGCGGGCGCGACGCCGCGCGCGGGTCGTCGAGCAGGCCGCGCAGCGTGGCCAGGCGTTCGCCCAGCACGGATTCGGGCAGTTCCAGTTCGGCGAGGAATTCGAGGTGGCGCGCCACCAGCGCCTCGACCCGCTCGCGACTGTCGGCGGCACCGTCGGCAATGGCGGTCAGTTCGTTGGTCACTCCCGACAGCGCCGAGACCACCACCAGCACGCGGCCGCCGGTCTCGTCTGCGCGTTTTTTCACCAGCTTCCCGATCGTGTCCCAGCGATGACGACGCGACACCGAAGTGCCACCGAACTTGAGCACGACCCAGCGGTCGGCGTGTGGGGAAGTGGGCATTGGTCTAAGGGCTTCAGCGAGAAAAGGCCCGGCAGGCGGGCAGGGTCCACGATTCTATGCCAACGCTGCCGCGGCGGCCGCCCGGACGCAGGCCGCGCGGCGGTTGTTAAGCTGCCCGGCCCGCCACTGCCCCGTCGATTGCCATGGCTTCCCGTCGTTTCCTGCAGCTTGATGTGTTCGCTTCCGATCCCGGCAACGGCAACCCGCTGGCGGTGGTGGTCGATGCCGACGGCCTGGATGCCGCGCGCATGCAGGCCATCGCCGCATGGCTGAACCTGTCCGAGACCGTGTTCTTCCTGCCGCCGGATGCGGGCGCCGATTACCACGTGCGTATCTTCACCCCGAAGATGGAGCTGCCCTTCGCCGGCCATCCCAGCGTCGGCGCGGCCTGGGCCGCGGTGGAACTGGGGCTGGCCACGCCGCGTGACGGTGAGCTGGTGCAGCAGTGCGCCGCCGGCCTGCTGCCGGTGCGCGTGCACGGCAGCCCGCGCTACCGGCAGGTCCATGTGCGCAGCCCGCGGGCCGATCGCCGCGAAGAAGCCAGCTTCGGCGCGATGCCGCCGGGCCTGGCTGCCTTCGTCCATCCGCAGAACGCGCCGGTGCTGTGGAGCAACGGGCCGGACTGGTGGGTGCTGGAAGCCCGCAGCGAGGCCGAACTGCGCCGTTACCGCCCCGAAGTAGCCGCCATCGCCGCCCTGCCGGCCGGCAAGCTGGCGGTGTTCGCCCATGCCGATCGCCCGGATGTCGGCTACCAGTACGTGGTGCGTGCCTTCGCCCCGGGCGTGGGCATTGCCGAGGACCCGGTAACCGGCAGCGCCAATGCGCTGGTCGCCGCGCACCTGCTGTCGCAGGGCCGCCTGCGTCCGGGCGATCGCTACCTGGCCAGCCAGGGGCGCGAACTCGGCCGCCGTGGCGAGGTGGACGTGCAGGTCGATGCCGAAGGCCAGGTCTGGATCGGTGGCAGCGTGCAGCAGGTCATCGCCGGGCAGATGGACTGGTAGAGTCGCGCCCCCGCCCGATTGTGGATTCCGCCCATGACCAGCCGCCGTTTCCTGCAGCTCGACGTCTTCGCCCCGCGCCCCGGTACCGGCAATCCGCTGGCGGTGGTGCTCGATGCCGAAGGCCTGGACGAAGCGGCGATGCAGGCCATCGCCCGCTGGACCCGGCTGCCGGAGACGACCTTCCTGTTCGCGCCGACCACGCCGGAAGCGAGCTACCGGGTGCGCATGTTCAGCCCACAGAAGGAAGTGCCGTTTGCCGGCCACCCCAGCGTCGGCAGCGCCCACGCGGTGCTGGAAGCCGGACTGGCCACGCCACGCGAGGGCGTGCTGGTGCAGGAAGGCGCCGCCGGCCTGCTGCCGCTGCGCGTGGATGAGCGCGATGACCGGCGCACGATTGCGATCCGCACCCCGCGCGCCAGCGTGGTCGAGGTGACCAACGCCGACGACGCCCGCCTGCAGACGGTCATCGGTGGCTGGACGCTCGGCCAGCTGCCGCCGGCGCTGATGGATGGTGGACGCCGCTGGTGGGTGGTGGAACTGGCCGGCGAGGCCACGCTGCGCGGCCTGTCACCGGACTGGGACGCGATTGCCGCCCTGGCCGAATCTACCGGCGCGATGGGCGTGTTTGCCTATGCCCGCGCCGCAGCAGGTGAGTCGCACGACCTGGCGGTGCGCGCATTCGTCGGCAATGGCCGCCGCTTCGAGGACGCCGCCTCCGGCGCGGCCAACGCGGTACTGGCCGCGTGGCTGGACAGCCGCGACGCCCTGCCCGGCCGCGACCGCCGCTACGTCGTCAGCCAGGGCCGCGAGGTTGGCCACGACGCGCAGCTGGAGCTGCACATCGACGACGCCGGGGACGTGTTGTCCGGCGGCCAGGTGCAGACGGTGATCCGCGGCACCATCGACTGGTAAGTGCGGGACGGCACCGCGTTCACTGCAGGTGCAGTGCTCTCACGGAGCAGATCGCCCCGTCGAACTGAACCGCAGCGCGTGGACCCGGGGCACAATCCGGGCCGATCACCGACAATGCCCACGGGCAGGCAAGACCGCCACGCCGTTGCAAGGAGCCGAGGAATGAGCAGACGTGTTCTCGTGGTCGAAGACGAATCCCTGATCGCGATGCTGATCGAGGACCTGATCGCCGATGTTGGATTCCAGGTCCAGCACATGACCGCCACCGTCGATGCCGCGCTGTCCGCGCTGGCGCAGGGCGATATCGACCTCGCCCTGCTGGACGTGAACCTCGCCGGCACGCCGTCGTTCCCGGTGGCCGAGAAGCTGATCGAGCGCGGCATCCCGTTCGTGTTCACCACCGGCTACGGCCAGGCCGGCGTGCCCGGGCAGTTCAGCAATGTGCCGGTGCTGCAGAAGCCGTTCCGTCGCGCCGAACTGGAAGCGGCGCTGGTCGCCTGCCTGCCGCAGCAGTAAGCGGAACG
Organism: Stenotrophomonas sp. Marseille-Q4652; assembly: GCF_916618915.1. NCBI lineage: Bacteria > Pseudomonadati > Pseudomonadota > Gammaproteobacteria > Lysobacterales > Lysobacteraceae > Stenotrophomonas > Stenotrophomonas sp. Marseille-Q4652. The sequence continues at coordinate 1,666,782 of NZ_CAKAKE010000001.1, forward strand.
CAGCCGCCCTGTACGGCTGCACCCCTGCATCGGCGGCTCAGCCGCCGGTAGCGGTGCCAGCCTCGTACACCGGCTGGCCGTCGATCCAGGTCGACAGCACCTTGAGGTCATCCAGTTCGCTGCCGGGCACCGCCAGCGGGTCGCGGTCGAGCACCACGAAGTCCGCGCGCAGCCCTTCGACCAGACGCCCAACCTGCTTCTCGTCCCTGCCGGCCCAGGCCGCATCGACGGTGAAGCCGCGCAATGCTTCCGACGCACTGAGCCGCTGCTCCGGCTGCCAGCCGCCCGGCGGCTCGCCTTCACGGTCCTGCCGGGTCACGGCGGCGTACAGCCCCAGGCGCGGATCGACCGATTCGACCGGGAAGTCCGAACCCAGCGCCAGCCGCGCGCCGGAATGCAGCAGCCGCTGCCAGGCGTAGGCCCCCTTGATGCGCTCGGCACCGACGCGCTGCTCGGCCCAGCCCATATCCGACGTCGCGTGGGTCGGCTGCATCGAGGCGATCACGCCCAGCGGGGCGAAACGTTCGATGTCTTCCGGCGCGAGGATCTGCGCATGTTCGACGCGCCAGCGGTGGTCGCTGCCCTTGCGATCGCCCAGCACCTTCTCGTAGGTGTCGAGCACGATGCGGTTGCCGCGATCGCCAATGGCGTGGGTGGCCACCTGCACACCGCAGCCGGCGGCCTTGCGCACCGCGGCCTCGTGTTCCTCCGGGCTCATCATCAGCAGGCCGTGGTTGTGGGGGTCGTCGCTGTAGGGCGCGAGCAGCGCGGCGCCGCGGCTGCCCAGCGCGCCGTCCATGAACAGCTTGACCCCCTCCATCTGCAGGCGACCGCCAGCGTGGCGGTACAGGCCGTCGCGGCACAGGTCATCCAGCGCATCGCCATTGCCGTTGGCATAGGCCTCGATGCGCAGCGACAGGCGTCCGGCATCGGCGAACTTCTTCATCACCGCCAGGTCCTCGCGCGACACGCCCATGTCGTGCACGCCGGTCAGGCCGTTCTCCGCGGACTTGCGCAGCGCGCGCTCCAGCGCCTGCTCGCGGTAGCTGTCATCCATCGGCGGCATCACGGCGGTCACCAGCGCCATCGCGCCATCGACCATGACCCCGGTGGCCTTGCCGGCCGCATCGCGCTCGATGCGCCCGCCCTCGGGCTGCCAGTTACCTTCCAGTGATCGTGCGCCGGGCCTTGCCGCCACCGCTCGCAGCGCGGCGCTGTTGGCCCAGCCGGCGTGGCCGTCGACGCGCTCCAGCCACACCGGACGATCCGGGAAGGCGGCATCCAGGTCGGCGGCGGTCGGGAAGGCCTTTTCCGGCCACAGGTTCTGGTCCCAGCCATTGCCACGCAGCCACTCGCCTTCCGGCAGGTCGGCGGCAAAGCGCTGCAGCCGCTGGACGATCTCCTGCTTGCTGCGCGCACCGACCAGGTCGGCCTGCATCAGCGCATAGCCGAGCTGCAGCAGATGGGCGTGGGCGTCGATCAGGCCGGGAATGACCACGGCCTGGCCGAGGTCGGTTGAGCGGGCCTTGGGGAAACGCTTGAGCACGGCCTTGCGCTGTCCCGCAGCGAGGACGCGGCCGCTGTCAGTGTCGAATGCCAGCGCGGTAACCGGGGCCGAATCGGGTCCCCCGGTATGGATCGCCGCGGCGGTAATCACCCGCACTTCGGCGTTGGCGGCAAGGGGCAACAGGCACGGCAGAAGCAGGGAAAGACAGGCCAGGCGGCGCATGCGGTGGCTCCACGGGACGGACCCCGACTATGCCGGCGTCCGTCCGCCACGACAAACGCCGCCCGCGGCGATCAGCTGCCCAGTTCGGCTTCCATGCTGATCGGCACAGCGCTCAGCGCCTTGGACACCGGGCAGTTCTGCTTGGCGTCATCGGCAATGGCGCGGAAGCGCGTGGCCTCGATGCCCGGCACCACGGCCTTGACCTTGAGCCTGATCTGCGAGAGCTGCGGGCCACCTTCCATCGACAGGTCCACGTCGGCGCGGGTATCGATCGAGGTCGGCGGGAAGCCGGCTTCGGTCAGCTTGGCCGACAGCGCCATGGTGAAGCAGCCGGCGTGCGCGGCGGCGATCAGTTCTTCCGGGTTGGTGCCCTTCTCGTCGCCGAAGCGGCTGCTGAAGGCGTAGCGGGTGTTGTCCATCAGCCCGCTCGCCGGGGTGCTGAGCTGGCCCTTGCCGGTCTTGAGGTCGCCTTCCCAGTGGGCCTGGGCGTAACGCAAGATACCCATGCGTCGTCTCCTGTGGTGGATGGAAGCCCACCATAGCCAGCCCCGTGTTACGGGCTTGTGCGTCGCAACGTGCGGCTGCCGACGGCCGCGCTACATTGCCGGTTCCGCCATGACCGCCCTGCGAGCCGCACGCTCCGGGCCGCTCCGCATGGACAGCCATGACGCCTTTCGACCCAGCACCCACCTGGAGGAACGGCTCATGTCCTACAGCACACGGCAAATCCGCAACGTGGCCCTGGCAGGCCACCCTGGCGCCGGCAAAACCACCCTGTTCGAAGCCCTGCTGCTTGCCGGCGGCACCCTGCAGACGGCAGGCAGCATTGAACGCGGCACCACGGTCTCCGACCACGATCCGCTGGAAAAGCAGCGCGGCCACTCGATCGATACCGCCATCGCCAGCGTCGACCGCCCGGACCTGCGACTGAACCTGATCGACACCCCCGGCTACCCGGAATTCCGCGGCGCGGCACTGTCGGCCGCAGCCGTGGTGGAGACGGCGATGATCGTGGTCGATGCCAGCCGCGGCATCGAACACGGCACCCGCAGGTTGATGCTGCGCGCACAGGAGCGGCAGCTGTGCCGGGTGATCGTGGTCAACAAGATCGACCACGAGGGCTGCGACTGCGCGCGCATGCTGGAAGACCTGCGCAGCGAGTTCGGCCCACAGGTGCTGCCGCTCAACCTGCCGGCCGACAATGGCACGCGGGTGCTGGACTGCTTCTCGCATGACGGCGGCGACAGCGACGTCGGCCCGGTGGCGACCTGGCACCAGCGCATCCTCGACCAGGTGGTGGAGATCGACGAGGGGGTGATGGAGCGCTACCTGGAGGCCGGTGAGAAGGGGCTGTCGGGGGTCGAGCTGCACGCCGCCTTCGAGCAGTGCCTGCGCGAGGGCCACCTGGTGCCGGTGTGCTTCGTATCCGCCCGCACCGGGGTGGGCGTGGAGGAACTGCTGGGCATCGCCCACGACCTGCTTCCCGATCCCAGCGAGGGCAACCCGCCGTTGTTCGTCAGCCACGAGAACGGTGGCCTGCGCCCGGTCCATGTCACGCCCGATCCACAGGCGCCGGTGGTGGCCGACGTGTTCCGCATCATCAACGATCCCTTCGTCGGCAAGGTCGGCGTGTTCCGGCTGTACCAGGGCACCCTGCACAGGGACATGACCCTGCTGGTGGATGACCAGAGGAAGCCGGTCAAGGCGACCCACCTGTTCCGGGTGATGGGCAAGGAACACGTGCCGGTGGACATGGTGGTGGCCGGCGACATTGCCGCGGTGGCCAAGATCGAGGAGATCCACTACGACGCGGTGCTGCACGACCGCCACGAGCAGGACCACCTGCGGCTGGCGCCGATCGCCTTCCCGCGGCCAATGGCGGCGCTGGCGATTTCCCCGGCCAGTCGTGGCCAGGAGCAGAAGCTGGCGACCGCGCTCGAACGCCTGGCCCAGGAGGATCCCGCCCTGCGCATCGAACAGGACCACGACACCCACGAGACCGTGCTGCGCGGCATGTCCGACCTGCACCTGCGGATCGTGCTCGAACGCCTGTCCAGCCGCCACGGCGTGGAAGTGGTCACCGGCACGCCGCGCATTCCCTACCGCGAGACGATCTCCTCGCCCGCCGAGGGCCACTACCGGCACAAGAAGCAGACCGGCGGCGCCGGCCAGTTCGGCGAGGTGTTCCTGCGCGTGGCTCCCCTGCCGCGTGGCAGCGGCTTCGAGTTCGTCGACGAGGTCAAGGGCGGCACCATCCCCGGGCAGTTCATGCCGGCGGTGGAAAAAGGCGTGCGCCAGGTGCTGGAAAGCGGCGCGGTCGCCGGCTATCCGCTGCAGGACATCCGCGTCACTGTCCACGACGGACGCCACCATCCGGTGGACAGCAAGGAGGTCGCCTTCGTCACCGCCGCGCGCAAGGCCTTCCTCGACGCGATCGCCAAGGCCGGGCCGCAGATCCTCGAACCGGTGGTGTCGCTGGACATCACCGCGCCCGAAGCCCAGGCCGGCGACATCACCGGTGGGCTGGCCAGCAAGCGTGCGCGCATCAACGGCACCGATTCGGCGCCGGGGGAGATCGTGATCCACGCCCACGTGCCGCTGTCCGAGCTGACCGACTACGCCACCGAGCTGAAATCGGCCACTGCCGGACGCGGCCGCTATTCGCTGGATTTCAGCCATTACGAGCCGGTGCCGGCGCCGGTCCAGCAGCGCCTGATGGCCGCCCACCAGCCGCAGATCGAGGAGGACTGAGCCCCCCGGATGCCATGGAAGGCACCCCGGCGGCGGTTTTCAGGGCTTTTTTTGCCGGTTTCCTATTGGCGGCACGCAGGACTTGCCCTACATTTCGCTTGCCGACGGGGTTCGGCGATCAAACAACCAACCGATCACGGAACAGGAAATCATGGCTAAGACCGCTAAGAAGGCTGCCCCGAAAAAGGCAGTGAAGAAAGTCGCTACGAAGGCAGCTGCCAAGCCGGCCGCTCCCAAGCCGATCAAGGAAGCCCTGACCAAGTCGGGTCTGGTTGCACACATCGCCGAAACCTCCGCTGTTGCTGCCAAGGACGTGCGTGCCGTGCTCGCCGCCCTGGAAAGCGCCGTTGCCTCTTCGGTGCACAAGAAGGGCGCTGGCAGCTTCACCCTGCCGGGCCTGCTGAAGATCACCACCGTCAACGTGCCGGCCAAGCCGAAGCGCAAGGGCATCAACCCGTTCACCAAGGAAGAGCAGTGGTTCGCCGCCAAGCCGGCCACCACCAAGCTGAAGGTGCGTCCGCTCAAGAAGCTCAAGGACGCCGCGCTCTGATCGCAGCGGCCTGATGCAACATCCGGAACGGGACGGCCATGCCGTCCCGTTTCCTTTTGTGCGGCGGGGAAGCACGCACCGCCGCGCCGGGGTGGAACACAGCGTCATGGGTCGGTCCCTCCCCTCGCCGCTGGCGCGGGCCTATGGTGGGCGCTCCCCCGACCACCGGACACTTCCCCCATGTCCACCCAGATCCATCGCTACCGCATTACCGTCACCCCGATCGAGAAGGACGGCATGCAGTGCAGCGGCCGCTGCACGCTCGAGTTCGACCAGCGCAGTCCCGAGCACTGGATGCGCCTGCTGGAATCCGCCCAGCAAAACCGCGCCCTCCCGGCCGACCAGCACGCCGCCCTCCTCGTGGCGCGCCAGTTGCTGGAAGGCCTGTTGCGTGACCGCAGCGACGATCCAGGCGCCCTGGCCGTCATTCGTGAGCAGCTCGGCGAAGCGCTCGCACGGCTGGAACTGCCGCGGAAGTAACAGGGCTTTGGCGCGGGCTACACTGCAGGCTCTCCACCGGGAAGTCGCCCATGCGTCGCTGGCCGCTGCTGATCCTCGTCCTTCTGGCCGCCTGCTCGCAAGGGACGCCCACCCACAGCGATGCCGGACTCTCCCTGACGTCGCCGGATGCAGCCAGCGACCCGGCCGGCGACCCAACCGCCAGAACGTCCGGAAGCGACCCGCAAATCGGGCAGCCCTCGCCTGCTGCACACGAGGCGCGCACTGCCGCCGCCAGCAACCTGCACCGCTACCTGCAACTGTTGGTGCAGGGCGATCGCCGCGGGTCGGACGCATTCTGGAGTGGTGGCAAGCCCCCGCCGCAACCGGATGATGCAGTGCTTCGGGCGATGACCGACATCCGCACCCTGCGGGTGGACAACCAGGCGGCCATTGCCCTGGATCAGGAAGACCCACCCCGCTCGCTGGAGATCCCGGTGCGCCTGCGCCTGGGCACCAGCCAAGGCAACCGGATCCTGCTGGGCTGGTACCGGATGCGTCCGCGAGTGGATGGAACGGGCTGGGAAATCACCTCCGCGTCCCTGCAACCGGCCATCGACTGAGTCAGCGGCATCGCTAACCCGGGATTCACCGCCAATGCTTATCGTGGCGCTCTGCCACTGACGCGGAGTCCCGCGATGCCTGTTCGCCGCCTGCTGTTGACCGCCGTGCTCGCAGCCGCCTGCGGTTTGTCGCCCGTGCTTGCCGCGCCACAGATCCAGGGCAACCGCGTCGCCGTTGCGGCGCCGGACGTGCAAGGTTATCTCGACGGGAATTTCCCGCGTACCGAGCAGGCGCTGGGCGGATTGCTGAGCCTGACGATCAGCGAGCCGAAGGTGGACCTGCCGCCCGGCAACCGCCTGGCGCTGGCATTCGACCTGGCCATGGCCACGCTGGGCGGTGCGCCGGTGCCGGTAGGCAACGTGCAGCTGACCAGTGGCCTTCGCTACGACGCGAACACGCAGGGCTTCCATCTGGAGCAGCCGAGCATTGATGGTTTCCGCCCGGCCACCCCGGGTGCCCAGCTCGATCCGCGTGCGCGGGGCCTGCTCAATGCATGGCTGGCCGATTACGCAAGGCAGGAACCGGTCTACCGCATCGATCCCGCGCTGGGCCAGCTGCTGGGTGCGCTGCAGGTACGCTCGGCCAGGGTCGAGAACGGCAAGGTGGTGCTGGAGTTCAACCAGGACCTGGACAAGCTCGGACCGGCCTACCTGCTGGACGAGTGAGCCCGTCCAGCAGGCATCGGGCGGATCAGCCGGCCAGTGCCCTGGCCACCGCGTCGGTGAAGGCCGGGATGTCGTCCGGCTTGCGGCTGGTGATCACCTGGCCGTCGACCACGACCTCCTCGTCGGTCCACTTGCCGCCGGCGTTGCCCAGGTCGGCCTTGAGCGACGGCCACGAGGTCACCTTCCGGTCCTTGGCCAGGCCCGAATCGATCAGCATCCACGGGCCATGACAGATCGCGGCCACCGGCTTGCCGGCATCGGCAAAGGCGCGGACGAAGGACACGGCCTTTTCTTCCATGCGCAGCTTGTCGGGATTGATCACGCCACCGGGCAGGACCAGCGCGTCGTAGTCGGAGGCGTTTGCGCCATCGAGCTGCTGGTCGACCTTCACCGACTCGCCCCAGTCGCCGCCCTTCCAGCCGCGGATACTGTCCTCCTTGCCCGGTGCAACCACGATGCACTGCGCGCCCCAGGACTCGAGCAGGCGCTTGGGCTCCTGCAGTTCGGACTGCTCGAAACCGTTGGTGGAAAGGATGGCGACCTTCTTGCCGTTCAATGCATGGCCCATGTGGTTCTCCTTCAAGTGGGGAACCGACAGTCTGGCGGCGGCGGCATTGGCCGCCGGTGACCGCAACGTGTACGTCGCGTTTGTTGGGCAACGCTGGCTCCGGGCGCGGCGCGCCCGGAAAGCAACACAGGTCAGCGCTTGGGCTGCAGCATCGTGCCGGTGCAGTTCTTCGCACCGCAGCGGCAGGCCCAGATCTTCTTCAGCCGCGGCGTGTGCCGCTCGGACAGGGTGATGCCGTAGTTGTAGGTCAGCTCCTCGCCCGGGCGGATGTCGCGCAGCGCCTCGATCACCACCTTGTCCCGGGTGCGGTCATCGCCGTCATGCTCGACGATCAGCGCCTCGCAGTTCGGCGAGCAACTGTGGTTGATCCAGCGCGCGTCATTGCCGCCGTAGTTGGCATCGATGACGTAATCATCGTTGAGGGTGAACAGGAAGGTGTGCCCGCTTTCCACATCGCCGCTGTCATCGGCGTCCACCTCGGCGTGGGTACGACGCTTGCCCTTGTACTCGATGACCAGCTCGCCCTTCTTGATCGGGGCCACCGCGAATACGCCATTGCCATGGATGGGGGATTTGCGGGCTTGGATCTTCTTGGGCATGTGCCTTTGCCATGACGGGTTGGAGGGGGGATTCTCGCTCATGCCTGCGCCAACACCAATGCATGGCCTGCGATGAGGTATCCGACAGCCGCAGCGCCGGGTGGCATCGCGCGTCCTGCATCGGTTGAGGTTGCCGTTTGCCATGGCATCCCTCCTGCCATCGACCGGTCCATGATCCCATCCCGTCCTTCGTATGCCGTCGCCGCCCTGCTGCTGGCCGTCCTGCCGGGCTGCCACCGCGACCCCGCTCCGGCCCAGCAGGTGGCCGGCCCGGATCCGCTCATCGCCCGGGGCGAATACTTGGTGCGTACCTCCGGCTGCAACGACTGCCACACCTCCGGCTACCCCGAGCGCCAGGGCGAGGTACCGGTGGAGCAGTGGCTGACCGGTTCGCCGCTGGGTTACCACGGACCGTGGGGGACCACGTACGCGACCAACCTGCGGCTGCGCATGCAGGAACTGGACGAGCCCCAGTGGCTGCAGTACAGCGGCAACCTGCGCACCCGGCCGCTGATGCCCGATTTCGCGGTGCGGGCGATGAGCGAGGACGACCGTCGCGCCATCTACCGTTTCGTGCGTTCGCTGGGAGCGGCCGGCGAGCCCGCCCCGCCAGCACTGGCCCCGGGCGTGACGCCCCCGGAGCCCTATCTGGCGCTGGTCGCCGGGTCGCCGCCCCCGCCCGGGCCGACCGGAAACTGAACAGGGAAACTTGGACCGGGGACACCTAAAGCGTACAATTTCGGTCCGCTTTGGAAATCCGTCCCCGGCCATGCTCCGCGTCACCAAACTCACTGACTACGCCACCGTCGTGCTGACCGTGCTCGCGTCGCGGCCGGGCGAGGTGCTGAGCGCGACCGACCTGGCCGAATCGGCCGGGCTGGAGCCCCCCACCGTCAGCAAGCTGCTCAAGCTGCTGGGCCAGGCCGGCCTGGTCAAGGCCCAGCGCGGCGTGCACGGCGGCTATCGACTTGCCCGCGATGCGGCCGATATCAGCCTGATAGAGATCGTCGAGGCGATGGAAGGCCCGCTGGCGATCACCGAATGCAGCCACCAGGAAAGCCAGTGCGGCATTGCCCAGCAATGCGGCATGCGCTCGAACTGGCGCCTGATCAACGACGTGGTGGCCGACGCGCTGCGCGGCTTCACCCTGGCGCAGATGCTGCACCCCATTCCCCCCTCCGGACGACGACGTTCCATCGACGTCAGCGTCGTCTCCTGAAACCGTAGGCAGCCCCCATGGCCACCGAACCCCTAGACAACATCGCTCCTGCCGAGACTCCGAACCGCGAGATCCACGAACAGCTGGGTCGCAAGTACGAGGCCGGCTTCGTCACCGACATCGAATCCGAATCCCTGCCCCCGGGCCTGGACGAGGACGTGATCCGTGCGTTGTCGGCCAAGAAGAACGAGCCGGAGTGGATGACGCAGTGGCGCCTGGACGCCTACCGCCAGTTCCTGAAGATGCCGCAGCCTGACTGGGCCAAGCTCGAGATCGGCCCGATCGACCTGCAGGCGCTGAGCTACTACTCCGCGCCCAAGGGCCCGAAGTACAAGTCGCTGGACGAGGTGCCCCAGGAACTGCTCGATACCTACGACAAGCTGGGCGTGCCGCTGCACGAGCGGGCGAAGCTGGCCGGCGTGGCGGTGGACGCGGTGTTCGACTCGGTCTCCGTCGGCACCACCTTCCGCAAGGAACTGGCCGAGAAGGGCGTGGTGTTCTGCTCGATCTCCGAGGCCGTGCACGAGCATCCCGAGCTGGTGAAGAAGTACCTGGGCTCGGTCGTGCCGGTCGGTGACAACTACTTCGCCGCGCTGAACTCTGCGGTGTTCTCCGACGGCAGCTTCGTGTTCATCCCCAAGGGCGTGCGTTGCCCGATGGAGCTGAGCACCTACTTCCGCATCAATGCCGGCAACACCGGCCAGTTCGAGCGCACGCTGATCATCTGCGAGGAGAAGGCCTACGTCTCCTACCTGGAAGGCTGCACCGCGCCGATGCGCGACGAGAACCAGCTGCACGCGGCGGTGGTCGAGCTGGTCGCGCTGGAAGACGCCGAGATCAAGTATTCGACGGTGCAGAACTGGTACCCGGGCGACGAGAACGGCGTCGGCGGCATCTACAACTTCGTCACCAAGCGTGCCGAATGCCGTGGCGCGCGCTCCAAGGTGACCTGGACCCAGGTCGAGACCGGTTCGGCGATCACCTGGAAGTACCCGTCCTGCGTGCTGCTGGGCGACGACTCGGTGGGCGAGTTCCACTCGGTGGCGCTGACCCACCACCGCCAGCAGGCCGATACCGGCACCAAGATGATCCACGTCGGCAAGCGCACCAAGAGCAAGATCGTCTCCAAGGGCATCAGCGCCGGCCGCGGCCAGAACACCTACCGCGGCCTGGTCAAGGTGGACCGCAACGCCGAGGGCGCGCGCAACTACACCCAGTGCGACTCCCTGCTGATCGGCAAGAAGTGCGGCGCGCACACCTTCCCCTACATCGAGGTGAAGAACCCCAGCGCGACCGTCGAGCACGAGGCCACCACCTCCAAGATCAGCGACGACCAGCTGTTCTATTGCCGTTCGCGCGGCATCGACCAGGAAAACGCGGTGTCGATGATCGTCGACGGCTTCTGCAAGCAGGTCTTCCGCGAGCTGCCGATGGAATTCGCGGTCGAGGCCAAGAAGCTGCTGGAAGTCTCGCTGGAAGGCTCGGTCGGCTGACCGCCCTGCCCGTACGCACTGTTCAAAATTCAGGCGGCCAGCGTGCCGCCCAACGGAAAACCACCATGCTGAAGATCGAAAACCTCCACGCCAGCATCGCCGGCAAGGAAATCCTCAAGGGCCTGTCGCTGGAAGTGAAGCCCGGCGAAGTGCACGCCATCATGGGCCCCAACGGCGCCGGCAAGTCCACCCTGGGCAATGTGCTGGCTGGCCGCGAGGGCTATGAGGTCACCGGCGGCAGCGTCGCCTTCGACGACAAGGCGCTGCTGGAACTGGAACCGGAAGAACGTGCCGCCGCCGGCCTGTTCCTGGCCTTCCAGTACCCGGTGGAAATCCCCGGCGTCAACAACACCTACTTCCTGCGCGCCGCGCTCAACGCGCAGCGCAAGTCGCGCGGCGAGGAAGAGCTGGACTCGATGCAGTTCCTCAAGCTGGTGCGCCAGAAGCTGGCCGTGCTGCACCTGAAGGACGAGCTGCTGCACCGCGGCGTCAACGAAGGGTTCTCCGGCGGCGAGAAGAAGCGCAACGAGATCTTCCAGCTGGCCGTGCTCGAGCCCAAGCTGGCCATCCTCGACGAGACCGACTCGGGCCTGGACATCGACGCGCTCAAGTCGGTGGCCGATGGCGTCAATGCGCTGCGCAGCCCGGAGCGTTCACTCCTGGTCATCACCCACTACCAGCGCCTGCTCGACTACATCAAGCCGGACGTGGTGCACGTGCTGGCCGACGGCAAGATCGTGCGGACCGGTGGCCCGGAACTGGCGCTGGAACTGGAAGCCCACGGCTATGACTTCCTGAAGGATCGCGTGGTGCCGGAGGCCGCCGTCTGATGAGCGCACTGCTCGACTCCCTGGCCAGCGGCTTCAACGGCAGCGACGAGCGTCGCGCCGTGCTCGACGCGGCCCTGCGCGACGGCCTGCCCGGTCCGCGCACCGAAGCCTGGAAGTACACCTCGCTGCGCCAGCTCGAACGCCGCAGCTTCGCGCCCGCGCCGATGGCGCCGGCGGCCATCGAAGCCAGCCTGCTGGCCGGCATTCCGGCGCCGCGCCTGGTGTTCGTCAACGGCCGCGTCAGTGATGCCCACAGCGACCTGTCCGGCCTGCCGGCCGGTGTGCAGGTCGAGCCCCTGTCGGCCGCGCTGGCCGCCGGCGAGCAGGCCGCGCGCTTCCTCGGCCGTCGCTACGAGCGCGCCGACGAGATCTTCGCCCGGCTCAACGCTGCGCTGGCCGACGAGGGCGTGCTGGTGCGCATGGACGAGGCCGTGCAGGCCGACGCACCGCTGCACCTGGTGTTCGTCAGTGCCGAGACCGGCAGCGACCTGGCCTGGCACCACCGCCACCTGGTGGAACTGCGCGCCGGCGCCAGCCTCGGCGTGGTCGAGCACCGCCTGCATGCCGGCGATGCCGCCCACCTGGACAACACCGTGGTTCACGTCCACCTGGCCCAGGGCGCGGTGTTCAAGCACGCCCGCGTGCAGGCCGAGGGCCCGCGCCAGACCAGCCTGCTGCGCACCGATGCGGTGCTGGCCCGCGATGCGCAGTACCTGCGCGTGGACCTGGAGCTGGGCGCCGCCCTGAGCCGCCACGAGCTCAACGTGCGGCTGGAAGGCGACAACGCCCGCCTGGCCGCCAATGGCGTGCTGCTCGGCAACGGCCGCCGCCATGTGGACACCCGCCTGGGCATCGAGCACATCGCCCGCGACACCAGCGCCGACCTGCTGTGGCGCGGAGTGGCCGCCAACCGCAGCCGCGTGGTGTTCCATGGCGGCATCCACATCCGCGAAGGCGCCGATGGCACCGACGCCAACCTGTCCAACAAGAACCTGCTGCTGTCGGCCGATGCCGAGATCGATACCCAGCCGACGCTGGTGATCGATGCCGACGAGGTCAAGGCCGCGCACGGCGCCACCGTCGGCCAGCTCGACGCCAATGCGCTGTTCTACCTGCGCTCGCGCGGCCTGCCGCAGGCGCAGGCGCAGGCACTGCTGAGCGCGGCGTTCTGCCACGAGCCACTGGCTGCCGTGCCGGCGGCACTGCGCGAGCAACTGGCGCGCCAGCTTGACCGCGCCCTGTCCGAAGCAGGAGTCGCCTGATGAACCTGTCCACGCCGCGACCGCACGGCCCGCACGGCCCGCACGAGCTGGCCCCGGACTGGGCCCGGGTGCGCCTGGACTTCCCGCTGCTGATGCGCGAGGTCCACGGCAAGCCGCTGGTGTACTTCGACAATGCCAACACCGGCCAGAAGCCGATGGAGGTCATCGCAGCGCTGGACGAGTACTACCGCCGCTATAACGCCAATGTCAGCCGTGCGGTGCACGCGCTCGGCACCGAGTCCACCGAGGCCTACGAAGGCGCTCGGGCCAAGCTGGCGCGCTTCCTCAACGTACGGGGCAGCGAGCTGGTGCTGTGCAGTGGCACCACTTTCGCCATCAACCTGGTGGCGTATTCGTGGGCGCTGCCGCGGCTGAAGGCCGGTGACGTGATCCTGGTGTCGCGCATGGAGCACCACGCCAACATCGTGCCGTGGCAGCTGGTGGCCCAGCGCACCGGTGCGACCATCCGCGTGGCCGGGATAACCCCGGACGGCGCCCTGGACATGGACGCGCTGCGTGCGGCGATGACCCCGGAGGTCAAGCTGCTGGCCGTGGCCCACGTCTCCAACGTGCTGGGCACGGTCAATCCGGTGCGCGAGATCTGCCGCGAGGCGCGCAAGCGCGGCATCGTCACCGTGGTCGACGGCTCGCAGGCCGCGCCGCACCGCAAGATCGACATCCCCGCCATCGGCTGCGATTTCTACGCCATCACCGGCCACAAGATGTGCGGCCCGACCGGCACCGGTGCACTGTGGGCGCGCCGCGAGCACCTGGACGCGATGCCGCCGTTCCTCGGCGGCGGCGAGATGATCAAGGAAGTCAGCTTCGACGGCACCGTGTTCAACGACGCGCCGCACAAGTTCGAGGCGGGTACGCCGAACATCTCCGGCTTCATCGGCCTGGGCGTGGCGGTGGACTACCTGGAATCGCTGGGCATGGAGCACGTGGAAGCACGCGAGGCCGAGCTGCTGGCGCACTTCACCGAGGAGCTGCAGAAGGTCGACGGCCTGCGCATCTTCGGCACCACGCCGGACAAGGCTGCGGTGGTGTCCTTCCTGGTCGAAGGCGCGCATGCGCATGACCTGGCCACCCTGCTCGACCTGGAAGGCGTGGCCGTGCGCTCGGGCCAGCACTGCGCCCACCCGCTGCTGCAGTACTACGGCGTGGCCGCCACCTGCCGCGCCTCACTGGCCTTCTACAACACCCACGAGGAGATCGAGCAGTTCATCGTGGCGTTGAACAAGGTGCGCAAGCTGCTGGGGTGATCCGCCCCGCATGACCAGCACCGGGATGCCGCGGGAAACCGCGGCATCCGCGTTTTCCGGCCCCCGCAGGCAACGATGCCGCTGCTGTTCACCACCATCGCCAACTAGAATGGCGGCATGAGCAACCTGACCTTCCGCGCCGCCACGCCGGCCGACATTCCCGCCCTGGTCCAGCTGGTCACCTCGGCCTACCGCGGCGAGGCCAGCCGCGCCGGCTGGACTACCGAAGCCGACATCCTTGATGGCCAGCGCGTGGATGCCGAGGCGATCAATGCCGACCTGGCGCGCGAGCGCAGCACCATCCTGGTCGCCGAGGATGCGCAGGGCCGCCTGCTGGCCTGCTGCCACGTCGCCGACGAGGACGGGCACGGCTACTTCGGCATGTTCGCCGTGGCCCCGGGCCTGCAGGGCGGCGGCATCGGCAAGCAGTTGATGCAGGCGGCCGAAACACATGTGGTCCGCGAGTGGGGCCTGGCGACGATGCAGATGACGGTGATCGACTGCCGCGAGGAGCTGATGGCTTTCTACGAGCGCCGCGGCTATGCGCGCACCGGGATCAAGAAGCCGTTTCCGTATGGCGACGAGCGCTTCGGCATCCCCAGGCGCGATGACCTGCGCTTCGAGGTCATGGAGAAGCCGCTGGGAGCGGGCGCATGAGCGGGACCTGGACCTTCGTCTGCGCCAGCGAGGAGCTGCTGCCCGGCGAAATGAAGACCGCCTGGGACGAGGTCACCGGCGCGCCGATCGTGGTGTTCAACATCGATGGCGAGCTGTACGCGCTGGAGGACCAGTGCACGCACGAGGAGTTCGAACTGTCTTCCGGGCCGTTCGACCCGGCGACCGGGACCGTGGAGTGCGTGCTGCACGGTGCACGCTTCGACGTGCGTGACGGGCGTGCCCTGTGCGCCCCGGCCTACACCCCCGTGCCGCGCTTCCCGGTCAAGCGCGAACACGGTGGCATCTGGGCCCGCGACGACCGGGAGTAAGCACGGCGAGCCTGCCTCCACCCCACCACCATCGCCCCTTGGACCCCGCCCCGCGCGGGGTTCGTGCTTGCTGGCGTGGGATCACAGGGTGTGGCCTGGCCAAGCCTGAAAAATCCGGCGAACCGTATTGCGAACGCGAATGGTTCTCAATAAACTACGCACACTGCATTCCGCAGCGCATCGGCCCCTCACCCCTCATGACCGCCCAGCCTGTCCAGGCCGCGCAGTACCGACACTCCGGCCCACAGGGCTGGCGGGTCGCGCGCCTGGCGCTGTCCGTCATGCTGCTGGTGTGGGGACTGGGCCTGGCACAGGCTGCGCTGGCATCGAACGTCATGGGGCCCCCTGCCATGCCGGTCGCCCAGGCCGTGCCCGAACCATTGCCGATGCCGGTCCCGTCGCAGATGGCCGCCGTGTACGAATCCAGCGTGGCGTCTGCGCAACCTGCAAAGTCTTCCCGTGGGCCGCATCCCGCAAACAGCCACACGCTGCGCAGTGGTGAGGTGTTCGTATGCGCCGCCCGCACTGCGCGGCGCCAGCAGGCCGTGGCGCACGAGCAGCAGCATCCGTCTGCCCCGCACCTGCGGATGAATCCCGGCCACGCCCCTCCCCTGCGCCAGGCTTGAGCTTTACGTACTGCGCCACGCAGTACGCGGTCTTCCAACGCCCTTTCTCCGCGGCTCCCGAGCCACGGCAGCCCCTGCTTTGACCCTTTTTGCCGGAACCCTTCATGTCCCACATCAAGACCCGCAAGTACGCCCCCCGCGTCCCCATGCTCGCCACCGCCACGCTGGCCGCCGGCTTCTCGCCGCTGGGCGCGCTCGCCGCCGAGGTCGACTCCGCCAGCGCCAGTGCCAGCGCCACCGCCATGGGCGATGCCACCGAGCTGGACAAGGTCGAGGTGCGGGGCAGCTGGTTTGCACCGTCCTCGCAGAAATTCACCGCGACGCTGCTGGACACCCCCAAGTCGGTGTCGGTGGTGGGGGAGCAGACGATCCAGGAAATCGGCGCGACCACCCTGGTCGATGCGCTACGCATGGTCCCGGGCATCACCTTCGGCGCCGGCGAAGGCGGCAACTCCACCGGCGACCGCCCGTTCCTGCGTGGCTTCGACGGCCAGAGCAACATGTTCGTCGATGGCCTGCGCGACGTCGGCAGCCAGACCCGCGAAGTATTCGCGCTGGAACAGCTGGAAGTGGTCAAGGGCCCGAGCTCGGCCTACGGCGGTCGTGACTCCGGCGGTGGCAGCATCAACCTGGTCAGCAAGACGCCCAAGCTCAAGGACGAAACCAGGATCAGCATGGGCGTGGGCACCGACAGCTATGCCCGCGGTACCGTTGACGCCAACCATGTGCTCGGCGACGGCATCGCCGCACGGGTGAACCTGCTCAAGCACGACAGCGATATCGCCGGCCGCGACGAGGTCAACAACAGCCGCTGGGGCATCGCCCCGTCGATCGCCTTCGGCCTCAATGGCCCGCTCCAGCTCATCGCCAGCCACTACCACCTGGAGACCGACGACCTGCCCGATGCCGGCGGCTTCCCGTATGCCGATCCGGTGGCGAAAACCACCACTGGCCGCCCGCTGGTGCCGGACCGCAACAACTTCTACGGGCTGGTCGACCGTGACTTCCAGCGCACCCGGGCCGACATCTCCACGCTCGACGCCAGCTATGACCTGGGTGGCCACAAGCTGCGCAATGTCGCCCGCCTCGGCAACACCAGCAACGACTACCTGTGGACCCAGCCGGACGACAGCAAGAACAACCCCAACCTCTACGGCACCCTGTGGCGCCGTACCAACAGCCGCGCCATCGATACGAAGACCTTCGCCGACCAGCTGAGCCTGACCGGCGCCTTCCAGACCGGCGCGCTCCGCCACAGCTACAGCGCTGGCGTTGAGTACAGCGAGGAGAAGAGCAGCAAGGGCAGCTACGTGCTCGGCGGGGGCGGCACCAACAATCCGCTGACTGGCAACCAGGCCTGCGCGACCACCGGCGCGGCCACCGGCTACAACTGCACCGATTTCGCCAACCCGAACCCGCACGACCCGTGGGCGGCCACCCATCCGGTGACCCGTAGCGACAAGGCGCTGGATATCGAGCAGACCACCGTCACCAAATCGGTCTATGCCTTCGACACCATTGAGCTGAGCGAGCGCTGGCTGCTCAACCTCGGCCTGCGCTGGGACGACTTCGATACCGAGCAGGTCACCCCGGTGGCCGGCGCCGCGCCGACGGTGATCGGCAATGCCGACACCTTCCTCAACTACCAGGCGGGTGTGGTGTTCAAGCCCACCGCCAATGGCAGCGTGTACCTGTCCTGGGGCACCTCCTCCACGCCGCCCGGCATGGACAGCGGCGAAGGCAACGACGCCATCAGCGCGGCCAACGCCGAGCTCGAGCCGCAGCAGACCCGCAACCTGGAACTGGGCACGAAGTGGGACCTGCTGGCCGGCCGCATGAACCTGACCGCCGCCATCTTCCACACCGAGATGGACAACGCCCGCGTCACCATCGACAACGGCACCACCCGCAATGCCGGCCGGAAGGTGATCGAAGGCGTCGAGCTGGGTATCAACGGCCAGCTGACCCGCAACTGGAACGTCTCGGCCGGCTACACGTACATGCAGTCCGAGCTCAAGGACAACGGCTACGTCTGTTCGATCTCCAGCCGCACCGGCTGCCCGGCCCCGGGCGTGTGGGTGGTCTCGCCGAACAACGGCAACGAATTCCCCAATACCCCGAAGCATGCGGCCACGGTGTGGAGCACCTACCGCTTCCCGTTCGGCCTGGTCGTCGGCGGCGGCGCCAGCTACGTCGACAGGCAGTACGGCGATGCGGCCAACAGCAAGTGGATCCCGGCCTACACCCGCTGGGATGCGATGGCCAGCTACGCGGTGCAGGACAACATCAGCGTGCAGCTCAACGTGCAGAACCTGACCGATCGGGTCTACTTCACCAAGGCCTACTCCTCGCACTACGCGACCATCGCCCCGGGCCGCTCGGCCACGCTGTCGTTGAACGTGGCGTTCTGAGCCTTCGGCGGCGGAGACCCGATGGCTCCGCCGCATTCCCAGCCATGCCCACTTCTGCCCGCTTCGATCCACAGGCACTGTCCCGGCAACTGCGCGACGACCCGCAGGCCGCGTTCGCCACCGCAAACGCCGCAGCGCAGGCCGGCGATGCCAACGCGCAGCTGCTGCTGGCGCAGCTGTACATGGAAGGCGCCGGCACCGGCCGCGATGAGCCTGCAGCGCTGCTCTGGTATGAGACCGCAGCCAACAACGGCCATCCGCTGGCAATGAACCAGCTCGGCCGCTGCCACGAACTTGGCCGCGGCTGCACCGTGGATTTCGCCTTGGCCGCGGTCTGGTACCGGCGCGCGGCCGAGGCCGGGCTGGACTGGGGCATGTACAACTTCGCCAACCTGCTGGCGACCGGTCGCGGCGTCGCGCAGGACCTGCCCCGCGCGCTGGCCTTGTACACGCAGGCCGCGCACAGGGGCCACGCCAAGTCGATGAACCTGCTGGCACGGCACCTGGAGGAAGGGCTGGAAACCCAAGCCGACCCCGATGGCGCCCTGGCCTGGTACCGGCGTTCGGCCGAAGCCGGCGACTTCCGCGGCCAGGCCAACTACGCTTCGATCCTGGTCCAGGGCGGACAGATGGACGAGGCCGTGCACTGGCTGCGCCTGGCACTGGAGCATGGCAGCCCGGCCTTTCTGGCGCAGATCGTGCCGCAGCTGGCCGCCTCTCCCCATCCCCGGATCCGCGCGCTGGTCGCGCAGGCCCAAGACTGAGGTCGTCCCATGCTGCTGCACATCCCCAACGTGCTTTCCCCCGAACAGGTCGCAGAGTTCCGTCGCAGGCTCGAGAGCGCCAGCTGGACCGACGGGCGCGAGACCGTGGGCCACCTCGGTACCCACGCCAAGCGCAATGAACAACTGCCGGAGAGTTCGCCGCTGCGCCGCGAGCTGGGCGAGACGGTGCTGCTGGCGCTGGCCAGCAACCCGCTGTTCTTCAGCGCCGCGCTGCCGCTGAAGTACCTGCCGCCGCGCTTCAACCGCTACACCGGCGGCGGCACCTACGGTTTCCACGTCGATGGCGCGGTGATGAACCTCGCCCAGGGCGAACAGCTGCGCTCCGACCTGTCCTGCACGCTGTTCCTGTGCGGACCGGAGGAGTACGAAGGCGGCGAACTGGTCATTGCCGACACCTACGGCGAGCACGAGGTGAAGCTGCCTGCGGGGGACCTGATCCTCTACCCGTCCAGCAGCCTGCATCAGGTCCGGCCGGTGACGCGCGGCGCCCGCCTGGCCTCGTTTTTCTGGGTGCAGAGCATGGTCCGCGACGACGGCCAGCGCCGCATGCTGTGGGAACTGGACACCGCCATTGGCCGCCTGCGCCAGACCGGCGCCGACGACGGTGCGGTACTGCAGCTGACCGGCCTGTACCACAACCTGCTGCGGCAGTGGGCCGACACCTGAGCAAACCACCATTCCTCATGCCCCGGGGCCTCCTGCACTGCAGGGGCCTTTTTTATTGGCGGCCGCCGCTGCCGCAAGGTAAAAACGGCCGCCTTGATGCAAATCAATTGCTGTTGCGACTGATTCTCACTAAGATGCGAGCCCTTGTCGGGAGATGAATGCGGTCACGACCGCCCGCTCCCGTATCGCTTGCCTGGATGGTCAGCCGTCGCCCACCTCCAGCTCCAACTGCTGGGACCCCAATCTCGATGACTGCTCGCTCCCCTAACTTTCCCGCCCATACCGCGCTGGGCCTGGCCCTGGCCTGCGTGCTGGCCGTACCGCTGCCGGCCCTGGCCGCGCCCGAAATCGACACCCAGACCCTGGACAAGGTGGTGGTGACTGCCTCGGGCTTCGAACAGAAGCTCACCGATGCGCCGGCCTCGATCTCGGTCATCACCGCCGAGGAACTGGTCTCCCGCCCCTACATCACCCTGCTCGACGCCGTCCGCCAGCTCGAGGGCGTGGACATCGGCGAGACCCGTGACAAGACCGGCCAGGGGACGATCTCCATGCGCGGCATGGGCAGCGACTACACCCTGATCCTGATCAACGGCCGCCGCCAGAACAACCACGGCGACATCTATCCGAACAGCTTCGGCGGCAACCAGTTCAACCACATCCCGCCGCTGGACGCGATCGAGCGCATCGAGGTCATCCGTGGCCCGATGTCCACGCTGTACGGCGCCGATGCAATGGGCGGCGTGATCAACGTGATCACCAAGCGCGAACTGGACAGCTGGTCCGGCTCGCTGACGGCCGGCCGCACCTTCGAGACCAACAGCGACTACGGGGACGACAGCACCGTCGATGCCTTCGTCACCGGCCCGCTGGTGCCCGGCAGGCTCAACCTCAGCGCCCGCGCCAGCCGCTACCAGCGTGATGCCTCCAATCCCACCTACGGCGATGTCATCGATCCGGCCGGGGAAACCCATAGCCGTGCACTGGGCTTTGGCGGCGGTGGCAAGACCGTGGACAACACCAACAGGTCCGCCGGCCTGACCCTGGCCTGGTACCTGTCCGACAGGCAGACGCTGACCGTCGACGTGGACACCTCGCGCCAGCAGTACGACAACGCGATCAGGATCAACGATGCGGGCGTGGAGGAATACCCCGTCGGCACCGTCGACAACTACGGCGCGATGCTGCGCGTGGGCAACAACGGCCGCATCGAGCCGCGCGCCGGTTATGCGCCGCAGCAGGAATTCAGCCGCGACAACTGGTCGATCAGCCACGAAGGCGTCTGGAGCTTCGGCAACTCGCTGGTGACCCTGTCGCGCGTGGAGACCGACAACAGCGGCCGTACCCTCCCCTACACCGTGACCGAGCGCCAAGGGCTGCAGCAGCTGTGGAATACGGCCTGCGCCAACCTTGGCGGCAGCATCAATGCCGGCTACTGCGCACCGTCGGCGGCAATGGGCTATCGCAACGCCAATGCCTGGAACAACCTGTCCGAGGCGCAGAAGCTGGCGGTGATGCAGGCCAACCTGTCGGCTGACCAGTTCACCGCATTGCAGGGTTACCTGCCGCGCCCGCAGCGCACCCTGGAAAGCAGCCAGTACACGCTGGATGCAAAGCTCGACATCCCGTTCCAGGCCGCCGGCGAGCACACCGCCGTGGTCGGCGCCCAGATCATCCGCGGCGAGCTGGTCGATGGTGTGTTCGGCATGGAAACCAGCCACCCGGGCGGCAAGCAGGAACACAACATGTTCTCCGTATTCGCCGAGGACACGTGGAAGATCAGCGCCCCGTTCGCGCTGACCGGCGGCCTTCGCTACGACAACCACCAGGTTTTCGGTGGCCACGTCAGCCCGCGCCTGTACGGCGTCTACACCCTCGGTGACCGCTGGACGCTGAAGGGTGGCGCCAGCACCGGCTTCAAGACCCCCAAGACCACCCAGCTGTACGACGGCGTGGTCGGCTTCGGCGGCCAGGGCACCAGCCCGCAGTTCGGCAATCCGGACCTGCAGCCGGAAACCAGCACCTCCTTCGAGCTGGCCGTGTACTGGCATCACGCCGACGGTCACAGCTTCGATGCCACCGCGTTCCGCAACGTGTTCGATGACAAGATCAGCTCCCAGCCCTGCGGTGCCGGCCTGCTGGTCGAGTGCGCCGCGCCGGGCGACTACGCGCAGATCGGTTACGGCCCTTCAGCCACGCGCATGGTCAACATCGACAAGGTGGTGACCCAGGGCGTGGAGCTGGCCGGGCACTGGCAGTTCACCCCGTCCTTCAGCCTGCGCGGCAACTACACGTACACCGATTCGGAGCAGCGCAGCGGCGCGGAAAAGGGCCTGCCGCTGGGCGACGTCGCCCGCCACATGGCCAACGCCACCGCCAGCTGGCAGCTCAGCGAGGCGGTCAACCTGTTCCTGACCAGCGAGACCCGTTCCAGGCGCTTCGAGGGCGTGTCGGCGATCAGCGGGCAGCCGCAGTACTACCGCGACTACACCGTGTTGCACCTGGGCGGCTCGTGGGCGATCAACCGGTTCGTCACCCTCAACGCGCGCATCAACAACCTGCTCGACCGCGACTTCACCACCTACTCGGCCGAGTTCAACGACCTCGATGGCGACGGCGTGTACGAGGACGACACCGACGAAGTGATCTACCGCGACCACTTCAACAACAAGGACAAGGCGCGCAGCCTCTGGATGAGCGTCAACGTGCGCTTCTGATCCAACCGTGCATGAACCGGGGGCCCGCCGGCTGTCGCGGGCCCTGGCGCGGCCTGCGGCGGTGCGGCCGGGCGCAGTGTAGAGTGCCGCCACCTTTCCGCCGTGCCGACGATGAGCCGACCCGTCTTCCACTCCATCCAGGTGCTGCGCGGCCTGGCCGCCCTGCTGGTGGTGCTGTTCCACCTGCGCATCGTCGAGGGCAAGTACGGTCAGGGGCCACTGCTGCTGGGTACACCTGTGGGCTATGCCTACAACGGCGTGGACCTGTTTTTCGTTCTCTCGGGCTTCGTGATGACCACCATCGCCGCCGGGAGCTACGGCTCCCCGCGCGAAGCCGGGCGCTTCCTGCTGCGCCGTGGCTGGCGGATCCTGCCGCTGTACTGGCTCTACACCACCGTGGTGCTGGTGCTGACGCTGGTGGCACCGGGCATGGCCAACACTTCCTCTCACGAGCAGAGCGTCCTTGCCTCATACCTGCTGTGGCCGCAGGCCGAGCTGCCGCTGTTGACCGTGGGGTGGACGCTGACCCACGAGGCGTTCTTCTACCTGCTGATGGCCGTGGCCATCGCCTTCGCGCGTGCACGCCACCTGCCATGGCTGCTGGGCGGATGGGCCGTGGCCACCGTGCTCGCGCATGCCTGGCCCCCGGCCAGCAGCACGCCCTGGGCGGCGGTGCTATCCAGCCCGCTGTCACTGGAATTCATCGCCGGCGCGTTCGTTGGCCTGTACTGGCGGCAACTTCCCGCGTGGCTGGCGCTGCCCGTCATGGCGCTGGGCCTGGCCATCTTCCTCGGCGCGATGGTGTGGTTCGCCGGTCCGCCGGCACAGGACGTACCGGTGCTGCAGCGGGCGCTATGGTTCGGCCTGACCTCGAGCCTGCTCGTACTCGGTGCGGTGCGCTGGGAGCAGCAGGCCCGGCCACGGTTTCCACGGGTGCTCACGCTCATTGGCGACAGCTCGTTCTCGCTGTACCTGGGCCATGTGTTCGTGATCTCCGCCGCCGGTCGCCTGTGGCAGTACAGCGGCTGGAACAGTGCTCCGTGGCAGCACGCTGCCTTCGTGCTGGTTGCGGTCGTTGCCAGCGTGGTCGTGGGCTGGGTTTCGTGGCGGTTGCTGGAACTGCCATTGCAGCGCATGGCCCGGCGTCGGGAGGCGGGCGAGGTAGCCGCGACTCCGACCGCCCGCGCCGGCTGACCGCCAGCGCGCGGGTCGATACACAGCGACACAAATTGCGAATCATTCTCATTGGTGGTGTAATCAGCGGCCCGCATACAGCTTCAAGCGAGTCCTCTTGGCACCCGCCCGTCCTCCTGCCGCCGCTGCCGTCCAGCAACAACCCAGCCGGGGCTTCTGGCTGCGGACCCTGCACCAGTGGCACTGGATCAGTTCGGCGGTCTGCCTGGTCGGCATGCTGCTGTTCGCCATCACCGGCATCACCCTCAACCACGCCTCGCGCATCGAGGCCAGCCCGCAGGTGGATACCCGCCAGCTGGAGATGCCTGGCGAGCTGCTTGAGGCCCTGGGCGGGCGCGAGGACGGCAACGCGCCGCTGCCGCGCGAGACCGTGCGCTGGCTGGACCGCGAGCTCGAGGTCTCGATCGGCCGCCGCCCCGCCGAGTGGTCGGCCGACGAGATCTACCTGTCGATGCCCGGCCCCGGCGCCGATGCCTGGCTGAGCATCGACCGCGGGACCGGCGCGGTGGAATACGAAAGCACCCGTCGCGGCTGGGTGTCCTACTTCAACGACCTGCACAAGGGACGCAACGCAGGACCGGCCTGGGGCTGGTTCCTGGACATCTTCGCCGTGGCCTGCCTGGTGTTCTGCATCACCGGCCTGTTCCTGCTGCACCTGCATGCGCGGCAGCGCCGCATGACCTGGCCGCTGGTCGGCCTGGGCCTGGTGGTGCCGCTGCTGATCGCCCTGCTCCTCATCCACTGAACCGCCTTCCCGGAGTCGCACGATGCGCGTCACCCTCACCATCGCCCTCAGCGGCCTGCTGGCCGCCTCCCCGGCCTACGCGGCCACGCTCGACGTCAATGTCGAGATCCCCAAGCTCAGCGTGGCCGAGTACCACCGCCCGTACGTGGCGATCTGGATCGAAGGCGGCGATGGCAAGTCGGCCGCCGACCTGGCCGTGTGGTACCAGCAGACCGCCAACGCCGAGGGCCACGGCACCAAGTGGCTGCCCGACCTGCGCCAGTGGTGGCGCAAGAGCGGCCGCAACCTGCAGGTGCCGGTGGACGGCGTGACCGGCCCGACCCGCCCGGCCGGCAAGCACGCGCTGTCGTTCAGCGACAGGCAGCAGCCGCAACTGAAGAAGCTGCCCGCCGGCGACTACACCCTGGTGGTGGAAGCCGTGCGCGAAGTCGGCGGCCGCGAGCTGCTCAAGATTCCTTTCAGCTGGCCGGCCAAGGCCGCCCAGAACGGCCGCGCGCAGGGTTCGACCGAACTCGGCGCGGTGTCCCTGGCCATCAAGCCCTGATCCCCCTTGCCTGACCCTGGAGCATTCCCGATGAAGCGTTCGCTTGTCCTGGCCGCCGCACTGGCCGCCGCCCTCCCGTTCGCCGCCAATGCGCACAAGGCCTGGCTGCTGCCGTCGCAGACCGTGATCGCCGGTAGCAATCCGTGGATCACCGTCGATGGCGCCATCTCCAACGACCTGTTCTATTTCAATCACGTGCCGGCACGCCTGGAATCGGTGGTGATCACCGCCCCGGACGGCAGTAGCGTGCAGCCGCAGAACGGCGCCACCGGCAAGCTGCGCAGCGTGTTCGACATCGAACTCAAGCAGCAGGGCACCTACCGCATCGCCACCGTCAATGACGGCCTGTCGGCGACCTACGAGCTCAACGGCGAGCGCAAGCGCTGGCGCGGCACCGCCGCCACCCTCGGCGAGCTTCCGAAGGATGCGAAGAACCTGCAGGTGTCGCAGGCCGTCGGCCGCGTGGAGACCTTCGTCACCAACGGCAAGCCCAACGACACCGCGCTCAAGCCGACCAACCGCGGCATCGAGCTGGTCGCCGACGGCCACCCGAACGACCTGTTCGCCGGCGAGGAATCCACCTTCCGCGTGCTGGTGGACGGCAAGCCGGCCGCGGGCCTGGAGTTCGAGATCGTGCGCGGCGCCACCCGCTATCGCAACGCGCAGGACGAGATCAAGGTTACCAGCGACGCCAACGGGCAGATCCGCGTGACCTGGCCGGAAGCCGGCATGTACTGGCTGGAAACCGGCACCGAGGACGACAAGACCTCGGTGCCGCAGGCCAGGCAGCGTCGCCTCAGCTACGTGGCCACGCTGGAAGTGCTGCCGCAGTAATGCGACCGGCCGGGAGTGCAAAACGCTCCCGGCCCGCCTCTCCCATGCCCGATCCCACGCTCGATATCGCCAGCCTCGGTGGCCACACCATGGGCACCCAGTGGAGCGCCCGGCTGGTGCTGCCGCGGCACCGTGACCTGCATCCGCTGCACGCCGGCATCCAGGCGCAGCTGGACGGAGTGGTCGCGCAGATGAGCACCTGGGAACCGGGTTCGGACATCAGCCGCTTCAACCGCGCCGCCGCCGGCAGCTGGCACGTGCTCCCGGAAGGTTTCTTCCAGGTACTGGAAACGGCGGTGGATGTCGCCCGCCGCAGTGACGGCGCGTTCGATCCCAGCATCGGCCCGCTGGTCGCGCTGTGGGGATTCGGCGCGCATGCGCGACAGCCGCGACTGCCCTCGCCCGAGGCGCTGGCCGCCGTGGCCGCACGCTGTGGCTGGCAGCGCCTGCAACTTCGTGCGGAGAGCCGCCAGGCCCTGCAGCCCGGTGGACTGGAGCTGGACCTGTCGGCGATCGCCAAGGGTTTCGGCGTCGACCAGGCCAGCCGCTGGCTGCGCGCAGCCGGCATCACCGCCGCGCTGGTCGAGGTCGGCGGCGAACTGCATGGCTACGGCAGCAAACCCGATGGCCAGCCGTGGCGGGTGCTGGTGGAACCCGGCCCGGACGAGGACGCGCTGGATGCACCGCCGCGCGTGCTCGCCCTGGACGGCCTTGCCGTGGCCACCTCCGGTGACCGCTGGCACCACCACGACATCGACGGCCAGCGCTACAGCCACACCCTGGATCCGCGCAGCGCCCGCCCGGTGCCACATGCCACCGCCGCGGTCACCGTCATCGCGCCCACCGCGATGGAGGCCGATGCCTGGGCCACGGTGCTGACGGTGATGGGCGCCGCCGAAGGGCTGGCCTTCGCCACCACCCACGACCTGGCCGCTCGCTTCGTCAGCCGCAGCGCCGAGGGCATTGTCGAGACACTCAGCCCGGCCTTCGTCCGTCACCTGGACGCCAGCGCATGAGCCGGCTCACGCCTTCCCGCGCCACGCTGGGCAACCTCGCGGTCATCGCGCTGCTGCTGGTCGCCGCCGCGCTGCTGTTGCGCCTGCACCTGGGCGAGGACTGGTGGCCGGCGCCGCCACTGGCCCGCCACTGGCAATGGGCCGCCGCCACGCTGGCCGCCTACACGGCCGGCTGCGCGGCACTGTGGTGGCGCAACCGGCCCCGCGCCGACCAGCTGCCCGATGATGGCCCGGCGCCGGTACTGGTCGCCTGGGCCAGCCAGACCGGCTTTGCCTGCGACCTGGCACAGCGCACCGCCGATGCGCTGCGCGCCAGCGGCCTGCCGGTGCGTGTTCGCGCAATCGACAGGCTCGACGCCGCCACCCTTGCCGCCAGCCAGCAGGCGCTGTTCATCGCCAGCACCACCGGCGAGGGCGACGCGCCGGATCACGCTGCCGCCTTCGTGCAGGGGCTGATGGCCAGTGCCCTGTCGCTGTCGCACCTGCAGTACGGCGTGCTGGCGCTGGGCGACCGCAGCTACCAGCACTACTGCGCCTTCGGCCACCGGCTCGACGACTGGCTGCGCCAGCGCGGCGCACACCGGTTGTTCGACACGCTGGAAGTGGACAACGCCGACCCAGCCACGCTGCGCCACTGGAAGGAGCTGCTTGGCCAGCTCGGCGGTGATGCCAGCGCGATCCCCGACTGGACCGCGCCGCAGTACCAGCGCTGGCGTCTGCAGCAGCGACGGCTGCTCAATCCCGGCAGCGTCGGGGCCGGCGTCCACCTCCTGTCGCTGGTCCCGGCCGATGGCGCGCTGCCGGCGTGGGAAGCCGGCGACATCGCCGAGATCGGCCCGCGCAATGCGCCGCAGCGCGTCGAGCAGTGGCTGGCCGCGCACGCGCTCGATGGCGACACCGTGGTCGCCGGGCAGCCGCTGCGCGAATGGCTGTCGCGCTCGCATCTCCCGGGCGGGGCCAGCGCCGATCCGGCCGCACTGGTCGCGGCACTGGAGCCGCTGCCGCACCGTGCCTACTCCATCGCCTCGGTACCGGCCGATGGCGACCTGCAGCTGCTGCTGCGCCTGCAGCGCCAGCCCGACGGCACGCCCGGCCTCGGCAGCGGCTGGCTGTGCGAACACGCCGTCATCGGCAGCAGCATCGACCTGCGCCTGCGCGGCAATCCCGCCTTCCATCCGCCAGCCCCGACGCAGCCGCTGGCCCTGGTCGGCAACGGCACCGGCATCGCCGGCCTGCGCGCGCAGTTGCGGGCCCGCATCGAGGCCGGGGCACGCCGCAACTGGCTGGTGTTTGGCGAACGCAACGCCGCGCACGACTTCCATTTCGGCGACGAGCTGCGCCAGTGGCACGCCGACGGCTGGATCGAGCGGCTGGACGTGGTGTTCAGCCGCGATGGCGAAGAACGCCGCTACGTGCAGCACGCGCTGGCCGCGGCCAGCGACACGCTGCGGCAATGGGTGGACGACGGCGCCACGGTGATGGTGTGCGGCAGCCTGCAGGGCATGGCGCCGGGTGTGGATGCGGTGATCGAACAAACCCTGGGCATGGCCGGCAAGGAACAGCTGATCCTGCAGGGCCGCTACCGCCGCGACGTCTACTGATCGTGCTTCAGCCCAGCGGCAGGTGCCAGAAGCAGCTCCACGGATCCGCGACGTAATCGCCGAAAGGCCCGCAGGGCTGGAAGCCATGCCGCGCATACAGGCGATGTGCGGGCACGAACGCCGGCGCGGTGCCGGTTTCCAGCCACAGCGCGTGATAGCCGCGGGCCCTGGCCGTCTGGATGATGTGCACCAGCAGCGCCGAGCCAACGCCGCGGCGCTGCTGGCCGCCGGCGGTGCGCATCGACTTGATCTCGCCGTTCCCTGCGTCGAGCTGCTTCAACGCTCCGCAGCCCAGCAGCTGCCCGTCTTCCCAGGCACTCCAGAAACTGATCGAGGGCTGCCGCAGTGCTTCCAGGTCGAGCGCATGGATGCTGCAGGCCGGCGAATGCCGGCGCATGTCGTCGACGTGATCGCGCAGCAGTGCGGCAATTTCCCGCCCACGCAGGTCGTCGAGCCGGATCTCCATCAGCCCTCCCCGCGCGGGCTCACCCGCACCGCCAGCAGCTCGCCGCCTCCACGCAGCGCGTAGCGACGCCGCGGGCCGGCGCCGAGCCAGGCACTGTCACCGACCTGCAGCGGCGGCAGCCCGGGTTCGCCGTCGAACTCGGCCTGGCCGGACAGCAGGTGGATCGCCCATGCCGTCTGCGGTTCGCTGAAGAAGAACATCGAGCCGACCAGCGGCCGGTGCAGCAGCTCGGCATCAAGCACGCCGCGGCGCCACATCAGGTTGAAGTCGTGGGTGGTGCCGTCGATCAGTTCACCGCGCACTACGTCCTCGCCGGCGAAACGCAGGCGGTCATGCGGCGGATTGAGGGTGTGGCAGCGACCGTCCCCGAAGCGCAGGCGCAGGCCCTCGCCACGCAGCAGCACCAGCTCGCGCTCGATGCCGGGGAAGGCCGAGAAATCGGCGTCCTGCTCGATCTCGGCAATCGACAGCCGCAGCGCCCAGTCGCCCTGTCCGGGAATGCGCAGGATCTCGCGGGTCCAGCCGAGGCCGTTGCGCCAGCGCTCGCGGCGGTAGTCGTAGGCGGGAATCACCCGCGCGGGCAGGGTCAGGGCATCCATTGCGCCATTCTGCCCGAGCCATGGTGGTTTCTGCCGCTCCAGAAAACTAGGGACGACGGGATCGCTCCCGCCGCCCCCCCTCCCGGATGCGGAACTCAGCGCGGCATGGCCAGGCTGTCGGCGGTAAGCGGCTTGCCCGGGCCGCGCGGCACGGTATTGATCGTGCCATCGGCCGGCAGCGCGGCGCCGCTGTCCAGGTGCGCCTGCACCCGGTCCAGCGCGGCATACACGTACGGCAGCAGCGGCACGTAGCGCGCGGCGTAGTCCGGCAGGCCCAGGAAACCATCGAAGTGCTGGGCGTTGCGCACCTTCCAGTAGCGCACGTCGCGACCGGCCGACTGCGCGGCGGCCACATAGGGCGCACTGCTGAACGCCGGCGGGATCAGGCCGTCGTCCAGACCGTGCACCACCATCACCGGCAGACCCTTGCGCGGCAGGCCGGCGCGGGTCTGTTCGATGCCGGCACGCACGCGCCTGGCGTCCTCGCCCTGCCCGTCCCAAAGCGCGCGCAGGCACTGCAGGCCGGCCAGGGTGACGTCGGGCATGGCGAACTTGCTGTCGATGATGCCGACGCCGGCACCGGGCGGAATGCCGCTGCCATCGGCGATCCACGCCGCACGCTCGGCCGCGGTGGAGGCACGCGCACTGAGGTCAGGGTTCAGGGCGGCGAACGAGTAACCGCACGGGTGTTCATCGACGCCGTAACGACCATAGGCCGACGCGTAGGTGACCGCCACCGCGCGCCACAGGTCGAAGGCCACCGACAGCGCGCCGGCGCGCAGCGCCTCGTCGGTCCAGCCGCGGCTGCGCATCAGCTCATGCGCCGAGCGCGCCTGCTCGGCAGTAGTGGCACCGCTGACCTGGCCGCCAGCCGCCAGCGAGGCACAGCGCACCGCGGCGCCGGCCTGCACGGCGGCAGGCAGCGGCGGCTGTGGCAGCTTGTCCACGTCCAGCAGCGCGCACGGCATCAGCAACGCCGCTTCGGTGGTGTAGTCGTACAGCGCGCGGGCGCCGTGACCATTGGCCAGCACGTTGGGCTCGCCGGCGACCACGGCGTCGAGCCAGTCGCCTTCCAGTTCGGCCGCACGCAGCACCGCGCCGCCGCCGTTGGAAATGCCCACCGCAATGATGCGGGTGTTGTCGAAGGTGAACGGCGCGGCCTGCGGGTACGCTTGGTCCAGCGCATGCAGGGCGAACTGCGCCGCCTGTTTCACGTGGCGACCCCAGTCCGCTTCCGGGTTTTCCTGCGAATGCGCATGCTTGAATGCCACGCCGGACGCACCGGTCGGCGCCTCCGGCACGAAGGCCAGGTCATCCGCCGCATCCACGGCGGCCACGCTGCCGTCGGCGCGCACGCCCTGCTGCGCGTCCAGGTCGAAGTAATCGCTGCCGGCGCCCTTGTCGGTGTAGACCACGGCGCAGCCCCTGGGCAGGCCCCAGGCCGCCGCGACCGACACCGCACCGTAGATGCCGCGCGAACCGGACGACGGCGCGACCAGCACGCAGCGCTTGCCGGTGTCGAACGCATCGGGCACCTGCGCCAGCACGCGGTGCGGCTGGCGTGCGCCCGGCAGCCTGGCGTAGGCGGAGAACTCGCGACCCGGCACCGCGCCCAGGCTGCCGAACAGCTCGCCGTAACCGCCGCCCGGGGCGAGGTCGGCGATGCCGCGCCAGCTGCTCCACAGCGCGCGGCGACGCAGTTCCTCCACGGTCGGTGCATTGGCATCGGCAAAGGCCGGCGGCCCCATGCTGCGCAGGCCGGCCAGGCCGAGCCCGCCGGTCAGCAGGTCATCGCCATCGCGATGCACGCTGCTGCGCTCGTTGCTGAACATGGAAGCCCCGGCAGGACCGCTGGCAGGGCGGCTGGCGCACGAGGCCAGCGAGAGTCCGACAATCAGGCCGCAAGCGGCGCGCAGGATGGGCTTGTTCATGCCACGACACTAGCAAAGCGACCAGCGGCGTTCATCGTACTTTGGTACCACGCGCGCGGCCGCTCCCCCCTGCTACCTTGCCGCCCATCCCCCTGTTTCATGGAGTTTTCGATGGACCGCTTCCTGCAAGGCCGCACCGCGCTGGTGACCGGCAGCACCTCGGGCATCGGCCTGGCCATCGCGCAGACGCTGGCCGCGGCCGGTGCAAGCGTGGCCATCAACGGCCTCGGCAGCGACGACCAGATCGCCCAGGCGCTGGACAGCGTGCGCCAGGCCGGCGGCGGCGAAGCCCGCCACTTCAATGCCGACCTGCGCGATGCCGAACAGATCAGCGCGATGCTGGCCGACGTGCAGGCGTGGTCACCGGTGGACGTGCTGGTCAACAACGCCGGCATCCAGCATGCCGCGCCGCTGGCCGAGCAGCCGGTGCAGAAGTGGAACGACATCATCGCCATCAACCTCAGCGCCGCCTTCCACACCATGCAGCACCTGCTGCCGGGGATGGCCGGGCGTGGCTACGGCCGCGTGGTCAACATCGCCTCGGTGCACGGCCTGGTCGCCTCGAAGAACAAGGCGCCGTACGTGGCCAGCAAGTTCGGCATCGTCGGCCTGAGCAAGGTGGCGGCGCTGGAATATGCCGCGGCCGGCAGCCGCGCCAGCGGTGGCGTCACCGTCAACTGCGTATGCCCGGGCTGGGTGGAGACGCCGCTGATCGAGCCGCAGATCCAGGCCCACCGCAACGGCGGCTCGCGCGACGACGGCGTGCGCGCACTGCTGGAAGAGAAGCAGCCGAGCCTGCGCATGTCCCTGCCCTCGGACATCGCGGCGATGGTCGCTTGGCTTTGCCGCGACGAAGCGCACAATGTCACCGGCGCCAGCTTCCCGATGGATGGCGGTTGGACGTCCCAGTAACCACTTCCGGATTGCCCATGCCCACCCTGCTGATCGCCGATGACCACCCGCTGTTCCGTGCCGCCCTGCGGCAGGCCGCCAGCGAGGCGGTGGCGGCGATGGCGGTGCGCGAGGCCGAATCGCTGGACGGGGTACTGGCCGCACTCGATGCCGAGCCGGACATCGACCTCATCCTGCTGGACCTGCACATGCCGGGCAACCACGGCCTGGCCGGGCTGGCAGCGATCCGCGCGCAGCATCCGGGCGTGGCGGTGATCGTGGTCTCGGCCAACGACGACCCGCGCGTGGTGCGCCGCGCGCTGGACCACGGCGCGGCCGGCTACCTGCCCAAGAGCGCCGGCCTGGACGACCTGCGCGAGGCGATCCGCAGCGTGATGGCCTGCGAGCAATGGCTGCCGCCGTCGCTGCGCGCGGCGGTGTCGCGCGCGCAGTCCTCCAGCCACGACAGTGAACTGGCCGCGCGCCTGGCCAGCCTGTCGCCACAGCAGTTCCGGGTGCTGGTGCTGGTGGCCCAGGGCCTGCTCAACAAGCAGATCGCCGACCGCCTGGACGTGCAGGAACGCACGGTCAAGGCGCACCTGTCGGCGATCTTCGAACGACTGGGCGTGCGCAACCGTACCCAGGCCAGCGTGGTGCTGCGCGAGCTGGAACTGAGCGACCCGGCGCGGCAGATCGAGGTCTGATCCGGCGGCACAACCCCGGGCCCATCCGGCTGAGTGAACCACGGCCCGCGATTGCGGGCCGTGCCGGTTTACGGCTCCCCGTCGCTGCGCCCGGCGGCAGCCGCCGCCACGGCACTGGAGGCCAGCATCCGGTCCAGGATCGATTTCAGTGCCAGCGGCCGCACCGGCTTGTGCAGCAGGGTCAGGCCCTGCTCGAGCACCTCGCGACGCGTGGCCAGGCTGTCGGCGGCACTGAGGATCAGCGTCGGCCGCGGCCCGAAGCGCTCGCCCAGCCGGAACTGCAGTGCGGTTCCGGTATCGCCGTCGTCGAGGTTGTAGTCCAGCAGCCACAGCGCCGCCGGTCGCGCCTCCATCGCCGCAAACGCCTGCGCGTCGCCGTTGGCCTCGGCCACCTCGCAGCCCCAGCCGCGCAGCAGCGTGGCCAGTGCCTGCAGCGAGGCCGGATCGTTGTCGACCACCAGCACCGGCACGCCCCGCAGGCCGCCGCCCCGCGCGACCGGTGCCGCCACGGCCACCGGACGCTGCACCTGGGGCAGCGACAGCGCGAACACCGTGCCGCGTCCCTGCTGGCTGCGCAGCTGCAACGGCGCTTGCAGCAGCCGCGAGATACGGTCGGCGATCGCCAGACCCAGGCCGAGCCCCTGCCCACCGGCGCCATCGCCACGGCGGAACTCGTCGAAGATCGCCATGCGCTCGGACTCGGCAATGCCCGGGCCGGTGTCGTGCACCTCGATGCGCAGGCGCCCGCCTTCGCGGCGCACGCCCAGCAGCACGCCGCCGCGCTCCGTGTAGCGCACCGCATTGGCCAGGAAGTTCTGCAGCACGCGGCGCAGCAGTTGCGGGTCGCTGTGCACCCATGCGGTGGTGGCGACGTGGTGGAACGCCAGTCCACGGGCATTGGCCAGCGCGCGGAATTCGGAAGCCAGTGGATCAAGCACCTCGGCCAGCGGGAAATCACGCGGCTGCGGTACCAGGCCGCCAGCTTCCAGCCGCGACATGTCGAAAAGGCCGGTCAGCAGGTCGGTGGTCGAATCCAGTGCGCCGCGGATCTGCTCCACGGCCTGCCGCTGCGGCGGCGACTCCAGCTGCTGGGCCAGGGTGTCGGTGAACAGGTGCGCGGCGTGCAGCGGCTGCAGCAGGTCGTGGCCGACCGCGGCCAGGAAGCGGCTCTTGGCATCGTTGGCCCGCTCGGCCTCGCGCTTGGCCGATTCCAGCAGCGCGGTGCGCTCGCCCACGCGCTGCTCCAGGGTCTCGTTGGCCAGTTTCAGTTCGCGCTCGTTACGGCGGAATTCGGTGACGTCGGTGAAGGTCGCCACGAAGCCGCCACCGGGCATCGGGTTGCCGCGGATCTCGACGATGCGCCCGTCGGGGAACACACGCTCGGTCAGGTGCGGCGTGCCCGCGCGCATGAAGGCAAGACGCCGGTCAACCGCACGCTCGTCGTCGCCACGGCCGGGCATCACCTGCAGTGCCCAGCGGGTCAGGTCGACGACCGGCCGCCCGACCTGCAGCAGTTCCTCGGGGAAACCGAACAACCGCGCGTACGGCCGGTTCCACGCGACCAGCCGCTGTTCGCGGTCGATCACGCTGATGCCCTGGCTCATGTTCTGCAGGGCGGCCTCGAGCACCTGCTGGTTGAAGCGCAGGTCCTGCGACGCCTCGCTGACGATCGCCGCGACCGTGGCCAGTTCGCCGCTTTCGCGGCGCGCGGCATCGAGCAGCAGGCGCGCGGAAGCCGCGCCCAGCACGGCGGACAGCTCGCGCTCGACACTGGCCTCGATCGCCGCCGGCACCGGGCCATGGCGCGGTGCTCCGGCCAGCAGCTGCTCCACGCGCTTGTGCGACAGGAAGCGGCGACCGGCATCGCGCAGCACGTCGGCCTCGAGGTTGCGGCTGGTGCGGTCGGGCGTGTCGCGCCGCCACGACATCACCAGCAGCGTCGCCACGGTGCCGACGAACAGGCTGGCGCCGACCGCACGTCCCAGCGGCGTCCATCCGGTCAGCCCGAACAGGCCTTCCGGCGCCAGCCATGCCCAGCCCAGCGGACCCTGCGACAACCACGCCGGCGCACGCCCCGCATCGGCCAGCAGTGACGGCACCAGCAGCACCCAGGCCCAGGTGATGAAGCCGGCGACGATCCCCACGATGGCCGCGCGAGGCGGCGTCTGCGGACGCCAGATTGCAAAGCCCAACACTGGCAGCAGCGTGGCCAGCGCCGAGAACGACACCGCACCGACGTCGGCCAGCACATTGCTGCCACCGATCAGCCGGCTGTAGGCCCAGGCCAGCAGCATGATCACGCAGATGCCGGCGCGCCGTAGCCACAGCACCTCGTGGCGCCGGTCACCGCTGCCGACCTTCGACCACGCACCGCGCAGCAGGCCCGGCGCGAACCAGTGGTTGCCGATCATCAGGCTCAGGGTCAGCGTGCTGACCACGACCATGCCGGTAGCGGCACTGAGTCCGCCAAGGAAGGCGATCAGCGCCACTCCGCCCTGCCCCTGCGAGAACGGCAGGGCCAGCGTGTACATGTCCGTCGGTACGCTGTCGCCCAGCCACGCGCTGCCGGCGCGTGCCAGCGGCAGGATCGGCAAGGCGATCAGCAGCAGGTACAGCGGGAACAGCCAGCGCGCAGTGCGCACGTCGCGCGGATCGCGGCATTCGACCACGGCCACGTGGAACTGGTGTGGCAGCAGGAACATCGCCATCGCGCCCAGGATCACCAGCGGGATCACGCCGCCGCCCGGCGCCACCGGTGGCGGGGGAGCGGTCACTTCGGGCAGCGCCTCCAGCCCGAACCAGACGAAGCCACCCAGCACCAGCATCGCCAGCAGCTTGAACAGCGATTCCACCGCCATCGCCAGCACCAGGCCGCGGTTGTGCTCGGCCACGTTGGCGCGGCGCGCGCCGAACAGCATCGCGAACAGCGCCATCGCCAGCGCCACGTACAGCGCACTGTCGCGCCACGGCATGCCGGAATGGCCACGCCCGGTGACGCCATCGGTGACCATGTCAAAGCTCATCGTCACTGCCTTGAGCTGCAGCGCGATGTAGGGAATCAGGCCCAGCGCGGCCACCAGGGTCACGGTGGCCGCCAGCCACGCATCGCGGCCCAAGCGGGCGGCGATCAGGTCGGCCAGCGAGGTGGCATTGGTTTCGCGCGCCAGCCGAAGCAAGCGCAGCATCAGTCCGAAGGCCAGCGCGTAGAACAGCACTGCACCGACGAAGGTGGGCGGCAGTGGCCAGCCATGGCGTGCGGCCTGGGTGACCGTGCCGTAGAACGTCCACGAGGTGCAGTGCACCGCCAGCGACAGCGCGTAGACGTAGTGCCAATGGCGGGTGAAGGCGGTCGGCCGCCGCTCGCCGTACAAGGCCGCACCAAACATCAGCGCCAGCCAGGCCATGCCGGCCAGCACCACGGTGATCAAACTCAGCATCTGTGTCGCGTCCCCCGGACTTCCCGCCGCCACCCTGCGCGGACTCAGGATACGGGAACGGCGGCATGCCAGGCATGCCGCCGTTGTTCATTGCTTCCGTGCAGCCGGCACCCTTCAGGCCGGCTGCAATCCAGTGGCCCGGATCAGAAGTTGTAGCGCAGCGACACGTACCAGTTGCGCGGCAGGCCGTAGTACGCGGTCTGGATGTTGCCGACGCTGGCGAACTCCTGGCCTTCGACCTTGTAGCTCTCATCGGTCAGGTTGCGTACGCCCGCACGCACCTGCCATGCCAGCTGCGGCGAATCCCACACCCCGTACAGGCCGACCAGGGTGTAGGCGTCCTGGCTCAGCACGTCGCGGTTGTCCACGCTCAACCAGGTGTCGCCGCGGTAGGAGACGTCGCCGCCGAGGGTCAGGCTGCCGTTGTCGCCCAGCTGGAACACGTGCTGGAGGGCCACGCGTGCG
This sequence comes from Stenotrophomonas sp. Marseille-Q4652, assembly GCF_916618915.1. NCBI lineage: Bacteria > Pseudomonadati > Pseudomonadota > Gammaproteobacteria > Lysobacterales > Lysobacteraceae > Stenotrophomonas > Stenotrophomonas sp. Marseille-Q4652. The sequence goes on from NZ_CAKAKE010000001.1 coordinate 1,703,393, forward strand.
CTCCAGTCCGGCGAGAACGGCACGTGGTCATGGTTCACGTTGGGATCGAAGCCCGGGTAGGTCGGATCCAGGCGGAAGTCATCGAAACGGTCGTACTTGGCATCCAGCCAGGACACCTGGCCGCTCAGGGTGGTGGCCGCGCCGAGCATCGCCGAGCCTTCCAGCTCCAGGCCCTTGATGTTCATCTCCGCGGCGTTGAGGACCGGGAAGGTGCCCACGTCCTGCGACACGCGCGCCTGGAAGTCGCTGTACTTGCTGTAGAAGGCGGTGGCGCTGCCGCGCAAGCGGCGGTCGCTGGAGCTGCCCTTGACGCCCACTTCGTAGGTCCAGACGTATTCCGGATCGAACCTGGCGTTCTGGGTGTCATAGACGGTATTGGCGCGGCCGTTGAAGCCACCGCTCTTGAAGCCGCGGTTGGCCGACACGTAGCCCATCAGGTTGTCGCTGAATTCCTTCTGCAGGCTGATCGACGGCGTCACCGCGGTCCAGTCGGCCTTGGCGGCAAAAGCGACGGTCTCGTTGATCACGTTGTACGGCGCGCCCCAGAAGGTGCTGGTGCTGCGGTCGTACTCCTTGCTGTCCTTGGTCCAGCGCACGCCGGCGGCCAGCGTCCAGGTCGGGATGAACTCCCAGTTGACGTGGGCGAAGGCGGCCTTGGAGGTGGTGCTCAGGTCGTCCTCGATGGTGCGAAGGAACGGCAGCGGCGCACCGAGCAGCTGGAACAGGTCATCGGCATAGGCCTCCTGGTAGGAGGGCACGTTTTCCTTCATGTAGTACGCGCCGAAGGTGGCGTGCAGGTTGCTGCCATTGTCGTAGTGCAGCTGGAATTCCTGGCTCTTCTGGTCCTGGTCCAGCGCCACCAGCACGTCGCCCAGCTCGTACTCGGACGCATCGATGTCGATGTAGGACTCGGTCTTGAGCTTGCGGTAGGAGGTGATGGACTTGAGCTGCAGTTGCTCGTTGAGGTCCCACTCCATCGCCAGCGATGCACCGTCGTGCTTGAGCTTCTGGCCCTGGTCGGGGTCGAAGGAGGTGCGCGCGGTGTGGTTCCAGTCGCCGGTCTGGCCCGGCAGCAGCACCACCACGCCGGCCGGGGCCAGGCTGGTGGCGCGCAGGTCGGCCATCGGACGGCCCATGGTCAGCGCGGCGTCCTGCTTGGTGTGGTCGACACTGATGGTCGCGCGGAAGTCTTCGGTCGGGCTCAGCGCCAGCTTGAAGCGCAGGGCTTCGGTGTCGTCGTCGTTGAAGCGACGGCCGGTCTCCGGATCCTTGACGTAACCGTCGTTGGTGATCTTGGCGCCGGCAATGCTGGCGGCCACGGAGTCGCTCAGCTTGCCCGAGACATAGAAGCGCCCTTCGGCGCGGCCGTAGTCACCGGCGGTCAGCTCGACCGCGCCACCCTCGTTGTCGAAGGGGTTCTTGGTGGTCAGCTTGATCGCGCCACCGGTGGAGTTCTTGCCGTACAGCGTGCCCTGCGGGCCACGCAGCACTTCCAGCTGCTGGATGTCGAACAGCGAGAACAGGGCACCGTTGATGCGCGAGTAGTAGACGTCGTCAACGTACATGCCCACGCCCGGGTCGAAGGTCTGCAGCGCGTCCGGCTGGCCGATGCCACGGATGGCGACGTTGACCGAGTTGGCCGAGCCGCGGCCCTGGGCGATGTTCATGTTCGGAACGGCGCCCTGCAGGCCCTCGACGGTGGTCGCCTGCAGGTCCTTGAGCTGTTCCTCGCCGAAGGCGGACACCGCCACCGGCACGTCCATGATCGATTCGCTGCGGCGGCGCGCGGTAACGGTCACTTCGTCCAGCGTGGTGGCCTGGCTGCCGGCCTGCGTACTGGCGGCCGGTGCATCCTGGGCCATGGCAATGGCCGGTGCCAGCAGCACGCCACCGATGGCCATGCAAAGAGTCTTGCGCTTCATATCGGTCTCCCCTCCTCCCGGGTATGACATGGCGACACACGGATGCCGCCGATGCTGCGCAAGTTAGCCGCCGGCCTTGGCGCGGCGTACTGTCCATTCGTACAGTGGGCCGATCGCCCCCCCGCTCCGGATACTCCCGGCCACTGTTTTGCCGGGAGGCGGGGATGTCGTTTCTGATCGTGTTGACCGCGTTGGTCTTCCTCATGTTCGTGGCCTATCGCGGCTACAGCGTGATCCTGTTCGCCCCGATCGCCGCACTGGGCGCGGTGCTGCTCACCGACCCGGCACTGGTCCAGCCGATGTTCACCGGCCTTTTCATGGACAAGATGGTCGGCTTCCTCAAGCTGTACTTCCCGGTGTTCCTGCTCGGCGCGGTGTTCGGCAAGCTGATCGAGGTCTCGGGGTTCTCAAAGGCCATCGTCAGCGCAACCATCAGGCTGGTCGGCGCCCAGCGCGCCATGCTGTCCATCGTGCTGGTCTGCGGCCTGTTGACCTACGGCGGCGTGTCGCTGTTCGTGGTGGTGTTCGCGGTCTACCCGTTCGCCGCCGAGCTGTTCCGCCAGTCCAACATCCCCAAGCGGCTGATCCCCGGCACCATCGCCCTGGGCGCCTTCACCTTCACCATGGACGCGCTGCCGGGCACGCCGCAGATCCAGAACATCATCCCGACCAGTTTCTTCGGCACCACCAGCTGGGCAGCGCCGACCCTGGGCGTGATCGGCACCCTGATCATCCTTGCCTTGGGCCTGAGCTACCTGGAGTGGCGCCGCCGCGCCGCGCTGGCTGCCGGCGAGGGCTATGCCGGCAGCGAAGCGCTGCTCAACGAACCGGCACCGTTTGCCGGCGAGAAGCTGGCCCATCCGCTGGTTGCCCTGCTGCCACTGCTGCTGGTGGGCGTGTCCAACTACCTGTTCACCGGCTGGATCCCGGACTGGTACGGCGACGCCACCTCGTTCGTGCCGGCGGTGATCGGCAACCCGGCGCCGGTCGTGCAGGAAACCGCCAAGCTCGGCGCGATCTGGGCGGTGCAGGCCGCGCTGCTGGTCGGCATCCTGTCAGTGATCGCGCTGGCCTGGCAGCCGGTGGTCACCGCCTTCTCCGAAGGGACGAAAAGTGCCATCGGTGGCGCAATGCTGGCCTCGATGAACACCGCTTCCGAATACGGATTCGGCGCGGTCATCGCCGCCCTGCCGGGCTTCCTCGTCGTGGCCAACGCGCTGGGCTCGATTCCCAACCCGCTGGTCAACGAGGCCATCTCGGTCACCGCGATGGCCGGCATCACCGGCTCGGCCTCGGGCGGCATGTCCATCGCGCTGGCGGCCATGGCCGACAGCTTCATCGCCAACGCCCAGGCCGCCGGCATCCCGATGGAGGTGCTCCACCGCGTGGCCTCGATGGCCTCCGGCGGCATGGACACCCTGCCCCACAACGGCGCGGTGATCACCGTGCTGGCGGTCACCGGCCTGACCCACCGCCAGTCCTACAAGGACATCTTCGCCATCACCGTCATCAAGACCCTGGCGGTGTTCGCGATCATCGGCGTGTACTACGCCACCGGCTGGGTCTGAGGCCCGGCCATCGCCACAGCGGCGCCGGCCGTTGTGTGGGGGCCCACACGGTGAGGTTCGTGTTGCCAACCATGCCCATTGCCTGGCCCTTGGCCACGCCGATCACGCGAACCGGGTCGGCTCCTGCAGGGTGCCGTCGAAGTTGGGCGCCACTCGGTGCCGCCGGGGCCGGTCCGCCCAGCGGCACCTCGGCGTCCGGGGTCAGCCTGGGCCCGGTGTAGTGGCCGATCAGAAGTCGGCACGCCGGCAGTGCTATCACCCGCGGAACCAAAGGCTCCAAGCACCAGCTCGCGCCCCCTGGCCCATGGGCTTCGGTCCGACCGGAAGCAAGCACTTCCGGGACCCGGAGACTCCGGGGCACTCAGGCACTCGGGGACTCGGGGACTCCGGGCACTCGGGCACTCGGGCACTCCGGGGCACTCGGGCACTCCGGGGCACTCCGGGGCACTCCGGGGCACTCGGGCACTCGGGCACTCGGGCACTCGGGCACTCCGGGGCACTTGGGGCACTTGGGGCACTTGGGGCACTTGGGGGACTCCGGGGGGACCTGGAGGCTCGGGGGTCAGGAGGAAAGAGGGATCGGCAGTCTGGCCCGGGTGGAGGCCACCGCCAGCGTCCGAGCGGCGCGATCCACCACCTGCCCGTGGTGGCCGCGAGCGGCGGCCGTGCCGGAGCCGGCCTGCTCGGTAGCGGTGCCGCTGGAGGCGCACACCGCCTGGCCGAACTGTTCCAACAGTCCACTGGCCGGGGTGTCCGCACCCCGCGTTTATCGAGGCCCAAAAAGAAATCGCCCGGGCTGCACGTCACTGTGCAACACCGGGCGATCGTCACATCCCTGTCAGCATCCTTGCTTGTAGCTGGCGTCCTGCCCCCAAATGGATCCGACCCTGGCGTCCTGCCCAGACCGTATACCGTTGCATCCTTACCAGTCAGCGCCTTTCCACCGGTTTGGGCTTGGAGGCTGCCGTCGTGGCGGCCTTCCCTGCAGGCGCCTTCCCCGCGCCCACTTCGATCAGGTCCCGATTCCGTTCGACCGTCTTCAAACCGATTCCCTTCACCAGCGCCAGCTCCTCGGCGCTCTTGAAAGGTCCGTTCGCGTCCCGGAAATCGACGATCGCCTGGGCCTTTGCCGCCCCCACGTTCACCAGTACCCGGTCCAGCTCCGCCGCGTCAGCGGTATTGATGTTCACCTTTTCCGCCGCCAGGGCGGACCCGGCCAGCAGCAGGCTCAATACCAGTGACTTCAACGTCACGGTGAAAAACTTCATGGCAACACTCCTTGTGGCTTGGGAAGAGTCTCCGTCGACATCCTCGTCGACCGGGCCAGTGTCCCGCGCCACATGCAGGGATCGTATCGTCCACGCGCCATCCACACAGCAGGTGAATCGCCCGACCCCTTGTAGGAAAATTCGTACACAAGCCGGGGCGTACAATGGGCCCCTTACACCTGCTACCGGAGTTACCAGATGGACAGCGCCAAGATCGGCCAATTCGTCAGCGACAAATGGGACAACGACATCGTCCCGCAACTGGTCGATTACATCCGCATCCCCAACAAGTCGCCGATGTTTGACGCGAACTGGGTCCAGAACGGCTACATGGCCCAGGCCGTGACCCTGATGGAGACCTGGGCGCGCAACCAGAAGGTGGCCGGGTTGCAGGTGGAAGTGGTGCAGCTGGAAGGCCGCACCCCGCTGATCTTCCTGGAAATCCCGGCCTCGGGCCCGGACACCGGCGAGGACACCGTGCTGCTGTACGGCCATCTGGACAAGCAGCCGGAAATGACCGGCTGGGACCCGGACCTGGGGCCGTGGAAGCCGGTGCTGCGTGGCGACAAGCTGTACGGCCGCGGCGGCGCCGATGACGGCTACGCGATCTTCGGTTCGCTGGCGGCCATCCTCGCCCTGCAGGAGCAGGGCCTGTCGCACGCCCGCTGCGTGATCCTGATCGAGGCCTGCGAGGAATCCGGCTCCTACGACCTGCCGGCCTATGTCGACCACCTGGCCGACCGCATCGGCCAGCCGTCGCTGGTAGTGTGCCTGGATTCGGGTTGCGCCAACTACGACCAGCTGTGGTGCACCACCTCGCTGCGCGGCCTGGCCGGCGGCAACTTCACCGTCAAGGTGCTGGAGGAGGGCGTGCACTCCGGTGACGCCTCCGGCGTGGTGCCGTCGTCGTTCCGTCTGCTGCGCCAGCTGCTGTCGCGCATCGAGGACGAGAACACCGGCCGCATCCTGCTCGACGGCCTGCACGTGGAGATCCCGGAAGAGCGCCTGGAACAGGCCAAGCGCGCGGCCGAAGTGGTGGATACCGCCATCTTCGACAAGTTCCCGCTGGTCGAAGGCCTCAAGCCGATGAGCGAGGAGCTGACCGAGCTGGTGCTCAACCGCACCTGGCGACCGGCGCTGTCGGTGACCGGTATCGGCGGCATGCCGCCGCTGGAGTCGGCCGGCAACGTGCTGCGCCCGGAAACCGCGGTGAAGCTGTCGCTGCGCCTGCCCCCGACCGCGAACGGCAAACAGTGCGGCGAGCTGCTCAAGGAAGCGCTGCTGCGTGATCCGCCCAACGGCGCGCACGTCAGCCTGGAGCTGGAAAAGGCCTCCACCGGCTGGAACGCGCCGGCGATGGCACCGTGGCTGGAGAAAGCGATCGACGACGCCTCGCAGGCGTTCTTCGGCAAGCCGGCCATGTACATGGGCGAAGGTGGCTCGATCCCGTTCATGGGCATGCTCGGCGAGAAGTTCCCGGGCGCGCAGTTCATGATCACTGGCGTGCTGGGTCCGCATTCCAACGCGCACGGCCCGAACGAGTTCCTGCACATCCCGATGGGCAAGAAGGTCACTGCCTGCGTGGCCAAGGTGCTCAGCGACCACCACGCCGCCAGCCTGCGTGGCGAGACCAGCGGTTCGAAGGTGCATGCCGACAGCGGCACCCGCCACGGCGGCCACGGCTGCTGCTGAGCCACGCCCTGATGGCTTGATGACGGACGCAGCCTGGCCTTGCTAGGCTGCGTCTTTCCTTTTGTGGCGTACCGGCATGAGCGGATTGTTCGGCAGCGAGAGCTGGCTCTACATCATCCTGATCGGCTTCTTCGTCGGCCTGTTCGGGCGGTTCTTCATGCCCGGCAACAACCGCATGGGCTGCCTGCTGACCATCGTGCTGGGCATTGCCGGCGCCGTGTTCGCCGGCTGGTTCGGGCGTGAGATGGGCTGGTATGCCGCAGGGCAACCGGCCGGCTTCCTCGGCTCGATCCTAGGCGCGGTTGCCATCCTTGCCCTGTTGCGGCTGGTCAGCGGCGGCAAACGTCGCTGAGCCCGCGCCTACCCTGATGGCGCCGCCGGCGCCTTACCGGCTTTTCCCAATGAACGACCCTGCTTCCGACCCGTTGCGCGCCAAACAGCGCCTGCACTGGGCCCGTGCCGCGCTCGGCGACGCTGCTGCCACGCTGCAACGCGCCTCCACCGATGCCGGCTTCCGCAGCTACTGGCGCGCCAGCAGCGCGCGCGGCAGCCACATCGTGATGGACTCGCCGCCATCATTGGAGGACGTGCGCCCGTGGCTGCGCATGCACGACCTGCTCGAACCCACTGGCGTGCGAGTCCCGCAGGTGCTGGCCCGCGAGCCCGAACAGGGCTTCCTGCTGCTGGAAGACCTCGGTATTCCCACCCTCGCCCGCCAGATCAACGAGGACAACGCCGATGACTGGTTCGAGGCGGCCTTTGACCAGCTGCTGCGGCTGCAGGCCATTGACGTGCCTGAAGGCTTCGGCGTCTTCGGCGAAGCGCTGCTGCAGCGTGATGCCGGGTTGTTCGAGGAGTGGTTCCTGCAGCGCCACCTTGGCCTGCAGCTGGACTGCGGCGAAGTGGAACGACTGCAGCTGGTGCAGCGTCGCCTGATGGACAACGCGCTGGCGCAAGGACAGGTACTGACGCACCGCGACTTCATGCCGCGCAACCTGATGCCGGTCGGCGACGCGCTGGCGGTGCTGGATTTCCAGGACCTGGTGCGCGGACCGATTGCCTACGACCCGGCCAGCCTGTTCAAGGACGCGTTCCTGAGCTGGCCACTGGAACGGGTCGACGGCTGGCTGGCGCGCTACCACGCCCGTGCCCGCACCGCCGGGCTGCCGGTGCCGGCATGGCCGCAGTTCCTGCGCGATGCCGACTGGATGGGCGTCCAGCGCCACCTGAAGATCCTCGGCATCTTCGTGCGCCTGCGCGACCGCGACGGCAAGCCGCACTACTTCGCCGACGCGCCGCGCTTCATCCGCTACCTGGAAGAAGTGCTTCCGCGCTACACGGAGCTCGCGCCGCTGCATGACCTGCTCCAACGCCGGATCAAGCCGGCCATGGCCGAAAAGGATCCCGCATGAAGGCGCTGGTCTTTGCCGCCGGACTCGGTGAGCGCATGCGTCCGCTGACCGAGCACACGCCCAAGCCGCTCCTGCCGGCCGGCGGCAAGCCGCTGATCGCTTGGCACCTGGAAAAGCTGGCGGCGATCGGCGTGCGCGAGGTCGTGGTCAACACCTCGTGGCTGGCCGATCGTTTCCCGCAGGTGCTGGGTGATGGCAGCCAGTGGGGCCTGCGCGTGCACTATTCCTACGAAGGCCACACGCCGCTGGAAACTGGCGGCGGCATGCTGCATGCGCTCGCCCTGCTGGATGAAGCGGACACGGATATGCCTTTCATCGCGGTCAATGGTGATATCTGGTGCGATGCCGATTTCGCTGAGCTGCCCGACCAGCCGGCTGGCGAAGCTCACCTGGTGCTGGTCGACAATCCCGCGCACAACCCCGGCGGCGACTTCGTACTCGACCACGGCCGCGTGCTCAGTGACGGTGATGCGGCGCGGCTGACCTTCGCCGGGCTGGGGGTATATCGACCCTCGCTGCTGCGCGACTGGCGCCAGGTCATCGGCAATGCCGACGGCGTGGAGGCCAATCCGCCACGCTTCAAGCTGGCCCCGCTGCTGCGCGCGGCGATGATGGAAGGACGCGTCAGTGGCGAACACCATCGTGGCCGCTGGACCGACGTGGGAACCCCGCAGCGCCTGCAGGCGCTGGATGCGGAACTGCGCGGCGGCCAGTAAGTTACGGCAATGCCGGTGGCGAACGCCTGCCGGCGAATCTGCTCAGGCGGCGGGCTTGCCGCCCTCGACCACCCGGCGCAGGAACGGCACGGTGACGCGGCGCTGGGCCGCCAGCGATTCGCGGTCCAGCCGATCCAGCAGGCCCAGCAGGCCGCCCAGGTCACGGCCGGTGCGGGTCAGCATCCAGCCGATGGCCGCCTCTTCCAGCACCAGGCCACGGCGCTGCGCCCGTTCGCGCAGCACCGCGGCGCGGCCGGCATCGTCGAGCACATCGAGCATCACCCGACCGCACTGGGACAGGCGCGATCGCAGATCCGGCAGCACCAGGCCCAGCGCGTCGGGCGTGTGCCGCGCGGTGTAGATCAACGTCACCCCTGCGGCACGGGCACGATTGTGGAAATCGAACAGGGCAACTTCGTCCTCGCGCTGGCCGGCAATGGCCTCCAGCCCATCCAGCGCCACCACGTCCCTGCCCTCGAGCGCCTCCAGCGCATCCCGCAGGCGACCGGCGGCGGCCACCAGCGGCAGGTAGGCGGCCGAGCGCCCGGCGCCCTCGGCGGCAGCGCACACCGCCAGCGCGAGATGGGTCTTGCCGGTTCCGGCCGGGCCGGTCACGTAGACCCAGTCCGACGCAGCGCCACGGGCAATGGCGTCCAACTGTGCCAGTACCCCATCGGGGGCACCGACGAAACTTCCAAGGCGCTGGTCCGGCGGATACCGCAGGGCCAGCGGCAACTGCGGCACGCTCACTTCGGTTCAACATCCTTCGGCGGGACGACGATGTCGCCCGGCCTGTCGATATAGGGGTCCAGCACGATCGCCGGCGCAGGGCCGGCATACAGCTCGCTCTCGCGGTAGCGCTCATGCGCATAGCGCAGCAGCACGTTGATCACCGCCGCCGCCGGCAGGGCCAGCAGCATGCCGAGGAAGCCGAACAGCTGGCCGCCGGCCATCACCGCGAAGATCACCGCCACCGGGTGCAGTCCGATCTTGTCGCCGACGATGCGAGGGGTCAGCACGTAGCTTTCCAGCAGCTGGCCGATGGTGAACACCACGGTCATGCCGACCAGCAGCTTCAGGTCGAAGCCCTGCGCCTGCACCAGCGCGGCCAGCACCGCCATCACCACGCCGGTGGTCGCACCGAGGTAAGGAATGAAGCTGATCAGGCCGGCCACCAGGCCGATCAGCAGCCCCAGGTTCAGGCCGATGAGGCTCAGGCCGACGGCGTAGATCACGCCCAGCGCCACCATCACCACGATCTGGCCGCGGATGAAGGCACCGAGCACCTCGTCCGATTCGCGCGCCAGGCGCGACACCGTGGCCACGTGGTTGCGCGGGATCAGCGAGACCGCCCGCTCCACCAGGATGTCCCAGTCGCGCAGAAAGTAGAAGGTGAGGATCGGCAGCAGCACGATGTTGATCACCCAGGCCACCATCGCAAAGCCCGAGCGCGAGACGTAGCCGAAGAAGGTCTTGGCCATGCCGCCGGCCTGCTGCCAGTGGCTGCGCGTCCACTCCACCAGGCGCTCGGGATCCAGCCAGCCCATCAACTCCATCCCGGTCTTCTGCTCCAGCCATGGCACCGCGGTACCGACCACCCATTCCTGGGTCTGCGGCACGGCGGCAACCAGCGTGCCCACCTGGCGCTCGACCAGCGGCACCAGGATCAGCAGGGCCAGCGCCAGCAGCAGCACCATCAGCACGAACACCAGCACGACGGCGGTATTGCGTGAACGCCCGGCCGCTTCCAGCCGATCCACCAGCGGATCACCCAGCCAGGCCAGCATCAGGGCGAGCACGAACGGGGTCAGGATCGGCGCCAGCGCCCACACCACCCACAGCGCAAGCAATGTCACCCCGCCCCATTGCAGGCGGCGCAGGAACTTGGAAATCTCAACGTCGGCCGAAGCGATCATCGGATGCGGTACTCGGCGCGACTGCCCGACGGCACCGGAACCGGCTCGCCATCCAGCGTGGACGGCGCAGAGGCCGGCACCAGCACGCCGTTGTCGCCGAGCATGCGGTTGAAGCCCGGCAGGCCGGTCGCCAGCTCGAGGTCCAGCTCCAGCATGTCGCCGCTCGCCTTCACTGGAACGATGGTCTTGACCACCGGCAACGCCTGCAGCGCCGCGGACAGGCGCAGGTAATCATCGGCGCTGCGGATACCGCTCACCGCCACCCGATACACCCCATGGGCGCCCAGCGCCTCGGCCTTGGCGTAGCGCTTGACCAGCGCGTCGGCCGCGCCGTCGGCACCCCCGGCCATCGCCCGCCGCGCATCGCCCTCGCGCGTGCTCCAGCGCGCCAGCTCGCGGCCGCCGTCGACGAAGATCCAGTCGGCCACCCAGCCGCTGCCACCCTGGGCCCGGTAGAGCTTGCCGATCAGCTGCATCGGTGGTGCGTAGCGCGAGGAGGCGCGCGCTACCGTCGCCACGTCCTGGCGCCAGATCGCGCCGACCAGCGCCTGTTCGGCGGCGCCGCCGCCGGGCAGGCCGAGGCGGTAACCACGCTCGATGGCACGGTCCAGCAGCGGCCGGGCGGCATTGGTCTGCTGCACGCTTACCAGGCGCGGGCCACTGCCGTCATCGATGGCCAGCCACACCACCGGCTTGGGCCGCGGCTGCGGCCACACCGGCAGGCCCAGCGCACCGACCAGTGCATCGACGTCGCTGGCGCGGAAACGCGCCACCAGCATGGTGCGGAAGCTCGGCGCGCCGGTGGACGAGGTGCCCTGGTCCTGGCGGTAGTCGTAGCTTTCGACGTAATCGCGCGCGTTGCGCAACATCTGCGCCACGCCCGGGCGGGTCATCGCGCTGCGGTCGCCGGAAATCTTGCCCAGCACCGCGCCCAGCGCGCGTGCCAGCGCGCCATTGCGGTCAGCCTCACTCTGGCTGTTGACCGGCACTTCGGCCTCGTACACGCCGCTGGCACTGGCAACATCGCCCTCGGTGCGCAGGCCGGACTGGGCGGAGGCAAGGCCCGCGGGGACGCAGAGCGCCAGGATCAGGAGTAGGGCCAGGCTGCGACGCATTGAAGATTCCATTGCTCGACGGTTCCGGGGTGAATTGTTGCCCGAATGCGGCCTAAGCGCCAACGTGGGCTGGTAAAATCGCCAGTTCACTCCGCCAGTGCAGCCCGCCCGTGACCAGCACCCCGACCTCCAGCAACACTCCCCTGACCTATCGTGATGCCGGTGTCGACATCGACGCGGGCAATGAACTGGTCGAGCGCATCAAGCCGCTGGTCAAGCGCAGCTTCCGTCCGGAAGTGATGGGCGGACTGGGCGGTTTCGGCGCCCTGTTCGACCTGTCGGGCAAGTACCGCGAGCCGGTGCTGGTGTCCGGTACCGACGGCGTCGGCACCAAGCTCAAGCTGGCCCAGCAGCTGGGTCGCCACGACACCATCGGCATCGACCTGGTGGCCATGTGCGTCAACGACGTGCTGGTGCAGGGCGCCGAGCCGCTGTTCTTCCTGGACTACTTCGCCACCGGCAAGCTCGACGTGGACACCGCCGCGGCCGTGGTCGGCGGCATCGCCAACGGCTGCACCGAAGCCGGCTGCGCGCTGATCGGCGGCGAGACCGCCGAGATGCCGGACATGTACGCCCCGGGCGAGTACGACCTGGCCGGCTTCACCGTGGCCGCAGTTGAAAAGAGCGAACTCAAGGACGGCTCGACCGTGGCCGCAGGCGACGTGTTGATCGGTATCGCTTCCTCCGGCCCGCATTCCAACGGCTACTCGCTGATCCGCAGGATCTACGAGCGCGCCGGTTCGCCGGCTGACCTGGAGCTGGAAGGCGGCGTCAAGCTGGTCGATGCGCTGATGGCGCCGACCCGCCTGTACGTCAAGCCGATCCTGTCGCTGCTCAAGCAGCACGGCGCGGCGATCCACGGCATGGCCCACATCACCGGTGGCGGCCTGACCGAGAACATCATCCGCGTGGTGCCCGAGGGCCTGGGCCTGGACATCCGCGCCGGCAGCTGGCCGCTGCCGCCGGTGTTCCAGTGGCTGCAGGCCGAAGGTGCGGTAGCCGACAGCGAGATGTGGCGCACCTTCAACTGCGGCGTGGGCTTCGTGCTGATCGTGCCGGCCGCCGAAGTGGCTGCGGTCAATGCCTCGCTCGACGCGCTGGAGCTGGCCCACTGGCAAATCGGCGAGGTCGTCCCCGCCCAGGGCAACGAGCGCGTGCGCATCGGCTGAGGGCCCGCGCCCATGTCCGCCGCCAAGAAGGCTGCGTTCTGCGCGGTACTGGCCGTGTTCGTGGCCAGCTGGATCCTGCCGCCCTGGCCGCTGGAACAGGCCCTGCACAGTTCACTGACCGTGGTCGGACTGGCAGCGCTGTGGTGGGTGGACCGGCGCTGGCCACTGGGCAACGGCGCCCATGCCGCGATCTGCGTGTTCATCGCCCTGCACTGCCTTGGCGCGCGCTGGCTGTATTCCAACGTGCCCTACGACGCATGGATGCAGGCCTCGTTCGGCTGGTCGCCGGGCGCGGCGTTGGGCTGGCAGCGCAACCACTTCGACCGTCTGGTCCACCTGCTCTATGGCGCCTGCTTCACCCCGGCGCTGGCGCAGTGGGCCCGCCAACTGTGGCCCGCGCTGCGTGCCGGTCACGCCTTTACCCTGGCGGTGATGGCGATCATGTGTTCCAGCCTGGTCTACGAGTGGATGGAATGGGGCATTGCCCTGGCCCTGTCACCCGAAGCCGCCGAATCCTACAACGGCCAGCAGGGCGACGCCTGGGACGCCCATGCGGACATGGCCCTGGCCACGCTGGGCAGCCTGCTGGCGTGGCCCTTTGCCCGGAAACAAGCCCGATGACCCGACCTTCCCGCATCGCCGTGCTGGCCTCCGGCCGCGGCAGCAACCTGCAGTGCCTGCTGGACGCGATCAGCGCCGGGCAACTGGACGCCGGGATCGTCGGCGTGTTCTCCGACAGGCCCGCTGCCGCCGCGCTGGAAAAGGTGCCCGGGGAACTGCGCTGGGCGCGCTCTCCCAGGGACTACGCCGACCGCGACGCATTCGACCTGGCGCTGGGCGATGCCGTGGCTGCAAGCCAGCCGGACTGGATCGTCTGCGCCGGCTACATGCGCATCCTCGGCGGCGGCTTCGTCAGCCGGTTCCAGGGCCAGCTGATCAACATCCATCCCTCGCTGCTGCCGCGCTACAAGGGCCTGCACACCCACGCCCGCGCCCTGGAAGCCGGCGAGTTCGAGCATGGTGCCAGCGTGCATTTCGTCGTGCCCGAGCTCGATGCCGGCAACGTGATCGCCCAGGCCCGGGTACCGGTGCTGGCCGGCGACACCCCGGAAACCCTGGCTGCGCGCGTGCTAGAAGTCGAGCATCCCTTGCTGCTGGCCACCACGCGACTGCTCGTCGCCGGGCGCGTAGCTGAATGCGGAGCTCAGGTTCACTTCGATGGTCAGCCGCTGTTGGGCCCCCTGCTCCTAGATTCGGCCGGGCAGCTCGTGCGCGCAGAAGCCGTTTCCACACCGCGCTGATCCGCGCACTGGCATGCTCCCCTCCCTTTCCTCAGTCCCCCACCGCATGCCGCTGACCGCTTCACTCAAGCTCCTGCCCCTGGCTGCCCTCACCCTGATGGTGGGGCTGGGCCATGCCCAGGAAACGCCCGCCCCCGTTGTGCCGGCACCCGAATCCACCGAGTGGACCCCGCCGCCGCTGGAACCGTTCGTTGCCACCTACCAGGCCTTCTACAAAGGCAAGGAAGCCGGTGATGCGACCATGCGCGTCGCCCATGGCGGGGGCCCGCAGTGGCGGGTGGACATGGCCGTGCACGGCCGCAAGGGGTTTGCCGGCGTGCTCGGACTGAACCTCGAACAGAGCACGGTGTTCAACAACGACGGCGGGAGTTACGTGCCGCTGAGCCAGAGCACGGTGCGCAAGGGCCTGTTCATTGGCAAGAAGGTCACCGGCACCTACAACTGGTCCTCCGGCACCGCGCAATGGACCGGCGACCTGAAGAAGGAACGCCGCCAGCCCATCACCCTGCAGCCGGGCGACCAGAGTGCCCTGCTGCTCAACCTGGCACTGGTGCGCGATGCCCGCCCCGGCAAGGCGCTCAGCTATCGCTACGTCGACGTTGGCCGGGTGCGCCAGTACGAGTACCGCGCCGCCGACGCCACCGAGATCGTGCAGGTCGGCGATCTCAGCTACGACGCCCTGCGCGTCTACCGCACCAATGGCGGCAACGACGAAACCATCCTGTGGATCGCCAACGGCGTTCCGACGCCAGTTCGCATCCTGCAACGCGAAGACGGCCAGGACAGCATCGACCTGCGCCTGATCGAATACCAAGGAGCCTGACCATGAAGACCCTGACCCGATTCCTGCCGCGTGCCGCGCTGGCCACCGCCGTCGTCCTGGCCGCGCTGCCGGCCATGGCGCTGGAGCCGTTCAAGGCCGACTACCAGGCCAGCTACATGGGAATGAAGGCCGACGGCGTGATGACGCTGGCCGCCGAAGCCGGCAACAAGTGGCGCTACAGCCTCAGGGTCAAGAACCAGCTGGCCGACCTGAGCCAGAGCACGCTGTTCGAGGAGGCCAATGGCCGCCTGCGTCCGCTCAGCAGCAAGGACAGTTCGGTGCTGCTGGTGAAAAAGCGCAACGTCGAGGCCAACTACGACTGGAACGCCAGGCAGGCCACCTGGAGCGGCGACATCAAGCCCGAGCGCAGCGGCCCGGTGGCGCTGAAGGCCGGCGACATGGACGCGCTGCTGATCAATCTGGCCATCGCCCGCGACCTGGCGGCCGGCAAGCCGTTGAACTACCGCATGGTCGACGAGGGCCGGGTCAAGCCGATGTCCTACCGAGTGGTCGGCAAGGAGAACATCACCGTCAACGGCCGCTCGCAGGAGGCAACCAAGGTTTCGCGCACCGACGGCAACAAGGAACTGATCGCCTGGATCGTCCCGGACCTGCCGGTGCCGGCGCGCCTGCTGCAGCGTGAGGACGGCAAGGACGCGCTGGACCTGACGGTGAAGTCGGTCCACTGACCAACCCTGCGGCAACAGATAAAAACGCCCGCTTTCGCGGGCGTTTTTCTTGCTCAGGGCGTTTCTTCCTGCTTGAACACCGTGCGGCAGTCCACCCGGATCTGCTCGCCGCTGGCGCGCCAGTAGAAGCTGCGGCAGTGTCGGTTGCCCTCCTGGCTCTCGCGCACGCTGACCGCATGGAAGGCCTGCAGCCATTCGCGTTGGCTGGCGATGCCATCGCCATTCCAGTCCATGTCGCGCTGTTCCAGCCCCTGGGTGATGGCCAGGCCGGCATGCCAGGCGTAGCCCAGCCAGCCGAGCACCACCAGCACGATGATCAGCAGCGCCTTGCGGCGACGGGTGAAACGGCCGCGCAGGATCATTGCACCCGCCGGATGCTGGCCCCGAGCGCACCGAGCTTCTCCTCGATGTTCTCGTAGCCGCGGTCGAGGTGGTAGATGCGGTCGATCGTGGTGTCGCCCTGCGCCACCAGGCCGGCCAGGATGAGGCATGCCGAGGCACGCAGGTCGGTGGCCATCACCGGCGCCCCGGACAGGCGCTCCACACCACGCACGATCGCGGTGTGGCCCTCGACCTGGATGTCGGCGCCCAGGCGCAGCAGTTCGTTGACGTGCATGAAACGGTTTTCGAAGATCGTTTCGGTGATCACGCCCACGCCGTCAGCCACACAGTTGAGCGCCATGAGCTGCGCCTGCATGTCGGTCGGGAAGGCCGGATGCGGTGCGGTGGTCAGGTTGACCGCCTTCGGCCGCCTGCCCTGCATGTCCAGGGTGATGCTGGTCTCCCCGGTCTCGATGTGCGCGCCGGCTTCCTTGAGCTTGGCCAGCACCGCGTCCATGGTGTCCGGACGGGCGTTGCTTGCGGTGACCCTGCCACCGGTCATCGCCGCGGCCACCAGGAAGGTGCCGGTCTCGATGCGGTCCGGCAACACCGAATGGCAGCCACCGGACAGGCGCTCGACGCCATGGATGGTGATGCGCGGGGTGCCTGCGCCCTCGATGCGTGCGCCCAGCGTGTTGAGACAGACAGCCAGGTCGATGACCTCCGGCTCCATCGCCGCGTTCTCCAGCACCGTGGTGCCTTCGGCCAGCGTCGCGGCGGCCATCACGTTCTCGGTGCCGGTCACGCTGACCATGTCGAAGGTGTAGCGACCACCCTTCAGGCGCCCGTTGACGCGCGCCTTGATGAAGCCGTTCTCGACGCTGATCTCCGCACCCAGTGCCTGCAGACCCTTGATGTGCTGGTCCACTGGGCGCGAGCCGATCGCGCAGCCGCCGGGCAGCGAGACCTCGGCCGCGCCATGGCGCGCGAGCAGCGGGCCCAGCACGAGGATCGAGGCGCGCATGGTCTTGACCAGCTCGTACGGGGCAACGACCTGGTTGACGCTGCTCGGGTCCACCACGATCGCGCTGCCTCGCGACAGCGTGCCCTGGTCGACGGTCACCCTGGCGCCCAGCTCGCCGAGCAGCTTCACCGTGGTGATCACGTCGTGCAGGTGCGGCACGTTGGTGATCTCCACCGGCGCATCGGCCAGCAGGGTCGCGCACAGGATGGGCAGCACCGCGTTCTTGGCGCCGGAAATATGGACTTCACCGTTCAGCACATTGCCGCCGGTCACTACGATCTTCGCCATGGAGTGGGCTCTTTGCGGATCAGCCGGCTTCGGCCGGGGTGAGGGTTTTCAGGGCCAGCGCGTGGATGGCGCCCCCCATCAGTTCGCCCAGCGTTGCGTAGACCATGCGGTGGCGCGCCAGCGGCAGCTTGCCGGCAAAGGCTTCGCACACCACGGTGGCCTCGAAATGCACGCCATCATCGCCATGCACGTCGGCACGGGCGCCAGGCAGGCCGGTTTCGATCAGATTGCGGATGGTCTCGGCGTCCAACGGGCTTTCCTAATAAAATGAACGCCCATTCTACTCTCCGACCGGCATCCACATGGCCGTTCCACCCCGTTCCAGCGGTGCCCCCGATGACGCCAGCTTGATTGCCAGCGGCCAGCGGGTCATCGAGATCGAGCGCGACGCCCTGGCCACCGTCGGTGGCCGCATCGGCGAGGAATTCGCCCGCGCCTGCCGGATGATCCTCGGGTCCCGCGGCCGCGTGGTCGCCACCGGCATGGGCAAGTCGGGTCATATCGCCCGCAAGATCGCCGCCACCCTGGCCTCGACCGGCACCCCGGCGTTCTTCGTCCATCCCGGCGAAGCCGGCCATGGCGACCTGGGCATGATCACCGAAGCCGACGTGGTCCTGGCCCTGTCCTACTCCGGGGAATCGGACGAAGTGCTGATGCTGCTGCCGGTGCTCAAGCGCCAGGGCAACCACGTGATTGCGATGACCGGCCGGCCGCAGTCCAGCCTGGCCCGCGCCGCCGACGTCCACCTGGATGTCAGCGTGGCCCACGAGGCCTGCCCGCTGGCCCTGGCCCCGACCTCGAGCACCACCGCCTCGCTGGCGATCGGCGATGCGCTGGCCGTCGCCCTGCTGGACGCGCGCGGCTTCACCGCCGATGACTTCGCCCGTTCGCACCCGGCCGGCAGCCTGGGCCGCCGCCTGCTGCTGCACATCACCGACGTCATGCACAGCGGCGACGAGCTGCCTCGCGTGTACGACGATGCCAGCCTCAGCGAGGCGCTGGTGGAAATGAGCCGCAAGCGACTGGGCATGACCGCCGTGGTCGATCGCGAAGGCCGTCTGGTCGGCCTGTTCACCGACGGCGACCTGCGCCGCGCACTGGACAGTGAGCTGGACGTGCGCAGCGCGCGCATAGCCGATGTCATGACCCGGCAACCGCGCACCATCGGCGCCGACCAGCTTGCGGTAGAGGCGGCGCGGCTGATGGAGACCCACAAGATCAACGGCCTGATCGTCGTCGATGGCGACCAGCGCGCGGTGGGCGCCCTGAACATTCATGACCTGTTGCGGGCAAAAGTGGTTTAACCACCCCCATTCACTATCCGGATCTCCCTCCCGATGCCCTACGACCCGCTGGCCGCCTTTCCGCCGGAACTGCTTGCCGCCGCCCGGAACATCCGCATGGCCTGTTTCGACGTCGACGGCACGCTCACCGATGGCCGTCTCTACTACGACCACGACGGCAACGAGAGCAAGGCGTACTTCGTGCATGACGGTCTGGGCCTGAAACTGCTGCAGCAGCACGGCATCCACCCGGTGCTGATCACCGCGCGCAACAGCCTGTCGGCGATGCGCCGCGGCAACGACCTGGGCATCGACACCCAGATCGCGGTCGGCGACAAGCTGGCCAGCGTGCGCAAGCTGTGCGAGCTGCGCGACATCGGCATGGAGCAGGTGGCCTTCATGGGTGATGACCTGCCCGATCTCGCCCCGATTTCGGCGGCCGGGCTGGCCGTCGCGCCGGCCAACGCGCATCCGTGGATCGCCGAGCGCGTGCACTGGATCACCCGCGCCGAAGGTGGACGCGGCGCCGCCCGCGAGCTGTGCGACGTGCTGCTCGCCGCGCAGGGCCGGATCGACGCGGTGCTGGCGAGGTATTCGGCGTGAGCTGGCGCGGCATCCTCGGTGGTGTCCTGCTGCTGGCGGCGCTGGTCAGCGGCTGGTCCGCCTGGCGCCACCGCGCCGGCATCACCACCCCGCCCGATGACACCAGCAGTTCGGACTACATCCTCGGCGATTTCGAGATCGTGGCGCTGGACAAGGACGGCAAGGAGGCCACGACGCTGCGCGCGCCTTCGATGCAGCGCAACCGCGCCGACGAGACGATGACCATCCAGACGCCGCTGTTCCTGCTGCCCGACGACAACGGCCGGCACTGGCAACTGCGCGCCGATACCGCATGGGTCAGCGCAAAGGGCGAGGAAATGCGCCTGCGCGGCAACGTCAACGGCGACAGCCCGCAGGATGGCACCACGCCACCGACCACCTTCCGCACCACCAGCCTGGATGTGTTCCCGGAGCGCAACGTGGCCCGGACCGATGACAAGGTCACCATGACCCGCCCGGGTATCATCCACAGTGGCGTCGGTTTCGAAGCCGACCTCAAATCCAGCCAGTACAAATTCCTTTCCCAGGCCAAGACCCGCTATGAACCCAAAGCTGCCCGCTAGGCTCGCTCCGCTCGCCCTGCTCGCCGCCCTGCTCGCAGCCGGGCCCGTGCTGGCCAAGAAGTCCGACCGCAACCAGCCGATGACCATCGATGCCGGCGCCCAGTCCGGCTCGTTCGACGGGGCCGGCAAGACCGTGCTGTCCCAGGGCGTGGAAATCAACCAGGGCACGATGGAGCTGCGCTCCAACGAGGCCGAGCTCTACATGTCCGACGGTGAAATCGTCCGTGCCATCTTCATCGGCAAGCAGGCCAAGCTGAAGCAGCAGATGGACGACGGCACCTGGATGAATGCCACAGCCAACCGCATCGAGTACGACATCAGGAACGACACCCTCACCCTGATTGGCGACTACAAGGTAGAGAGCGAGCGCGGCAGCAATGCCGGCCAGCGCATGGTCTACAACATCGCCACCGGCAACATGCAGTCCGGCGGCGACGGCACCCGCGTGCGCACCGTGATCCAGCCCAAGAACAAGACCGCCGCGCCGGCCGCCAAGGAGAGCAAGTAATGCTCGTTGCCGAGGGCCTGCGCAAGAACTACAAGAAGCGCGAGGTGGTCCGCGAGTTCGCCCTGACCCTGGATGCGGGCGAGGTGGTTGGCCTGCTCGGTCCCAACGGCGCGGGCAAGACCACCTGCTTCTACATGATCGTGGGTCTGGTCGAGGCCGACGCCGGCCGCATCGTCCTCGACGGCCAGGACATCACCGCCGAACCGATGTACCGCCGCGCCAAGCTCGGCGTGGGCTACCTGCCTCAGGAACCGTCGGTGTTCCGCAAGCTGACCGTGGCCGACAACATCCGCCTGGTGCTCGAGCTGCGCGAGGACCTGGATGCCGCCGGCCGCGAGCGCGAGCTGTCCTCGCTGCTGGACGAACTGCAGATCGGCCATGTCTCCGACCAGCTCGGCGCCAGCCTGTCCGGCGGCGAGCGTCGCCGCTGCGAGATCGCCCGGGCCCTTGCCGCACGGCCGCGCCTGATCCTGCTCGACGAGCCGTTCGCCGGCGTCGATCCGATTTCGGTGGGCGAGATCCAGCGTATCGTGAGCCACCTCAAGCAACGTGGCATCGGCGTGCTGATCACCGACCACAACGTGCGCGAGACCTTGGGAATCTGCGACCGCGCGTATATCCTCAATGAAGGCAGCGTGCTGGCGCAGGGGGCACCGGACGAATTGCTGTCGAACACCGACGTCCGTCGCGTCTACCTCGGGGATAGCTTCCGACTCTGATTCCGCGGCAGGCCGTCCCGCTCCCTGTTGACCGGTACAGGCATGAAAGCACGGCTGCAGACATCGTTGGGACAGCAACTGGTGATGACGCCGCAGCTGCGTCAGGCCATCAAGTTGCTGCAGATGTCCAGCGCCGAGCTGGAAGTGGAAATTGCCGAAGCGGTGGAAACCAATCCGCTGCTGGAATGGGCCGAGAACGACGCCTCGCTGCCGGCCTCCGGACAGGAAGACAAGGCCGACGGCAACAGCGGGGACCACGACGACTCCGCGCCCACCGATGACTGGATGCCCGACACCGACTGGACCTCGGGCAACGGTGGCGGCGGCTCCTTCGATGACGAGGAACCGGGCAGCGCCACCGACCGCATGGTCGAGCCGGAGACCCTGGCCGACCACCTGCTGTGGCAATTGCACCTGTCGCACCTGTCGCTGCGCGACCGCCGTATCGGTGCCGCGCTCATCAACGCGATGGACGAGGACGGCTACCTGCGCGAACCCCTGCCCGCCATCGCAGAGGCGCTGCGCCCGGACGTGGTCGCCAGCGAAGAGGAAATCCTCACCGTGCTGCACCAGATCCAGCGTTTCGACCCGGTCGGGGTCGGTGCACGGACCCTGGGCGAATGCCTGGCGCTGCAACTGGACGTACTGCCGCCGCAGACCCCGGGACTGGAGCTGGCCCGCCTGATCGCGGCCGGCCCGCTGGAAAAGCTGCCGCGCAGCGGCGTGGCCGGCGTGGCGCAGGAACTGCGCCAGCCGGTCGACCAGGTCGAGGAAGCCGTGCAGCTGCTGCGCACCCTTGATCCGCGGCCCGGCAAGCAGCTGGGCGAGCCGGCCTCGGACACCTACGTCGTCCCCGACTGCGTGGTCTGGCGCCACCGCGGCGTATGGCGCGCGGCCCTGGCTGGCCATGCCGCACCCAAGGTGGTGATCCACCGCGGCTATGAGCAGATGATCCGCAACTGCGGCGAGGCCGACGCCAGTTACCTGCGCACCCAGCTGCAGGAAGCCCGCTGGTTGCTCAGGGGCCTGGAGGCACGCGGCGAAACCCTGCTGAAGGTGGTCCGCTGCCTGCTGCTGCAGCAGTCCGGATTCCTCGAATTCGGTGAACAGGCGCTGCGCCCGCTGACCCTGCGCGAGGTTGCCAGCGAACTGGGCCTGCACGAATCCACCATTTCCCGTGCCATCGCCCGCAAGTACGTGCGCACCCCGCGCGGCACCCTGCCGTTGCGCGCGTTCTTCGCCTCGGGCATCGATACCGACGGCGGTGGCGAGGCTTCCAGCACCGCGATCCAGGCCATGATCCGCCGCCTGATCGAGGCCGAAAACCCACGCAAGCCGCTTTCTGACGCCAAGCTGGCTGACCTGCTCAAGGCCTCCGGCATACCGGTGGCGCGGCGCACCGTGGCGAAGTATCGTGAAGCCATGAACATTTCCGCCTCCCACGAGAGAGTACGCATAGCCTGACCAGCTCCAGGCGGCGGATGGTTCATGCAACCCCGACCAAAGGAGGTACCCGATGCGCATCGAAACGTACGGCCAGCAGATCGAAGTCACGCCCGCCCTCAAGGAATACGTCGAGAGCAAGCTGCAGCGACTGGAACGGCACTTCGACCAGCACTGCGAAGTGCGCACCCAGCTGTCAGTGCGCAAGCCGGACCACCACGTCGTTGCCACGGTCAACCTTCCCGGCCGAACCCTGCACGCCGACGCCAGCGGGCAGACGATGTACGCGGCGATCGACCTGCTCGCCGACAAGCTCGACCGCCTTGTCATCAAGCACAAGGAAAAGAGCCTGCCCCACGCGCCGCACGCATTGCGCGACAATGGGGAATGACCCCCAGTCCCATCACCAATGCCCTTGACTGACCTTCTGGTGGCCGTGCGCACGCAGGTGCTCACGGCCACCAATCGTGACGACACCCTGCAGGCCGCGTCCCGTTTGCTGGCCTGCGACCAGGCCGGTGCCGAGGAAATCCATCGCAGCCTCTGCCAGCGCGAGGACCTGGGCAGCACCGCCATCGGCCACGGCGTGGCCATCCCGCACGGCCGTGCCCCCGCCCTGGACAAGCCCCGTGGCGCGCTGCTGCGACTGGAGCAGCCGGTGGATTTCGGCGGCAGCGAACCGGTGGACCTGGTGTTCGCCATCGCCGTACCGGCGCACTACACCCACCAGCACCTGATGCTGCTGTCCGAACTGGCCGAACTGTTTTCCGATCCGCAGACACGCGACGCACTGCGTCACGCGCCCGATGGCCCTGCCCTGACCCGCCTTCTCGACCTTTCCTCCCGGACCAGCGCTGCATGAATACCAGCATCACCGCCCGCGAACTGTTCGACCAGCAGAAGGACAAGCTCGCCCTGCGCTGGGTCGCCGGCCAGGGCGGTGCGCAGCGCGAGCTGGAGGCCGGCAATACCGTGTCGCGGCGCCCGTCGCTTGCCGGGTACCTCAATGCGATCTACCCCAACAAGGTGCAGATCCTCGGTTCAGAGGAGCTGAGCTGGCTGGACTCGCTGGACTCGCGCCAGCGCTGGGAGACGATCGAGAAGATCATGCAGTCCCATCCGCTGGCGCTGGTCATCACCAAGAACCAGCCCTGCCCGGAAGACCTGCGCGCGGCTGCCGATGAGTCGGCCACGCCGCTGTGGATCTCGCCCAAGCGCGGCCACGAACTGCTCAACCACATCTCCTACCACCTGGCGCGCACGCTGGCGCCGCGGGTCACCCTGCATGGGGTGTTCATGGAGATCTATTCGATCGGCGTACTGATCACCGGCGAGGCGGGCTCGGGCAAGAGCGAGCTGGCGCTGGAGCTGCTCAGCCGCGGCCACCGCCTGGTGGCTGATGACGCCCCGGAGTTCACCCAGGTCGCCCCGGACGTGCTCGACGGCACCTGTCCCGAGCTGCTGCAGGACCTGCTGGAAGTGCGCGGGCTGGGCGTGCTCAACGTCCGCCAGATGTTCGGCGACACCGCAGTCAAGAAGAACAAGTACCTGCGCCTGATCGTGCACCTGACCAAGCCGATGACCGAGCCGACCCCGCATGGCTATGAACGGCTGACCGGTGACTCGGGCAAGCGCCACGTGCTCGACCTGGACGTGCCGCTGATCACCCTGCCGGTGATGCCCGGGCGCAACCTCGCCGTGCTGACCGAGGCGGCCACCCGTTTGCATATCCTGCGTACCAAAGGCATCGACCCGGCCGCGATGTTCATCGCGCGGCACAGCAACCTGCTCGAACAGCGCTCGCCATGAACCACGCCACCTCCCCTGTCCTGGTCATCATCAGCGGCCTGTCCGGCTCGGGAAAGTCGGTGGCGCTCAAGACGTTCGAGGACCTGGACTACTACTGCTCGGACAACCTGCCGGTGGATCTGCTGCCGGACTTCGTGCGCAGCGTGATGACCCGCGCCGACACCGATCCGCCACGCCAGCTCGCGGTGGGTGTGGACGTGCGTGGCCGCAGCGACCTGGGCCAGCTTTCGCGCTGGCGCGAGACCGCCCACAAGCATGGCATCGAGGTCCAGGTCCTGTTCTTCGAGGCGGAGGAGGAGGCGCTGCTCAAACGCTACGCCGACACCCGCAGGCGGCATCCGCTCAGCCACCTGGGGCTGTCGCTGCCCGAGGCGATCGAACGCGAACGCGAACTCACCGCGCCACTGCGCAGCCAGGCCGACCACGTCATCGACACCACCGGCCTGAACGTGCACCAGTTGCGCCGTCGGATCGTCACCGAGTTCGCGCTCAGCCACGGCAATACCCTGTCGCTGCTGTTCGAATCGTTCGCTTACAAGCATGGCGTGCCGGCCGAGGCCGACTTCGTGTTCGATGCACGGGTGCTGCCCAATCCGCACTGGGATCCGGCGCTGCGCCCTCTGTCCGGTCGCGACATACCGGTGCGCGACTACCTCGATGCGCAGACCGAAGTGGTGCTGTACGTGCGCCAGCTCACCGACTTCCTCGATACCTGGCTGCCGCGCCTGCGCAATGACACCCGTGCGTACGTGACGGTGGCCTTCGGCTGTACCGGTGGCAAGCACCGCTCGGTGTACCTGGCCGAGCGCATGGCAAGGCACGCCCGCGAACAGGGCTGGCCGGAAGTGGCCACGTTCCATCGCCAGCTCGACTGAGCACTGCGCGACGCGTATTCATCGACACTGTTCGCAGGCCCGCCGCGACCTGTTAACGTTCGTTGATGACCTGTGGCATTCTCCTCGTTACCCATCCCGGAATCGGGTCCTCGCTGCTGGCAGTGGCGACCCGGCTCCTGCGGCAATTGCCGCTGAAGACAGAAGCTTTCGAAGTACCGTTCGATGCGGACCTGGACGTCCTGCTACCCCAGGCCTCGGCGGCGTTGCGCCGGGTCGATGGCGGCAATGGCGTGCTGGTGCTGACCGACCTGTACGGCGCCAGCCCCAGCAACCTGGCCAGTGCCCTGGCCCGCCTGGGCACGCCGGTGCGGCGGGTTTCCGCCTTGAGCCTGCCGATGCTGCTGCGAGTGATGAACTATCCGGAACAGGGACTGGACCAACTGCCGGCGACCGCGGCCGCCGGCACCCGCAATGGAGCGATCATCGACGATGCTTGAACGTGAACTCACTGTTTCCAACCGCCTCGGGCTGCATGCCCGGGCCACCGCGAAGCTGGTGCAGCTGCTGTCCGGTTTCCGCTGCAACGCCACGCTGGTAGCCAAGGGCCGTGAGGTCAATGCCAAGAGCATCATGGGCGTGATGCTGCTGGCTGCCGCCCAGGGCACCCCCGTCACCGTCCGCCTGGATGGCGAGGACGAAGCTGCCGCCATGGAAGCAGTGGCCGACCTGTTCGAGCGACGCTTCGACGAGGACAGCTGATGCGGCGCGTGCGGCCATCGCGGCTCCATCCCGGCGCCCTGCCGGCAGGGGAACACTGATGTCCGCGCGCCTGTCAGGCCACGGCGCTGCCCGGGGCACCGCGATGGGGCGGGCGCGGGTCCGCGTCACCCATGCGCTGGAAGTCGCCGAACAGCGCATCCCGGCTTCCCGGGTCAACGAAGAACTGGACCGCCTGCACAAGGCCGTCGATGCCGCCCGGGCGGAGATGCGTGACCTGCGGCACCGCCTGCGCGGAGCGCTTCCGGCCGAGGTCGGCGAATTCCTCGACCTGCATGCGCTGCTGCTGGACGACCCGGAACTGCTGCTCGCGCTGGACGAGCTGGTCCGCAGCGGTCGCTACAGCGCCAGCTATGCCCTTCGCCTGCAGCGCGACCGGCTGGCCGCGGTGTTCCAGGGCATGGAAGACCCCTACCTGAAGGCGCGCCTGGATGACCTGGACCATGTCATCAGCCGGCTCCACGCTTTCCTGCAGCAGCGCCCGCCCGAGGTGAAGGGCCTGGCCGGCGAGATCCTGGTCTGCGAAAACATCGCCCCGTCCGAGCTGGCGCAACTGCAGGCCCACGGCGTGGTCGGCATCGTCACCACCGCCGGCAGCACGCTTTCGCACAGCGCCATCCTGGCGCGCAGCCTCCACCTGCCGCTGGTCGTCGGCGTGACCAACGCGCTGCAGAGGATCAACAACGGCGACGTGCTGATCGTCGATGGCGGCAGCGGCCAGGTCATCGTGGATCCCGCAGCCGAGGACCTGCGCAACTACCGCCAGCGGCTGCGCGAACTGGCCCGCGAGCAGCGCGACCTGGGCCGGCTGCGCAGCAAGCCGACCCGCACCCGCGACGGCGTGGACATCACCCTGCTGGCCAATGCCGAATCGCACGAGGATGTGTCCCAGGCCCACGCGATGGGCGCCCACGGGCTGGGCCTGTACCGCACCGAGTTCCTGTTCCTGCAGCGCAACGAGCTGCCCAGCGAGGAGGAACAGTTCCAGATCTACCGCGACACCGCGCTGGGCATGAGTGGACGCCCGGTCACCATCCGCACCCTGGACCTGGGCGCGGACAAGGCCGACCACACCGGCCTGACCCTGGGCAGCGAGGAAAACCCCGCGCTCGGCCTGCGCGGCGTGCGCCTGTCGCTGGCCCACCCCAGGGTCGCCGATGCGCAGCTGCGCGCGATCCTGCGCGCGTCGGGCTATGGTCCGGTGCGGGTACTGGTGCCGATGGTCACCATGCGCGAGGAACTGGTGGCGGTGCGCCGGCGCATGGCCAGACTGGCGGCAGCGCTGCGCGCCGAGGGCCACGAGATTGCCGAGCGCGTACCGCTGGGCGCGATGATCGAGGTGCCTGCCGCGGCGATCGCGCTGGAGGACTTCATCGACGTGGTGGACTTCCTGTCCATCGGCACCAACGACCTGGTCCAGTATCTGCTGGCTGCCGACCGCAACAACGACGCGGTGGCCGAACTGTATTCGCCGCTGCATCCGGCGGTGCTGCGCTTGCTGTCGCAGGTCATCGCCACCGCGCAGGCGCACGACAAGCCGGTGGCGGTATGCGGCGAGATCGCCGGCGACCCGCAGCTCACGCGGTTGCTGCTGGCACTGGGCCTCACCGAGTTCAGCCTGCATCCGGCCACCCTGCTCGAGGTCCGACGCACCATCCGCGATTCCGACCTGGGGCAACTGGCCAGTCGCCGCCGCAAGCTGTTGCAGGCCCGCGACCGCCGCGGCATTGAACGCTGGATCGCGGGACTGCAGGCCCCCTGACCGCGCTGCCTGCTGCAACCGGTGCATCGGACCGGCATGCGCGCAATAATGACGCGCTGAGCACCACCAGTGCCGCATCCTTGCCGGATAGCGGCCTTTTATTTTCTCCGGGGAGCTGTGCATGGCAGAGGCCATCCGCCACGACAAGACCGCACGCCAGCTACGCCTGCTGTCCGATGCGCTCGACAGTGGTCGGCTCGGTCCTGTCCGTCGCCTGGTCAACACCCTGGCTCCGGCGGAAATCGGCAACCTGCTCGAATCGCTGCCGCCGGGCAAGCGCGAGGTGGTGTGGGGACTGGTCGATCCGGAGGACGATGGCGAGGTGCTGGTCCACGTCGGCGACGAGGTCCGTGAAAGCCTGCTGGCCGACATGGATCCGGACGAGATCATCGCCGCGGTCGAGGACCTGGACATCGACGACCTCGCCGACCTGGTCGAGGACCTGCCGGACACCGTCATCGACGAAGTCCTCAAGTCGATGGACCGCGAAAACCGCGAGCGCCTGGAGCAGGTGCTGTCCTATCCGGAGGACACCGCCGGCCGCCTGATGAACCCGGACGTGGTCACCGTGCGTGCCGACGTCAACGTCGACGTGGTGCTGCGCTACCTGCGCCTGCGCGGCGAGCTGCCCGACCACACCGACCACCTGTTCGTGGTCAGCCGTCGCCACCAGTACCTGGGCCGGGTCTCGCTGGCCGCGCTGGTCACCCACGAGGACTACACCCCGATCAACCGCTTGATCGATGACGAGCAGCCGGCCATCGACGTGGGCGAGAGCGCCGAGGAAGTGGCGCGCCGCTTCTCCGACCATGACTGGGTGTCGGCGCCGGTGGTGGATGACAACAACATCCTGCTCGGCCGCATCACCATCGATGACGTGGTGGACATCATCCGGGCACAGGCCGAACACCAGGCCCTGGGCGCGGCCGGCCTGGACGAAGAGGAAGACCTGTTCTCGCCAATCAAGCGCGCCGTGCGCGGCCGCGTGGTGTGGCTGGGCATCAACCTGGCCACCGCCTTCCTGGCCGCCAGCGTGATCAGCCAGTTCGATGCCACGCTGGAGAAGATCGTGGCGCTGGCCGTGCTGATGCCCATCGTCGCCGGCATCGGCGGCAACGCCGCGGTGCAGGTGCTGACGCTGATGGTGCGCGGCCTTGCGCTGGGCCAGGTGGGCGCCAGCAACTCGCGCATCCTGCTGTGGAAGGAAATCCGGGTTGCGTTGATCAACGGCGTGCTGATCGGCGGCATCGTCGGCCTGATCGCCCTGGTCTGGTTCCGAAGTCCGCTGCTGTCGCTGGTGATCGCGCTGGCACTGGTGATCAACTTCTGCTCGGCCGCGCTGGCCGGCGTGCTCCTGCCATTGTTCCTGAAGCGGATGAATGTCGACCCGGCAGTGGCCGGCACCGTGGTGGTCACCGCGGTGACCGACGTGATGGGCTTCTTCAGCTTCCTCGGCCTGGCCACGGTCATCCTGCTGCACTGAGCCGGCCTGCCCTCCCTTCCCGGAAACTAGGATGACCACCACGATCAACGACTACTACCAGCCCGGCTGGCGCGAGCAGCTCCACACCTGCCCGGCCTGCGACTGGCAGGGCAACTCGCGTGCGATGGAAATGGAACTGCACGACGAGCAGACCGAATACGCCTGCCCGGGATGCGAGATGCCACTGCTGATCGTGCTGCACCCCGGGATCGAACAGATCCGCGCCGCGGCCGAAGCTGGGAACGCCGAAGCGCGGGAGCAGCTGGACCTGATCGCCGCCTACCACCAGCGCGACTGACGCCGCGATCCAGGAGTCCGCGCAGAAGGCCTATCGGCCGCGGCGATGAAGCAAAAGCCGCCGCCTGCGCGACGGCGACCCACGTCAGGCCAGCAGCGTCTCCAGCACCGCCATGCGCACGGCCACGCCATTGGCGACCTGGCGCAGGATCCACGACTGGCTGCAGTCAGCCACCTCATCGGTGATCTCCACGCCGCGGTTGATCGGGCCGGGGTGCATCACTGCGGCGTCGGCCGCGGCACGCGACAGGCGCTCGCGGGTCAGGCCGAACTGGGCGTGGTACTGCTCCAGCGACGGCACCAGACCCTCCTCCATGCGCTCACGCTGCAGGCGCAGCATCATCAGCGCGTCCGCGCCCTCGAGCATGGCATCGAAATCCTGGCCGACCACGCAGCCCTTGAGCGTCTCGTCATCGGGCAGCAGCGACTGCGGACCGCAGACGCGGATCTCGCCCACGCCCAGGGTACGCAGGGCGTGCAGGTCGGTACGCGCCACGCGCGAGTGCTTGACGTCGCCGACGATCAGCACCTTGAGCCTGGAGAAATCATTGCCCTTGGCCTGGCGCAGGGTGAGCATGTCCAGCAGGCCCTGGGTGGGATGGGCGCTGCGGCCATCACCAGCGTTGACCAGCGCAGTGCCCTCGCCCGCGGCGGCGGCCAGCTCGGCCACCGCGCCATCATCGGGATGGCGCACGACGAAGCCACGCACGCCCATCGCTTCCAGGTTGCGCATGGTGTCGGTGGCGGTCTCGCCCTTGCGGGTGGAGGACGTGGACGCATCGAAACTCAGCACGTCCGCGCCCAGGCGCTGCGCGGCCAGCTGGAACGAGCTGCGGGTGCGGGTGGACGGCTCGAAGAACAGCGTGCACACGGCGGTACCCGCCAGCACGTTGCGCTTGCCGACGCGGCCCACCGCGGCGTCGCGGATCTGGCCGGCACGATCGAGCAGTTGCAGCAGGGTCTGGCGCGGCAGCCCTTCCAGGGTCAGCAGGTGGCGAAGGCGGCCGTCGGAATCGGTTTGCGAAACGGTCATGGCGGGTCCGGCAAGGGTCAGGAAACGGGGGTGGCGTCGTCCGGTGCCGACAGCCAGCGCTCGATGATCACCGCGGCGGCCACGGCATCGAGGTTGGCGGCGTCGCGGCGGCGCTTGCGGCCTTCGGCGCGCTCGGTGGCGAAGATGCGGGCGGCCTCGACGGAGCTGGAGCGCTCGTCCACCAGCACCACCGGCAGCTGGTAGCGCTGCCTGAGCTGGCGGGCAAAGGCGTGCGCGCGCTTGCGGTTGGGCTGGTCGTCGCCTTCAAGGGTGAGCGGATCGCCCACCACCATACCGCCCGGACGCCATTCGCGGTGCAGCTTGTCCAGCGCGTTCCAGTCCGGGCCGGTGGCAGTGACATCGACCACGGCCACGGCGCGGGCGTTCATGCCGAACGCGCTGCCGATGGCTACGCCGATGCGCCGGGAGCCCACGTCGAAACCGAGCACCGTCGCATCACGGCGCAGCGTTGCATCAGGCATGGCCGCTGTAGTCCGTCAGCCGGAACAGGTCCACGCCGATGCGTGCGGCAGCACTCTGCCAGCGTTCTTCCAGCGGGGTCTGGAACAGCAGCGCCGGGTCGGACGGCACCGTCAGCCAGCTGTTGTCGGCCAGCTCCTGTTCCAGCTGGCCGGCGGTCCAGCCGGCGCAGCCCAGTGCGACCATCGAATTGCGTGGGCCGTTGCCATGCGCCATCGCCTCGAGGATGTCGCGCGAGGTCGTCAGGTACAGGCCCTCGCCCACCACCAGGCTCGAATCCCAGGGCCGCGGGTCGTCATGGATCACGAACCCACGCTCAGGATGCACCGGGCCGCCATTGAGCACGGGGCGGCCACGCAGCACGGCATCGTCGGTATGGATGTCCATCTGCGACAGCACTTCGCCCAGGGTGTAATCAGAGGGCTGGTTGACCAGCACGCCCATGGCACCGCTTTCATCGTGCTGGCAGATCAGCGCCACGCTGCGCGCGAAATTCGGATCGGCCAGCGATGGCAGGGCGACCAGAAGCTGGTTGGCAAGTGGTGTGCTGAGCGCGGACATGTGGGCATTCTATCGTCTGTACGGTGAGGAACGTGCCATATGCGCAGCGGATGCCGTACCCATCCTCCTTCCGCAGGTCTCCCACCATGAGCAGCTACTGCGACATCGCCCCGGGTCATCCCTTGCATGGCCCCTACCACGACCACGAATACGGCGTGCCGCAGCGTGACGAGGCCGGGCTGTTCGAGCGCCTGGTGCTGGAGATCAACCAGGCCGGGCTGAGCTGGAAGACCATCCTGCGCAAGCGTGCCGGTTTCCAGCGCGCCTATCACGGCTTCGACGTGGACCGCGTGGCGGCGTATGGCGACGATGACGTGGCGCGGCTGCTGGCCGATGCCGGGATCATCCGCAACCGGCTCAAGGTGCTGGCGGCCATCCAGAATGCGCGGGTCATCCAGCAGTTGCGCGACACCCACGGCGGCTTCGCGCAATGGCTCGATGCCCACCACCCTCGCAACCGGGCCGCCTGGGTGAAGCTGTTCAAGCAGACCTTCCGCTTCACCGGCGGCGAGATCACCGGTGAGTTCCTGATGAGCCTGGGCTACCTGCCGGGCGCGCATCGTTCCGACTGCCCAGCCTACCGACGCATCGCCACGATGGCGCCGCCGTGGATGCAGGCTGGCTGAGCGGCAGGATTCACCCCGTCGTGTCGGCCCCCGGCGCGATCATGCCGGCATGGCCATCCACATCGGCATTTCCGGCTGGCGCTATGCGCCATGGCGCGGCGTGTTCTATCCCTCCGGACTGCCGCAGCGGCGGGAGCTGGAGTACGCCGCGCACAGCTTTGCCAGCATCGAGATCAACGGCTCGTTCTACTCGCTGCAGTCCCCGCGCAGCTGGTCGACGTGGGCCGCGCAGGTACCGCCACGCTTCGTGTTCGCAGTAAAGGGGCCACGCTACGTCACCCACATCCTGCGCCTGCGCGCGGTGGAGACCGCGCTGGCCAACTTCTTCGCCCCGGGCGTGCTGCTGCTCGGCCAGCACCTGGGCCCGTTCCTGTGGCAACTGCCGCCCAACCTGCGTTATTCCGCAGAGGAACTCGAGGCCTTCCTCACCCTGCTGCCACGCGATACCGATGCCGCCCTGGCCCTCGCACGCCGCCACGAGCCCGGGCGCATGGCCGGACGCTGCGCCCTGCCATCCCAGCCCAACCGGCCATTGCGGCATGCCCTGGAGGCGCCCTTCGACGCATTGCGTCTTTACGGGTTGCTCGCCGACCGCCGGGCCGGGGCCTGAGCCCGCACCGGCTTAGACACCCATGTAGCGGCCGGGACGGTGGTTGAACATCAGCACCAGGCTCAGCACCATCGCCCCCAGTGCCGAATACAGCACCTGCATCGGCGACATCACCGACAGCGCCACCAGCATCAGCGCCGTGTCGAACGCCATCTGCACCTTGCCCGCACTCCAGCCGCGACTGCGCTGCAGGTGCACGGCCAGGATGCCGATGCCGCCCAGGCTGGCTCGGTGGCGGATGAAGAACAGGATGCCCAGCCCCGACAGCGCGCCGCCGACCAGGGCGGCGAACAACTGGCTCATGCGCGCAAACTCCATCCAGCGCGGCAGCAGGTCAGTCAGCAGGCCACAGGCCGTGACCGCGGCGAAGGTCTTGAGGGTGAACTCCCAGCCCATCCGCCGCACCGCCAGCCAGTAGAACGGCAGGTTCACCAGCACGAACACCAGACCGAAATTCCAGCCCAGCGCGTAGTGCGTGAGGAAGGCGACGCCGGCCATGCCGCCGATCATCAGCCCGCCCTGGGCGAAGACTGCCAAGCCAAGCGAGGCGACCAGCGTAGCCAGCACCATGCCCTGCACGTCGTCAGCGACGCTGTGGCGCAGGGCCTTGGCGTCGGCCGGGGTACCGGCGCTGTCCGGCGGCGGGGTCAGCGGGCCGGCCGTGACCAGATGGCCGTCATCCTCGCGCTGCCCGTCCACCGGGTCATTGGCGGCCGCCAGGGCGGCAGGATCGGCGGGAGAGGAAGAAGCGATATCGATTGCCGGGGAAGCGGGCTGCGGCATGTCGGTCCGTGCACGGCGGGGGGGCGCCGTATTAGACACAAATGCGCGTGATTATGCTGCAACCGCACAAAGCAATGCCCGGCACTGGGCCGGGCATCGGAGAGGAGCAAGGCCAGCGGCTCGCCGGGGCACCCGGCCCGCCGGAATCGGCCGGAACTCAGCGGACTTCGGCGATCTCCACGCCATCCAGGCCCTGGGCCAGGGTCTTGGCATCGCCGCCCTGGGAGAGCTTGATACGCAGGCGCACCTCGTTCTGGGAGTCGGCGTAACGCAGCGCGTCCTCGTAACTGATCTCGCCGGCCTGGTACAACTCGAACAGGCTCTGGTCGAAGGTCTTCATGCCCAGCTGGACCGATTCCTTCATCACTTCCTTGAGCTTGTGGATCTCGCCGTCGCGGATGTAGTCCTGCACCAGCGGCGTGCCCAGCAGGATCTCCATCGCCACCTTGCGACCCTTGCCGTCCGGGGTCGGCACCAGCTGCTGGGCGACCACGCCCTTGAGGTTCAGCGACAGGTCCATCAGCAGCTGGCTGCGGCGGTCTTCCGGGAAGAAGTTGATGATGCGGTCCATCGCCTGGTTGGCGTTGTTGGCGTGCAGCGTGCACAGCACCAGGTGGCCGGTTTCGGCAAAGGCGATCGCGTGGTCCATGCCTTCGCGGGTACGCACCTCGCCGATCATGATCACGTCCGGCGCCTGGCGCAGGGTGTTCTTCAGGGCCGCATCCCAGCTGTCGGTGTCGATGCCGACCTCGCGCTGGGTGATGATGCAGCCCTCGTGCTTGTGCACGAATTCAATCGGGTCCTCGATGGTGATGATGTGCCCGGTCGAGTTCTGGTTGCGGTAGCCGATCATCGCCGCCAGCGAGGTCGACTTACCGGTACCGGTGGCACCGACGAAGATGATGATGCCGCGCTTGGTCATCGCCAGCGTCTTGATGATCGGCGGCAGGTTCAGCTCTTCCACCGTCGGGATCTTGGTCTCGATCCGGCGCAGCACCATGCCCACCTGGTTGCGCTGGTAGAAGCAGGAGACACGGAAACGGCCCACGCCGGCCACGCCAATGGCAAAGTTGCACTCGTGGGTCTTCTCGAACTCCTCGCGCTGCGAGGGGGTCATCACGTTGAGCACCATGTCGCGGCTCTGCTGCGGCGTCAGCGGCGTCTGCGTGATCGGGGTGATCTTGCCGTGCACCTTCATTGAAGGCGGCATGCCGGAGGTGATGAAAAGGTCCGACGCCTTCTGGTGCGCCATCAGCTTGAGGAACGAGGTGAAGTCGATGGTGCTCATCGCTTTGCTCCGGAGAGGGTGCTATGCCGTGAAGCCGATGCCGGCAGCCCTGCGTGCCGGCAACCCGTCTGCGCGCGACGCCGCGGGCGGCGCCGCCCCGCGTCATTCGAACAGGCGCTTGTCCTTGGCGTATTCCTTGGCCTGGTTGCGGGTGATCAGGCTGCGCTTGACCAGGTCCTGCAGGTTCTGGTCGAGGGTCTGCATACCCACCGACTGGCCGGTCTGGATGGCCGAATACATCTGCGCGACCTTGTCCTCGCGGATCAGGTTACGGATGGCCGGCGTGGCCACCATGATCTCGTGCGAGGCGATGCGGCCGCCGCCGACGCGCTTGAGCAGCGCCTGCGAAATCACCGCCCGCAGCGACTCGGACAGCATCGAGCGCACCATCGGCTTCTCGCCGGCCGGGAACACGTCGATGATGCGGTCGATGGTCTTGGCCGCCGAGCTGGTGTGCAGGGTGCCGAACACCAGATGGCCGGTTTCCGCGGCCGTCAGCGCCAGGCGGATGGTTTCCAGGTCGCGCAACTCGCCGACCAGGATGATGTCCGGGTCCTCGCGCAGCGCCGAGCGCAGCGCTTCGTTGAAGCCGTGGGTATCACGGTGCACTTCGCGCTGGTTGATCAGGCACTTCTGCGAGGTGTGCACGAACTCGATCGGATCCTCGACGGTGAGGATGTGGCCGTATTCGTTCTTATTGATGTGGTCGATCATCGCCGCCAGCGTGGTCGACTTGCCCGAACCGGTCGGCCCGGTCACCAGGATCAGGCCCTGTGGCTGTTCGATCAGCTGGCGGAACACCGGCGGGCAGCCCAGGTCTTCCAGGGTCAGCACTTCG
Organism: Stenotrophomonas sp. Marseille-Q4652; assembly: GCF_916618915.1. Classification (NCBI taxonomy): domain Bacteria; kingdom Pseudomonadati; phylum Pseudomonadota; class Gammaproteobacteria; order Lysobacterales; family Lysobacteraceae; genus Stenotrophomonas; species Stenotrophomonas sp. Marseille-Q4652. The sequence goes on from NZ_CAKAKE010000001.1 coordinate 1,738,919, forward strand.
GAGGGAATGGTACGAAACACCGCACCGGCGCCACGGTTCTGGTTGAACGCGTTGACGCGGAAGCGGGCCAGCGACGGGATCTCGAACGAGAAGTCGACCTCGAGGAATTCCTCATAGTCGCGGCGCTGCTTGTCCGACATGATGTCGTACACCAGCGCATGGACCTGCTTGTGGTCCAGGGCCGGAATGTTGATGCGGCGGACGTCGCCATCCACGCGGATCATCGGCGGCAGCCCTGCGGACAGGTGCAGGTCCGACGCCTTGTTCTTCACTGAAAACGCCAACAGTTCGGCGATATCCATACGCTGCTCTGCTCCCCGGTGCTGCGACTGGAAGGATCTTTCCCCAGGCCGCAGTATAGCGTTCTTGCCTCCACTGGAACGCACCCTTGCCGGCCGTCCCGCTGTCTACCATCGTCGAAGAAATACACAACGCGAGCCAGGCCGCACAGCGGCCAGACGCCCGCCTGCTGGCGGTGTCCAAGGCCCAGCCGGCCGAGGCGGTGGCGGCGCTCGCGGCGCAGGGACAGCGTGCCTTCGGCGAGAACTACGTGCAGGAAGCGGCGGTCAAGATTGCCGCGCTGGCCGGCCTGCAGCTGGAGTGGCACCTGATCGGCCACCTGCAGTCCAACAAGGCCGAGCAGGCCGCGGCACTGTTCGACTGGGTGCAGAGCGTGGACCGGCCCAAGCTGGTCGGTGCACTGGCCCGCCATCGCCCGGCCGACCGGGATCCGCTGAACGTGCTGATCCAGGTCAACGTCGATGACGAGGACAGCAAGCATGGTTGCGCTCCCGGCGATATCGATGCACTGGCCGATGCGATCGCCGCCGAGCCGCGGCTGCGGCTGCGCGGGCTGATGGCGATCCCGGCGCCGTTCCCTGACCAGACGCGCAGGCGCGCCGCCTTCGTGCGCATGCGTGGCCTGTTCGAGGCACTGCGGGCCCGGTATCCGGGCGTCGACACCCTGTCGATGGGCATGAGCGGCGACTTCGCCCTGGCCATCGCCGAAGGCGCGACGATGGTCCGGGTCGGCACGGCCCTGTTCGGCGAACGCCAGGCCTCCTGACACTCCCTTCCGCAATCACAGGTCACCGCATGAACGCGACGGCATCGGCATCCACTCCACCGCAAGTGGCCTTCATCGGCGGCGGCAACATGGCCCGCAGCCTGATCGCCGGGCTGGTCCGCCAGGGCGTGCACGGCAGCGCCATCCACGTGGCCGAGCCGGTCGAGGCGCTGCGCCAGGCATTGGAGCAGGACTTCGGCGTGGCCACCTTCGCCGGGGCCAGCGACGCCGTTGCCCATGCGCCGCTGTGGGTGCTGGCGGTCAAGCCGCAGGTCATGCGCGAGGTCTGTGCCGGGCTGGCCGATGCAGCGCGCGCACAATCGCCGCTGGTCGTGTCCATTGCCGCCGGCATCACCGCCGGGCAGCTGGACCGCTGGCTGGGCGGCGGCAACGTGGTGGTCCGCGCCATGCCCAACACCCCTGCCCTGCTGGGCGCCGGCGTGACCGGCCTGTTCGCCAACGAACGGGTCAGCGCCACGCAGCGTGCGCGCGCCGAACAGGTACTGGCCAGCGCTGGCAGGACCGTGTGGATCGAGGACGAGGCACTGATCGATGCGGTGACCGCCGTGTCCGGCAGCGGCCCGGCCTATGTATTCCTGCTGGCCGAGGCGATGGAGGCGGCAGCCCTGCAACAGGGTCTTCCTGCCGACGCCGCGCGCATCCTGGTGCAGGACACCCTGCTCGGTGCCGCACGGATGCTGGTCGAGGCCGGCGAGGCACCGGCGGAGCTGCGCCGACGGGTCACTTCGCCGGGCGGCACCACGCAGGCGGCGATCGAGACCTTCCAGGCCGGCGGTTTCGAGGCGCTGGCCGCACGCGCCATCGAGGCGGCCACCGTGCGGGGCCGCGAACTGTCAGCGGCAAACGACTGAGCCGGCGATGCGACGCCTGCTGCCGCGCCTGGCACTCCTCACGCTGGCCAGCGCCCTGGCTGCCTGTACCAGCAGCGAGGCGCCGCGGCCGGCCACGGTGATCGAGGCCGCGCCCAGTTACAGCGACCTCGGTGCATTGCGTGTCCACTACAACGTGTTGCCGACCCTGGCGATGAACCGCGCCATGGCCGCCAGCTACGGTGTGCCACAGGCAGCCGACCAGGCGCTGCTGGTGGTGGCCCTGCGGCACCGCGTGGATGGCGATGAACTGCCTGCCGATGGGACGGTCAGGGCCAGCGCGGTGGACCTGTCAGGTCGCCGCCAGCAGATCGCCCTGCGCCCGGTGCGCACCGGCGAGTACACCGACCACGTGGGCCTGGTCACGGTGAGCCGCCACGACACCCTGCGCTTTGAACTGCAGGTGCAGTCGGCCCACGGCGGCGGCATGGCCAGGTTCCAGCGCAGCTACTGAGCCCGCTGTCACCTGCCGGCGTGGGGCGCGCTGCCGTGTTCGTCCAGGTCCTCATGCAGGATGCGGCGGATCTCGAGGATCGCCTGCGGCGTCTCCTGCACGCTGTGCCCGGAGATGATCACCTTCTCCGACAGGGCTCCGTCCAGGTGCGAGCTCCAGTACGGCACCAGCCCGTCCTGCGACTCGGCCAGCGGGACTTCCGCCTTGTTCTGGGCCACGATCGAATGGAACTTCAGGCCCGGGCGCAGCGGCAGGTTCGCCGCCGAGCGGATGAACGGGTCATCGGACTTGAGGTTGTCGATGCTGTTGGGAATGCGCGGCTTGGCCGGCTTGCCATCGTCACCGTTCGGATCGACCAGCATCTCGAACACATCACCGAACTTGCCGAGGATGGTGACCGGCAGGCGCACCAGCTTGCCGACCAGGCGACCGAAGCCCTTGCTGGCGGCATCGGTGCCGCGGTGCGGCGCGGCAATGAAGATCGCCCGGCCCACGTCCTTGCGCGCATCGAAATGCAGCAGCGGCCCGAGCTTGGACTTCACCTTCTTCAGCCGCTCGCCGCGCAGTTCATAACGCTGCAGCAGATCGTCCCAGAGCGTCTCTCCGGAGGAGGACACCAGCAGCCGCGACAGCACGCCGCCCATGCTGTGGCCGATGATCACGATGTCGCGCGAGGCCGGTGCCTTGCCGCCGGGATCGAAGTGGCGCAGGGTCTCGTCCAGCGCGCGGTTGATCTCGTGGCGGTTCAACGCGATCGGCGCATTGGTCGGGTAATAGACCATCCACACCTGGAACTTCTCGCGCAGCACCGGGTCGCCCATGATCTCGTTGGCCACGTTGACCCAGGCCTCTGGACTGCTGCCCAGGCCATGCAGCATGAAGATGATCCGGCGGTTCGGATCGTAGGGCTGCATCAGGTAGATGTGCGGGGCGCGGATGCCCTCGCCGCGGCCGAACAGGGTGCGCAGCGACTGCGTGGCGAAACCCGACTGCGCCTGCCACAGGCCATAGGCCGCGGTGAAGTTGGCGGCCAGCGGCACCTGCTCGCCGTGCAGTTCGGTGTGGGTGCTTCTTTCCAGCTCGTAGGCCTCGACCATCACCTCGCGCGTGGCCAGCACTTCCTCCATCGAGTCGCCGCGGAAACGCAGCAGCGCCGTCGCCGCCACCGAGGGCATCTCGCTGAACACCGGGCCGCGCAGGCGCTCCTCCTCCTGCTCGTCCTCGAGGCCAGCCGGCACTGCGAGCTGAGGGCCCTCGAGCTCGACCACCAGCTCGGCGCCGAAGCCATCGCGGCGGTAGGTGCTGCGCATGCCGGCAAAGCTGATCGTCGAGGCCGACAGCACACGCTTGGGAACCTGGTCAATGCGCAACTGGCTGAAGTCCACCGCCAGCGTCCAGTCACCGGCCTGCACCGGGCGGTCCAGCGCCTCTCCCTCCTGTGCGCGCTTGCGCACGTACTGGAACACCGTGGCCGCGGTCTGGTCGGCAGCGTAGTTGTAGTAGTCGCGCACCTGGGTCTGGCGTTCCTCGAAGGCGCGCTCTGTGGGCGAGCGCCCGCTGAAGAACAGATAGGCATACGCGTGACGGGCGGCCTGCAGCCACGCGTCCAGCGCCTCGGGCGACAGCGGTGGCCGCTCCTGAAGTTTGACCTCCGGCGTCATCTGCAGCGCGGCCCAGGTCCACAGCTCAGCCTGGGTGGCGAGGCGCTGCTCGCTCGGCATGCCCTCGGTTTCGGCCAGCGAGCGCTGGCAGGCCGGGACGTCCTTCTGGCACTGGTCCAGGTCCAGCCCGATCATGCTCAGCGCTTCCTGGCTGGCACTGCTGAGCCGGCCATCGGTGAGCACGTCGCCGCGCTTGAGTGCCATGTATTTGGTCGAGGCCACCGGCTTGACGGTGACCTTCGCGCAGCCGCTGCCCAGCAGCAGGGTGACGCACAGCAGGGCGAAGGCGGCCAGCTGTCGGGGACGGAAGGTGGTAGAGCTCATCGGCTTGCCTGCTCGGTTCCTGGAATACCGCGCCGGATCACGCGGCTGAAGTCATCGTTGTCGCCACTGGCACGGGCACGCGCGGTGATGCGGCCGCGTTCACGCAGGGTCTGCAGATCGTAGCCGGGCTGCAGGCCACCGACATCGTGGGCATAGCCGGCCAGGTAACCCGATGCCAGCAGGCGCCAGTCCAGCGGCAGGCCTGGGGCGATACCGCGGACCAGATCGAACACCACGGTGGTGCAGTTGCTGGTCAGCGTGTTGTAGAAGGCCGGCCGTGCCCGCAATGCGTCGCCCTGGGCTACATAGGAACGCAGCAGATCGCGCAGCTCCCCGCGCGAAAGCCCATGCAACCGGTAGAGATAGACGTCCTCCTCGCGCACATTGCTGCGCACGCGCACGATGTCACGCTCGTCCGACGCCACCAGCACCGCTTCGAACTTGCGGAAGAACCCGCCCAGCGCGGAGAACGATTCATCGCGCTCCTTGCGGATCTCCAGCGAGAACACCAGGTGGCGACCATCCTCGAAGCCGAACGACACCAGGGTGTGGGCGATGGCGGGCACCGTCCAGTAGGAAAGGATCATGTCGGCCGAGACCACCTGGCCGAGGTCGTACTCGCGATGCTCCCAGGCGATGTCGTAATCGTCCTGGCTGCGCCAGTGGAAGTTGCGCACGTTCTCGATCACCAGCCGCTCGCCTTCCAGCCGTGCCTGCAACGGCCGGGCGACGTCATCGGCCCAGTCGCGGTCCTGCCGCGGCTCGATGCCGCTCCACCACACCAGCAGCAAGGCCAGGGTAGCGCCGAAAGGCAACAATCCACGCCAGCGCCGGCACGGGGCCAGGCTGCTGCGCAGGGCGATGACCGCAAGGCCGGTCCAGACCAGTAACGCCAGGACCTTCAGGACCAAGCCGCCGGGAAGCTGGAACCACAACGCGCCCAGTCCCCAGACCAGGGCGACTGTGCAGGCCAGCACCAGCAGCCCACTCCCGCCCCGGACCAAGGCCATGCGCAGTGCGCGCTGCAACGCACCCGGCGTGCTCATCGCCGCCCCACGATCCAGCCTGCGCGGACCACCGCCGGCGGGCGCAAACCAGGGACAAGGGACACACGCAGGGACAACAACGCAGGCTTGGGCGGCATCGTCTTTCAAAAGGCAAAGGAGGGAATGACGCGGTGCTGGCGGAGCCGCCAGCCCGGCAACATTAGCCGGAGATGCGCATGCGGGGCGTGGAGGCCAGATACGAAAAAACCGGCTCGAGGCCGGTTCCTTCTATTCGCTTGGTGGGCGGTGCAGGGATCGAACCTGCGACCCTTGCCGTGTGAAGGCAATGCTCTACCGCTGAGCTAACCGCCCGTGTTGCGAGCCGCCCATTATAGGGAGGCCGACAAATTCGTCAACGGATTCGTGCAACTTTTTTCACATCGTGTTCGTGGGCTTGTCTGCACTGAGCGTGCCGGCCAGCATCGTCTCGATCTTGTTGCGGATCGCCTCGCCCTCGTTCCCTTCGGCCAGCTGCACGCCGATACCGGCGGTGCGGTTGCCCTGCGCGCCAGCCGGTGTCACCCAGATCACCTTGCCGGCCACCGGCAGGCGCTCGCTGGAATCAGGCAGGGTCAGCAGCAGGAACACCTCGTCGCCAAGGAAGTAACGCTTGGGCGTCGGTACGAAGATGCCGCCGTTCTTCACAAACGGCATGTAGGCCGCATAAAGCGCGGCCTTGTCCTTGACCGCCAGGGACAGGATGCCCTGGCGGGCGGTTGTCGCACTCATCTCAGGTTCCCCTTGGGTTGCCGCTCGTTCGCCGCGGACCAGGCCATCAACAGTTCCACCATCGCCAGGTCGGGGCGGACGGTGGTGCGCAGCAGGTCGCGGGTACGGTTCGCGGCGTCAAACCAGGCGGCCAGCTTGTGCAATCGCGACGGCTCGGTCAAGCCGGAAGACGAGGCCTGCGCCAATGCCAGATCGGCCGCGTGGCGCAGGCGAAGATCGGCGTGTTCGTCAGCCGCCCAGCGCTGGGCCAGTTCCACCGCACCGAGGCGGCCGCTGGCAACCTGTTCCAGGTCGCTGGCGACCTGCTTGCGCAGCGTCAGGCCATCATCGCGCAGCCACCGTGCGGCCAGGCCCGGATGGCCGCGGGCGGCATCCAGTCCTTCGGCGGCCGCGGCTTCGGCATGGCCCTGCGCCAGCAGCCACGCCATCGCCTCGGCGCGCGGCGGCAGCTTGAATTCCAAGCGCTGGCATCGGCTGCGGATGGTCGCCGGCAGGCGCGCCGGATCGGAGCTGATCAGCCACAGATAGCGGCCGGGGGCGGGTTCTTCCAGGGTCTTGAGCAGCGCGTTGCAGGCGGCGCGGTTGATCGCGTCTGCCGGGTCGACCACCACCACCTGCGCCGCTCCGTATTGCGGGGTGAGCGCCAGCTTCTGCGAGATCTCGCGCACCTGCTCGATGACGATCTCGGTGCGCAGCTTGTCGCCTGACTTGTTCGGTATGAACGACACCAGCTGCAGGTCCGGATGGGTGCCGGCAGCGATCAGTTGCTGGCTGCGGCGGGCGGCCGCTTCGTCGCCACGACCGAGCACGTGCCCGGCCAGCGCCAGCGCCACCTCGCGCTTGCCCAAGCCAGCAGGTCCGCAGATCAGCAGGCCATGGCCGAGACGACCGGCATCCAGTGCCGCCACCGTCTGGTCATAGGCGCGCTGCTGCCACGGGGAAAACGTATTGCTCATTCCTGCTGCGCCTGGCGGCTGGCACGCAGGCGCTGCAGGTAGCGCGCCACGGCGGCGGTATGTTCGGCATAGGTGGCGCTGAACTCGTGCGCGCCACTGCCATCACCGACGGCAACGAAGTACAGCGCATCGCCCGGCGCCGGATTGGCCGCGGCCCTGAGCGCGTCGCGGCTGGGCATCGCGATCGGCGTGGGCGTCAGGCCGGCACGGGTGTAGGTGTTGTACGGCGTGTCGGTGCTCAGGTGGATCTTGCGGATGTTGCCGTCATAGGCGCTGCCGATGCCGTAGATCACGGTCGGATCGGTCTGCAGGCGCATGCCCATCTTCAGCCGGCGGGCGAATACCCCGGCAATCTGCGGGCGTTCGGACGCCAGTCCGGTTTCCTTCTCGATGATCGAGGCCAGGGTCAACAACTGGTAGGGCGATTCGAGCGGCAGGTCGTCGGCGCGCGATTCCCAGGCCGAGGCCAGCTCCTTTTCCATTGCCGCATGCGCGCGCTTGAGCACGTCCAGGTCGCTGTCACCACGCTGGTAGACGTAGGTTTCCGGCAGGAAGCGCCCTTCCGGATGCTGGTCCGGGAAGCCCAGCGCGGCCATCAGTGCCGCATCGTCCAGGTCGGTGGTCTTGTGCTCAAGCGGGCTGGCCTTGGCCAGTGCCGCGCGCAGCTGGCGGATGTTCCAGCCCTCGATGATGGTGACCTTGTGCTGGATGACCTTGCCCTGGCGCATGCGCTGCAGCAGCTCGCGCGGGGTCGGTGCCGGATCCAGGCTGTACTCGCCGACCTTCAGCTTGCCGGCGGCATCGAGCTGGCGCGCAAGCAACTGCCATTGCAGGTCGTTGCCCTCATCCACCCCGGCTTCGCGCAGCTTGCCCAGCACGGTGCTGAAGGAATCGCCGGACGCGATCACCACGCTGGGCGCATCGGGGGTCAGCGCCGTGTCGGCGAAACCGCGCTGCTGCCACCACCAGGCGCCGGCGGCGGCCAGCGCGAGCATCAGCACCAGCACGAACGCCACTACGGCAAGACAACCCCGCTTAGCACCCGCCATGAACACCTCGATCCAATTCGTCGCCGGTCAGGATACCGCGCGCGCCGCCGCGACGACCAAGCGCCGGGTTCACGCCGGCTCCATGGCCCGCAGCAGGCCGCGCGCCTTGGCCCGGGTCTCGTCCAGTTCACGCTCGGGCACCGAATCGACGACGATGCCGGCACCGGTGCGGAACCTGGCCGTGTCGCCAGCGACCTCGGCGGTGCGGATCAGGATGTTCAGGTCCATGTCGCCGTCGCGGTTGAGCCAGCCAAATGCGCCGGTATAGGCACCCCGCGCCTGCTGCTCCAGCTCGGCAATGATCTGCATGCAGCGCACCTTGGGACAGCCGGTGATGGTGCCGCCGGGGAAGGTCGCGGCGATCACCTGTCCTGGCGTGGTGCCCTCACGCAGCACGCCACGCACGTTGCTGACGATGTGGTGCACGTGGGCGTAGCTCTCCACCGTCATCAGCTCGTCCACCAGCACGCTGCCCGGCGCGCAGATGCGCCCGAGGTCATTGCGCTCCAGGTCGATCAGCATCACGTGCTCGGCGCGCTCCTTGGGATGGCCGACCAGCTCGCGGATGCGCGCAGCATCGTCGTCACCGGCAAAGCGCGGGCGGGTGCCGGCGATCGGACGGGTCTGCACCATCTCGCCATGCACCGAGACCAGGCGCTCGGGGGACGAGCTGACTACCGCCCTGCCCTGTCCGACGAACAGGCCGGCAAACGGTGCGGGGTTGGCCACACGCAGCCGTGCATACAGCGCGAACGGCGACAGTGGCGCGGCGAACCCGGCTTCCCAGCGGCGCGAGAGGTTCACCTGGAACACATCGCCGGCACGCAGGTAGTCGATCACCCGCTCCACGCCCGCGGTGAAGCGCTGCGGCGCATCCTCGCGCCACTGCATCGGCGGTTGCCACTCCGGCAGCGGTTCCTGCGCTGGCAGCCCGGCCAGATCCTCTTGCAGGCGCTGCAACATCGCCTGCCGCCCGTCCTCGCAGATCGCGTGGCACTGGCCGCTGCTGCGGTCACGCAGGATCGCCGCCGGACAACGCAGGGCCAGCGCGACCGGCAGGCCATCCTCGCGCACAGGCAGGCGCAGTACCGGCTCGATCTGCCCGGCCAGTTCGTAATCCAGCAGCAGTGCCCAGCCACCGCGGAACGGCAGCGTCGCGTCGCCACGCGGCGTGCGCAGCGCCTGCCACTGTGCATCCAGTGCGGCCAGGAAATCCCCGGCCTGCGCTTTGCCCTGCAGGTCGCGCACCGTGCCATCGGGCGACAGCGAAATGCCCTGTCCGTCGGCCATCAGCAGCAGGTCCCAGCGCCCCTGCGCCGTGCCCGAGGCGGTGGATTCCATCAGCAGCGGATAGCGCTGCGGCGCGGCGCGTTGCAGCGCCAGCAGGTCGACACCGGCCGGCAGCGGAAGGATGTGCGGTTCGGTCATGTCGTCAGGTACCGGCAGCGGAGGCAGGTGGAAGTGTCCAGGGCACGACGCCTTTCCCCGGATGCGCCAAGGCCGCCCTTAAGGCGGCCTTGGACACGGGGCAGGCGGGCGGTCAGATGCGCTTGAACACCAGCGTGCCGTTGGTGCCGCCGAAGCCAAAGCCGTTGGACATGGTCACGTCCACCTGCTTCTCGCGCGCGGTGTGCGGGACGTAATCCAGGTCGCAGCCCTCGCCCGGCTCGTCCAGGTTGATGGTCGGCGGGATAATGCCGGTTTCCAGCGCCTTGATCGCGAAGATCGCCTCCACGCCACCGGCCGCACCCAGCAGGTGGCCGGTCATCGACTTGGTCGAGCTGACCAGGGTGCGGTAGGCGTGCTCGCCCAGCGCGGTCTTCATCGCCAGGGTCTCGCCCACGTCGCCCAGCGGCGTGGAGGTGCCATGCGCGTTGAGGTAACCGACCTGTTCCGGGTTGACCTTGGCATCCTTCATCGCCGCGACCATGCAGCGCGCGGCGCCCTCGCCGTTCTCGCTCGGCGCGGTCATGTGGAAGGCATCGGAGCTGGCGCCAAAGCCGGCCAGTTCGCAGTAGATGCGCGCGCCACGCGCCCTGGCGTGCTCGTACTCCTCCAGCACCAGCAGGCCGGCACCGTCGCCCAGCACGAAGCCGTCGCGGTCCTTGTCCCACGGCCTCGAGGCACGGGTCGGGTCGTCGTTGCGGGTGGACATGGCCTTCATCGCGCAGAAACCGCCCACGGCGGTCGGCGAGGAGCCACGCTCGGCGCCGCCGGCGATCATGACGTCGGCATCGCCGTACTGGATCATGCGCATCGCGGTGCCGATGGAATGGTTGGAGGTGGCGCAGGCCGACACCGCCGAGAACGACGGCCCCTTCAACCCGGTGATGATGCTCAGCTGGCCCGGCAGCATGTTGATAATGGTGCTGGGCACATAGAACGGCGAAATCTTGCGCGCGCCGCCCTCGTGGAATTTGATGGTCTGCTCCTCGATCCCCAGCAGGCCGCCGATGCCGGCGCCGATGATGGCACCCACGCGTTCGGCATTGGCTCCGGTGATCTCCAGCCCGGCATCGTGCAGCGCCATGAAGGCGGCGCCCAGGCCGTAGTGGATGAAGGAGTCCATTTTCTTGGCGTCCTTGGCGGACACCTGGTACTTGCCGTACAGCGGGTTTTCGGCAGTGATGTCGAAACCCTTCACCTCGCCGGCGATCCTGGTGGTGAACTGCGACGCATCGATCTGCGTGATCGGGCCGATACCCGAACGTCCATTGATGATGCCTTCCCAGCTGCTGGCCAGATCATTGCCCAGCGGCGACACCATGCCCAGGCCGGTAACGACGACACGACGACTCATTAGCAGATTCTCCTGACCCCGGATCGGGCGGGTTGACGCTTAAAAGCACAGGGCCGCATCAGCGGCCCCATGGATTTGCAACGCGGACGGTGCCTGTGCCCCGGCCGCGTCCAAGGCAGGCATCAGGCCTTGACGTGGGCCTTGACGTAGTCGATGGCCTGCTGCACCGAGGTGATCTTCTCGGCTTCTTCGTCCGGGATCTCGCACTCGAACTCTTCTTCCAGAGCCATCACCAGCTCGACGGTGTCCAGCGAGTCGGCGCCCAGGTCATCGACGAACGATGCGTTGGTGGTGACTTCCTCTTCCTTGACGCCAAGCTGTTCAACAACAATCTTCTTGACGCGTTCTTCGATGGTGCTCATTGGATATCGCTCCAGATGGAGTAGGGGTTGTTCGAAAAGGCCATCGTCCTGCGACAGCCGCTTGGATAGTGTAGTGGAAAGCGCCCGGGCCTTGCATCGCTGCTTAAACTCCGTTCGATCAGCCACTTAAGCGCGATCCCTGCGCCTCCTGCTCACGGCATGTACATGCCGCCATTCACATGCAGGGTTTCGCCGGTGATGTAGCTGGCCGACGGACCGGCCAGGAACGCTACCGCACGCGCGATGTCTGCCGGGTCGCCGAGGCGGCCCAGCGCGATCTGGCCGAGCATCGCGGTCTTCGCGTCCTCGGGCAGGTCCTTGGTCATGTCGGTGTTGATGAAGCCCGGCGCGACCACGTTGACGGTCACACCGCGCGAGCCGATTTCCTTGGCCAGCGACTTGGAGAAGGCAATGATGCCGGCCTTGGCCGCGGCGTAGTTGGCCTGTCCGGCATTGCCGGTCACGCCGATCACCGAGGCGATGTTGATGATGCGGCCCTTGCGCGCCTTCATCATGCCGCGCATCACCGCCTTGGAAGTGCGGTAGACGCTGGTGAGGTTGGTATCGAGGATGGCCTGCCAGTCCTCGTCCTTCATCCGCATCAGCAGGTTGTCGCGGGTGATGCCGGCGTTGTTGACCAGGATGGTGACGGCGCCGAATTCCTTGGATACCGAATCGATCAGTGCCTCGACCGCGCCCGGCTCGGTCACGTTCAGCGCGCGACCATGCCCCCCGACGGCAGCCAGTCGCTCGCCAATGGCGGCAGCGCCGGATTCGGTGGTGGCGGTGCCGATGACGGTCGCGCCCTGCGCGGCCAGTTCGTCGGCGATGGCGGCACCGATGCCGCGGCTGGCACCGGTGACCAAGGCAATCTCACCCTGCAATGGCTTGTTCATGCATGTTCCCTCGATGGCGGGCGCTGGCCTTGCTGCCGGCGCCGGTCGTGAATGCCGATGGCCGCCGTGGCGGCCGGGTGACTCAGTGGACCCACTCGTCCTGCGCAGCGGCCAGTTCGGCCGCCGAACCCAGGGCGCGTGCCTCAAGCGACTTGTCGATGCGCTTGACCAGGCCGGTCAGGACCTTGCCCGGGCCGCATTCGGCCACGCGGGTCACGCCGCGCGCGGCCAGCGCCTGCACGCATTCTGTCCAGCGCACCGGCAGGTACAGCTGGCGAACCAGCGCATCACGGATGGCGTCCACGCTGTCGTGCACCTGGGCATCAACGTTCTGCACCACCGGCAGCGCCGGCACCTGCCACTGCAGGTCAGCCATGGCCACGGCCAGGCGGTCGGCCGCCTCGCGCATCAGCGGGGTGTGCGAGGGCACGCTCACCGCCAGCTTCACCGCCTTGCGCACGCCGCGTTCGGCCAGCAGCGACAGGGCGCGGTCCACCGCTTCGGCGTCGCCACCGATCACGATCTGGCCCGGGGAATTGAAGTTGGCCGGCACGACGACCTGGCTGCCGGAGGCCTGCGTACAGACGTCCTGCACCACGGCATCGTCGGCGCCGAGCACGGCGGCCATCGCGCCCACGCCGGCGGGAGCGGCTTCCTGCATCAGCTGGCCACGCAGGCGCACCAGCCTGGCGCCATCGGGCAGAGACAGTGCACCAGCGGCGACCAGAGCGGTGTATTCGCCCAGGCTGTGGCCTGCCAGAACCGACGGGCGGTGCACGCGCCCGGCATTCCACAGGCGCCATACCGCGATACCCGCGGCCAGCAGCGCCGGCTGGGTGTATTCGGTGCGGTTGAGCATGTCTTCCGGGCCGTCCTGCGAGATCGCCCACAGGTCCACGCCCGCACCTTCGGAAGCTTCCTGGAAGGTCTCGAGCACCTCGGGGTGCTGCTGGGCCAGATCGGCCAGCATGCCGAGCGACTGGGATCCCTGGCCGGGAAAAACAAAGGCTAGTGTGGATTCGGTCACGCGTGGTTCGCCTGCAAAATCGAGCGGGGCATCATAAGGGCGAAAACCCGTATACGTCTGTACTACCCAGTATGCAGCATCGCTCGCAGAGGGCCGTAAATACCCTGCGGGCAGGGCCCTGCCGCCCGATCGCCCTTGATCACAACGGATGGCGGATTGCTGGACGGGGATCAACCGCACGACCATCGCCCTGCCCGGCCGCATGAAACAACATGCACTGAAACTGTCACACGTCCGTTTCGTACGGGCAGCGGCGCAGCACTGGATTCCATTCCACGGGAAAAATCCATGCATGACGAAAGCCCGCGCCGGAAACCGGGCAGGCCTGTCCAAAACATCAAAGGTGCTGGCGGACGACGCCGCGCCAGGGAATCAGTAGCGCAGCAGCGCCGAGCCCCAGGTGAAGCCGCCACCGAAAGCTTCCAGCAGCAGCAGTTGCCCGCGCTCGACACGGCCCGAACGCACCGCTTCATCCAGCGCCAGCGGCACCGAGCCGGACGAGGTATTGCCGTGGCGGTCGACGGTGACCACTACCTGGTCCATCGACATGTCCAGCCGCTTGGCGGTGGCCTCGATGATGCGCAGGTTCGCCTGGTGCGGGATCAGCCAGTCCAGGTCGGACTTGTCCAGCCCGTTGGCCTCAAGGGTTTCGTCAACCACCGAGTCCAGCGCCTTGACGGCGTACTTGAACACGTCGTTGCCCTTCATGTTGATGGTGCCGCCACCGCCGGGGCCTTCCTTGAAGCCCACGGAGACGCCCACCGGGTTCCACAGCAGCTCCTTCTTGCTGCCATCGGCATGCAGGTGGGTGCTGAGGATGCCGGTTTCCTCATCGGCCTTGAGCACGACCGCGCCAGCGCCGTCGCCGAACAGCACGCACGTGGTGCGGTCGCTCCAGTCGACGATGCGGGTCAGGGTTTCGGCACCGATCACCAGCACATGGCGGGCGTCGCCACTGCGGATGAACTTGTCGGCGATGCTCAGCGCGTACAGGAAACCGGAACAGGCCGCGTTGACGTCGAACGCCGCGCAGCCGGTCGCGCCCAGCCGCGCCTGGATCAGGCAGGCGGTGGACGGGAAAATCAGGTCAGGCGTGGTGGTGCCCACCACGATCATGTCAAGCTGCGACGCTTCGATCCCGGCCGCTTCCAGCGCACGCAATGCGGCGTTGTAGCCCAGGTCGCCGGTGGTCTCGCCCTCGGCAGCCATGTGCCGCTCGCGGATACCGGTGCGCGTCTGGATCCACTCGTCGTTGGTGTCGACAATCCTGGCCAGATCGTCGTTGGTCAACACCTTCTCGGGCAAATAGCTACCGGTGCCCGCGATCCTCGAGTAGATCCGCTTGCTCATGCTTGTTCCTGTTGCAGGGGCGGCCATGCGGCAACCCCGAAGAAAGGAGCAAGGGCCACCATCCGGACGGATGGCGGCCCTTACGGATCAATCTTCTTCGACGACCGAGTCGGCCTTGGTCGAGATCACCTTCTTGCCACGGTAGAAACCGTCGGCGGTGACGTGGTGACGCAGATGCACTTCACCGGTGGTCGGATCGGTCGACAGCTGCTTGGCGCTCAGGGCGTCATGCGAACGGCGCTGGCCGCGGCGGGACGGGGTAACACGGGATTTCTGCACAGCCATGGGATTGCTCCAAACTCGGTTCGTTTTGCTTCGTCGTTTCGTCGCACAGGACGCCAGCGCCCGGCACTCTTTGCTTTCGCCGCAGCCGCCGACGACAACCGGCTGCTATTGTTTCTTCTTCAATGCCGCCAGCGCCGCGAACGGGCTGGCCTTGCCAACTTCTTCCTGCGGCGGCGCCCATTCCTGGTCGACCGCATCCCCTTCGGGGGACAACGGCACCACCGGCACCGCCAGCACGAGTTCATCTTCCACCAGGTCCAGCGGCCGCAGGTTGCCGTCTTCCGGCACCAGCAGCGCTTCGTAATCCGGCGGCAGCGAGGACTCCTCTTCCTCGTCCCGGATCAGACCGAGACGCTGCACAACCGAGACCGGCAACAGGAAACGCTGCAGGCTGCGCTGACAGGTCAGCGGCAGCGCGGTATCGATGGACAGTTCGACATAGGATACCCGCAATACCTCGTCGCGACCGAATTCGAGTGCGAATCGACACTCGCCATCGGTATCGGCGACCAGTCCTTGCAGGCGGGTCAACTCAGCCAGGGGAACCTGGCCGTCGAAGCGCCTACGCGCTGCGACCATCCGCCAGGCATCCAGCATTTCGGGCACGTTCGCGGACATAAGCCGCTGAATTTTAAGGATGGGTCAAGGCACTGTCAAATGCCCTGCTGACGATTGCCTGACCCGGGGCCCCGAACGCAGACTGCGGGCCCCGCACCCAAGGACTGCAATGGCTTCCCTGATCCTCGCCTCGACCTCGGTCTATCGTCGGGAACTGCTGGAGCGGCTGCGCCTGCCGTTCGACTGCGCACGCCCTGACGTTGATGAACAGCCTCGCGAGGGCGAGCCGCCGGTCGTGCTGGCGCAACGCCTGGCCAGGGAAAAGGCAATGGCGGCGGCAGCCACCTCCCCCGGCGCCTGGGTAATCGGCTCGGACCAGGTCGCCGACCTGGACGGCCACCCGCTGGGCAAGCCCGGCGATGCCGCTTCCGCACGTGCGCAACTGGCGGCCATGTCCGGGGGCGTGGTGCGCTTCCACACCGCCGTGCACCTGCACGGACCGGGCGCAAGCTGGGACGCGCTCGATACCACCGAAGTGCATTTCCGTCAGCTCGGCCGCGAAGAAATCGCCAGCTATATCGAGGCCGAACAACCGCTGGACTGCGCCGGCAGCTTCAAGTGCGAAGGTCTGGGCATCAGCCTGTTCGACGCCATCCGCACCTCGGACCCGACCGCCCTGGTGGGCCTGCCACTGATCGCCTTGTCACGACTGCTGCGCCAGGCCGGCTTCACCCTGCCCTAAGGCAACCTCGGAGGAGGCACCGTGTGTTAGCGGATGCGTAGCGGCTGCTCGGCCCAGTCCTCGACGCTGCCGTCGTTGCCGTGCAGGCGCAGGCCAAGCCAGTGGCGCCCAGGCGCCTGGCCAGACAGGTCCAGCGTGGCGCGGAAACCGACGTTGGGGTGCTGCGGGTCGGTGGATATCTCCCAGAAGCCGGTGACGTCGTAGGCGATGCCGTATTCGGCTTCGGCCACCACCACGCCATCGAGCAGCAGTTCGACCCGCGACAGGCCCACGCCATCCTTGAATGCCCAGCCTGCGATTTCCAGCTTTTCGTCCACCTTCGCATTCGGCAGCGGGGTATCGATCCACGCCATCGCCGGTGTCACGCAGGGTCCCTCGACACGCTTTTCCGGCAATGCGAACAACAGGAAACGCTGGTAGCCGTGGTCGCTGGAAACCACCCGCGGTGGCGGCAGAGGGCCGACCATTTCGCACACGGCGTGGTAGCGCACCAGCAGGTCGCGATAGCGCTGGTCACCGGGAGCAAGCACCAGCAATTGCGGGTGCTGCCACGCACCGTCATGGAGCAGCCCCCACTGCGCGAGCTGCGCCGTGCGCCCGTGATGGTCGTTGAGCTCATGCGGCAGGACGCGGATGGATGGATCACGCAGCTGGAAGCCCAGCTCGGCCCCGATCTTGAAGTTGCTGGCCAGTACCCGGGTGCCCTCGGGCATGCGCGCCAGCTCCTCGCGCACCGCAGCGGCCAACGGATCCCAGCCGGCGAAGTTGCGTGGGTAGTACTTGTTGCCGACCAGCTCCTCGCGCATTGCCGGGGTTGCTGCCACGAGGTAATAACCAAACGCGCAGGCCAGGCCAGTCCCGGCCACCCACAGGGTGATGCGGCGCAGGCGCCGCGACCATCCATGCAGCACTACCGGCGCGGCCACCAGCAGCGCGAAGTAACCCGGCAGCGGCCAGTGGAAACTGATGCGCTCCACGTCGGTGAAGAAGCCCAGCACGAAGATCGCCAGCGTGGAGACGCCACCGACCAGCGCGAAATACCGCCACTGCACACGCGTGCCGCCGCCATCGCGCGCCCCGGCGATGGCCACCTTCCACAGTGCGATGCACAGCAGTGGCGTCACCAGCAGCGGCTGGATCAACAGGAACCACAGGCCGGTCCATTCGAACTGCCACGGATGGCGTTCGACCAGCTGGAATTTCAGGCCGGCATCATGGTTGTCGGCGTTCCAGGCCAGCAGTGGCAACCACGCCAGCACGCCGAAGGCCAGCGCCACCCACACCCGCGGATCCCGCAGCATGCGCCGCCCTTCCGGCAGCAGCAGCAATGCGATGAAACCCACGCCGATCACACCGATGAAACGGTAGTGGCTGAGCGCGCCGATCAGCAAGCCGAGTGCCAGGTTGATCGCGCCGGAGGCATCGACCTGGCGCAGCAGTCGCGCACCGGCATCCAGGCACAGCACCGAGGCCAGTGCCAGCGGCACGTCGGGAACGGCAAGGATGCCGAGCGTGGCCGACAGCGGCATCAGCGAGGTCAGTGCGCCGGCCTGCCAGCCAGCCACCGCGCCGAACCAGCGCGCGGAGATGCGCACGATCAACCACGGCAGCAATGCGGCAATGACCAGGAACGGCAGGCGCAGTGCCAGCACATGCTGGCCACCGATCTCCACGCCCAGCCGCGCCAGCCATGCGGTGAGTCCGGGCAGGTCCGAATAGGCCGCTGCCAGATGCTGGCCTTCCTGCCAGTAGAACGCTTCGTCCACGAACAGCGGCAGGCGTGCAGCCACCACCAGCTTGGCGGCGGTGACGATTGCCCACAGCGTCATGAAGATCGTCCGTGCCCGTTGTTCCCTCTGCATTGGCCTTTACACTCCCTTGGACCCATCGACACGAGACGACACATGTCTACCGCGCCTCATGAACAGGGAATCCTAACTGATGCGTTGCGAAGGGCCCTTCAACGCGCCCAGGAGCAGGTCAACTCGCTGGTGTTGGGTAAACCGCACGAGGTCCGGCTGGCGTTCGTCGCCCTGCTCTCCGACGGGCACCTGCTGATCGAGGACCTGCCCGGTCTGGGCAAGACCACGTTGGCACACGCCCTGGCATCCACGCTGGGCCTTGGGTTCCAGCGCGTGCAGTTCACCTCCGACCTGCTGCCGGCCGATGTGCTGGGCGTGTCGGTCTACGATGCGCAGACGCGGCAGTTCCAGTTCCATCCCGGCCCGGTGTTCACCCATGTCCTGCTCGCCGACGAGATCAACCGCGCGCCACCGCGTACCCAGAGTGCCCTGCTCGAGGCGATGGCCGAGCACCAGGTGACGCTCGACGGCGTGACCCATGCGTTGCCAGATCCGTTCTTCGTCATCGCCACGCAGAATCCGGTAGACCTGTCTGGCACCTTCCCGTTGCCGGACTCGCAGCTGGACCGCTTCCTGCTGCGGCTGGCGCTGGGCTACCCGAATCCCGAGGCCGAGCGCGCCCTGCTTGCCGGCAGCGATCGCCGCGACCTGATCTCCCGGGCCATCCCGCAACTGTCCGACGACGACGTGCGTACCCTGCGTGCGGCCGTGCAACAGGTCCATGCCAGCGAGGCACTGATTGACTACGTGCAGGCGCTGCTGACCCGCAGCCGCCAGCATGCAGGCGTGCGCGTGGGCCTGTCGCCGCGCGCCGGCATCGCCCTGCTGCGTGCCGCGCGTGCGTATGCGCTGCTGCTCGGCCGCAATCACGTACTGCCCGAGGACGTGCAGGCGCTGTTCGTGGCCGTGGCTGGCCATCGGCTGGTGGCTGAAGCCGAATCCTCTTCCGATCCCGCCCTGGCCCGCGCGATCCTGCACAGCGTGCAGGTGGACTGATGCGGCGGGCGTTGCGTGCACGCTGGCAGGCACTGCAGTTGCTGGCCCGGCCGCGCGCGACCGAGCCGCTGCCGGTCCAGTTGCGCCGCAACCGCATCTACGTACTGCCCACCGGCTTTGGCTGGTTCGTCGCGCTGCTGTTGCTGGTGATGCTGCTGGGCGCCTTGAACTACAACAACAACCCGGCGTTGCTGCTGGCGCTGCTGCTCTCGGCGATCGGCATTGCCAGCACCATCATGGCCCACCTGCAGCTGTCCGGACTCCGGCTGGAAGCAATGTCGGCCGAACCGGTGCCGGCCGGTTCTCCGATCAAGCTCCGGCTGACCCTGGCCCGCGACGATGCACGCATGCGGCGCGGATTGCGGCTGGAGCACCCCGGCGCCGAACCGGTGCACGCGGACCTGGACGAGTCGCGCATTGAGGTCGACCTGTTCCTGCCGACCCGACAACGCGGCTGGCTGGACCTGCAGCGCGTCCGCATCTCCACCACCCAGCCACTGGGCCTGGTCCGCGCCTGGGCCTGGGTGTGGCCGGAAACCCCGTTGCTGGTCTACCCCAGAGCTGAAAAGGCGGGACCGCCACTGCCCGAGAGCGATGGCGCCGCCGCCCGCACCCGGGCCCATCCGCTGGGCGAGGAACTCCAGCAGTTGCGCAGCTATCGTCCCGGCGACGCCCTCCAGGCCATCTCCTGGAAGCATTCGGCACGGCGTGACTCCCTGCTGGTCCGCGAGTACGAGCGTCCGCTGGGCCTGGAGCTGACGCTGGACTGGCACGCCCTCGTTCCGATGCCACCGGAGCAGCGCATCGCGCGCCTGGCGCGCTGGGTCAACGAGGCCGAACGCGAGAACCGTCGCTACCGGCTCAACCTGCCCGGCCAGTTGCCGTTCGGACCGGGCAATGGCGATGCGCACCGCCACCTGTGCCTGCGCGCCCTGGCGCTGCTGCCCCATGACTGACGCGCCCGTGCCCCTTTCACCGGGCAACCGCAACCGCAGCCTGGTGACCACGGCACTGGCACTGCTGCCGTTGCTGCTGCAGCTGCCTTCGCTGCTGGCCAGCGGCTTCGGGCTGGTTGCGGCGGCTGTCGCAGCGCTGTCCTGGCGGCGGCCGCTGCCGGCAGTGCTGCGCGCACTGCTGGTCCTGGCGATGCTGGGCCTGATCTACTGGCAGATGGGCGCACGTCCCGGGCGCGACACCGGCTGCGCACTGCTGGCGGCGATGCTGGCGATCAAGTCCTCGGAACTGCGCAGCCTGCGCGATGCCCGTAGCCTCCTCGGCTTCGCCCTGTTCGCGCCGTTCTCGGCCTTCCTGCTCGACCAGGGCCCGTTGACCCTCGCGCTGGCCATCGCCGCCGTGCTCAGCGCGCTGTGGACGCTGCAGTGCATGGCCGACGAGGAAGGCCGCGGCGCCACCGCCGCGCCCGGTGAACACCTGCGCGGCATCGGCCGCCTGGTACTGCTGGCCCTGCCACTGGCGCTGGCCGCGTTCTGGCTGTTCCCGCGACTGGCGACGCCGCTGTGGGGCATCCCCGAACGCACCCTCGCCCGTCCGGGCCTGTCCGACTCGATGCATCCGGGCGAATGGATCGACCTGATGGCCGATGACTCGCCGGCGCTGCGTGCGCAGTTCTTCGGCCCGGTGCCCGAGCCGCAGCAGCGTTACTGGCGGGGGCCGGTACTCACCGATTTCGATGGACGCAGCTGGCGCCGGCCGCGCTGGCGTCCGGAGCGCGAACCGCCCCCTACCGTGCCCGGTGCCCCGCGCTGGGATTACCGCATCGAATACGAGCCCACCGACAGCCGCCAGCTGGTGGCCCTGGACCTGCCGCTGCAGCCGCCCGAAGGCACGCGCCTGGATGCCGACTACAGCCTGTACAGCCATCGCCCGTTGAGCGCGATGACCCGGTGGCACCTGCAGTCGGCCGCGCCGGTCCAGTTCCAGCCCGAACTGTCCGCGGCGTCCCGACGCCAGGCGCTGGCCCTGCCGGAGGGGTTCAACCCGCGTACCCGCGTCCTGGGCCAGCAGTGGCGGCAACAGGCCGGCGCCGATGATGCCGCGATCGTCAACCGCGCACTGGCCTGGATCCGCGCCGAGTTCGGCTACACCCTTTCCACCCCGCTACCCGGCCGCCATGGCGTGGACGAGTTCCTGTTCCAGCACAAGGCCGGCTTCTGTGAACACTTCAGCTCGGCCTTCGTGGTGCTGATGCGCAGCGCCGGCATTCCCGCACGCGTGGTCACCGGCTATGCCGGCGGCGTGCGCAACCGCTTCGGCGATTACTGGGTGGTGCGGCGCATGGATGCCCATGCCTGGGCCGAGGTGTGGCTGCCGGAACGCGGCTGGGTGCGGGTTGACCCGACCGCGGCGGTCGCCCCCGAGCGCATCTACGACACGCTGGAGAACCGGCTGGGCCAGGGCGGTGCCGAGGGCGCCGTGACCCTTGGCGACCGCTTGCTGCAAGTGACCCAGTTCGCCGACTGGATGCGTCGCGGCTGGAACGAGCTGGTGCTTTCCTTCGATGCCGAGCGCCAGCAGCGCATGTTGCGCCCACTGGGAATCGAGCGGTTGGAGCCCTCCCACCTCATCGCCCTGTTCGCTTTGGCTGCGGCGGCGATGCTCGGCTGGATGGCGTGGCTGCTGGCCCGCGGCGAACGCGAGCGCGATCCGCTGCTGCGCGCCTGGCACCATCTCGGGCGCCGTTATGCCCGCCGCGGCCTGGGCCGGCAGCCGCACGAGCCGGCACTGGAATGGGCGCGCCGCGTCGATGCCATCGCCCCGGATCCGGGGCTGGTCGCACTCAGCGGGCGTTTCGCTGCCGCACGCTACGCTGGCGCCGATCCCCAGCCTGCTTCATTGTTGCGTGACCTGCGCAGGCACCGACCGAACCCCGGAGCACGTCCATGAAGATCCGCCATCTGCTTCCCCTCGTCGCCACGCTGACGCTGGCGGCCTGCGCCACCGCCCCCAAGCCGCTGCAAGGCCAGTTCAGCGAGGTTTCGCCACGCGACTCGGTGGCCCAACAGCAGACCGGCACGCCGGTGCGCTGGGGCGGTCGCATCATCGAAACCACCCCGGGCCCGGGCGAAACCTGCTTCCAGCTGATTTCGCGCCCGCTCAACGGCACCGGCCGCCCGGTGACCGCTTCCAGCGATGCCAGCGACGGCCGTTTCCTGGCCTGCCGTGCGGGTTTCTATGATCCGGCGGTGTTCGAGCCCGGCCGCGACGTGACCTTCATCGGCCGCGTCACCGGCTATGAAACCACCCGTATCGGTGAGTACGACTACCAGCTGCCGCGCCTGCAGGCCGACGTGGTCTACCTGTGGCCGGTGCAGCGCGAGGTGGAGGTCGTTCCGGCCTATCCCTATGGCCCGTGGGGCCCGGCGTGGGGCCCGCGCTGGGGCTGGGGCTATCGCGGCTGGTGGTGAGCACATCTCCCCGACAACAACGCAAAACGCCGCCCCAGGGCGGCGTTTTCGTATCCGCAACCTGGACGGATCAGGGGGTGCCGAAGCGTCCCAGCGGCGCGCCGGCCAGCAGGTGCAGGTGGATGTGGAACACGGTCTGCCCGGCGTGCTCGCGACAGTTCATGACCACCCGGTAGCCATCCTTGTGCAGGCCCTGCTCGCGGGCATAGGCGGCGGCGGCGACCACCAGCTTGCCGACCAGCGCCCCCTGCTCCGGGGTCAAGTCATCAAGGGTCGGGATGACCTCGTTCTTGGGAATGAACAGCACGTGCACCGGCGCCTGCGGTGCGATGTCCTTGAAGCCCAGCACGTCCTCGTCCTCGTAGACGATGGTGGCGGGAATTTCGCGGCGGATGATCTTGCCGAAGATCGTGTCGGTGTCGGTCATGGCGGAAGTCACATCGGGAAACCAGCCGACAGCTTAGACGCTCGCGCAAGGCGTGCGCACGCGCTGCGCAACGCGGGCTTATTCGGGCACTTCGCTGCGGCTGCCGAAGGCATGCGACAGCGTGCCGCGATCCACGTATTCCAGTTCGCCCCCCAGCGGCAGCCCCTGGGCGAGCCGGCTCGGGCGCACGTGGTGGCGACGTGCCAGCTGCGCCAGGTAGTGCGCGGTGGCCTCGCCCTCGACGGTGGAGTTGGTGGCGATGATCAGTTCCTGCACCTCGCCCTGCTGCAGGCGCTGCTCGAGCTGGTCCAGGCCCAGTTCGCGCGGGCCTATGCCGTCCAGCGGCGACAACCGTCCCTGCAGCACGAAATACAGGCCGCGGTAGCCGGTGGCGTGCTCGATCGCCAGACGATCGGCCGGCGATTCGATCACGCACAGCTGCTGGCGCTCGCGGCTGGCGCTGGCGCACACCGGGCACACCTCGCTCTCGCTGAAGTCACGGCACTGCACGCAGTGGCCGATGCGCTCGATCGCCGCAGCCAGCGCCGAGGACAGCCGCTGGCCGCCCTCGCGCTCGCGCTCGAGCACGTGGTAGGCCATGCGCTGCGCGGTCTTCTGCCCCACGCCGGGCAGCACCCGGAAGGCCTCGATCAGTTGTTCGAGCAGCGGCACGCTCATCGGTCATCCACTCCGTGAAACGCACGCGCGAAACCCGGAGGCTTCGCGCGCAGGTACGACAAGATCGGCGGCACCGGGCCGCCGGTGCCGGTCAGAACGGCAGCTTCATGCCCGGCGGCAGCTGCATGCCGGCCGTGGCCGAGCCCATACGGGCCTTGGATTCGACGTCGACCTTGTTGGAGGCGTCGTTGAAGGCAGCGGCGATCAGGTCCTCGACCATCTCCTGGTCGGACAGGATGCTCGGGTCGATGCGCACCTTGCGGCACTCCTTGGCGCCGGTGAGGGTCACGCTGACCATGCCCGCGCCGGCGCTGCCGGTGACCTCGAGCTTGGCCAGTTCTTCCTGGGCGCGCTGCAGGTTTTCCTGCATCTTCTGCGCCTGCTGCATCAGTTGGGCGATATTGCCACGCATGTTCGTTCACTCTTCAAAGGGACGGATGGAATCAGGCACGACCCGCGCGCCATGCTGCTGCACCAGCAGCTGCACCGTCGGGTCTGCCATGAACGCGGTCTCGGCCGCGCTCTGCCGCTCGCCGCGCTGGCGGTCAGCGCGCTCGTGCAGGGTTTCGGCGTCGGCACGTCCGGTCTCGATGACGATCTTCGGTGCCTGGCCCAAGGCCCTGGCCAGCGCCTGTGACAGGTCGCCCACCGAACGTTCCGACTGCAGGTATTCAAAACCCGGCGACAGCGCCAGGCGCAGGGTGCCGCGTTCGTAACGGACGAAGGCGGAATTGGCTGCCAGCTGTCGCGAAGGGCCGGTTAGGCCACTGGCGGCGACCAGGTCCAGCCACTGCTCGGCGTTGCCCAGTACGAACATGCCATCGGCGTCCTGCGACACGGCGGCCGCAGCCGGCACCTGCGCAGGAGCCGGCGCGGCAGGCGCAGGACGGGCCTGCGGCTCGTCGGGCCAGGGCGCGGCCATGGCAGCTTCGGGCGCGGGCGCCAGCGCGGCGGCCAGCGCCTCGTCTTCGCGCGAGGCGGCATTGCGGCCGGGGATTTCCCATGGCGGCGCATCGTTTCCGCTTGCAGCCGGTTCGGCCACCGGGGCTACCGGAACAACCGGCGCCTGCTTCGGCAGCGACGGCTCGGGCGCCGGAACTGCCGGAGCCGGGCTTGCCTCCACCGGTGCAGCGGCGCGGGTCGGCGCTGCCGGCACGGGGTCGGCCGCCGGCATGCCTTCCTTGGGCACGCCGGGGATGCCGCCGGTCGGACGGAAGGCGAGCATGCGCAGCACCGCCATCTCGAAGCCGGCACGCGGACTGGGGGCCAGGTGCAGGTCGCGACGGCCGGACAGCGCCATCTGGTACCAGAGCTGCACCACTTCCGGGCGCAGGCGGGTGGCGAACGCGGCCATGTCCACGCCATCGCCGGCCACGGCGGCTTCGGGCACCAGCTGCCTCACCTGGGTGCGATGCAGGGCCTCGGCCAGCGCCTCCAGCACCCCGCTCCAGTCCGGCGAGAATTCAGCCAGGGTGGCGACCACCTGCAGCAGGCGCACGCCATCGCCATCGGCCAGCGCGTCGAGCATCGCCCCGACCTGGGTGCGGTCCACGGTGCCGAGCATGGTCCGCACCACGTCCTCGCGCAGCGCGCCGCCGGCATAGGCGATGGCCTGGTCCAGCAGCGAGAGGCCGTCGCGCAGCGAACCATCGGCGGCCTTGGCCAGCTGCGCGATCGCCGACGGATCCGACTCGATGCCCTCGGCACCGAGGATCCTGGTCATCTGTCCGCGGATCTGCTCCTCGTCCAGGCGCTTGAGGTTGAACTGCAGGCAGCGGCTGAGCACGGTCACCGGCAGCTTCTGCGGGTCGGTGGTGGCCAGCAGGAACTTCACGTGCTCCGGCGGCTCCTCCAGCGTCTTCAGCAGCGCGTTGAACGCTGCCTTGGACAGCATGTGCACCTCGTCGATCAGGTAGACCTTGTACTTGCCCCGACTGGGCATGTACTGGGCGTTCTCGATCACCTCGCGCACGTCATCCACGCCGGTGTTGGACGCGGCGTCGATCTCCAGCAGGTCGATGTAGCGGCCGGCGTCGATGTCCTGGCAGGCGGCGCACTGGCCGCACGGGTCGGCGCTGGTGCCATGCTCGCAGTTCAGCGACTTGGCGAAGATGCGGGCGATGGTGGTCTTGCCCACGCCGCGGGTACCCGTGAACAGGAAGGCGTGGTGCACGCGCCCGCTGTCCAGCGCATTGCTCAGTGCGCGGACCACGTGCTCCTGGCCCACCAGTTCTGCAAAACGCTTCGGACGCCACTTGCGGGCTAGGACGAGATAGGACATCGGGCAACCGTCTTCATCTGAATCGCCATTGTGCCATGGCCGTCAACACCCACCCCGGTCGTGAAAATCGTGCTTGTGGCAAAGCCCGCGGACCTATAGAATCTGCGGCCCTGCCGGGGTCCACGGACCTTTGGCAGGACCCGGAGAGGTGTCCGAGTGGTTGAAGGAGCACGCCTGGAAAGTGTGTAAGCGTCTAAACCGCGCTTCGGGGGTTCGAATCCCCCTCTCTCCGCCAGACTTGCGGGTTTACCCGCCCCGTCCGTACCCACATGTACGGATGAACAAAACCCGGGCCGCGCTCAGCGCGGCCCGCGTCTATGGAGGCCCCGTCGGCCCCTCGCGACGCTAGGTCGAAAATCCCGCCAGGGCCGGAAGGCAGCAACGGTATCGATCGACGCGGGCGCCGAGGTCAGCCGGCGGGGCTTCCACCCTTTCTGGGCCCGGACTTTCGTTCCCTGCACGCCTCGGCGCGGGAATCAGGCCGCAGGCGCCGCCAGCGCCAGGCATTCACCCGGCATGGCGACACGATGCCCGCGTGCGCGCATCGCCTCCCCGTCCGCCGCACTGGCGTAGTGGTACAGCACCATGCGCGCGCGCAGCCTGGCGTCGTACTCGCGCTCCAGGTCCTCCACCCCGGTATGGGAGGGGTTGCCAAGCAGACCGCAGTCATGGGCGATCAGTTCGCCGGCGTCGGCAAAGCGCGCCAGCATCTCCGGGATCGGGCGGGTATCGCCGGTCCACACCAGCGACTGGCGCAGGCGCAGGCCATAGGCCGTTTCCGGCCAGTGATGGCGCACCGGGAATACCTCCAGCCGCAGCTCCTCGTGCCAGAACGCATCGCCGACCGGGATCAGCTGGAACGCATCCCAGAAGTTCGCCCCGCCCTCGGCAAGCACATTGGGGTAGTCGGCCACCCGCCGGTGCAGCAGCGGCACCACGGTCGCCGGCACGTACAGCCGGATCCGCCCGCGCAGCTCTGGATTGAAGTAGCTGCCGACGAACAGGCGCTCGAAGCCTGCAACGTGGTCCAGGTGCACGTGGGTGACGAACACCGCCGAGGGCAGCGCGCCGTATCGGGCCTGGTAGGCGGTCAGGCCTTCGCCGCCGCAGTCGATCGCCAGCCACGGCTGGCCATCGCGCTCGATCACCGCATTGGGTGATCCGAGCTCCACCGCCGATGCATTGCCCACGCCCAGGAAGCGCAGCGCCCAGTCCATCAGTAGCCCCGGCTCCAGGCCAGGTCGTAGGCACGACGCAGGCGGGCGTAGTCCTTCTCCACGTCCTCGCGGCTGCGCTCGCCGCGCAGCTTCAACAGCGAACGCAGCAGGCGCTTGAGGTTGCGCTCGCGCCAGCGCGTGGCCGGGATGCGCAGCTGGCTGCGGTCGAAATCGATCAGCCAGCCATGGCCGTTGGCATCGAAGAGGATGTTGTGTGCGTTGAGGTCGGCGTGGTCCAGGCCGGCGCGATGGAAGCACGCGATCAGGCGCCCGGCCTCTTCCCACGGCGCGCCGCGACCAGCCACCAGCGCGCGGTCGGCCAGCGAGCGCACGCCCTCCAGCCGTTCCATCAGGATCGCAGCGCGGTAGCGCACGCCCTCGCGCATGTAGAAGGCCGCCAGCGGCCGCGGCACCGGCAGCTTGCGGGCCAGCAGCGCACGCATCAGCCGGAACTCGGCGAAGCTGCGGGTGCGGTCGGCACGCTGCCACAGGTAGAGGTCATGACTGAGCCGTGCGGCCAGGCCGCCACGCAGGTAGTGGCGCAGCACGCACGGACCGAACGGCGCCTCGACGAACCAGGCGCCACCGCGTCCGCCATCGCCTACCGGCCGCGCCTTCTCGCCCCAGTGCGTGGGCGAAAACAGCGAGGCGTCGGCTTGCCGCAGCCGTTCGCGGTCGAACAGAATGGCCCCATATCCGCGGCCCTCGCGGCAAGGCGTCAGCGCTTCAGTGGCGTCAAATGCGACCATTCCTTCGAGTCTAACAACACCATGCCCCAGACGTCCTCATCCCTGTGCCTTTTGCGTTTGTCAGCGCTCGGGGACGTGACCCATGTGGTGCCGCTGGTGCGGACGCTGCAGCGCGCGATGCCCGGGACCAGCCTGCACTGGGTGATCGACAAAGGCGGCTACAAGCTGCTCGAGGAACTGCCGGGCGTGGTCTTCCACACCTATGACAAGAGCACCGGCCTGGCCGGGATGCGGGCGCTGCGCGCGCAACTGCCCAACCGCTTCGATGCGCTGCTGCAGATGCAGGTCGCGTTCCGCGCCAACGTGCTGTCGGCGTTCATCCCGGCCCGCCGGCGCATCGGCTACGACCGCTCCCGCTCCAAGGACCTGCATGGGCTCTTCATCAACGAGCGCATCGCCGACCGCCCCGGTATCCATGTGCTCGATGCGATCGGCAGCTTCTGCGAACCGCTGGGCCTGCAGCAGACCGAAGTGAGCTGGGACCTGGCCACCCCGCTGGCCGCGCGCGAGTGGGCCCGGGCGCAATGGGACGACGACGGGCGCCCGGTGCTGATGATCTCGCCGTGCTCCAGCCACGTGCGCCGCAACTGGTATGCCGACCGCTACGCGGCGGTGGCCGACCACGCCGCCTCGCGTGGCTGGCGCGTGGTGCTGTGTGGTGGCCGCAGCGAACTGGAGCGCAGCACCACCGACGCAATCCTGGCGGCGATGCAGCACCCGGCGCTGGACCTGGTCGGCAAGGACACGCTCAAGCAACTGCCGGCGCTGCTGGAACGCGCCTCGCTGCTGATGACGCCGGACTCGGGACCAATGCACATCGCCAATGCGGTCGGCACCAAGGTGCTGGGCCTGCATGCGGCCAGCAACCCGCACCGCAGCGGCCCGTACTCGGACCGGCGCTACTGCGTGGACCGCTACGACGATGCGGCGCGCAAGTACCTGGGCAAGCCGGCCAGCGAACTCAAATGGGGCGCCAAGGTCGAGTTCGACGGGGTGATGGAGCTGGTCACGGTGGACGACGCCATCGCCGCGTTCGAGCGCTACTGCAGCGACAACGGCCGCTGATCGGTGCCAGTGGGCGGGGCCAGCCTCAGCCTGCGCGGTAGTCCTGGTAGGACTTCTCTTCCACGTACGACGAGCCCAGCGCCAGGTTGATCTGCTTCTTGATCCGGGCGCGCTCGTCATTCTCGAAGTAGACGCTGCGCGCCAGCTGCACGAACTCCTCGTCGAAGGCCTGGGCCTTTTCCTTGAGGCGGATGTCGTCCTCGATCGTCCACAGCTTCTCGTTGACCGCCTTGAGCTCGGCACGCAGCCGTGCGATGTCCTTGACCGCGGCCGGATGTGACATCCAGGTCTTCTCCAGCGCGCCCAGCTCCTTGCGCACGTTGGCCAGCTTGGCCTCGTCGCTCATCCGCTCGGACTTGATCTGCAGGATGGCGATCTTGTCCAGCAGTTCGCCAAAGGATACGGGGACGAGGATCTCGGACATGGGGATTTCCACGAAGGACAGGACGGCAGTTTAGAGGCGCCGAGCGGGGGCGCGGAAGTTCGCCCATGGCCGGGCGCCGGCAAGCGCAACACCGGAAACGAAACAGGCCGCCCGAAGGCGGCCTGTTCCTGCATCTGGCGGAGAGGGGGGGATTCGAACCCCCGAGGCGCTATAAACGCCTGCCTGATTTCGAGTCAGGTACATTCAACCACTCTGCCACCTCTCCGGGTGGTCCCGGCGAACCGGGGAGCGAATGATACGGGGACAACGCGCCGTGGACAAGCCATCGGCCACCGGTTTGTTGATTTCGTTGCAACCACCACTTGATGCGGGTCACGCAGGCCGCGCTTGCCGGATGTCCGGCCGCCCGCGATGATGCCGTTGTCACCTACCGCAAAACCCGACCGCCAGCGGTCCCCCATGATCGAATTCGGACACCTCACCCACGTCGGCCTGCGCCGCGAACTCAACGAAGACACCTATTACGGTGACAGCGAACTGGGGCTGTGGCTGGTGGCCGACGGCATGGGTGGGCACGCCTGTGGCGAGGTGGCCAGCGCACTGGCCCGGGAAACGATCGTGCGCGAGATCCGCAACGGCACGCCGCTGGCCCAGGCCATCCGCGTGGCCGACGAAGAGATCATCCGCACTTCGCGGCGCCGCAACGACACCCTGCCGATGGGCACCACCGTGGTCGCCGCGCGCGTGCAGGGCAACCGTTTCGAAGTGGCCTGGGTAGGCGACAGCCGCGCCTACCTGTGGCGCGCCGGCAAGCTCGCCCAGCTCAGCCAGGACCACAGTTTCGTCCAGGAACTGGTCGCACAGGGCAACCTGACCGCCGAACAGGCCCGCGCCCATCCGCACCGCAACGTGGTGACCCAGGCACTGGGGGTCACCGATCCGATGCACCTCAATGTGGCGACGATGACCGGCGAACTACGCTCGGGCATGCAGCTGCTGCTGTGCAGCGACGGCCTGACCGAGGAAGTGGACGACACCAGCATCGCCGCGACCCTGGACCAGGGCGACTGCAGCGCGCAGGAGTGCGTGGACACGCTGATCGCCGCTGCCCTGGACGGCGGCGGCACGGACAACGTCACCGCGATCCTGGTGCGCTGCCACTGAAGCCGCAGGCTCAGGCCTGCGCTTCTGCCACCGCTTCCGGCTCGCCGTCCCACAGCGCACGGCCGGCCTTCTTGCGCAGCCGCTCGAGCCGTGCGTTGTGCGCTTCCAGCTCCGAAGCCGTCACCACCACCCGCGGGCGCGGCAGCAGCAGCGCCGGATTGAACTCCACCGTAGCCGCATCGGCCGACGGCGAGCTGCTCTCGGCCAGGCCAAAGCCAATCTCCTCCTGGCCGGAGGTCAGCGCGATGTAGACGTCGCCCAGGATCTGGGCATCGAGCAGCGCACCGTGCAGCTGGCGGTGCGAGTTGTCCACGCCCAGGCGCTTGCACAGCGCGTCCAGCGAATTGCGCTGGCCCGGAAACTGCTCGCGCGCCATTGCCAGGGTGTCGACCACCGTGGCCCGGTCGGTGATGCGGCCGTACTGCGGGCCGAGCAGCGACAGCTCGTAGTCCAGGAAGCCCAGGTCGAACGCCGCGTTGTGGATGATCAGCTCGGCGCCGTCGATGTAGGCCAGGAATTCCTCGGCGATCTCGGCAAAGCCCGGCTTGTCGGCAAGGAACTCCAGGGTCAGGCCGGTGACTTCCTGCGCGCCAGCCTCGAAGTCGCAATCCGGCTTGAGGTAGCGGTGGAAGTTGTTGCCGCTGGGGCGGCGCTCGAGCAGCTCGACGCAGCCGATCTCGACCACGCGGTTGCCCTTCTTCCATTCCAGGCCGGTGGTTTCGGTATCAAGGATGATCTGGCGCATGCGGGGCTCAGTTTACCGGCGATGCGGCGCGGATCCGAATCGCCTCGTCGCGGGCCAGCACGTCCACGCGCTCGTTGTCCGGATTTCCGGAGTGCCCCTTCACCCAGCGCCAGTCGATCTGGTGGCGCTGGGTCGCCGCGTGCAGCCGCTCCCACAGTTCACGGTTCTTGACTGGATCACCGCCGGAAGTACGCCAGTTGCGCTTGACCCAGCCCGGCATCCATTCGGTGATGCCCTGGCGCACGTACTGCGAATCGGTGTGCAGCACGATGTGACATGGCTCGGTCAGGCTCTCCAGCGCCATGATCGCGGCCATCAGTTCCATGCGGTTGTTGGTGGTATGGGCTTCGGCCCCAACCACCTCGCGTTCGTGGCCCTTGTAGCGCAGCAGTGCGGCCCAGCCGCCGGGACCGGGATTGCCCAGGCAGGCCCCGTCGGTGTGTATCTCGATGGTCTTCATTTCGTTCCGATAAGTGATCAGGTCGCCACCGGCGCGCGCCAGCGCACCGGTGCCGGGATCGGCCCCACCATGGCACCGACCCGTTTCTCCGCCTCAAGCACGCAACTGGCGCGCAGCAGCCCCGGGCCGCGACTGCGCCCGTCCGTTCCCCACAGCGAGCCCAGGTAGCGGGCATCGCCGCAGTGCAGGCCACTGCGGACCAGTGCCGCCCGCCAGCGTAACGGCAAGGCGGCCGCCGGGCGCTGGTGCTGCCAGCGCAGCCGATACGGACTACAGGGATTGAGCGTGGTCACCCACAGCCGCCCGCCCGGCATCAGGACGCGCTCGCACTCGGCCAGCAGGGCGGTGCTGGAGGCCAGCGGCAGGTGCTGCAGGACGATGGCATTGACCGACTCCGATGCCAGCGGCAGCGGCACGTCGCAGTGCACGTCGCCGACATAGCCCGCGCCTTGGCGGAAGAGGCGTATGCCTCGTCCAGCAGGCACCGGATCCGGCCACCAGCCGGCACCCGGCGACAGCCAGATCCAGGGCTGGGCAGGCAGTCGCGCCAGCGCTCCGGCGAGGAAGTGGTGCTCGACGCGGCACATTGCGCGCGCCGCAGGCGTGTCAAACCACGATGAGACTGCGGCTTGACGGGGGCTCGGGGCGACAGGCATGGTCCCAATTCTATGCGACTGACCGCCCTGCCAGCATTCGACGACAACTACATCTGGGCGCTGCAGGACAGCGACGGGCGGGCGGTGATCGTGGATCCCGGCCAGGCCGGACCAGTCCTGGAAGCTGCCGCCAACGGCATGGAACCGGCGGCGATCCTGCTGACCCACCACCACGGCGACCATATCGGCGGGGTGCCGGAGTTGCTGGCCCGCTGGCCCTCGCTGCCGGTATTCGCCCCGGACGATCCCCGCATCCCACTGGATTGCAACCGGGTCCGAGACGGGGACCCGGTATCATTGGCCGGTTGGTCCTTCGAGGTGCTGTCCGTCCCGGGACACACCACCAGCCACATCGCCTATGTCGGCCATGGCCGACTGTTCTGCGGCGATGCGTTGTTCAGCCTCGGCTGTGGGCGGATGTTCGAAGGTACCGCGCCGCAGATGCTGGCCTCGCTCAGGCGCCTGGCCAGCCTGCCCGCCGACACCCTTGTCTGCTGCGGGCATGAGTACACGCTGGCCAACGCCGCTTTCGCACGGCAGGTCGATCCCACCAACGCGGCATTGCAACGCCGCCAACTGGAAGTCCTGGACATGCGCCGACAACTCCTCGCCACCGTTCCGGTTCCGCTCGCCTCCGAGCTGGCCACCAATCCGTTCCTGCGTACCCGCGAGGCCGCCGTGGTTTCAGCGGTTGAAGCACGGCTGGGCCGCCGCGCGGCCGACGAAGTGGAAGTATTCGCCGAATTGCGGCGGTGGAAAGACGGTTTCGTCGCATGATGCGGCGCGGCCTGGCGGCCGGGGTGATGCTGGCACTGTCCAGCCTCCTGTCTGCCCAAGCACAACCCGTGGCCGCAGTTGCCGGCGTCGCCCAGAACCTCGGATCCACCACCGCCCTCGGCGGCGGGACCGCCCTGCCACCGCCGATGGTGCGTAACGGGCAGGAGATCCTGGTCAACTTCCGCGAAGGACTTGCAGCGCCGGAGTGCGAGGGTGACGCCACCTCGCCCCGCTGGCGCGCGCACTTTGCCCATGTCCCGGCGCGGCTGGGCAATGGCCAGGACGACGTGCTGCCGCTGTTTGGCTATGTCGTGGACGAACTGCGGGCGGCCAACCTGCCGACCGAGTTCGCATTGATTCCCTTCGTGGAGAGCGGCTACCGTCCCGGCGCCCGCAGTCCGAGCGGTCCGGCCGGGCTGTGGCAGTTCATCGCCAGCACCGCGCGCAACCACCGGCTGGTGGTCGACAAGGGCTTCGATGCGCGCCTCTCGCCGGTGGATTCCACCCGTGCGGCGGTGCGCTACCTCAAGACCCTGCACGGGATGTTCGGCGGCGACTGGCGACTGGCCGTCATGGCCTACAACGCCGGCGAGTACCGCGTGCTGCAGTCGCTGCGCCGGGCCGGCATGAACGCCCAGAACGCCAGGCCGGCCGAACTTCCGGGCATGTCGCCGATCACCCACGCCTATGTCGAGAAGCTCCACGCGCTGGCCTGCGTGCTGGAGCACGCCGAGACCGAGGGCGAGCTGATGGCCAGGCTGGATCGGCCGGTTCCGGTCCTGCAGGCGCACAGCGTGCCTGCGGGTACTTCGCTGGCCAGCTGGGCCGGAAAGCGCGCCCTGGATCCGAGCCTGGTCAGCCGCCTGAACCCTGCGCTCAAGCAGGGCCGCACCGGCACCGGCGTGCTTGCACCGGTGACGCCGGAAAGCTTCCTCGCGACGCTGGAATCCTCGCAGGAAACCGTCACGACGGTGGCCGCCGCGGAGCCGCCGCCTCCCGCCCCCGCGTCCGCCGCTGCTTCGACGTCAACGACCGTGGCGGCGCGCGAGCGGCGGCACACCGTGCGCAATGGCGAGTCCGCATGGACCATCGCCAAGCGTTACGGGATCCCCGTCAAGGCCCTGCTGGCCTTCAACGGCCTGGGCGCGAGCAGCGTACTCAAGCCCGGCATGGTCCTGCGCTTCCAGGACAAGGACTGATCGCAGGAACACCTCGATAGCGGCCCCGCGGCAGTTACTCCTGCGGGGCCTGTTGATCTGATGGGTTGGGCCGCGGCAGCGGTAACGGGCTGCACGGCTCCAGAGCGGACCAGCACTGCCGCCAGTGCAGGCGACCAACCGCACGAACCAACTGTCGCCACCAAGGTCCCCAGCGCGATCCACGCGCATGCCATTCACGACCATGTCCAGGCAGGGCCGCTCCTGCAACAAAAAAGCCCGGCTTTCGCCGGGCTTTTTACGGACTGCCTCGCTTACAGCTGCGATTCGTCGGTCTTGATGCGGAAGCGCTTGCGCATCGCCTCGACGTAGGCCTTGGCCGCCGCCGCGCCGTCGATCTGGCTCAACTGCTGCTTCAGCATGGCCTGCTGCTCGGCCGGGATCTCGGCGAGGTTACCGGGCGTGACCTTGCTGACCGCGAATACCGCGTAACGCCCATCCTCGAGCTTGACCTTGCCATGGGTGGCCTTGCCCTCGGCCGGAGCAGCGGCGGCGAAGATGGCACGGCTCGCCGCCGGGCTAGGCAGCTGTGCCATGCGCGGCAGCCCCGGCATCGGCATCAGCTGCAGGTTTTCGCTGGCTGCCAGCGCCGGCAGCGCCTGGCCTTCGGCCAGCTTCTTGAGCAGTGCATCGGCCGCGGCCAGCGACTGCTTCTCCGCGCGGTCCTTGCGGATCGCGGCGATGACCTGGTCACGGGCCTGCTCCAGCGGCAGCGCCTGCTCCGGCGAGTGCTCGGTCACGCGGATCATCACCGTGTGGTTCGGCGACAGCTCGATCGGATCGCTGACCGTGCCGTCCTGGACCAGGATGTCCGAGAACGCCGCACGCAGCACGGCCGGGTTGGCGGCAATGCCGGTGGCGTTGTCACGGGTGAACGGACCCAGCGTCTGCACCTGCACGCCAACCTCCTCCGCGGCCGGCGTCAGCGCGGTCGGGTTCTTGTAGACCAGGTCGACCAGGCGGCCACTGAGCTCGTTGAACGCACGCTCCTGGTCAGCCTGGCGCTGTTCGGCGGCCAGCTGCTCGCGCACGTCCTCGAACGCCTTGCCCTGCCCGCCCTGCACCTCGCGCAGCTTCAGCACGTGGTAGCCGAATTCGGTCTCCACCGGACCGGCCACCTCGCCGACCTGCATCGCAAACAGTGCATCCTCGAAGGCCTTGACCATCACGCCCTTCTCCACCCAACCCAGGTCACCGCCCTCGGCCTTGGAACCCGGGTCATCGGAATTGGCCGTGGCCAGCGCGGCAAAGTCCGCGCCCGGCTGGCGGGCCTGTTCGGCCAGCTTCGCGGCCTTGGCCTGCGCGACTTTCTTCGCTGCCTCGTCGGCACCGGCCTGGATCAGGATGTGCGAGGCCAGGCGCTGTTCCGGCGCAACGAAGCGCGCCTTCTCGTCCTCGTAACGACGGCGCAACGTGGCCTCGTCGGCCGCCGGCACCGGCGGCAGGTCCCTGCCACGGAGCTCGACGTATTCGATACTGACGGTTTCCGGCTGGCGGAAATCCCCGGTATTGGCGTCGTACCACTGCTTGACCTGCTCGTCGGTCACCGGCGTGGTGTCCTCGGCCGGCTCGGGCAGCAGCGCGATTTCCACGTCACGGGTTTCACCCAGCAGCTTGAGCAGGCGCTCGGTCTCACCCTTGGTGGCGAAACCCGATTCGGCCAGCGCGGTCGGGATGATCGACTGCTGCAGGCTGGTGCGCACGAGCTGCTCGAACTGGGCCGGCGTGCGCGGCGGCGCGCTCTGCGCCAGCACCACGCGGTACTGGTCCACGTCGAACTTGCCGTCACGCTGGAAGGCGGGAATGTTGGCGATGTAATCGCGCACCGTGGCGTCGCTGATGACGATGCCCACGTCTTCCGAGGCCAGGCGCAGCACCTGTTCGTCAATCAGCTGGTCCAGCACGGCCAGCTTGTTTTCCACGCTCTCGAACTCGCGCGGATCGAAGGCATCACCCTGCTCCTGGCGTGCCTGCATGCGGGCCTGCTCGAAACGGGTACGGAATTCCTCGGTGCTGACTTCGTGGTGCTGCCACAGCAGCGACACCGGCCACCACGACGGCGCCGAGCTCCACCACTTCGGCGGCGCCTGCACCTTGGCCACGTTGTTCGCACCCACGCCACCGAGGTAGCTGTTGTCGATGACGAACAGGAACGGAATCATCAACAGGCCCAGGATCACCGTGGCAATCCAGCCCGAGGTCTTGTCGCGTAGTTTCTGCAGCATGGGTATGAGACGGCCTGATGGCGAGCCGCGCAGTTTAACCCGCTTCGCCCCTGCACACCCAATGCCGCGACGGCGTGTAGCCCATGAATACGGTGCCGCCGTGGGGTAGGCGAAAAAAAACCCCGTGCGATGCACGGGGTTTTTCGAACAACTGGCGGAGCGGACGGGACTCGAACCCGCGACCTCCGGCGTGACAGGCCAGCATTCTAACCAGCTGAACTACCGCTCCGCATTGAAACTGAAACTGCATTCCCGGCCAGGCCGGGAGGACTCAAAACTGGCGGAGCGGACGGGACTCGAACCCGCGACCTCCGGCGTGACAGGCCAGCATTCTAACCAGCTGAACTACCGCTCCGTGTTTTGATCCTTACATCCGTTTCCCGAGATGTATCACTTCGAGAAAACAAGGCCCCCGATCTCTCAGGGGCCTTCTTGAAACTGGCGGAGCGGACGGGACTCGAACCCGCGACCTCCGGCGTGACAGGCCAGCATTCTAACCAGCTGAACTACCGCTCCACTTTCAAAACTGCAACTGACGGTGCTTGGTGGGTGCTGAGGGTTTCGAACCCCCGACCCTCTCCTTGTAAGGGAGACGCTCTACCGCTGAGCTAAGCACCCCAGCAAGCCGCTTAGTTTACGGCATCCTTCAGAGCTTTACCAGCCTTGAAGGACGGATTCTTCGAAGCAGCGATCTTGATGGTGTCGCCGGTCTTCGGGTTGCGACCGGTACGCTCGGCGCGCTCGCGCACCTGGAACGTGCCGAAGCCCACCAGCGTCACCGCGTCGCCCTTCTTCAGCGCCTTGGTGATTTCGCCGATGACGGCGTCGACAGCGCGGCCAGCTTCAGCCTTGGACAGATCAGCAGCAGCGGCAACGCCATCGATCAATTCGGTCTTGTTCATTCTGTAAAACTCCCTTTGCGGAGGTCCGCGGTATAGAAGAGTAGGTGGCCGCGTGCTCTTGTCAGCGAACACCTGGAGTGTTGTTCCCGGACATCCACATACGCTTTCGCATGCAGTGTTCGCGAGTCGTGCTTTTATACCAGCCGTTCACAGGCCACGCAACTGAAAAGCCAGTAATGGCGCGGGTTTCCAGCGTTTTCCGCACGCGGGTCAGTGCTTGACGCGCGTGCTCGGAGTCGCCTTCGCACGGCCGCGCACCGCAACACGCTGCGTGCTCTTGCGCACCTTCTTCGGCGTCAGCGGTCGCTCCAGCGCCAGGTCGAGCACTTCCTCGATGTACTTCACCGGCACGATCCGCAGGTCGCGCGTGACGTTGGCCGGGATGTCGGCCAGGTCCTTGCGGTTCTCCTCGGGAATGATGACCGTGCGGATGCCGCCGCGCAGGGCGGCCAGCAGCTTCTCCTTCAGGCCACCGATCGCGGTGACGCGACCGCGCAGGGTGATCTCGCCGGTCATCGCCACATCGGCCTTGACCGGCACCTTGGTCAGCATCGACACCAGCGAGGTCACCATCGCGATGCCGGCGCTGGGGCCATCCTTGGGCGTGGCGCCGTCGGGCACGTGCACGTGCACGTCGTGCTTCTGCAGGAAGTCCGGATCGATGCCCAGCCGGTCCACGCGCGAACGCACCACCGACAGCGCAGCCGAAGCCGATTCCTTCATGACGTTGCCGAGCTGGCCGGTCAGGATCAGCTGGCCCTTGCCCGGAACCAGGGTGGATTCGATCTGCAGCAGGTCGCCGCCGACCTCGGTCCACGCCAGACCGGTGACCAGGCCGATCTCGTTCTGCTCCTCGGCCC
Organism: Stenotrophomonas sp. Marseille-Q4652; assembly: GCF_916618915.1. Taxonomy (NCBI): domain Bacteria; kingdom Pseudomonadati; phylum Pseudomonadota; class Gammaproteobacteria; order Lysobacterales; family Lysobacteraceae; genus Stenotrophomonas; species Stenotrophomonas sp. Marseille-Q4652. The sequence goes on from NZ_CAKAKE010000001.1 coordinate 1,777,205, forward strand.
GACCGAAGTCGAACCGGCGCACGCCCAGGTACTTGTCCAGGTTCCCGCCCGACACCGTGACCAGGGCCTTGGGCTTGCGTGCGCCCTTCTTTGCCTTGGCCGCCGGCTGCGGGCCGGCCAGCGCGATTTCCTTGACCACCTTGCGGCAGATCTTGGCGATCTCGCGTTCAAGGTTGCGCACGCCGGATTCGCGCGTGTAGTAGCGCACGATGTCCTGGATCGCTTCGGCCTCTATTTCCAGTTCCGCCGGCTGCAGGCCATTGGCCTTGAGCTGCTTGGGCACCAGGTAGCGCATGGCGATGTTGAGCTTCTCATCCTCGGTGTAGCCGGGGATGCGGATCACCTCCATGCGGTCCAGCAGCGGGCCCGGAATGTTGAGCGAGTTGGAGGTGGCGATGAACATCACCTCCGACAGGTCCAGGTCCACTTCCAGGTAGTGGTCGTTGAAGGCATTGTTCTGCTCCGGATCGAGCACCTCCAGCAGCGCCGAGGACGGATCGCCACGGAAGTCCATCGACATCTTGTCGATCTCGTCGAGCACGAACAGCGCGTTCTTGCTGCCCACCTTGTTGAGGTTCTGCACGATGCGACCCGGCATCGAACCGACGTAGGTGCGACGGTGGCCACGGATCTCGGCCTCGTCGCGCACGCCACCCAGACTCATGCGCACGAACTTGCGGTTGGTCGCCTTGGCGATGGACTGGCCAAGCGAGGTCTTGCCCACGCCCGGAGGGCCGACCAGACACAGGATCGGGCCCTTCATCTGCTTCACGCGCGACTGCACGGCGAGGTATTCGAGGATGCGGTCCTTGACCTTGTCCAGGCCGAAGTGATCGGCGTCCAGGGTTTCCTGCGCGACCTTGAGGTCCTTGCGCACCTTGGTGCGTTTCTTCCACGGCACACCCAGCAGCCAGTCGAGATAGTTGCGCACCACCGCCGCTTCGGCCGACATCGGCGACATCTGCTTGAGCTTGTTGAGCTCGGCCTTGGCCTTGGTTTCCACGGCCTTGGGCATGCCGGCCTCGGCGATCTTGCGCGCAAGCTCTTCCAGCTCGCCCGGCGCATCGTCCAGGTCACCCAGTTCCTTCTGGATGGCCTTCATCTGTTCGTTGAGGTAGTACTCGCGCTGGCTCTTCTCCATCTGCGACTTCACCCGGCCGCGGATGCGCTTTTCCATCTGCTGCACGTCGATCTCGCCATCGACCAGGCCGACCAGCATCTCCAGCCGCTCGCCGACCTGCAGGGTCTCGAGCAGGCGCTGCTTGTCGGCCAGGCGCACGCCGATGTGCGCGGCGATGGTATCGGCCAGGCGCGCGGGCTCGTCGATGCCGGCCAGGGTCTGCAGCAGTTCCGGCGGCAGCTTGCGATTGGTCTTGACGTACTGCTCGAACAGCGACATCAGCGAACGGGCGATGGCCTCGATCTCGCGCGGTTCGCGCTTGTCTTCGGCCTCGACCTCGGTGGCGCGGCCTTCAAGCGCGCCGTCATGTTCGGCGACCTTGTCCACGCGCACGCGCGACAGGCCTTCGACCAGCACCTTGATCGTGCCGTCGGGCAGCTTCAGCAACTGCAGGACCTGGGCCAGGGTGCCCACGGTGTACAGGTCGGCCGCGCCGGGGTCGTCGGTCTCGGCCGACTTCTGCGCCACCAGCAGGATGCGCTTGTCCGTCTCCATCGCGCGCTCCAGCGCGCGCATGGACTTGTCCCGCCCGACGAACAGCGGAATCACCATGTGCGGGAACACCACCACGTCGCGCAGCGGCAGCACGGGCAGGTCGAGTACTTCGGTATGGGAATGGGCCATTGAGGGCTCCGCAGGGAATCTGGAAAAGGCAGGCAATAAAAAAGCCGATGACCCCGTTATGGGGCCATCGGCGTGGTGTTGCAAGAGCTGTCAGGACCTGGCGTAACGCCCGTTCAGAGGACGGGCGACCCATGGGAAAACCGCCTGTTCAGTCTCCGGAAGCAGCCTTCGGCGGGGCGGCCGGCGGCGTCTGGTAGATCAGGTACGGCTCGGACTTGTGCTCGATGACGGACTCATCGACCACCACCTTGCTGACGTTCTCCAGCGACGGCAGTTCATACATCGTGTCCAGCAGCACGGACTCGACGATGGTGCGCAGGCCGCGGGCGCCGGTCTTGCGCTTGAGCGCCTTCTTGGCGATGGCCGACAGCGCGTCCGGACGGAACTCCAGTTCCACCTCTTCCATCTCGAACAGCTTCTTGAACTGCTTGGTGATGGCGTTCTTCGGCTCGGTCAGGATCTTGATCAGTGCCGGCTCGTCCAGCTCCTCCAGCGTCGCCACGACCGGAAGGCGGCCGATGAACTCGGGAATCAGGCCGAACTTGATCAGGTCTTCCGGCTCGACTTCAGCCAGGATCTTGCCCACTTCCTGCTTGCGCTCGGTGCTCTTGACCTTGGCGCCGAAACCAATGCCGCCAGCATCGTTGGAACGCTGCTGGATCACCTTGTCCAGGCCGGCGAACGCGCCGCCGCAGATGAACAGGATGTTCTTGGTATCGACCTGCAGGAATTCCTGCTGCGGGTGCTTGCGGCCACCCTGCGGCGGCACCGAAGCCACGGTCCCTTCGATCAGCTTCAGCAGCGCCTGCTGCACGCCCTCGCCGGACACGTCGCGGGTGATCGACGGGTTCTCGCTCTTGCGCGAGATCTTGTCGATTTCATCGATGTAGACGATGCCCTGCTGCGCCTTCTCGACGTCGTAGTCGCACTTCTGCAGCAGCTTCTGGATGATGTTTTCCACGTCCTCGCCCACGTAACCGGCTTCGGTCAGCGTGGTCGCATCGGCGATGGTGAACGGCACGTTGAGCAGGCGCGCCAGCGTTTCGGCCAGCAGCGTCTTGCCCGAGCCGGTCGGGCCGACCAGCAGGATGTTGGACTTGGACAGCTCGACGTCGTCGCTCTTCTGACGGCTCTCGATGCGCTTGTAGTGGTTGTACACGGCCACGGCCAGCGTGCGCTTGGCGCGGTTCTGGCCAATCACGTACTGGTCCAGGACCTCGAGGATCTCCTTCGGCTTGGGCAGCGAACTGCGTGCCGACTGGGCCTTTTCCTCAAGTTCCTCACGGATGATGTCGTTGCAGAGCTCCACGCATTCATCGCAGATGAACACGCTCGGGCCCGCGATCAGCTTGCGTACCTCATGCTGACTCTTGCCGCAGAACGAGCAGTAGAGAATCTTGCCGCTGTCTCCGGAACGACCTTGCCGGTCTTCGCTCATGCTTCGCTTACCCAGTTACTCGACCCGATGAACGGGGCGATTCGATTTCGAGAATAACACAGGGCCGGAGGGACGACAGTCCAACCCCGACCCTGCGGAAAAACCTGTGTTTTCACACAGTTGCCACCATTACGACGGCTGGATCGACTCTTCCGGACGACGCTCCAGGACCTGGTCGACCAGACCATAGGCCTGGGCTTCGACGGCGCTCTTGAAGTTGTCGCGCTCGGTGTCGCGGGCGATGGTTTCCAGCGACTGTCCGGTGTGCTTTGCCAGCACGTCGTTCAGACGCGCACGCAGGGTCAGGATCTCGCGGGCGTGGATGTCGATGTCCGACGCCTGGCCCTGGAAGCCGCCCAGCGGCTGGTGGATCATCACGCGCGAGTTCGGCAGTGCGTAACGCTTTCCGGCGGCACCGGCAGCCAGCAGCAGCGCGCCCATCGAGGCGGCCTGGCCGACGCAGATGGTGCTCACGTCCGGCTTGATGTACTGCATGGTGTCGTAGATCGCCATGCCGGCGGTGACCACGCCACCCGGCGAGTTGATGTAGATGCTGATGTCCTTTTCCGGGTTTTCCGCTTCCAGGAACAGCAGCTGCGCCACCACCAGGTTGGCCATGTGATCGTCGATCGGGCCCACCAGGAAGATCAGGCGCTCCTTCAGCAGGCGCGAGTAGATGTCATAGGCACGCTCGCCGCGGCTGGTCTGTTCGACCACCATCGGAACCAGGTTCAGGGCTTTGGTTCGGTTGTCCATTACGTGAGGCACCTATCTTGAAGGGAACATCTCCCCGCGCCTTCCGGCGCGGGGCGGTAGGAGCGCCGCTTACTGGCGGATCGCTTCCTGGAACGACAGGGACTGCTCGGTGTGCTGGGCACGCTCGGCGATCCAGTCGATCACCTGCTCTTCCATCACGCGGTTCTGCAGGCCACCCATCAGCTGGGGGTCGTTGCGGTACATCTCAATGACCTGCTGCGGCTCCTCGTAGGTGGAGGCGATCAGGTTCAGGGTTTCGTTCAGACGCTTCGGATCCAGGCGCAGTTCATTGCGCAGGGCGACTTCGCCGACCAGCAGGCCGACCAGCACACGCTTGCGCGCCGGCTCCACGAAGCCCTGGTGCGCATCGGCCGGGATCTGGCCCGGGTTGCCACCCTGGCGACGGATCTGCTCGACCTGCTGCTGCAGCATGGCGCGGGCTTCGTTCTCGACCAGGCGCGGCGGCAGTTCGACCGAGCTGTAGGCGGCAACCAGTTGCTCGCCGACTTCGCGGCGCAGACGGTTCATCAGCGCACCCTTGAGCTCACGCTCCAGGTTGGCACGGATGTCCTTGCGGAACTGCTCCATGTCGCCGCCCTTGACGCCGAAGCTCTTGATGAAGGCCGCATCGACTTCCGGCAGCACCGGCTCGGAAACCTCGGTCGCCTTGACCGTGACCTGAACCTGCTTGCCGGCCAGTGCCGGGACGCGCCATTCGGCTGGGAAGTCGACCGTGAGGGTCTTCTCCTCGCCCTTGGCCAGGCCGACCAGGCCCTTTTCGATCTGCTCGAACATCATGCCCGAGCCGATGATCACGTTGCCCTTCTCGGTGCCTTCAGCCGGCAGGCGCTCGTCACCGGCCTGCGACCAGGTCTCCAGCGCGACCAGGTCACCTTCCTTGGCGCCACGGGTGACGGGCTGCCAGGTGCGGCGCTGCATGCGCAGGTTCTCGATCATCTGGTCGATGTCGGCGTCGGTGATCTCTGCGGTGTGGCGGACCACGGCCAGCTTGGAGACGTCGATGTCGCCGAAGTCCGGCACCAGTTCGATGGTGGCGACGAAATCCATCTCGCCCTCGCCGCGGTCGATGCGCGGGGTACCCGCGATGCGCAGCTGGTGCTCACGCACGGCGGCATCGAAGGTCTCGCGCAGCAGGCCGTCCATCGCCTCGGCACGTACCTGCTGGCCGAAACGCTGCTCGATCACCTTGGCCGGCACCTTGCCCGGACGGAAGCCCTTGATCCGCGCAGTGCGTGCGATCTCGCCCAGGCGACCCTTGACGTGGGTCTGCAGGCGCTCCTCCGGCAGGGAGAAGGTCAGGCGGCGTTCCAGGTTGCCGGTGGGTTCGATCGAAGCTTGCATGTTGACTCCTGCCACCGGCGGCCCTTTGGCCCCGGCAAGATGTGGTAGAGAAAGCGGGTTGGCGCGGACGTGGTGTATCCGCCGCAGCCCGGTAGTTTCGCCGATTCCGGCTGGCGCTGCCAGCCTGCCCGGACGCGGCGCTGCGAACGGCCGCGGGCACTACACGCGGCGCACGTCGTGTTGGTGCGAAAGGGGGGACTCGAACCCCCACGCCTTGCGGCACTGGAACCTAAATCCAGGGCGTCTACCAATTCCGCCACTTTCGCCTGCGACCTGCCCTGCGGATTGTTGCAGGGCCAGGCATAAAGAAAAAGGCACCCGCCGGAGCGGGTGCCTTTGTCTTGGTGGGCCGTCAAGGATTCGAACCTTGGACCTATTGATTAAGAGTCAACTGCTCTACCAACTGAGCTAACGGCCCGTGAAACTAGACGCACATTGTATCGTGCTTTTTCTCTTTTGCAACACCCGATTTCAAAAAAAATCGGTTTTGTCAGTGGGGTGGCTGAGGGGATTCGAACCCCCGACCACCGGAATCACAATCCGGTACTCTAACCAACTGAGCTACAGCCACCACTGAAACCTTGTCCTGCCGCTTGCACCGCAATGGCGCGCCCGACAGGAATCGAACCTGTAACCGCCGGCTTAGAAGGCCGGTGCTCTATCCAGTTGAGCTACGGGCGCCCGGACTGGATTGTCGCACTCTAATCCCGTTCTGAGCAGCGGATTGGTCGGGGTAGAGGGATTCGAACCCCCGACATCCTGCTCCCAAAGCAGGCGCGCTACCAGACTGCGCTATACCCCGGCGGTGAATCTCTCGAGGTTACCCCCCGAAAGGTCGGCTATTGTGGGAACACTCGCCGATCCTGTCAACGCCTACGCGACGTTTTCCTGCTTTTCGTTATGCTGGCACCAAGCGGCCACCGGGCCGCGCCACCGCGAAGGGAGCAAGACAGATGCGCAGCGGCAATCCTGCACTGAAGGAATCCACTTTCCTCGACCTTGGCAGCGGCACGGTGGTGTCGCGCAATGCGGGGGCGATGACCCTCAACGGCACCGTCAACAAGACCGGCTTCCTGCTCCTGCTGGCCGTGCTCACGGCCGCCTTTGCATGGAACAACACCTTCACCGCGACCGGTGAGCTGGCGCCGGCCGCGATGGTCTACATGTGGGGTGGCCTGATCGGCGGCCTGATCCTGGCACTGGTGACCATCTTCAAGAAGACCTGGGCTCCTGTGAGCGCCCCGCTCTACGCGCTGTTCGAAGGCTTCTTTCTCGGTGCGATCTCGGCGGTGTTCGAAGCACGCTATCCGGGCATCGTGTTCCAGGCCGTGCTGCTGACCTTCGGCACGTTGTTCGCGCTGCTGATGGTCTACCGCAGCGGCCTGATCAAGGCGACCGAGAACTTCAAGCTGGGCGTGGTCGCAGCCACCGGCGGCATCGCCCTGGTGTACCTGGCCACCATCGTGCTGGGCTTCTTCAACATCCAGATTCCGCTGATCCACGAGTCCGGCCTGGTTGGCATTGGTTTCAGCCTGTTCGTGGTGGTGATCGCGGCGCTGAACCTGGTGCTGGACTTCGACTTCATCGAGAGCGGGGTCGATGCCGGCGCTCCGAAGTACATGGAGTGGTATGGCGCCTTCGGCCTGATGGTCACGCTGGTGTGGCTGTACGTGGAATTCCTGCGCCTGCTGTCCAAGCTGCAGTCGCGCAACTGACACTTGCAATCGGCAGACGCGGAGGGCGCCGCAGGCGCCCTTTCTTCTTGTCCTGCGCGGATCGATGCAACAAAAAGGGCGCCTTGCGGCGCCCTTTTTGTTTACTGCCAAGCCTTAGAGGCGGCTGGCAATGGCCTGGGCAAAGCCCATGGTGGTGCCGGTGCCACCCAGGTCGCCGGTCAGCGAGTCCTTGGCCTCCATCGTGGAGACGATGGCCTTGCGCAGGCGCTCGGCGTTTTCCGGCTGGCCGACGTGGTCGAGCATCTGCGCGGCCGCCAACATCAGGGCGACCGGGTTGGCCTTGCCCTGGCCGGCGATGTCCGGGGCGGTGCCGTGCACGGCTTCGAAGATCGCCGCGTTCTCACCGATGTTGGCGCCCGGGGCCAGGCCCAGGCCGCCGACCAGGCCGGCGCACAGGTCGGAGATGATGTCGCCGAACAGGTTGGTGGTGACCAGGATGTCGAACTGTTCCGGACGCATCACCAGCTGCATGCAGGCGTTGTCGACGATCATTTCCTGGAATTCGATTTCCGGGTACTTGGCGGCGACTTCGCGGGCGACGTTCAGGAACAGGCCCGAGGTCGACTTGATGATGTTGGCCTTGTGCACGGCAGTGACCTTCTTGCGGCCGGTGCTGCGGGCCAGCTCGAAGGCGTAACGCACGATGCGCTCGGAACCCTTGCGGGTGATGCGGGTGCCGGAGAACGCGGTCTCGCCGTCGGCCGACACTTCCTGACCCTCGGCCAGGTAGGCGCCTTCGGTGTTCTCGCGCACGGTGATCATGTTGATCCCTTCGTAGCGCGACTTGGTGTTCGGGAACGAGATCGCCGGACGCACGTTGGCGTACAGGTCGAACTGGCGGCGCAGGGCCACGTTGATCGAGCTGAAGCCGCCACCGACCGGGGTGGTCAGCGGGCTCTTCAGGGCGACCTTGTTCGTGGTGATCGACTCCAGGGTGGAAGCCGGGATCAGCTCACCGTGCTTCTCGAGGGCCACCAGGCCGGCGTCGGCGAATTCGTAGGTCAGGCCGGCATTGAGCTTGTCCAGTACGAACAAGGTGGCGTCCATGATTTCCGGGCCGATGCCATCGCCACGGATGACGGTGATTGTCTGCGTCATTGATAGGTATTCCGAACAGGGAGGGAGTTGCGCCGCCCGGCAGCCCGGAGTCCCGGCGCAAGAAAAGGTTTCACCCGGTAATTATGCCCGACCGGGGCCCCTCCCCCCAAGCCAGACCTTGGTCGGGCTTCAGCTGTGGTCGTGCCCGGCCGGGACCTCGGCCTGGCCGTTTTCCAGCTGGTCGAGAAAGTCCACCGCCCGGCGCAGGTGCGGGATCACGATCGAGCCGCCGACCACCAGGCCCACCGAAAAGGTCTCGAAGAATTCCTCGCGGCTGACGCCGGCGTCCTTGCACTGGGCCACGTGGTAGCTGATGCAGTCGTCGCAGCGCAGGACCAGCGAGGCCACCAGGCCCAGCAGCTCCTTGGTCTTCACGTCCAGCGCGCCGGCCTGGTAGGTCTGGGTATCCAGGGCGAAGAAGCGCCGCACCACCTGGTTGGGCTCGGCCAGGATGCGCTGGTTCATGCGCTGGCGGAATTCGGTGAACTCGGCGATGCGGTCGCCGGCCTTGCTGTTGTCGCTCATTGGGGATCCGGTAGGGAGGAACGGTCCGGGTCAGGCGCGGCCCGGCAGGACTGGCTCAGGCGGCCAGCAGGGGCTCGAGCGTGCCGGCGCGGTGCATGGCCATCATGTCGTCGTAGCCACCGACATGGACATCGCCGATGAAGATCTGCGGCACGCTGGTGCGGCGGGTCAGGTCCATCATCTTCTGGCGCTCGGCCGGGTCCAGGTCCACGCGGACCTCGGTCCAGGACAGGCCCTTGCTCTTGAGGAAGTTCTTGGCAGCCACGCAGTACGGGCATACGGCGGTGGAGTAGATGGTGATCGCGGGTGCGGAGGATTGCTGTGTCACGGGAAACTCCACGGTGGAAACCAGGTCTGTATATGGTACCGGCCGGGTGGAAATTCGATGTCACCACCGCAACACTGCGGATTAACCATGGCTTCACCCCGCCATCGTGCTTTGCGGCCATGCTCGGCCAACCTGTCCCTGGAGTGCCTGCTTGCGTCCCCTCCTGCTCGCCACCGCCCTGACCCTGGCCATCGCCCTGCCCCACGCAGCCGCGCAGGAGAACTCGCTGCCGGACATCGGCTCCTCGGCCGGTGAGCTGCTGACCCCGGCACGCCAGGCCGAATACGGCGGGATGCTGCTGCGCGAGCTGCGCAACTACGGCTACCTCGTCGATGACCCGCTGGTGGACGAATGGCTGCAGGCCATGGGCACCCGCCTGGGGTCGAACAGCGCACAGCCGCGGCAGCCCTACACGTTCTTCATGCTCAAGGACCGGCAGATCAACGCCTTCGCCACGCTCGGCGGCTACATCGGCGTCAATGCCGGCCTGGTGCTGACCGCGCAGCGCGAGGACGAGGTGGCCGCAGTGCTGTCGCACGAGATCGCCCACGTCACCCAGCAGCACGTGCTGCGCGGGGTGGAGCGCGCCCAGCGTGACCAGATACCGATCCTGCTCGGCATGCTGGCCGCGATCGTGGCCGCCCAGCAGGCCGGCGGCAGTTCGGCCGGCGAGGCGACCATGGCCAGCATCACCAGCGCAATGGGGCTGATGCAACAGCGCCAGATCAACTACACCCGCTCCAACGAATCGGAGGCCGACCGCATCGGCATCCGCACCCTGGCCCGCAGCGGCTACGACGTCGATGCGATGGCCGGCTTCTTCGAGCGCATGGCCCAGGTGATGCGCGGCAACGAGGGCGGCTACAGCACCCCGGACTTCCTGCGCACCCACCCGGTCACCACCACCCGCATCAGCGAGGCCAAGTCGCGTGCCGAGCAGATCCGCAAGGACACCGTGGTGCTGACCACCAGCACCCCGACCGGCGTGCGCCAGGAGCGTGTGGACCCGAAGGATCCCTCGCTGTCGCTGCCACCGGTGCGCAGCGACAACCCGTTGCTGCCCGCCTCGATGCAGCTGTCGGTGCCGATGCAGAGCCTGGTCCGCGGCGAGAGCGGCCAGTTCGCCTGGGCGCGCGAGCGCCTGCGCGTGCTCAGCTCCGAGACTCCCTCGGCCCTGCAGCGCGAGTATGAGAACCTGCGCCGCAGCCAGGCCGGAGGGCTGGATGCCGCGCAGCGTTACGGCGCCGCGCTGGCGCAGCTGCGCAGTGGCTCGGCCCAGTCGGCGCTGAAGGAGCTGCGCAGCCTGCACGAGGCCGAACCGGAGAACCTGTGGGTGGCCCTCGCGCTGGGCGAGGCGGAGTCGCGGGCCGGCCAGCACGCCCAGGCCAACCAGCGTTTCGAGACGTTGCTGCGGAGCCTTCCCAACAACCGGCCCGTGGCCCTGACCTACGCCGCGGTGCTCAACGAACAGGGTGGGCAACAGGCGGGCCAGCGCGCACAGGCGATGCTGCGCCCGCTGCTTGGCCGCTCGGGCAATGATCCGGTGTTCCAGCGCACCTACGCACGGGCCAGCGAACTGGCCGGCGATACCGCCCGCGCTGCCGAGGCCTATGCCGAAGCCGCGTTCCTGAGCGGCCGTCCCGAGCAGGCCCTGCTGCAGCTACAGGCATTGAAGAAGAACCAGGAGCTGGACTACGTGGCGCGGGCGCGGGTGGATGCGCGGATCGAGGCCATCACCCCGACGGTCCTTGAACTGCGCCGCCAGGGCATCCGCGACCCGGACCTGCAGCGGCGCTGACCGGCAGTCACCAAACTGTCATCAAACCGTAGTCTACTGGCCGGCATCCGCCTTTCCGCCCCGGTGATACGTGCAGAAACGCATCCTGATCGTCGATGACGAACCCGCGATCCGCGACATGGTCGCCTTTGCCTTGCGCAAGGGCGACTACGAGCCGGTCCATGCCGGCGATGCACGCCAGGCACAGACCGCCATCGTCGACCAGGTCCCGGACCTGATCCTGCTGGACTGGATGCTGCCCGGCACCAGCGGCATCGACCTGGCCCGGCGCTGGCGCAAGGAAGCCCTGACCCGCGACATCCCGATCATCATGCTCACCGCCCGCGGCGAGGAGAACGACCGCGTCGGCGGCCTGGAAGCCGGCGTGGATGACTACGTGGTCAAGCCGTTCTCCGCGCGCGAGCTGCTGGCGCGGATCCGCGCGGTGATGCGGCGCTCCCGCGACGATGACGAGGACGGGAGCGTCAGCGTCGGTGCGCTGCGCATCGACGGCGCGGCGCACCGGGTGTTCGCCGGCGACGCACCAGTGGTGATCGGCCCGACCGAGTACCGGCTGCTGCATTTCTTCATGACCCACCCCGAGCGCGTCTACAGCCGCGCACAGCTGCTGGACCATGTCTGGGGTGGCAGCGTCTACGTGGAGGAACGCACCATCGACGTGCACATCCGCCGCCTGCGCAAGACGCTCGAACCGTTCGGCGTACATGACATGGTGCAGACCGTGCGTGGTGCAGGCTATCGGTTCTCCGCATCCCCCTGAGCCGGGCGCCAAAAGCATCGCGGCTCCTGCTATAAGTCCGGGTTCGCCGGACGCGGTTTCCCTCCACAGAGAGTGCAATGCCCCGCCCCATCCGATCCGCCTGGTTGAAGACGCTGGCCACCGTGGCCGCGGTCGTGTTGCTGGCGGCAATCGTGGGCCGGGCACTGGGGCAGCCGGCGCTGGCCATCGCCATCGCGGCACTACTGGTTCTGGCGTGGCACTACTGGCGGCTGCGCCGCGTGCTGCAGCGACTTGTCGCCCGACAGCGCCGGGAACCCTCCCAGGGCGGCAGCGTGTGGGACGAGCTGGACCGCCTGCTCCATCGCAACCAGCGGGAAATGCGTGCGCGCAAGCAGCGCCTGCTCGGCATGCTGCGCAGCTACCGCGCCGCGGCGGCCGCGCTGCCCGACGCGGTGGTGGTGCTGGATCGCAACAGCCAGCGCGTGCAGTGGTTCAACGAGGCCGCCACCACGCTGCTCGGGCTCCGGCATCCGCGTGACCTGGGCCGTGGACTGGTCGATAGCCTGCAGCCCATGCCGCTGGCCCACTGGCTGGCAGGCGGCCGCAACGCCGAGCCGATCCTGGACATCGCCTCGCCGGTGGATCCGGCAATCCGCCTCAACCTGCGGCTGATCCCCTATTCGGCCGAGCACTGGCTGCTGATCGGCCGCGACGTCACCCGGCTGCTGCAGCTGGAACAGGTGCGGCGCGATTTCGTGGCCAACGTCTCGCACGAACTGCGCACGCCGCTGACCGTCGTGCATGGCTACCTGGACATGCTCGACCCGGAGGATTTCCCCGGCAATCCGGAAATGCTCGAGGAGATGCGCCACCAGTCGCAGCGCATGGCCCGGCTGGTCGAGGACCTGCTGACCCTGTCGCGACTGGAGTCGCAGCAGCACAGCCAGGAAGAGGAGCCGGTGGCGATGGTGCCGATGCTGGCCACGCTGCGCCGCGAGGCCGAGGCGCACAGCCAGGGCCGCCACGACATCCACGTCGAGGACGAAGCCGGGATCGACTTGGTCGGTTCGCCGCGGGAGCTGCACAGCGCGTTCTCCAACCTGGTCAGCAACGCGGTGCGTTACACGCCCGCCGGCGGCCAGGTAGTGGTGCGCCTGCGCCGCGAGCACGACGGCGCGGTGCTTGAAGTGCGCGACACCGGTCATGGCATCCCGGCCGACCACCTGCCGCGGCTGACCGAACGCTTCTACCGCGTGTCCAGCAGCCGCTCGCGCGAGAGCGGCGGCACCGGGCTGGGCCTGTCGATCGTCAAGCACATCCTTGGCCTGCACGGCGCCCGCCTGCAGATCGAGAGCGAGGTCGGCAAGGGTTCGGTGTTCTCGTGCCATTTCGATGCCGCGCGCGTGCGAAAACGCGAGCCGGCCTTCCCGACCACCGTTGTAGAGTGACTGCATGAACAGCTCCGGTTCCCTGCCCCACCCCGCCACGGATTGCGAGGCCCTGCGCGACCCGGCGCTGTACATCAACCGCGAGCTGTCGCAACTGGACTTCAACTTCCGCGTGCTGGCCCAGGCGCTGGACCCGCAGGTGCCCTTGCTCGAGCGCCTGCGCTTCATGTGCATCTCCTGCACCAACCTGGACGAGTTCTTCGAGATCCGCGCCGCGGCGGTGCGCCACGCGCAGGAATTCGGGCTGCCGCCGGCGCCGGACGGCATGGGGCCGCAGGCCATTCTCAATGCCATCCACGAGCGCGCCACAGTGCTGGTGGAACAGCAATACCACTGCTGGAACGAGGTGCTGCGACCGGCGCTGCGGGAAGCCGGCATCGGCGTGCCCGGGCGCAATTCGTGGGACGCACGGCAGAACCGCTGGCTGCGCGCCTACTTCCGCCACGAGATCATGCCGGTGCTGTCGCCGCTGGGGCTGGATCCGTCGCATCCGTTCCCGAAGATCCTCAACAAGTCGCTCAACATCGTGGTGATGCTCAAGGGCACCGATGCGTTCGGCCGCGCCGGGCACATGGCCATCGTGCGCGCGCCACGCTCGCTGCCACGCATCATCCAGCTGCCGGAAAAACTCGGCGGCCCGCAGGATTACGTGTTCCTGTCCTCGGTGCTGTCGGCCTTCGTCGGCGAGCTGTTCCCGGGCATGGAGGTCCAGGGCGCCTGGCAGTTCCGCGTGACCCGCAACTCCGAGCTGGTGGTGGACGAGGAGGAAGTGGAGAACCTGGCGCTGGCGCTGCGCGACGAGCTGGTCGACCGCGGCTATCGTCCAGCCGTGCGGCTGGAGATCGCCAAGGACTGCCCGCGCGAGGTCGTGCGCTCCCTGCTGCACAACTTCGGCCTGCCCGACAACGCGGTGTACCCGATCGACGGGCCGGTGAACCTCAACCGCATCATCCAGCTGTACGACGTCATCCAGCGCCCCGAGCTGAAGTACCCGCCGCTGAACCCGCGCACGCTGCGCGACAGCGACGGCATTTTCGACATCGTCTCGCGCAAGGACGTGCTGCTGCACCATCCGTTCGATGCGTTCACCGCGGTTCTGGACCTGATCCGGCAGGCAGCGGTGGATCCGGGGGTGCTGGCGATCAAGCAGACCCTGTACCGCACCGGGAAGGATTCGCCGATCGTCGAGGCGCTGATCCAGGCCGCTCGCAACGGCAAGGACGTGACGGTGGTGGTGGAGCTGCGTGCGCGCTTCGACGAGGAAGCCAACCTCGGCCTGGCCGACCGCCTGCAGGAAGCCGGCGTGCAGGTGGTCTACGGCGTGGTCGGCTTCAAGACCCACGCCAAGATGCTGCTGATCGTGCGCCGCGAGGGCCGCAAGCTGCGCCGCTACGTGCACCTGGGCACCGGCAACTACCACAGCGGCACCGCCCGGGCCTACACCGACCTGAGCCTGATCACCGCCGAGCCGGACATCGGCAACGACGTGCACCTGCTGTTCCAGCAGCTGTCCGGGCTGGCTTCGTCCACGGAGCTGCGGCGCCTGCTGCAGTCGCCCTTCACCCTGCATGCCGGGATGCTGCAGCGGATCGAACGCGAGGCCCGGCTGGCGCGCGAAGGCCGGCCGGCGCGCATCATCGCCAAGATGAACGCCCTCAACGAGCCGCAGGTGGTGCGCGCGCTCTACGCCGCCTCGCAGGCCGGCGTGCAGATCGACCTGATCGTGCGCGGCGCCTGCACCCTGCGCCCGGGTGTGCCGGGGGTGTCGGACAACATCCGCGTGCGCTCGATCGTCGGCCGCTTCCTCGAGCACAGCCGCGTGTACTGGTTCGGCAACGATGGCCAGCCCGAGCTGTTCTGCGCCAGCGCCGACTGGCTCGAGCGCAACCTGCTGCGGCGGGTGGAGATCTGCTTCCCGATCCTGGACGCGGACCTGGTCGAGCGCGTGCACCGCGAGGTGCTGCAGAACTACCTGGACGACAACCTCAACGCCTGGGAACTGGACGCCTCCGGTGCCTACCACAAGCGTGGCCCCGCCACGGACGAGCGTCCGCATTCGGCCCAGCAGGCCCTGCTCGACGGACTTTGAGCGCGGGTGGCGGTCGCCGATGCCGCCATCACCCGGCCTTCGTTTACCATTCGCGCCATGCCCCAGTCCCAACCGACTTCCCCGCCGCTGCAGGACGGCGACCTGCTGGCCGCCATCGACCTGGGGTCCAACAGCTTCCACATGGTGATCGCGCGCTACCTGCTCGGGCAGCTGCGCGTGGTCGACCGCCTGCGCGAAACCGTGCGCATGGCCGATGGCCTGGACGGCAAGGGCGGCCTGTCGCCGCAGGCACGCCAGCGTGCGCTCGAGTCCCTGGCCCGCTTCGGCCAGCGCATCCGCGATATCCCGCCCTACCGGGTCCGCGCCCTGGCCACCAACTCGGTACGCAAGCTGCGCGAACCGCTGGCCTTCCTGATGCCGGCCGAAACCGCGTTGGGCCATGCCATCGAAGTGGTCAGCGGCCGCGAGGAGGCCCGCCTGATCTACCTTGGGGTAGCCCACGCACAGCCACCCAAGCCGGACCAGCACCGGCTGGTGATCGATATCGGCGGCGGCTCGACCGAATTCATCATCGGCCGCGGCATGGAGACGCTGGAACGCGAGAGCCTGCAGGCCGGCTGCATCGCCAGCACGCGCCGCTTCTTCCCCGGCGGCAAGCTGAGCAAGAAACGCTGGAAGGACGCGCTGACCGAAATCGGCGCCGAGTTCCAGCCGTTCGCGGTCAAGTACAGGGCGCTCGGCTGGCAGGAGGCCCTGGGCTCTTCCGGCACGCACAAGGCGATCAGCGAGATCTGCGCGGCGATGAAGCTGAGCAAGGGCGCGATCACCGCCGAGGCGCTGCCACAGCTGCGCGAGGAACTGCTGCGCGCAAGGCACATCGACGACATCAACCTGCCGACGCTGTCCAGCGAGCGGCGCCCGATCATCGCCGGCGGCATCCTCGTGCTCGAGGCCGCGTTCCAGGCGCTGGCCCTGCAGAAGCTGCTGGTCAGCAAGGCGGCGATGCGCGAGGGCATCCTCCACGACATCATCGGCCGCAGCAGCGACAACGACCCGCGCGATGCCTCGGTGGAGGCGCTGACCGTGCGCTATGGCATCGATGCCGCGCAGGCCGCGCGCGTGCAGGCCACCGCCGAGCGCATGTTCGAGCAGGTGGCCGAGCCGTGGCAGCTCGATGCCGACGATGCGCGGATGCTGGGCTGGGCTGCGCGCCTGCACGAGCTGGGCCTGATGATCGCGCACAGCGGCTACCACACCCACGGCAGCTACGTGATCGAGCACTCGGACATCGCCGGCTTCTCGCGGCAGGAACAGCAGATGCTGGCCGCGCTGATCCGCACCCATCGCCGCAACGTGCCCAGGAGCGCGTTCGACGCACTGCCGGACCGACTGGTGCAACCGGCACGGCGCACCGCCGCCCTGCTGCGTCTGGCCGTGCTGCTGCACCGGGCACACGAGCAGCACCCGATTCCGACGCTGGAACTGTCGGTGGACGGCAACGTGCTGTCGCTGGTCCTGGACAGGGACTACCTCGACGCGCGGCCGCTGCTGCGCGCCGACCTGATCGGCGAGGTCGAGGGCATGGCCGGGCTGGGCTTCGACTTCCGCCCTTCAGTCACCTGAGGCCATCGCCGGCCTGCCGGTGACGCGCGCAGCGGATGGGCTCGCGCCTACAATGCGTGCATGACGACCCTGTTCATTTCCGACCTGCACCTGGACCCCAGCCGCCCGGCCATCACCGAGCTGTTCCTGGCGTTCCTGCGCGATGACGCGCGCGATGCCGAAGCGCTGTACATCCTCGGCGACCTGTTTGAAGCCTGGATCGGCGATGACACGCCCTCGCCGGCGGCCGACGCGGTCGCCGTGGCGCTGCGCGGACTGACCGACACCGGCGTGCAGGTGTACTTCATCCGCGGCAACCGCGACTTCCTGCTCGGCGAGGACTACGCGCGCCGCGCCGGCCTGCGCATCCTGCACGACCCGAGCGTGATCGAGCTGTACGGCCGCGCGGTGCTGCTGCAGCACGGCGACCTGCTGTGTACCGACGACACCGCCTACCAGGCCTTCCGTGCGCAGACCCGCGACCCGGCCTTCATCGCGCAGTTCCTGTCGCAGCCGCTGCCGGCGCGCATCGCCTTCGCCCAGCAGGCACGTGCGGCCAGCCAGGCGCGACAGTCGGAAATGAAGCAGGACGACCGCGCGCAGTTCGAGACGGTCACCGATGTGGCACCGGCCGAAGTGGCCTCCACCTTCGTGCGCTACGGCGTGGACACCATGATCCATGGCCACACCCACCGCCCTGCGGTGCACACGCTGGAAGCGGGCGGGCGCACCTGCACCCGCATCGTGCTCGGCGACTGGTACGAACAGGGATCGGTACTGCGCGTGGATGCCGACGGTTACCGGCTGGAAACGCTGGGCACGGCCTGAGGGCTGCCCGGCTCCCGTGCGCCGCTGGCCCTACTGCGGCGCCATCTCGACCGACGAATCCCGTGCGCAACCCTGCAGCGTCTGCGCGCCGGACACGAATTCGGCCAGGTAGGGATATTCGATATCGGACATCCCGTCCGAACATGGTTCGCGCCGCACATCGAGCGCGAACGCGTCCTCGCCCTCCTGCCCGGTGAAGTGCAGGCCATCGCCATCGACCCGCCGCGCGCCCTCCAGCCGGCGCGGCGCATCGATCGTTTCCGGCGTGCTGTAGAGCAAGATTTCCCCGTCGATGCGGATGCCCCAGAACGGCTCGGTGCCGACCACCTGCAGTCTGGCCGGAAAGTCATCGACGATGGCCGGTGCACCCGTGTCTTCGTTGTTGGCCGGCTGCGGCTGCGGTGTGCAGGCACACACGCCAAGCACCAGCAGCAGGAAAGGAACACGCGGCAGGTTCATCACGGATCACCTCGTTGGCTGTCACGCAGTGCCGGCGACACCTGGCACCCTGACCTTCAATGCTGGCATACCGCAGCCAAGGCCCTGCGAAGGGGGCTGCGTATACCCGGAAGCCGGTAGCCCGGTCAGTTCCGCGCCGGCTCGACCAGCAGCAGCAACTCGTCCTCGGCAAAGCCGGCCAGCAGGCGCGCCTCGTCGTTGAACGGGCCGTGCAGGTAGCCACCGGCGTATTGGTGCAGCAGCTCGCGGAAGCGCGTGCGCGGCTCGACCCCGGCCTGGCGGCAGTACCAGTGGTACCAGCGGGTACCGGCGGCCACGTGGGCCACTTCCTCGCGCAGGATGATCTCCAGCACGTCGGCGGTTTCGCCATCACCCAGCGCACGCAGTCTGTCGATCATGCCCGGGGTGACATCCAGCCCGCGCGCCTCGAGCACGCGCGGCACCAGGGCCATGCGTGCCAGGCCATCGTGGGCGGTCTTCTCGCACATGTCCCACAGCCCGTTGTGTGCCGGCAGCTCGCCATAGTCCGCGCCGTGGGCGAGCAGGCGCGCACGCAGCAGCAGGAAATGGCGCGACTCGTCGTCGGCGCAGCTCACCCAGTCCGAGCAGAACGAGGACGGCAGGCCGCGGAAGCGGTACACCGCGTCCCAGGCCAGGTCGATCGCATTGAGTTCGATATGGGCGATGGCGTGGATGAAGGCGGCACGGCCTTCCACGCTGCCCAGGCCACGGCGCGGCAGTTTGCTCGGATGCACCAGCTGCAGCTGCGGCGGCCGGCCCGGCATGCGGATCGGTTCCGGCCCGGGCGCATCGGCCGGCAGCTTGAGCCGGCCATCGCGATACTGCGCGGCGAAATGACGGCTGAGCGCGGCCTTGCGCCACGGATCCGGCTCGGCCAGGCAGGCCTGGGCGGCGCGCAACAGGTCGCCGCCGACGTCAGGGAATGCCGCCTCGCTCACTGCCACGCCCGGCTCAGGCGCGGCGCTTGTTCTTGGCGTCGTCCGAACGCAGCTGCTGGATGCGCTCGAAGTAGCCCGGCTCGATGCCGGTGACGTACTGGCCGTTGAAGCAGGACGAGTCGAACTGGGTCAGCGCCTGGTTGCCCTCGCGCACGGCGGCTTCCAGGTCTTCCAGGTCCTGGTAGATCAGCCAGTCGCAGCCCAGGTGCTTCTCGATTTCCTCGATGCTGCGGTTGTGCGCGACCAGTTCCTCGGCCGCCGGCATGTCGATGCCGTAGATGTTGGGATGCCGCACCGGCGGCGCGGCGCTGGCCAGGTAGACCTTGCGCGCACCGGCGTCGCGGGCCATCTGCACGATCTGCTGGCTGGTGGTGCCACGCACGATCGAGTCATCGACCAGCAGCACCACGCGGTTGCGGAACTCCAGGTGGATCGGGTTGAGCTTGCGGCGCACCGACTTAACGCGCTCGCCCTGCCCCGGCATGATGAAGGTGCGGCCGACGTAGCGGTTCTTGACGAAGCCCTCGCGGTACTTCACGCCGAGCACGTTGGACATCTCCAGCGCGACGTCGCGCGAGGTGTCCGGGATCGGGATGATGGTGTCGATGTCGTGGTCCGGGCGCAGGCGCAGGATCTTCTCGCCCAGCTTGGTGCCCATGCGCATGCGCGCCTTGTGCACCGAGACGTTGTCGATCATCGAGTCCGGGCGCGCGAAGTACACGTACTCGAAGATGCACGGCGACATCTTCGTCTCGGTCGCGCAGATCTCGCTGTACAGCTGGCCGTCGTTGGTGATCACCAGCGCCTCGCCCGGGGCGAGGTCGCGCACGCGCTCGAAACCGAGCACGTCCAGCGCCACCGATTCGGAAGCCACGATGTATTCGGCGTCGCCACGCTTGCCCAGCACCAGCGGACGGATGCCGTGCGGATCGCGGAACGCGACCAGGCCCAGGCCCAGCACCACGCTGACCACGGCGTAGCCGCCCTTGCAGCGGCGGTGCACGCCGGCCACGGCGCGGATCGCGGCCTCGGGGGTGAGCATGCGCTGCGCATCGAGTTCGTAGGCGAACACGTTCAGCAGCACTTCGCTGTCCGACTCGGTGTTGACGTTGCGGCGGTCGGCCTCGAACACCTGCTGGCGCAGCGCCTCGGTGTTGATCAGGTTGCCGTTGTGGGCCAGGGCGATGCCGTAGGGCGAGTTGACGTAGAACGGCTGCGCCTCGTCCAGGCCTTCGGAACCGGCAGTGGGGTAGCGCACGTGAGCGATGCCGACGCAGCCGCGCAGCACCGACATGCGGGTCTCGTCGAACACGTCGCGGACCAGTCCGTTGCCCTTCTGCACCCGCAGGCGGGTGCCGTCCGCGGTAGCGATGCCCGCCGCGTCCTGGCCACGATGCTGGAGGACGGTCAGGCCGTCATACAGTTGCCCGGCGACGTTTTCGTTGCCGACGATACCGACGATGCCACACATCTTGCGCGCTCTCCGCGGGCGTGCGCCCGTTACCTTGAGGATGGCCGTGCCTGGCCGGGGGACTCGACCCGTGCCGGGTCGGCTTGATCCGGGCGCACCTGCGCCGGATCGATGTTGGGAGGCAGTCCCCGTGCGGGGTCCCTTGGGTCTTCCGCGCTGGCGTCGTCGTTGCGGCCCTGTCCCAGCGCCTTCGACACCGCCTGCTGCAACCCGCTGCCCGATACCATGTCGTCGAAGCCGGCATTATCGCCTGCCAGGGGCAGCTTGCCCAAGTCCACCCCGGGCAGTGCGCGCACGTTCACATCCGGCATCGAGAAGTCCGGCAACTGCGCGCGCATCCAGTGCGCGACCGGCAACAGCACCGGCAACAGCCTGGATTGCTGCCACGCTTCCTCGCGCGGCAGCGGGGTAAAGCCCATCAGCAGCACCAGCACGCAGCTGAACAGGCCGCCGCGCAGCACCCCAAGGCCGAAACCCAGCGCGCGATCTGTACCGTTCAGCCGGGTCGCATCCACCGCGCTGCGCAGGATCATGCCGACCACGGCCACCACCACCATCACCGCGACGAAGGTCAGCGCATAGCCGCCCAGGTAGTGGGTCACGGTGGGCGGGCCGTCGGCCAGCCAGTGCGTGGTGCTGTCGCCAAACTGGAACGCGGCCCAGCCGGAGAGCAGCCACGACAGGGTTCCGACGACGATGCCGACGAAGCCCCTGATCAGCCCGAGCAGGGCCGACACGCCGATCACCGTCAACAGCACCAGGTCAATCATGCAAGGCGCTCCCTGCCCGTCGAGATTCCCGACCCGCTGCGGGCCAGGGTGTTGCTGCGCCCGTCATGCGCGCAGCTCAAGGATGCGGCACCACCATGCCGGTGATGCCCACCCGGGCGGCGACCTGGGCCTTGATCTGCTCGGCCTCGGCGCGGTTGGCCACTGGCCCGACCCGCACGCGGCTCAGGGTGCCCTTGTCGGTACGCACCTGCTCGACGAAGGCGCTGAAGCCGGCCGCACGCACGCGGTCACGCAGCGCGGTGGCGTCACCGGCCTGGGCAAAGGCACCCAGCTGCACGGCAAAGCCCACGCTGCTGGCCGCCGGGGCCTTTGGTTCGGCCACGGCAGGCTTGTCCGGGCTGGCCGGCTGGGCGGCGACCTTGGGAGTTTCGGGCTTGGCCGGTTCCGGCGCGGGCTTGGCCGGCTGTGGCTTGGGTGGCTCGACCTTGGCCGGAGCCGGCTTCGGCGGCTCCGGTGCCGGCTGCGGCGTGGCGGCAACCGGTGCAGGAGCCGGGGCGGCGGGAGTCGCGGGCACCGCCGCGGCCGGGGCCGGCCCGGGTTCGGCGTTGAGCGTCACGACCTTGGCGTCGACGTCGCTGCGCAGGCCGGCCGCCTGCAGGCGCACCGACTCTGCCTGTGCACGGTCGGCGTAGGGACCGATGCGCACGCGCCAGGCCTGACGGCCATTGATCGTGTCGGCCTGGCGGAAGCCGGGAAGTTGGGATTTCTTCAGGAAGGCAATAACCGCATCGGCATCGGCCTCGGTGGCATAGGCGCCGAAGCTCACCGCGTAATTGCCCGCGGCCACGGCCGGAGCGGCCGCATCCTGGCCGGTACTGGCCGGGTCGGCGGCATCGGGATTGCCCGCCTGCGCGGTGGCCGGCATGCCCAGCGCGCCCTCGCCTGTCGCTCCTGCCGGGGCAACCAGCGGCAGTTCGCGGGTCTGGAACTGGCCTTCGGCCGGTGCCGCCGGTGCCTTGAGCGGAACGTCGCGCACGCCACTGTCAGGGGCGGGCCCCTTGACCAGCATCGGCAGGAAGATGACAGCCAACGCCACCAGGACGATGGCACCAATCAGTCGCTGTTTCAGGGAAGTATCCACGTAGCTTGCTGGCGGCAGGGCGGAATGCCGCCGCGATTATAGCGGGCGTGCCCGCGGCCCATGTCAGCGCGTCGTATCCAGCACGTGCAACGCTGCTGCGACGGTATGGAACGAACCGAACACCAGCACGCGATCGCCTGCCCGTGCCTGTTCCAGTGCCTGCTGCAATGCCTGTCCAACGCTGTCGTGCACGGGCGCCACGGCGGCCGCGGTGTCCTGCAGCCGCGCCTGCAGCGCCTGCGCGGACTGGCCCCGGCTGCCCTCGCCATCCAGCCCGGCCAGCAGCCACTGGTCCACGCGCGGCTGCAGCGCCTGGACCACGCCGTGCACGTCCTTGTCGACCAGCGCGGCGTACACCGCCAGGGTACGACTGCTGGCTGGCCGCGCGGCCAGCGCCGCAGCCAGTTCGCGCGCGGCCTGCGGGTTGTGGCCGACATCCACCAGGATCTCGACACCGTCGCGCTCGAAGGCCTGCAGGCGGCCGGCCAGCGTGGCCGAGGCGATGCCCTCGGCCCACGCGGCCTGCGGAATCACCAGCTCCGAAGCCGAGAGCGCGGCGATCGCCGCGGCGGCATTGGCGCGCTGCACCGGCGCCCACAACTGCGGCTGCGGCAGTTCCAGCGTCGTGGACACATCGCGCCAGCGCCAGCTCGTTTCGTCGATCGGCTCGGCGAAGTAGTCGCTGCCAAAGCGGATGGCGTTGGCACCGACCAGGTAAGCACGGCGCAGCACGCTGGAGGGCGGATCGATCTCGCCCAGCACCACCGGCTTCCAGCCGCGGATGATCCCGGCTTTCTCCATGCCGATGGCCTCGCGGTCATCGCCGAGCCAGTCGCGGTGGTCGATGTCCACCGTGGTGATCACCGCTACGTCGGCATCGACGATATTGACCGCGTCCAGCCGCCCGCCGAGACCGACCTCGAGCACGGCCAGGTCCAGGCCTTCGCGCTGGAACAGCCACAGCGCGGCCAGCGTGCCGTATTCGAAATAGGTCAGCGGGGTGTCGCCGCGTGCCGCCTCGACCGCCTCGAAGGCCTCGACCAGCCCGGCGTCATCGGCCTCGGCGCCATCGATGCGCACGCGCTCGTTGTAGCGCAGCAGGTGCGGCGAGGTGTAGGTGCCGACCCGGTAACCGGCCGCGCGTCCGATCGCCTCGATGAAGGCCACCGTCGACCCCTTGCCGTTGGTGCCACCCACCACGATGGTATGCGCGGCCGGCTGGCCGAGCTGCATCCGCGTGGCGACCTCGCGCACGCGCTCCAGCCCGAGGGCGATGTTCTGCGGGTGCTGGCCTTCGATATGGGCCAGCCATTGTTCGATGTTCATTGCAGTGTTCCTGGCCACCCACGCGGGCAGGTGGCATCTGGTCGTTCGGGCCGCGCGTGGCTTGCCGGGCCATCAGGCTCCAGTCTCGGTATTTACGCCAGCTGCGGCTGCCGTCCAAGCCCGGGCCGCGCGGATACTGGAGCTGACCGGTATGGACAGCCTGGCATCAGAAGGATCGGCGCGGTCCGGTTATCGGCAGTGCCGGGGCCGCAAGCCTTCGTTGCTGGACCGGCGGCAACAGCCGCCGCAGTTACAGCGCGCGGTGCTTGGCCTCGCCGAAGAACGGGGTGTGGTGGGCACAGTCATTCAGGCGCACCACTTCCAGGCTGTCCACATCGGGGCCTTCGAGCAGGTTCAGCGTGGTCGGCGCCTGGCGGAAGGTCCACAGCTTGCCGATCGGCAGGCCCAGCACCTTGCACAGCAGTACGCGGTTGACCGCGTCATGGGCCACCACCAGCAGGGTGTCGTGCTCGCCCAGGCCTTCGGCGGCGCGGGCCAGGCCACGCCAGCTGCGGTCCAGTACCTGGCGCAGCGATTCGCCGCCGGGCATCAGCACGGTGTCCGGCTCCTCGCGCCAGGCACGCAGGCGGGCCGGGTCCTTGTCATTGATCTCGCTGGCCAGCAGCCCTTCCCACTCGCCGTGGGCGATTTCCTGCAGGTCGGCATCGGTCTGCAGCATCGATTCACGATCCGCACCCAGCGCCAGCCTGGCCGTGGTCTGCGCGCGCGACAGCGGCGAGGCCACCGCGCGGGCGATGTCCACCGACTTAAGCCGTTCGCCCAGCGCCTTTGCCTGCGCCTCGCCAATCGGCGACAGGGGAATGTCGATCTGGCCCTGGTAGCGGCCTTCGGCGTTCCACGGCGTTTCGCCGTGACGGGCAAGCAGGATGCGCATGCAGCGTGGTTCCTCTGGATGGGGGCCTCCGGCAACGGAGGGACCGGCATCATACCGCGACGCAGCACTGCCCTTCCCGGAGGTCTGCAACGCGCACAAAAAAGCCCCGGACCGGCGGGTGCCGGGTCCGGGGCTCGAGGGTCCGGCTTACTTCGCCAGGTCCAGTTCCTTCAGCAGCTGCGGCGCCGGGGCCACTTCCTGCATGATCCACTGCATGTAGCGGCTGTCGACCGCGATCATGCGGGTCATCACCGGATCGAACACCCAGTTCGAGCTCACCGACTCCCAGTTGCCGTCGAAGGCCAGGCCGACCAGCTTGCCGTTGGCATCAAGCACCGGCGAGCCGGAGTTGCCGCCGGTGATGTCCAGGTTGGACAGGAAGTTCACCGGCACCGAGCCGATGCGCTTGTCTTCCAGGCCGCCGTAGCGCTTGGCCTTGACCGCATCGAGCAGGGCCTTGGGCGCATCGAACGGATCCACGCCCGTGTCCTTGGCCGGGATGCCCTCCAGCGTGGTGAACGGGGTGTAGGCCACGCCGTCCTTGGGCTCGTAGCCCATCACGTTGCCGAAGGTGATGCGCAGGGACAGGTTGGCGTCCGGATAGACGAAGCCGCCCTGGCTCTTCTTGTAGTCGGCCACGGCCTGCAGGTAGGTGGCGCGCGCGGTCAGCGCCTCGCCGGCGCGGGTCTTGCGCTTGGCTTCCTGCTCCAGCAGCGCCGGCATCACCGCCACCGCGTACTGGATCGCCGGGTCATCGCTGGACTCGAACGCCGCCTTGTCGGCGTTGAACCACTTCAGGCGCTCTTCCAGCGAGCCCAGCTTCGAGCCGGCCAGCTTACCGACCAGTGCGTCGACGGCCGCGGCATCGTGGCCGCCCAGCCACTGGTTCAGCACCGGGTTGTTGCGCTGGGCCTCGGGCAGGGCCACGTACTGCTGCAGGAAATAGGCCTGCAGTTGCTGGTCCATGGCCGGCACGTAGCGGCGGTCCATCTGCTTGAGGCCACCTTCGATGGTGGTCAGGTCGCGCTGCTGGAAGCCGGGCTCGCGCTCGGCGTCCGGCTTGGCCTTCTCGATCGCCAGCCGGTACAGGGTGATGGCCGAGGACAGCACCGGGGTGCTGTTGAACTGGCCGACGAAGAAGTCACGCTCGCGGGTGCTGCCGGTGGCCTTGCCGTGGCCGACCAGCTGCGCGTGCGCGGCCAGCGCAGCCTTGCCGGACTTGCCCTGGCCCTTCAGCCAGGCCAGCACGGCTGCTTCCTCGGCCTGCTTGGTGGCGGCGGCATCGATGCGCTTGAAGCCTTCCAGCTGGCCTTCGTAATTCTTGGTGACGTTGTTCCAGGACGCCATCGAGGCGGCGTACTTGACCTTGATGTCCGGATCCTTGGCACCGGCTTTCTCGACCAGGTCGATCACCGCGCCGACGTGCTTGATGGTCAGCGGGAAGGTCTGCCCGGCGGCTTCGTCGAACTCGCTGGCCAGCGCGTAACGGTTGGTGCGGCCCGGGTAGCCGGCCACCATCACGAAATCACCGGCGCCCAGCGGCTGGTCGGCGAACTTCAGGTGGTGTCTGGGCTGGTAGGGAACGTTGTCCTCGCTGTAGGCGGCCGGCTTGCCGTCCTTGCCGACGTAGGCGCGGTAGAAGGCGAAGTCGCCGGTGTGGCGCGGCCACATCCAGTTGTCGACGTCGCCGCCGTACTTGCCGACGCTGCCCGGGGGCGCATAGGCCAGGCGCACGTCGCGGATTTCCAGGTTCTTGAACAGGCGGTAGGTGTTGCCGCCGGAGAAGCTGTACAGGCGGCAGCGGAAGCCTTCCCCGGATTCGCAGGCGGCGATCTGGGCCTTCTCGAAGGCCTCCAGCGCGCGCATGCGGGCCAGGCCATCCTTGCCGGCGCCTTCGATGGCGGCCTTGGCCTGGGCGGTGACGTCGGTGATCTCGTCGAGCACGAACACGCGGGCGTTCGGGCCGGCGCTCAGCTCGTCCTTGAAGGTTGGCGCGTTGAAGCCGTCCTGGATCAGGTTCTTCTCGGCGGTGGAGTTCAGCTGGATCGCGCCATACGCGCAGTGGTGGTTGGTGACCACCAGGCCCTGTGGCGAGACGAAGCTGGCGGTGCAGCCGCCCAGTGCCACCACCGCGCCCATCGGATCGCCGGTCAGGTTGGACAGCTGCTCGGGGGAGAGCTTCAGCCCGGCGTCCTTCAGCGGGCCGGCGATCTCCGGCAGCTGCTGCGGCACCCACATGCCTTCGGCGGCATGGGCAAGCTGGGCCAGACCGAGGCTGGCGACGATGGACAAGGCAAGGAGGTTGGAGCGCATCTGGCGGCCCTGGATGAATGGAACCGCCGATTGTAGCCCCCCGCCCCGGTCCGGCCGACCGTGCCATAGGGCATGACCGCCGCGCACGGGAAGTTACAGATGAAAGCTTATAATCGGCGCCCTTATCCAACCTGCGGGACCGGCCGGCAATGGCACAGACGATGAAGGCGCTGGTGAAGCGCGAGGCGAGCAAGGGCATCTGGCTGGAGGACGTGCCGGTCCCCACGCCGGGCCCGAACGAGGTGCTGATCAAGCTGGAAAAGACCGCCATCTGCGGTACCGACCTGCACATCTACCTGTGGGACGAGTGGAGCCAGCGCACGATCAAGCCCGGCCTGACCATCGGCCATGAGTTTGTCGGCCGCATCGCCGCGCTGGGCTCGGCGGTCACCGGCTATGAGGTCGGCCAGCGCGTCTCGGCCGAAGGCCACATCGTCTGCGGCCACTGCCGCAACTGCCGTGGCGGCCGCCAGCACCTGTGCCCGAACACCGTCGGCATCGGCGTCAACGTCAACGGCGCCTTCGCCGAGTACATGGTGATGCCGGCCACCAACCTGTGGCCGATCCCCGACCAGATCCCGTCCGAGCTGGCCGCCTTCTTCGACCCGTACGGCAACGCCGCGCACTGCGCGCTGGAGTTCAATGTGATCGGCGAGGACGTGCTGATCACCGGTGCCGGCCCGATCGGCATCATCGCCGCCGGCATCTGCAAGCACATCGGCGCGCGCAACGTGGTGGTCACCGACGTCAACGACTTCCGCCTGAAGCTGGCCGCCGACATGGGCGCCACCCGCGTGGTCAATGTCGCCAAGACCCCGCTCAAGGACGTGATGGCCGAGCTGCACATGGAAGGCTTCGACGTCGGCCTGGAGATGAGCGGAAACCCGCACGCCTTCAACGACATGCTCGACTGCATGTACCACGGCGGCAAGATCGCCATGCTCGGCATCATGCCCAAGGGCGCGGGCTGCGACTGGGACAAGATCATCTTCAAGGGCCTGACCGTGCAGGGCATCTACGGCCGCAAGATGTACGAGACCTGGTACAAGATGACCCAGCTGGTGCTTTCCGGCTTCCCGCTGGGCAAAGTGCTGACCCACCAGTTGCCGATCGAGCGCTTCCAGGAAGGTTTCGACCTGATGGAAGCCGGCAAGGCCGGCAAGGTCGTGCTCAGCTGGAACTGAAGTCGCGGACCAGCCGGGGCGCGCACCCAGCGCCCCGGCACTCCCATGAAAAAAGGCGCCTTTCGGCGCCTTTTTCCGTTACGCGGGCTGGAACTTACATGCCCACGTTGAGGGTCAGCACGACGCGGCTGGAGGCCAGCTCGCCGTAGATGTCGCGGCCGTTGCCGTCGACGCCCACGTAGGCCAGCGACGCGCTGACGGCGCCGAAGCTCTTGCTCACGCCGACGCTCCAGTCCAGGTAGTTCTCCGAGTACTCGCGCTCGAAGAAGCTGCGGCCGACCGAGAAGTCCAGGCTGTAGTCCTGCGGCAGGCCGTAGCTGGCGGCGCCGTTGATGTAGAAGGCATCGGTTTCCGAGCCGCCGAAGTCATTGCTGTACGCCAGGGTCACGCTGTAGTCCTCGGCGAACGTGGTCTTGGCGATCAGCTCGTTGAAGTTCAGCTCCGACGCACCCGGGTAGGTATAGCGGTTGAGCAGGATGTCGAAGTTGACCGTCTCGTTGAGGTCGACGTTGTAACCGACGAAGTAGTCCAGTTCGTAATCCGGGTCGCCGTCGCCGAAGTCCACGCCCGAAGCCCACGCACCGGCGTAGATGCCCACCGGCGAGGTGTAGGTGAAGCCGGCCTGGGCGGTCGGGTTCTCGTCGGTCTGGGAAACGCCGCGCCAGACGTAATCCGAAACACCGGTGATGTTCCAGCTGAAGGGCGACGACGCCTCATCCTGCGCGGAAGCGGCAAACGGGGCGGTCAACAGTGCAAACAGGGCAGAAGCCAGGATTCGTTTGCTGTTCATTGCAGGTCTCCATGAGGCGGTCGGGTGGCGTGACCGCGACGGCGTTCACGATTTTTTAACCGCATCGATATTGCGTCGCAACAATGCCCGTCGTCAACACTGTGTGAATCAGTCGGTGAAAGCACGGTAGCGACGTGGCTGGAGATGCACCAGCGCCCCGGACCTCCACCCAGGTCCGACGGCCGGAAGTTCGACCTCGACCTCGCTGCCTTCGTGCAGGCGCGCCCGCATCCGCTGGCGCGAGCCACTGCGCAGCACCGAGACCACCGTGGCCGGCCAGCCCTCGCTGCCGGGCTGGAGGTCCTCGGGCCGCACATAGAGCTGGGCCGGGCCGGAAAGGTCGGCTCCCTCCGGCAAAGGCAGCGGGACATCGCCCACCCACAGTTGCCCGTCCCGGGCCTGGGCCTGCAGCCGGTTCACATCACCGACAAAGCCGTACACGAAGGGCGTGCCCGGCAGGTCATACACCTCGTCCGGAGTGCCGACCTGCTCAATGCGCCCCCTGTTGAGGATCGCGACGCGGTCGGCCAGCTCCAGCGCCTCTTCCTGGTCGTGGGTGACGAACAGCGTGGTCAGCCCGGTCTGCTCGTGCAGTTCGCGCAGCCAGCGGCGCAGTTCACGACGTACCTGCGCATCGAGCGCGCCGAACGGTTCGTCCAGCAGCAGCACCCTCGGTTCGATTGCCAGCGCGCGGGCCAGTGCCACGCGCTGTCGCTGGCCGCCGGACAGCTGGGCCGGATAGCGGCTGCCCAGGCCCTGCAGCTGCACCAGGGCCAGCAGCTCGTCCACCCGCGAATCGATGCGCGCGCCCGGCCAGCGCTTGGCACCACGCCGCACCCGCAGGCCGAAGGCCACGTTGTCGTGCACGGTCATGTGCCGGAACAGCGCATAATGCTGGAACACGAAACCGGCCTGCCGCTCCTGCACGCTGAGCCCGGTGGCGTCCTCGCCATCGAACAGGATGCGTCCGGCGTCCACCGGCTCCAGCCCCGCGATGGCCCGCAGCAAGGTGGTCTTGCCCGAGCCGGACGGCCCGAGCAGGGCCAGCAGCTCGCCGCTGCGCACCTGCAGGCTGGCACCGTCCAGCGCATTGGTGCCGGCGAAGTGGCGGGCCACGTTTTCGATGCTGATTTCCATGGGTCGTCCGTCAGTGCCTGTGCCCGGCGGCCAGGGCCTCGCCGTGGCGCCACTCGAGGAAGGACTTCAGCGCCAGCGTCACCAGCGCGCTGGCCGCCAGAATCGAGGCCGCGGCGAAGGCGGCGCTGAAGGCGTATTCGTTGTAGAGGATCTCCACGTGCAGGGAGAGCGTATTGGTGCGCCCGCGGATATGCCCAGACACCACCGATACCGCGCCGAACTCCCCCAGCGCACGGGCACTGCACAGCAGCACGCCATACAGCAGTGCCCAGCGGATGTTCGGCAGGGTGACGCGCCAGAAGGTCTGCCAGCCACTGGCGCCCAGCGTCATCGCCGCCAGCTCCTCGTCCACGCCCTGTTGCTCCATCAGCGGCATCAGCTCGCGGGCAATGAACGGAAACGTCACGAACACCGTGGCCAGCACGATCCCCGGCAGCGCGAACACCACTGGCGGCAGGCGCAGGGTGAGCTCGCCCAGCAGCGGCAGGTTGACGGTAACGCCGGGGTCGATCAGCGGCCATGCCCAGCCCTGCGCGCCGAAGATCAGGATGAATACCAGGCCGGCCACTACCGGGGACACCGCGAACGGCAGGTCGATCAGCGAGACCAGCCAGCGCTTGCCGGGGAACTGGTGCTTGCCCACCGCCCACGCCGCCGCCACGCCGAATACCAGGTTCAACGGCACCGCGATCGCGGCCACCAGCAGGGTCAGGCGCACCGCGGCCAGTGCTTCGGGCGCGGTAACCGCAGCGATGAATGCCTGCAGGCCGGCGCGCAGCGCCTCGGTGAACACCAGCAGCAGCGGCAGCAGCAGGAACGACAGCAGGAAGGCCAGCGCCCCCAGCACCATCAGCGCGCGGACCCACGCCGGCTCGGTGGTCGCCGAAGGTCGGCGCCCGGTGGAACGGGCATCCGTTGAGCTCCGGGGAGTCGAAGCGCTCATCCCACCCTCCCGGAGCTGGTGCGCTGCAGCCGCGACTGCAGCGTATTGATCAGCAGCAGCAGCACGAACGAGAGCAGCAGCATCAGCGCCGCGATCGCGGTGGCGCCAGCGTAGTCGAACTCCTCCAGCTTGATGGTGATCAGCAGCGGGGCGATCTCCGAGACCTGCGGCAGGTTGCCGGCGATGAAGATCACCGATCCGTACTCACCGACGCCACGGGCGAAGGCCAGCGCGAAACCCGCCAGCACCGCCGGCCACAGCCCGGGCAGGATGACCCGCCACACCACCTGCCAGCGGTTCGCGCCCAGGGTCGCGGCGGCCTCCTCCATTTCCCGCTCGCTCTCGGCCAGCACTGGCTGCACCACCCGCACCACGAACGGCAATCCGATGAATACCAGGGCCACGGTGATGCCCAGCGGGGTGTAGGCGACCTGGATGCCGATCGCCTCCAGCCAGCGGCCCATCCAGCCATTGGGGCCATACAGCGCGGCCAGTGCGATGCCGGCCACGGCGGTGGGCAGGGCGAACGGCAGGTCGATCATCGCGTCGAACAGGCGCCGGCCCGGAAAGCGGTAGCGCACGAACACCCATGCCACCCAGGTGCCCATCACTGCATTGAAGGCGGCTGCTGCCAGCGAGGTGGTGAAACTTACGCGCAGTGCCGACAGCACCCTCGGCTCGGTCCAGATGCGCCAAAGTTCGCCCGGCCCCAGCTGCGCGGCATGCAGGAACACGCCCGCCAGCGGGATCAGCACGATCAGACCGAGCCAGCTCAGCGTGTAGCCCAGGCTGAGCCCGAAGCCGGGCACGACCCGGCGACGGCGCACGCGCCCTGCCCCGCCCGCGGCGGGTTGCTGCTGCGATCCGGGTGGGGTCATCTACGCCCGCCTGCACATGGCGATGCCAAGGCCAGCCTCACTTGCGCGCCAGGATCTGGTCGAACTGGCCGCCATCGGTGAAGTGGCGCTGGTGCGCCTGGGCCCAGGACCCGAACGCACTTTCGATCGTCACCAGCTGCACCTTCGGGAAACGCGCGATGTCGGCCGGATCGGCGTGTTCGGGATGACGCGGGCGGTAATAGTGCCTGGCCGCCAGTTTCTGCCCGGCCGGGGCGTACAGGTAATCCAGGTAGGCCTGGGCCACCTCGCGGGTGCCGTGCTTGTCGACGTTGCGGTCGACCAGCGCCACGGGCGGCTCGGCCAGGATCGACAGCGACGGCACGACGATGTCGAACTTGTCCGGGCCCAGTTCCTCGATGGACAGGAACGCCTCGTTCTCCCACGCCAGCAGCACGTCACCGATGCCGCGCTGGACGAAAGTGGTGGTCGCGCCACGCGCGCCGGTATCGAGCACCGGCACGTTGCGGAACAGCGCGGTCATGAAACGCAGGATCTTCGTTTCATCGCCCTTGAAGATGTGGTCGGCAAACGCCCAGGCCGCAAGGTAGTTCCAGCGCGCGCCGCCGGACGTCTTCGGGTTGGGGGTGATCACCGAGACATTGGCACGCAGCAGGTCCGGCCAGTTGCGGATGTTCTTCGGATTGCCCTTGCGCACCAGGAACACCACGGTGGAGGTGTACGGCGAGCTGTTCTGCGGCAGCCGCTTCTGCCAGTCGGTCGGCAACAGCTTCGCCCGCTCGGCGATCGAGTCGATATCGTAGGCCAGCGCCAGCGTCACCACGTCCGCCTCCAGGCCATCGATGACCGCACGCGCCTGCTTGCCCGACCCGCCGTGCGAGGCCTCGATCTGCACCTTCTGCCCCTTGGCCTGATGCCAGTGCGCGGCAAAGGCGGCATTGAACTCGCGGTAGAACTCGCGGGTCGGGTCGTAGGACACATTGAGCAGCTTTAGGTCCTTGGCCCCGGCGCCCACGGCCAGGGTCAGGGCAAATCCCACCAGGATGGCGCGCAGCGCGGCGCGGGTTCGCATGAGCTTCATTCGCATTCTCCGGTCAGGCCAGAAGAAGACCTGCAGTCGAGTGAAAACCGTGTTCTCGCCCGGCCGCCCGAACCGGCTTGCCTCCACGAAGGGAGCAGCAAGCAGGCGTTGGACAGCAACCTTGGCGACGATGTCGGTGGCTGAGTTTATCCGACGGCCACTGCCGGGCCTTGCATCGGATCAACTGCAAGCACGCATCGGTGCCTGCCGTTCCGGATGCTGGGCAGGTGCAGTGGGCCTGGGAAATGGCTTGCCCCGCCGATCTCATTCGAAATGCGCATATGCCATGCCCGATCAAGGGACGCGCCAGGTGGCAGGGTAAAATGGGACCTTTCCCACTGCCCTTTCGCCATGTCCGCCTCCCTGACCCAGCACTACGCCGACGAACTCGACGCCATCCGCGCCCAGGGCCTGTTCAAGTCCGAGCGTGTCATCACCAGCCCGCAGTCGGCCGAGATCACCCTGGCCGATGGCCGCACGGTGCTGAACTTCTGCGCCAACAACTACCTGGGCCTGGCCGACCACCCGGACCTGATCCAGGCCGCCAAGGATGCGCTGGACACCCACGGCTTCGGCATGGCCTCGGTGCGCTTCATCTGCGGGACCCAGGACCTGCACAAGCAACTGGAAGCGCAGATCGCCGGCTTCTTCGGCAAGGACGACACCATCCTCTACGCCGCCTGCTTCGACGCCAACGGCGGCCTGTTCGAGCCGCTGCTGGGCGAGAACGACGCGATCATCTCCGATGCCCTCAACCACGCCTCGATCATCGACGGCGTGCGCCTGTGCAAGGCAAAGCGCTACCGCTACGCCAACTGCGACATGGCCGACCTGGAAAAGCAGCTGCAGCAGGCAAAGGCCGACGGCGCCCGGACCATCCTGATCACCACCGACGGGGTGTTCTCGATGGACGGCTTCATCGCCCCGCTCGACGAGATCACCGCGCTGGCCGAAAAGTACGGTGCGCTGGTGCACATCGACGAGTGCCACGCCACCGGCTTCCTCGGCGATACCGGCCGTGGGTCGGCCGAGGTCAAGGGCGTGCTGGAAAAGATCGACATCATCACCGGTACCCTCGGCAAGGCCATGGGCGGCGCGCTGGGTGGTTTCACCACCGGCAAGGCCGAGGTGATCGAGATGCTGCGCCAGCGTTCGCGCCCCTACCTGTTCTCCAACTCGCTGCCGCCGCACGTGGTCGCCGCCGGCATCAAGGCCTTCGACATGCTCGACAAGGCCGGCGACCTGCGCGAGCGCCTGAAGGAAAACACCGCCTACTTCCGCTCGCAGATGACCGCCGCCGGCTTCGACATCAAGCCGGGCGTGCATCCGATCAGCCCGGTGATGCTGTACGACGCGCCGTTGGCGCAGAAGTTCGCCGAGCGCCTGCTGGAAGAAGGCATCTATGCGATCGGCTTCTTCTTCCCGGTCGTGCCCAAGGGACAGGCCCGCATCCGCACCCAGATCAGCGCGGCGCACACCCGCGAGCACCTGGACCGGGCCATTGATGCGTTCACCCGCATTGGCAGGGAGCTGGGCGTGATCAAGGCCTGATCCGCCCCGGGCCCGGAAAACAAAAAGGCGCCGGTTCCGGCGCCTTTTTTTCTTACTTGTCCTTCGCCGCGTTGGCCAGGCCAGCGTCATCACCACCGCCGGCTGCGGGCTTGCCCTTGGCCACGCGGATGCCGTTGGACTTCATCCATGCGTCGAATTCTTCGGCGCTCATCTTGCGTCCTTCCTGCTGCATGTGGAAACGGTAGGCACCGCGACCATCACGCGCTTCGGGCGCCGGCTGCTGGGCTTGCCCGGCTGCCGGCCTGGCTTCGGTCGCCTCGGGCTTTGCGGCCTGCGAAGCGCCGGCCACGGCCAGACCCATTATGAAAAGGGCAACGCCCGTTGCCTTGCGGATTGCTGCTGACTGCATTGGTAATTCTCCCCGGATGGATCCCCCGGCCAAGACTCTAGCCAAGGTCCACCTCCAGGAATCACACCGCCCTCACATTTCGTGCACGCGGAATTAGCAATCAGCGCAGCGCCGCCAATTCAGCTGGATCGAGCTCGCGCCACTGCCCCTTGCCCAGCTCGCCCAGCTGGACCGGGCCGATCGCCACCCGCACCAGCCGCAGCACGTCCAGCCCCAGCGTGGCCAGCAGGCGGCGGATATGCCGGTTGCGGCCCTCGTCCAGTGCCACCTCCAGCCACGCATTGCGGGTGCCCGAGCGCAGCAGGGTCACGCGGCTGGCCGCCAGGTGCTCGCCGGCATCAACCACGCCGGCGCACATGGCTTGCAGTTGTTCGGCCGTCGGCACGGCATCGACCTGCACGTGATAGGTCTTTTCCGGACCGGTGCGCGGATCGGTCAGACGCGCCGCCCACTCCGGGTCATTGCTGAAGAACAGCAGTCCTTCGCTGGCCTTGTCCAGCCGGCCGACCGGTGCCAGCCACGGCAGGCCGGCGCCATCCAAGCAGCGGTAGACTGTGTCGCGGCCGCGCTCGTCCTGCACCGTCGTCACCAGGCCGCGCGGCTTGTTGAGCATCAGGTACCAGCGCCTGCCCTCATGCAGCGGCGCGCCATCGACACTGACGCGTTGGCGCTCGCGGATGACGGGGAATTCGGGATCACGGATGACACGGCCATCAACGCTGACCCGCCCGGCCTCGATCCAGCGCGCGGCCTCGCTGCGCGAGCACAGCCCGGCCTTGGAAAGCACACGGGCAAGGCCATGGCGCACGCCATCGGCCGGCGCCGCGGGGCGCCGGGTCGTGGAACGTACAGGGGGATGGCGTCGCTCGGCCATGCCTGATGGCCGCCAGCGGGCAGCCGCTTACTTGGTTTCGACGGGCGTCTCGGCCGGAGCTCCGGCCACCGGGGCCACCGGGGCCGCCGGGCGCGCCTTGACCACGCGCACGCCACGCGACTTCATCCAGGCGTCGAATTCCTCGGCGGTCATGCGCTTGCCGTTCTGGCTCATGTCAAAGCGCCACGGCGTGTTGTCGAACTCGGTCTGCGGCTTGTAGGCGGCCGGCTCGTTGGCGCTGATCGCCGGCTGTGCTGGCGCAGCCGCGGCCAGCGTGCGGCAGTCTTCGACCTGCGCGCGCATCAGCACCTGGTCCACCGACTGCTCCTGGCTGTCAGTGGAGCTCAGCACGCCGGCCGGTGCACCCAGCTGGGCCGGGCGGGTGTGCAGCTCGGAAGCCACCGGCGCGACAACGGTTTCGGGCAGGGTCACCGGCTTGATGCTGGTGGCCGTGCAGTCGACAGCCGCATGGGCGGCGGGGATCAGGGCCAGGCCAATCACGCCAGCCATCACGGTACGCAGCATCGGGGAACTTCCATTGCACGGGGGACGCGGCGAGTGTAGGCACCCCCCGTTTTGCTTTCAAGCATTTGCGGGGCATTCCTGCGGCGCAACGCGGGGTTCCGGGCCGCTCATCGCCAAGTCCGCATCGCATTTTCCAAGGCGCAAAAAAACAGGGCCCGGCAATGCCGGGCCCTGTCTGGATCACTGCAACGTCAGATCAGTTCTGGACGTTCAGCTCGGTGCGACGGTTCTTCGCACGGCCTTCCGGATTGTCCGAACCATCCTCGTTGGTGTTCGGGGCAATCGGGCGGCTCTCGCCGTAGCCGATCGGGCCGACCATGCGCGAGGCATCGACGCCGTTCTGCTGCAGGTAGTTGTACACGGCGGTAGCGCGACGCTCCGACAGCTTCTGGTTGTACTCGTCGGTACCCTTCGAGTCGGTGTGGCCGGCGACTTCAACGCGCAGGTCCGGGTAACGCTTCAGGATCTCGGCGGCTTCGCCCAGGATCGCCACGGCGTCCGGACGCAGGGTGGCCTTGTCAAAGTCGAAGTTGACGCCCTTCAGGTCGATCGAGACCGGCACCGGGCAGCCGTCCGGACCGATGGTCTGACCGGGCTGCGAATCCGGGCAGCGGTCGTCGCAGTTGTTGACGCCGTCACCGTCGTCGTCCAGGTCGGCGCAGCTCGGGGCGACCGGAGCCGGGGCCGGGGCCGGGGCAGCAGCCGGGGCCGGGCCCAGCGGGATCACGACGCCGACCGAAGCCAGCACGTCACCGAACCAGTCTTCCTCGTTGCCAGCCAGGGTCGGGTTGACGCTGGTGTCGTCGAAGTCGGCGCGGTAGGCCAGCTCGGCGCGAACAGCGACGCGCTTGTCGAAGGTCGTCTGCAGACCGACACCGACCTTGGCAGCCAGGTTGCCGTCTTCGCGCTGCGCCGGCGAGGCCGGGCTGTTGATCACGTACTCTTCTTCAGCCTTCTGGTAGCCCAGGCCCATCAGGATGTAGGGATTCCAACCGCGGCCTTCCTGGATGAAGTGGCGACGCAGGTCCAGCGAGATGCCGTACTGGCTCCAGTTCAGATCCTGGTTGGCATCGAAATTCGGGTTCTGATAGTTCAGCTCGCCGTCCAGCGACCAGGTCGGGCTGATGAACTTGCCCAGGCCCAGGGTGACGAACGGAGCGTCGTTGGTCAGACGGTCGCTGTCCTGGAAGTTGAAGCCGGCCGAACCGGTCAGGTACCAGCGGTCATCGAACTCCTGCGCCGAAGCCGCCTGCGCGAACGCCAGGCTGCCCAGCAGTGCAGCGGTAAGAATCTTCTTGTTCATGAATACAACTCCTTTTCGGGGGTATTAAACCGGTGGAGGCTTGGTCCAGCTAATTGTTTCGTCGTGTGGGGACGGCCGTTTCCAACGCCATCGCGGCGAACCTTATGCTCTGGGAAGTGAAGACCACGTTAACGGCCCCATAACATCACTCTTTCCATTCCGCGCCGAACCTGCGCAACGTATACAGCTTGGTGAAAAACGGCAAGAGGCCGGCGCACCAAGACATTGCGCAGCACCCCACCCATCGCATCCGCCTGCGTACGTCGCCAGCCAAGGAATGACGGTCCAGGCTCAATGGGGCAAACGCGATAACCGTATGATCCGGTTACCCGTTTTGTTCAGGAGTGGCGATGAAAGCCGTTGGTCTGACGCATTACCTGCCCATTGAAAACCCCGATTCGCTGATCGACGTGGAAATTCCACACCCCGGCCAGCCGCAGGGCCAGGACCTGCTGGTGCGCGTGGAGGCGATCTCGGTAAATCCGGTCGACACCAAACTGCGTGCGCCCAGGCCAGGCGTCGAGCCGGCTCCGCGCGTGCTCGGGTTTGATGCTGCCGGCGTGGTCGAGGCGGTGGGCCCCGATGTCACTGCCTTTGCCCCGGGCGACGAGGTCTATTACGCCGGCGACGTCACCCGTCCCGGCAGCAACGCGCAATACCAGCTGGCGGACGAGCGCATCGTTGCGCGCAAGCCGGCGACGCTGGATTTTGTCGAGGCCGCAGCGCTGCCGCTGACCACGCTGACGGCGTGGGAACTGATGTTCCAGCGCATGCCGCTGCAGTTCGACGGCGCGCACCACCGTGGAGAGCACCTGCTGGTGGTTGCTGGCGCCGGCGGCGTCGGTTCCATCGCCATCCAGCTGGGCAAACATGCCGGCTTTACCGTCATTGCCACTGCGTCGCGCGAGGAAAGCCAGGCGTGGTGCCGGCAGATGGGTGCCGACCACGTGATCGACCATCGCCAGCCCCTGCAGCCGCAACTGGCAGCGCTCGGTGTGCAGCAGGTGGAAGTTGCGCTGAATTTCGCCAGCACCGACGCGTACTGGCAGCAGCTGGGTGAGCTGTTGGCACCGCAGGGACACGTGGGCCTGATCGTGGAGCCGGCCAGCGAGTTGCGCATCGGCGATCCATACAAGGCCAAGTGCATCGGCATCCACTGGGAATTCATGTTCGCCCGCGCGCGCTTCCGCACTGCCGACATGATCGAGCAGCACCGCATCCTCGCCCGTACCGCCAGCCTGGTGGATGCCGGGGAGCTGCGCACCACGCTGACCGAAACCCTGAAGCCGATCAACGCGACCAACCTGCGTGAAGCCCACCGCCGGCTGGAGTCGGGGCGGACCGTCGGCAAGCTCGCCCTGGCCGGCTGGCCGTAAGCGCTCGCACCGGCGGTCGCGCCGCCTGCCCTTGCCAGCCCGGGGATTTGACGGCACCCTGCCGCCTCCCGTACGCAAGCGTATCCATCATGTCGCCAGCCGCCGAATCCGCCGCCTACCCGCATCTGTTCAGCCCGCTGGACCTGGGGTTCACCCAGATCCGCAACCGCGTGCTGATGGGCTCCATGCACACCGGGCTGGAAGACCGCGCGGCCGATTTCCCCAAGCTGGCGGCCTACTTCGCCGAGCGCGCCGCCGGCGGCGTCGGACTGATCGTGACCGGGGGCTTCGCCCCGAACCTGGTGGGCTGGCTGGCGCCATTCGGCAGCAAGCTGTCCTGGCCGTGGGAAGTGGGCCGGCATCGCCAGGTGACCGCTGCCGTGCACGAACACGGCAGCAGGATCTGCCTGCAGTTGCTGCACGCCGGACGTTATGGCTACCACCCGCTGCAGGTGGCGCCGTCGAAGCTGAAGGCGCCGATCAATCCGTTCACCCCGCGCGCGCTCAGCGCGCGGGGGGTCGAGCGCCACATTGCCGACTACGCCCGGGCGGCCCGGCTCGCGCGCGAGGCCGGCTATGACGGTGTGGAGGTCATGGGCTCGGAGGGCTACCTGATCAACCAGTTCATCGCCGCGCGTACCAACAAGCGCGACGACGCCTGGGGCGGCGATCCTGGTCGCCGCATGCGCTTTGCGGTGGAGATCGTGCGCCGCATCCGCGAGGCCTGCGGCCCGGACTTCATCATCATCTACCGGCTGTCGTTGCTTGACCTGGTCGAGGACGGCAGCAACTGGGAGGAAATCGTGCAGCAGGCCAAGGCGATCGAAGCCGCCGGTGCCACGATCATCAATTCCGGCATCGGCTGGCACGAGGCGCGCATCCCGACCATCGCCACCTCGGTGCCGCGCGCGGCCTTTGCCGGGGTCACCGCCAAGCTGCGCCCGCACGTGAACGTGCCGGTGGTGGCGGTCAACCGCATCAACATGCCCGAGGTGGCCGAGCGCATCCTCGCCGAGGGCCAGGCCGACATGGTGTCGCTGGCGCGCCCGCTGCTGGCCGATCCGCAGTGGCCGAACAAGGCGCGCGCCGGCAAGCCCGAAAGCATCAACACCTGCATTGCCTGCAACCAGGCCTGCCTGGACCACGTGTTCGCCAACAAGCGCGCCACCTGCCTGGTCAACCCGCGTGCCGGCTACGAGACCGAGCTGAACTACCTGCCGACCAGTGCGCCGAAGAAGCTCGCCGTGGTCGGCGCAGGCCCCGCCGGCCTGGCCTGCGCGACCGTGGCCGCCCAACGCGGCCACCACGTCACCCTGTTCGACGCGGCCAGCGAGATCGGCGGACAGTTCAACGTGGCCAAGCGCATCCCCGGCAAGGAGGAGTTCCACGAGACGCTGCGCTACTTCCGCTACAAGCTGGCCGAAACCGGCGTCGAGGTGCGGCTGGATACCAAGGTGGATGCCGCGGCGCTGGCGGGGTTCGACGAAGTGGTGCTGGCCACCGGCATCGTGCCGCGCAAGGTCGACTTCCCCGGTGCGGACCACCCGATGGTCGTCAGCTACCTGGACGTGTTGCTGGGGCGGGTGGAGGCTGCCGGCAAGGTCGCCATCATTGGCGCCGGCGGCATCGGCTTTGACGTCGGCGAGTTCCTGGTCCACGAGGGCGAATCGCCGTCGCTGGATACCAGCCGCTGGATGGCCGAATGGGGGGTGGACCCCAGCTTCGAGGCGCGCGGCGCGCTGACCAGGCCAGTACCGGAGGCTCCGGCGCGGCAGGTGTGGCTGCTGCAGCGCAGCCCCGGCAAGCCGGGCGCACGGCTGGGCAAGACCACCGGCTGGATCCATCGCAGCACGCTCAAGGCCAAGGGCGTGAAGATGCTGGGCGGTGTGGAGTACCTCGGCGTGGACGACAGCGGCCTCCACATCCGCGTCCACGGCAGCGAGCAGACCCTGGACGTGGGCACCGTGGTCGTCTGTGCCGGCCAGGAGCCGCGGCGCGATCTGGTCGATGACCTGACCGCGCTGGGCAAGACTTCGCACCTGATCGGCGGCGCCGATGTGGCCGCCGAACTGGACGCCAAGCGAGCGATCAACCAGGGCAGCAGGCTCGCCGCGACCCTGTAAATGTGATGGATTTCGTGGTTTTTGCCGCCTTCGCCGCCTTTTCCGGAGTAGCGGATGGGCCTCGACCGGCCGGAACTCCCGGCTGAATGTCAACAAGCCCCATTCAGGAACGATTTGGGGTAAGCCCCCTACCTTGCGCGCACTTCGCTCACCAGCCAGTTCCGGTGAGCCGGCGCGGCCCTCCACGAGGGACCGCCACGGGGTGGCCCCGATGGCCACCTCCCCATGACGCCAAGCCGGTGTCCTCTTCCCTCTCCCACCCACGTGGTGACAGGGCGGGCACGGCCCACACGGAGCAAGGAGAAACATGAAACTGGCCTGGATCCTCTGGCTGTCGCAAGTCCTGCCGCAGCCGGCCGCCGACTCGTTGTGCCTCAGCACGACCGTCTACCTGGAAGCCCGCGACCAGACCCCGCGCGGCCAGCAGGCTGTCGCCGAGGTCGCACTGCGCCGGCTTGAAAGCGGGCTGTGGGGTGACTCGATGTGCCAGGTGGTCACTGCCCGCAAGCAGTTCGCTCCGACCATCGTGGCCCCGGGCACCCGCCTGAAGAACACCGACGCCTGGGTGGAAGCGATGAACGTCGCCTTCGCCGCCGAGCGCAACTGGTCGCTGCCGGCTGACAAGCGCCAGGAGATCGTCCCGGGCGCCAGCCACTTCGCCGCGCTGTCGATCGCCAGCCCGAGCTGGCGTAACGCCTACCAGGTGGCGACCATCGGCAGCCACACCTTCTACAAGGTGCAGACGCTCAGGCCGCGCGCCTCCTGAGGCACTGTGCCGGCCCGCGCGGGCGCTGGATAACCCCGGTCCCCTTCACCAAGGATTGTCCATGAAGCTCTACACCAAGCCCGGTGCCTGCTCCCTGGCCGACCACATCGCCCTGCAGTGGTCTGGCCTGCCCTTCGAGGTGCAGGTGGTGGATGCGGCGACGATGAAGTCGCCCGAATACCTCAAGCTCAACCCCGCCGGCGCCGTGCCGGTGCTGGTGGACGGCGACTGGGTGCTGACCCAGAACGCGGCGATCCTGCACTACATCGCCGAGAAGGCGCCGGATGCGGCGCTGGACGGCGGTAGGGACGCGCGCCAGCGGGCAGAGGTCAACCGCTGGCTGTCGCTGGCCAATGCCGACATCCACCCGGCGTTCCATCCGATCTTCGGTTCGACCCGCTACCTGGAAGACGCGGCGATGATCGCCCGCACCCAGGAACATGCCCGCCAGCGCCTGCGCGGCCTGTACGAGCGCGTGGACGCACAGCTGGCCGGCAACGCGTGGATTGCCGGCGGCCAGCGTTCGATCGCCGACGCTTATATATATGTCACCGCACGCTGGGCCCGCGCCACCGGCGTGAACCTCGATGGCCTGGACGCCCTGCAGCGCTTCGAGCAGAAGATGGTGCAGGACGCCGGGGTGCAGGCCGCGCTGCGTACCGAGGGCCTGGCCTGAGCACGGGCGCCCGCTGCGCCACCGCTACGCGGGTCAATTGAATGCCGGACGGCCGCCCCAGAGGGCGGCCGTCCGCGTTCAGGCGTACTGCAGCACCCGCTGGCGGGTTTCTTCCAGCCAGCGCGAGGCAAAGGCGTGGCTCTTGGCCCGGGCAAAGGCATCAGCCACGTCCGGCCACAGCTTTTCCAGCTCGATGGCGGTCTGCGCCCGCTCGATCTTCAACTGCAGGAAATAGCCCTTCAGGCCCAGATTCCTGCGCACCGACTCGCTCATCCAGTCGTACAGCTCACGGTAGCGGTCCGGATCATTGGCGATGGTGGCCGTGGCCAGCACGACCGGGGCTGCGGCGGGCTTGCCGCCGACCACCTCGATCAGCCCCATCTCGGCCAGCTGCGCCACCGCGTCATCCGGCG
Source organism: Stenotrophomonas sp. Marseille-Q4652 (assembly GCF_916618915.1). NCBI lineage: Bacteria > Pseudomonadati > Pseudomonadota > Gammaproteobacteria > Lysobacterales > Lysobacteraceae > Stenotrophomonas > Stenotrophomonas sp. Marseille-Q4652. The sequence goes on from NZ_CAKAKE010000001.1 coordinate 1,819,963, forward strand.
CGCGCAGGTTCAGCCCCATTTGCCTGAGTTCATCCTCGTTACGGCTGCCATCGACCATCAGCAGGATCGAACGCAACGCCAGCGGCAGCCGCCGCCCCCGATCCTCGATTTCCTGACGGCCAGCCTCGGTCTTGGCATAGATCAGTGCCATTCCCAGTTCCCCCTGTGTCACGGCATTCGCATGTCAAAGACGCCACGCGGCGCAGGCACTTTCCTGCCACCGGCGCGGCCCCTTCCCCCTTGCGATCGCCGGCACGGCCGTGCCTGGATCGCCGCGCTACTTCCCCAGTGCGCGGCGGATTTCCTCCAGTGCCCCGGGATCGTCGAGCGTCGACAGGTCGCCGGGGTCACGCTGCTCGGCCAGTGCCTGCAGCGAACGCCGCAACAGCTTACCTGAACGGGTCTTCGGGAGTGCATTGACCACATGCACGTGGGCCGGGCGTGCGACGGCGCCGAGCTGTTCGACCACCCTGGCCACCATCTGCGACACCGCCTCGCGGGGATCATCGCGCGACTGCTTCAGGGTGACGAAGGCCATAGGTACCTGGCCCTTGAGCTCGTCCTTGACGCCGATGACCGCGGCCTCGGCAACCGCCGGGTGCCCGGAGATGGCCTCCTCGATCTCGCGCGTGCCCAGCCGGTGCCCGGCGACATTGATGACGTCGTCGGTGCGGCCAAGGATGAAGGTGTAGCCGTCCTCGTCGCGGATCGCCCAGTCCAGCGAGCTGTACAGCAGCTCCCTGAAGTGGCTGAAGTAGCTGTCGAGGAAGCGCTGGTCGTCCTGCCAGACCGTGCTCATGCACCCCGGCGGCAGCGGCGGCTGGATCACCAGCACGCCCTTCTGGCCCGGCCGGACCTCGTCGCCGGTCTGCTCGTCGATCACCTTCATCCGGTAACCGAGGTTGGGGAAGCCCGGCGAACCGAACTTCACCGGTTTCATGTCCAGCCCCGGCAACAGGGTAAGCGCTGGCCAGCCGGTCTCGGTCTGCCAGTAGTTGTCGATCACCGGCTTGCCGAGCACGTCGCTGATCCAGGTCGCGGTGGGCTCGTCCAGCGGCTCGCCGGCCAGGAACAGGTACTTGAGCGCGGACAGGTCACGGCGCTCGATGAAAGACGGATCGTGCTTCTTCAGCACGCGGATCGCCGTGGGCGAGGAGAACAGCGTGCGCACGCCGTACTTCTCGCACAGCGACCACCAGATGCCCGCATCCGGATTGACCGGCAGCCCCTCGTACAGCAGCGAGGTGCAGCCGCCGATCAGCGGGCCGTAGACGTTGTAGGAGTGGCCCACCGCCCAGCCGACGTCGGAGGTGGTGAACATCACCTGCCCCGGCGCGCAGTCGAACACGGTGCGCATCGACTGCGCCATCGCCACCGCATAGCCGCCGACGTCGCGCTGCACGCCCTTGGGCTTGCCGGTGGTGCCGGAGGTGTACAGCAGGTAGCTGGGCTCGTTGGACTCCAGCCACTGCACGGGCACCTCGGCATCTCCAACCTTGGCGCGGAGGCTGGCGTAGTCGTGGTCGCGGCCGGCCAGGCGCGGCTCGGCCGGGTCCAGCCCGCGCGACACGATCAGCACGTTCGGCGGCGGGCTCTTGGCCTCGGCGCAGGCGGTATCGACCATGGCCTTGTACGGGATCACCTTGCCGCCGCGCATGCCGGCATCGGCGGCGATCAGCAGCTTGGGCCGGGCATCGTCGATGCGCAGTGCCAGGTTGTGCGCGGCAAAGCCGCCGAACACCACCGAGTGGATGGCGCCGATGCGGGCGCAGGCCAGCATCGCGTACACCGCCTCGGCCATGTTGGGCATGTAGATGACGACGCGGTCGCCGCGCTGTACGTCCAGGCGCTGCAGCACGGCGGCAAAGGCGTTCACTTCGCGATACAGCTGGCGGTAGGTGACCTCGTGGGTAACCCCGGTCTCGGTGGATACCGCCACCAGCGCCAGCTGGTCGGGGCGACCGGCCAGGTGCCGGTCCACCGCGTTGTAGCAGAGGTTGGTTTCCCCGCCGACGAACCAGCGCCGGAACGGCGGGTTGGAATAATCCAGGATCTGCTGCGGCGGCCTGTGCCAGTAAATGGCCTGCGCCTGCTCGGCCCAGAATGCCACCGGCTCCTCGATGGAACGGCGGTAGACCTCTTCGTATCCCACGATTCCTCCCGCACTGCGTTGTGTGCGATCGAGCATACGCCCGGCAAATCGGGGGCTCCTTCCGACAATGGTCGTAGGGTGACAGGCGGTGGTCGCAGTTCCGCGGCAGGGCTGCCAGCACGGGCGGAACCCGCGCTTGCGTATGGCGCAAAAGGAAAACGCCGGGCAAGCCCGGCGTTTTCGGTGTCGCGTTTGCGGGGCGGGTCAGCCCAGCAGGTCGGCCACGCCGGCGCGCTCTTCTTCCAGCTCGGCCAGGGTGATGTCGATGTACTTCTTGGAGAAGTCGTCGATCGGCAGGTCCTTGACGATGGTGTACTTGCCGTTCTCGGTGGTCACCGGGAAGCCGAACATCACGCCTTCCGGGATGCCGTAGGAACCATCGGACGGAACGCCCATGGTGACCCACTTGCCGTTCGAACCCAGCACCCAGTCATGGATGTGGTCGATGGCGGCGTTGGCAGCCGAGGCAGCCGAGGACAGGCCACGGGCGGCGATGATCGCGGCGCCGCGCTTGCCGACGGTCGGGATGAAGGTGTTGGCGTTCCATTCCTGGTCGTTGATCAGCTCGGCGACCGAGGCACCGCCGGTGGTGGCAAAGCGGTAGTCCGGGTACATGGTCGGGCTGTGGTTGCCCCACACGGTGAACTTCTCGAACGAGTCGACGGTCTTGCCGGTCTTGGCGGCCAGCTGCGACAGCGCGCGGTTGTGGTCCAGGCGCAGCATCGCGGTGAAGTTCTTCGGATCCAGGTCCGGGGCCGACTTCATGGCGATGTAGGCGTTGGTGTTGGCCGGGTTGCCGACCACCAGCACCTTGACGTCACGCTTGGCGACGGCGTTCAGGGCCTTGCCCTGCACGGTGAAGATCTTGGCGTTTTCCAGCAGCAGGTCCTTGCGCTCCATGCCCGGGCCGCGCGGACGGGCGCCGACCAGCAGGGCGACGTCGACGTCCTTGAAGGCGACCAGCGGGTCGGCGGTGGTGACCACGCCGGCCAGCAGCGGGAACGCGCAGTCTTCCAGCTCCATCACCACGCCCTGCAGCGCGGCCTGGGCCTTCTCATTGTCCAGCTCGAGCAACTGCAGGATGACCGGCTGGTCCTTGCCCAGCATTTCGCCGGAAGCGATGCGGAACAGCAGGGCGTAGCCGATCTGGCCGGCAGCGCCGGTCACGGCGACACGTACGGGTGCTTTCATGGGGGATTTCCTCTGCTATGTAACTTGGTGGTGTGGACAGGGGGCGGCGCGGGTGCCATGCCACATGCCCGGGTCGGGATGGCCACTCGGATGGGTGGCCGATTTGATTCAGGCGGCGAGGATCTTGTTCCACTCGGCGACGCGGTCGGCCTTGGCGGCCAGCGCGGCGTCGACGTCACCCTCGATGGTGATCTTGTTGATGGCGTCGCCCTGCTTGACCGCATCGACCACGTCCTGGCCTTCCAGCACCTTGCCGAACACGGTGTGGCGGCCGTCCAGCCAGTCGGTCTTGATGTGGGTGATGAAGAACTGCGAGCCGTTGGTGTTCGGGCCGGCATTGGCCATCGACAGCGAACCGCGCTCGTGCTTCACGCCATTGTTGGTCTCGTCCTCGAAACGGTAGCCCGGGCCACCGCGGCCCGAACCTTCCGGGCAGCCGCCCTGGATCATGAAATCGGCAATCACCCGGTGGAAGTTGAGGCCGTCGTAGAAACCGCGCTGGACGAGGTTCACGAAGTTGGCCACGGTCAGCGGCGCCTTGTCGGCGAACAGCTCGACCTTGATCAGGCCGCGGGAGGTGTCGAAATTGGCGATCAGGGACATGGAGATCCTTGGGTACGGGCGTTTTATGAGCCCAATAGGATACACCCGCCGACCCGGCCGGGCGCCGCGGGAACAGCGCCGAGCGGGCGTTCCGGGCCCAGCTGAATGGGCCAAGGACCCTGCAGTGAAGCGGTTTCCGCGAATGGCCCGTGATTCCGTATAATACTCGGCTTCCTTTTCCCCTCCGGCGCCGACTGGCCCCCTTTCGCATGTCCATCGAAAACCTTCGCAACATCGCCATCGTCGCCCACGTCGACCACGGCAAGACCACCCTCGTCGACCAGCTCCTGAAGCAGTCCGGCACCCTGTCCGAACGCACCGTGCTGGCCGAACGCGTGATGGACAGCAATGACCAGGAAAAGGAACGCGGCATCACCATCCTGGCCAAGAACACCGCCATCACCTGGCAGGGCAACCGCATCAACATCGTCGACACCCCCGGACACGCCGACTTCGGCGGCGAGGTGGAGCGCGTGCTGTCGATGGTCGACTCGGTGCTGATCCTGGTCGACGCGATGGACGGCCCGATGCCGCAGACCCGCTTCGTGACCCAGAAGGCCTTCGCGATGGGCTTCAAGCCGATCGTCGTGGTCAACAAGGTGGACCGTCCGGGCGCGCGTCCGGAGTGGGTGATCGACCAGGTGTTCGACCTGTTCGACAAGCTCGGCGCCACCAATGAGCAGCTGGACTTCCCGATCGTCTACGCCTCGGGCCTGAACGGCTACGCCGGCCTGGAAGACACCGTGCGCGACGGCGACATGACCCCGCTGTACGAAGCGATCATGAAGTACGTGCCGGCGCCGCAGGTCGAGGCCGATGGCCCGTTCCAGATGCGCATCAGCCAGCTGGACTACAACAACTTCGTCGGCGTGATCGGCATTGGCCGCATCCAGCGCGGCAAGGTCAGGAAGAACCAGCCGGTGATCGTGATCGACCGTGAGGGCAAGAAGCGCCAGGGCAAGGTCCTGCAGGTGCTGGGCTTCATGGGCCTGGAACGCATCGAGGTCGAGGAGGCCCAGGCCGGCGACATCGTTGCCATCTCCGGCATCGCCGAGCTCACCATCTCCGACACCGTGTGCGCGCTGGAAGCCCCGGAAGCGCTGCCGGCGCTGACCGTCGACGAGCCGACCATCTCCATGACCTTCCAGGTCAACAACTCGCCGTTCGCCGGCAACAAGGACCTGTCCGGTGGCAAGTTCCTGACCAGCCGCCAGCTCAAGGAGCGCCTGGAACGCGAGACCGTGCACAACGTCGCGCTGAAGGTCGAGCAGCTGGAAGACGCTGACAAGTTCCTGGTTTCCGGCCGTGGCGAGCTGCACCTGTCGGTGCTGATCGAGAACATGCGCCGCGAAGGCTACGAGCTGGCCGTGTCGCGTCCGGAAGTGATCATCAAGCAGATCGACGGCCAGTGGATGGAGCCGATCGAGCAGCTGGTGGTGGACATCGAGGAGCAGCACCAGGGCGGCGTGATGGAGAAGCTCGGCACCCGCAAGGCGATCCTCGAGAACATGGAGCCGGACGGCAAGGGCCGCGTGCGCCTGGACTTCAAGATCCCGGCGCGTGGCCTGATCGGCTTCCAGAACGAGTTCAAGACCCTGACCCAGGGTTCGGGCCTGCTGTTCCACGTGTTCGACCATTACGGCCCGAAGGAACAGGGCGCCATCGCAAAGCGCCAGAACGGCGTAATGATTGCCAACGCCCCGGGCACCACCCCCGCCTATTCGCTGGGGCCGCTGCAGGAACGCGGCAAGCTGTTCGCTGCTGAAGGCGACAACGTGTACGAAGGCCAGCTGATCGGTATCCATTCCAAGGACAACGACCTGACCGTCAATGCGATCAAGACCAAGCCGCTGACCAACATGCGCGCTTCGGGCAAGGACGATGCGATCCAGCTGACCCCGGCGATCAAGTTCACCCTGGAACAGGCACTGGACTTCATCGACGACGACGAGCTGGTGGAAATCACCCCGAAGGAAATCCGCCTGCGCAAGAAGTTCCTGACCGAAAGCGACCGCAAGAAGGCCTCGCGCGCCGGTTGATCGGCATGCGGGGAAGGGGCACTCCCGCCGGCAATGCCGTGCGCAACCCGGGAGTGCTGGCCATCGCAATGATGGAAGCCGGCAAGGCGATACTCGCCCTGCTGGCCGCGGCCGGACTGGCCCTCGCCGGTCCGCAACCGCTTCGCCACGGCGTGCACGAGCTGCTCGCACGCCTGGGCCTGGACGCCGAACGCGGCGCAACCGTGTCCGTACTGGACCAGATCACCCCCGATGCCGTGAACCTGGCCGCCGCCCTGCTGGCGGTGTACGGGCTCGTCCGCGTGGCCGAGGCCTGGGGCCTGTGGCGCTCGCGCGCCTGGGCGTCGTGGCTGGGCTGCATCTCCGCGGCGATCTACCTGCCGCTGGACGTCTACGCCATCGTCCGCCATCCCGGCGTGGCCTCGTCCGCGCTGCTGGCCGTGAACCTGCTGGTGGTGGCGGTCCTGGCGCAGGACCTGCGCCGGCGCCGCAGCCCCATCGCCGCGTGAGCGGCATCCACGTTTGCCAAGCCGATACCTGCTGGTTAGCCTGCTGGCTTCCAGAGGGAATCCGATGATCCGTCGCCTTGCAATGCCACTGGTCATTGCTGCCGCGCTGTGCGGCTGCCAGGCCGAAGCCCCCCAGGCCGCCGCCAGCGGCACCACTGCGTCCACCGCCCCCTTCGCCTATGCCGAAGTCGACATCACCGGGCTGCAGGCGCGCATGACCGCCGGTGAAGTGGACAGCACCACCCTCACCCGTGCCTACCTGGACCGCATCGCCGCGATCGATCGCGCCGGCCCGCGGCTGCGCGCGATCATCGAGCTCAACCCCGATGCCCTGAAGGAGGCGGCCAGGCTGGACGAGGAGCGCCGCAATGGCCGCCTGCGCGGCCCACTGCATGGCATCCCGCTGGTGATCAAGGACAACATCGGCGCGCTGCCCATGAGCACCACGGCCGGCTCGCTGGCACTGGAAGGCTTCCGCCCGGAGGACGCCTTCGTGGTCAGCCGCCTGCGCGACGCCGGGGCGGTGATCCTGGGCAAGACAAACCTGAGCGAGTGGGCCAACTTCCGCTCCACTCGCTCGACCTCCGGCTGGAGCGCCCGTGGCGGGCAGACCCGCAATCCGTATTCGCTGACGCACAACCCGTGCGGCTCCAGTTCGGGTACGGCGGCCGCAGTGGCAGCCAACCTGGCCGTCGCCGGCGTGGGCACGGAGACCGACGGCAGCATCGCCTGCCCGGCGGCGGTGACCGGCCTGGTCGGGCTCAAGCCGACGGTAGGACTGGTCAGCCGCAGCGGCATCATCCCGATCTCCTTCAGCCAGGACACGGCCGGGCCCATGACCCGCAGCGTCCGTGATGCCGCCCTGCTGCTGTCAGCGATGGCCGGGCATGATCCGGAGGATCCGGCCACCGCCACCCGCCCCGGCCAGGCGGTGTTCGACCTTGCCGCTCGACTGGACGAGGGCGCACTGCGCGGTGCGCGACTTGGCCTGGTGCGCAATCCGCTCAACGAGCACCCGGCCGTGGCCGCCACCTTGGACCAGGCCATGCAGGTCCTGCGCGATGCCGGCGCCACGGTGATCCAGACCGCGCTGCCCACCGACGGGGAGTGGGACGAGGCCGAGCTGCAGGTGCTGCTGGCCGAGTTCAAGGCCGGACTGGAGCGCTACCTGGTCAACCACGAGGCGCCCATCCAGTCGCTGGCCGAGCTGATCGAGTTCAACCAGCGCAATGCCGACCGGGAACTGGCGTTCTTCGGCCAGGAGCTGCTGGAACAGGCGCAGGCCGCCCCCGGCCTCTCCGACCCGGCCTACATCGGGGCGCGCATGCAGGCGCGACGGCTGGCCGGCCCGCAGGGCATCGACGCCGCGCTGCAGGCCGACCGGCTGGATGCGCTGATCGTCCCCACTACCGGTCCGGCCTGGGTCACCGACCCGGTCAATGGCGACGACTTCCCCGGCGCCGGCTACAGCGCAGCAGCGGTGGCCGGCTATCCCAGCATCACCGTACCGATGGGCAGCACCAATGGGCTGCCGCTGGGCCTGCTGTTCATGGGCAAGGCCTGGAGCGAGCCGCGCCTGCTCAACCTCGCCTACGCCTATGAGCAGCGCACCCGGGCACGGGTGCCGCCGGCGCTGGACTCCGCGCCGCTTCCCTGACCGTCCTCAGGCTTCCGGCACCACCGCCGGCGGCCCGTCCTCGGCACCGGGCGAACGCACGCCATCGCCCGAGGGCCGGCGCAGGCTCGGCGCCGGTCCCACCTCCGTTTCCACCTGCGCGCGCAGCCGCGGCAAGGCGTACGGGTGCTCGCGCACGAGGAAGTCGATCATGCGTTCGCGCACCAGGCAGCGCAGGTCGAAGGCGTCGCCGGAATTGCGCGCGCTCACCAGCAGTCGCACCTGGATGGTCTGTTCGCTGGTCTCGGTGACCTGGGTAACGCAGACCCGGCCGTCCCACAGCGGCTCGTTGTGGCAGATGCGCTCCAGCTCCTGGCGCACCGCCGCCACCGGCGTGCGGTAATCCAGCCACAGGAAGGCGGTACCCAGCAGGTCGGCGCTGCGCCGGGTCCAGTTCTGGAACGGGTTCTCGATGAACCACGACAGCGGCACCACCATGCGCCGCTCGTCCCAGATCCGCACCACCACGTAGGAACTGCCGATCTCCTCGATGCGGCCCCACTCGCCCTCGACGATCACCACGTCGTCCAGGCGGATCGGCTGGGTCAACGCGATCTGCAGGCCAGCGATCAGGTTGCCGAACACCGGCTTTGCCGCGATACCGGCGACCAGGCCGACGATGCCGGCCGAGGCCAGCAGGGTGCGGCCGATCTGCTTCACCGGGTCGAAGCTGAGCAGCACGATCGAGGTGCCGAGCAGGATGATCGCGCCCATCAGCACGCGCGAGATTACCCGGGTCTGGGTCTGGATGCGCCGCGCCTCGAGATTGTCCACCACGTCGATGGGATGGCTGCGGCGGATCGCCAGTTCGACCGCGGCCACCACCCGCACCAGCAGCCAGGTCACGCAGCCGACCAGGCCGATCTGCAGCACGTGGCGGGTGGCCTCAAGCGTCCTGCCCGCCAGCGGCGTGGCCTCGACAGCGGCGTTGAGGAACAGCAGCGGCAGCGCGAATGCCAGCGGCAGGCTGAGCACGCGGATGATGCGAGCCCGCCGGTAATCGCGGCCCTGCATGCGTTTGAACAGCCACAGCAGCAGTGACCAGCCCACCATGCCCGCCAGTACCGCCGCACCCAGCGGCAGTACGTAGGGCTGCAGCATTTCCCAGTCCGTCATCACGCCAGCGTTCCCTTCAGGAAAGTCAGGCGCTACAGGATGCCCGGACGGGAATGAGCGTTACGTCGTCGCCGGCCCCTGCGCCCCGGCGTCCTGCAGCTGGCGCTGCTTGCGCACGATGGCCATGGCGATCTCCAGCGACTGCTCGTAGTTCAGGCGGGGATCGACGGTAGAGCGGTAGGCACGCTCCAGGTCGCGCTCGGTCAGCTCGCGTGCGCCACCGGTGCATTCGGTGACATCCTCGCCGGTCAGCTCCATGTGCACGCCGCCCAGGCGGGTGCCAGCCGCGGCGTGCAGCTCGAACGACTGCTCCAGTTCCTGCAGGATGTTGCCGAAGCGCCGCGTCTTGTAGCCGTTGGCGGTGCTCTCCGTATTCCCGTGCATGGCATCGCAGACCCACAGCACCCGGCGGCCGTCACGGCGCACCGATTCCAGCAGCGGCGGCAGCCTGTCGGCGATCTGCGCCGCGCCCATGCGGTGGATGAAGGTCAGGCGGCCCGGCTCGTCGTCCGGGTTGAGCGCGTCGATCAGGCGCAGCAGCTGGTCCGGCTGCACCGACGGGCCGACCTTGATCGCGATCGGGTTGCGGATGCCGCGGAAGTACTCCACGTGCGCACCATCGAGCGCGGCGGTGCGCATGCCGATCCAAGGATAATGGGTGGACAGGTTGAACCAGCCCGACTGGCGCGGCACCTGCCGGGTCAGCGCTTCCTCGTACGGCAGCAGCAGGGCCTCGTGCGAGGTGTAGAAATCTATGCGGTTGAGGTTGTGCACCTGCGAGCCGGACAGCGTCTCCATGAAGTGCACCGCATCGCCGATGTCGGCCACCATCTTCTGGTACTCGCCGGCCAGCGGCGAATAGCGCACCCAGTTGAGGTTCCAGTATTCGGGATGGTGCAGGTCGGCAAAGCCGCCGTCGATCAGCGCCCGCACGAAGTTCATGGTCATGGCCGAGCGCGAGTGCGCGCTGATCATGCGCCGCGGATCGGGCGTGCGCGCCTCGGCGGTGAAGGCCGGGCCGTTGACCACGTCGCCGCGGTAGCTGGGCAGGGTCACGCCATCGCGGGTCTCGGTGTCGGCCGAACGCGGCTTGGCGTACTGCCCGGCGAAGCGGCCGACGCGGATCACCGGCTTGCGCAGGCCGTGCACCAGCACCAGGCTCATCTGCAGCAGGACCTTGAGCCGGTTGGAGATGGTGCCCGACTCGCAATCGCTGAAGTTCTCGGCGCAGTCCCCGCCCTGCAGCAGGAAGCGACGCCCCTCCTGCGCCTCGGCCAGCTGCTGCTTGAGCGCGAAGATCTCCCACGAGGTCACCAGCGGTGGCAACTGGCGCAGCTCGGACAGCGCCGCGTCCAGCGCGGCGGCGTCCGGGTAGGTCGGCATCTGCAGGCCCACGCGGCCACGCCAGCTGTCCGGCGCCCACGCGACCGGCAGGTGGAGGGGCGAAGGACTGCGATCCGGGGAATTCATCAGGGTGTTTCCAGTAGGGGGTATAAAAAGGTCAGGCAAGGCGCGGCGCACGACGGCGCCAGCCGGCTACCAGCGCCCATGCGGCGAGCAGCACGAACCACACCAGGCTCCACATCGGCATGCTCAGGCCCACGAAGGTCCAGTCGATGTTGCCGCAGTCGGCGGTGCCGGTAAGCACGGTACGGAGCACTTCCAGCGGGCCCATGGTCTCGCTCAGGAAGCTCAGCGGCGGGCCGCAGCTGGACATCGCATCGCGCGGCATCACCTGCACCCACACGTGGCGACCGGCGATGCCGATACCGATGGCCGCGGCGATGAAGGCCAGCGTGCCGTAGGTCTTGCGCCCTGCCCCGTCGGCCGGGCCATGCAGCGCGCCGATCAGGAACAGCAGGCCCAGCGCGGCGAATGCCAGCCGCTGGAAAATGCACAGCGGGCAAGGTTCCAGGCCCATCTGCAGCTGCATGAAGATCGCATAGCCCAGCAGGCCCGCACACACCAGGAAACCCAGCAGGAACTGGCTACGGAAACTCCAACGCAACGGATTCATCAGCAACGCTCGCTAGGATCAGACGGCAAGATTAACAGGCCACTCCCCGCCTGCCAGCCGCCGTATGCAACTGACTGGCGCCAGAGATGGAAAAGCCCGGGACGGGCCCGGGCTTCTCGCAGACATCTGTCGGACAGCTACCGATTACTCGGCCACTTCCTCGGAAACGGCCGGACGGTCAACCAGCTCGACGTAGGCCATCGGAGCGTTGTCGCCAGCGCGGAAGCCGCACTTCAGGATGCGCAGGTAGCCACCCGGACGGTTCGCGTAGCGCGGACCCAAGGTGGTGAACAGGGTGCCGACCGCTTCCTTGTCGCGCAGGCGCGCAAAGGCCAGGCGGCGGTTGGCGACGCTGTCAACCTTGGCCAGGGTGATCAGCGGCTCGGCGACGCGGCGCAGTTCCTTGGCCTTCGGCAGGGTGGTCTTGATCAGCTCGTGCTTGATCAGCGAGGCCGCCATGTTCTTGAACATCGCTTCGCGATGGGCGCTGGTGCGGCTGAACTTGCGGCCGGATTTCTGGTGACGCATGGTCGTTGTTTCCTATGGATGAATGGTGTGGCTGTTGTGGATCGCTGTCGCCTTCCAGGCGTTGCAACATGGACTGCGGATGGTCCTGGTCATCCCTCCTGGACAACCTGCCGCGGACTTTGTGTCCGTCGGACGGGTAAAGCCTGAAACAAATACGACGCCCTGCATGTCATCCATGCAGGGCGCCGGATTCTACATCATCAACCCAGCATGCCGTGGCTGGCGACGCCAGCCGGCGGCCAGTTCTCCAGCTTCATGCCGAGCGACAGGCCACGCTGGGCCAGCACTTCCTTGATCTCGGTGAGCGACTTCTTGCCGAGGTTCGGGGTCTTGAGCAGCTCCACTTCGGTCTTCTGGATCAGATCACCAATATAGTAGATGCTCTCGGCCTTCAGGCAGTTGGCCGAACGCACGGTCAGCTCGAGGTCGTCGATCGGGCGCAGCAGCACCGGATCCACGCCGTTGTTGGCCGGCTTGGCTGCACCGCGGTCGCGGTGGGTGAAGTCACCGAACACCGACAGCTGGTCGCTGAGGATGTCGGCGGCGGTGCGCACGGCTTCCTCGGCGTCAATCGTGCCGTTGGTCTCGATGTCCAGCACCAGCTTGTCCAGATTGGTACGCTGCTCGACGCGCGCCGCTTCCACGGCGTAGGCGACACGGCGCACCGGCGAGAACGAGGCGTCCAGGACCAGACGGCCGATGGCACGGGTTTCTTCGTCCGGACGACGGCGCGAGGCAGCCGGCTGGTAGCCGAAGCCGCGCTCGACCTTCAGGCGCATGTTCAGCGCCACGTCCTTGGTCAGGTGGCAGATCACGTGATCGCCATTGATGACCTCGACGTTGTGGTCGACCTTGATGTCGGCCGCGGTAACGATGCCCGGGCCCTGCTTGGACAGCGACAGGGTGGCGCTGTCACCGGAATGCATGCGGATTGCCACGTCCTTCAGGTTCAGCAGGACTTCGAGCACGTCCTCCTGCAACCCTTCGACGGTGGTGTACTCGTGCAGCACGCCGTCGATCTCGACTTCAGTGATGGCGAAGCCCGGGATGGACGACAGCAGCACGCGACGCAGGGCGTTGCCCAGCGTATGCCCGTAACCACGCTCCAAGGGCTCGATGACGACCTTGGCGCGGGTCTCGGTAAGGCGTTCGATCTGCGGACCGCGAGGACGCAGAACCTGGTTGGCGGTAACCGTCATGTTGCGGGTTCTCCTGCGAACCTCCGGTGCGGCCCGGAGGTTCTCCAATGTGAATTACTTCGAATACAACTCGACGATCAGCGCTTCGTTGATATCCGAAGGCAGGTCGGCGCGATCCGGAACAGCCTTGAAGATGCCGCTGAACTTCTTGGCATCGACCTCAACCCAGGACGGGCTCATGTCGTGCTGTTCGGCCACGGTCAGGGCTTCCTGCACGCGCAGCTGCTTCTGGGCCTTCTCCGACAGGGCGATCGCGTCGCCAGCCTTGACCTGGTACGAAGCCAGGTTCACGGACTTGCCGTTGACGGTGACGCCGCGGTGGCTGACCAGCTGGCGGGCAGCCGGACGGGTGACGGCGAAGCCCATACGGTAGACGACGTTGTCCAGACGGGTTTCCAGCAGCTGCAGCAGGTTCTCGCCGGTGTTGCCCTTCTTGGTCGAGGCCTTCTTGTAGTAGTTGCGGAACTGGCGCTCCAGCAGGCCGTAGATACGCTTGACCTTCTGCTTTTCACGCAGCTGGGTGGCGTAGTCGGACAGTTTGCCCTTGCGGGCGGTGGCGCCGTGCTGGCCGGGCTTCTGCTCCAGCTTGCACTTGGAGTCCAGGGCGCGGGCCGGGCTCTTCAGCGAGAGGTCGGCGCCTTCGCGACGGGCGAGCTTACAGGTAGGACCGATATAACGAGCCATTTCTTATCGCTCCTTTAGACGCGACGCTTCTTCGGCGGACGGCACCCGTTGTGCGGGATAGGCGTCACGTCGATGATGTTGGTGATCTTGTAGCCGACGTTGTTCAGCGAACGCACGGCCGACTCACGGCCCGGACCCGGACCCTTGATGCGGACTTCCAGCGACTTCACGCCGTAGTCCAGCGCAGCCTTGCCGGCCTTTTCGGCGGCAACCTGGGCGGCAAACGGGGTCGACTTGCGGGAACCACGGAAACCGGCACCACCCGAGGTCGCCCAGGAAAGCGCATTGCCCTGGCGGTCGGTGATGGTGACGATGGTGTTGTTGAAAGAAGCGTGGACGTGGGCGACGCCATCAGTGATGACGCGCTTGATCTTCTTCTTGGTCTTAGCAGCAGGCTTGGCCATTTTCTATGTCCCTTACTTCTTGATCGCCTTGCGCGGACCCTTGCGGGTGCGGGCGTTGGTACGGGTACGCTGGCCACGCAGCGGCAGGCCGCGACGGTGACGCAGACCGCGGTAGCAGCCCAGGTCCATCAGGCGCTTGATGGCAATGCCGATCTCGCGACGCAGGTCACCCTCGACGATGTACTTGCCGACCTCGGCGCGCAGGCGCTCGATTTCCGGCTCCGACAGATCGCGGATCTTGGTGGTCGAAGCAACGCCTGCGGATTCGCAGACCTTCTTCGAACGGGTACGGCCGATGCCGTAAATGCTTTGCAACCCGACCCAGACGTGCTTCTGGGCTGGCAGGTTGACGCCTGCAATACGCGCCATGACGCGGTTCTCCAGCTGAGTGATGGCCGAACGCGCGCGAGGGCACGCCAATCCGGCAGGATGGATCAAAAAAGTGAACTAGCGATTCTAACAAGGTTCCGGTTTATCTGGAAGTCCGTGGAACCAGAAGGTTCCATGGACCCGGCATGGGGAGTGTGCCCATGCTCCGGCGCCGGATGTCGTTGGTGATGGCAAACCCCGCCACCGCCGCCCGCGCTACTCCCGCGCGGAACCACCACATCACACCCCCACCCGGAACCGCTGCAGGGGCCGCCCTTCTGTCTGGAAGGCCGCGACCGGGAACCGGGGGCCTTCACGCAAGGAGACGGAATCTTACAGTAAATCAGCCGCGAGCGAAACCGCCGCGATTGCCACCCTTGAGGTTGGCCTTCTTGAGCAGGCTTTCGTACTGGTGGCTCATCAGGTGCGACTGGATCTGTGCGATGAAGTCCATCACCACCACCACCACGATCAGCAGCGAGGTGCCGCCGAAGTAGAACGAGGCGTTGAGCTGGGTGCGCATGATCTCCGGCAACAGGCAGACGATCACCAGGTACAGCGAGCCGGCCGCGGTCAGACGCGTCAGGACGCCATCGATGTACTCGGAGGTTGCCTTGCCCGGACGGATGCCCGGAATCAGCGCCCCGGACTTCTTCAGGTTGTCGGCGGTCTCCTGGCTGTTGAACACCAGCGCGGTATAGAAGAACGCAAAGCCGGTGATCAGACCCGCGAACACGATCATGTGCAGCGGCTCGCCCGGGCCCAGCGCATTGGCGATGCGCTGCAGCCAGGTCGCCTGGCTGGCCTGGCCGGACCACATCGCCAGCGTCGCCGGGAAGGCCAGGATCGACGAGGCGAAAATCGCCGGGATCACGCCTGCCATGTTGAGCTTCAGCGGCAGGAACGAGGTCTGGTTCATGTACGCGTTGCGGCCACCCTGGCGGCGCGCGTAGTTCACCGTGATCCGGCGCTGGCCACGCTCGACGAACACCACGAAATAGGTGAACGCCAGCACCAGCAGCGCGATGATCAGCAGCGAGATGAAGCTCATGTTGCCGTCGCGGTAGGCCTCGACGGTCTGGATCACGGCGGCCGGCAGGCCGGCCACGATGCCGGCGAAGATGATCAGCGAAACACCGTTGCCGATGCCGCGCTCGGTAACCTGCTCGCCAACCCACATCAGGAAGATGGTGCCGGCGGTCAGCGCGATCACCGCGGTCAGCACGAAGCCCATGCCGGGTGCGTACACGACCGGGGCGCCGCCCGGAGAAACCTGGTTCTGCAGGGCCATGGCGATACTGCCGCCCTGCACCACTGCCAGCAGCACCGCGCCGATGCGCGAGTACTGGGTGATCTTGCGCCGGCCGGACTCACCCTCCTTCTGCAGCGCCTTGAGCGCCGGGAAGATGTGCACCGCCAGCTGCATCACGATCGATGCCGAGATGTACGGCATCACGTTCAGCGCAAAGATGCTGAAACGGTGCAGGGCGCCGCCCGAGAACATGTTGAACATGTCCACGATACCGCCGCCCTGCGCCTGCATCAGCGCAAGCATGGCATCGGGATTGACGCCCGGCACCGGCACGTAGCAGCCGATGCGATAGACGAGCAATGCCCCGAGTACGAACAGAAGACGCTGGCGAAGTTCAGTGAACTTGCCCATCCCGCCCGCGAGGTTACCGATGCCAGCTTGCGCCATTTCCCACTTACTCCTGTACGCTGCCGCCGGCAGCTTCGATCGCAGCCTTGGCACCCGCCGTGGCAGCAATGCCCTTCAGCGTGAAGGCCTTGGTCAGCTCGCCCTTGAGGACGATCTTGGCCTTCTTGGCGCTGGTCGGCACCAGCTTGGCAGCACGCAGGGCGGCGAAATCGATCTCGCCGGCCGGCAGCTTGTCCAGTGCGTACAGCAGCACCTCAGCGGTGTCCTTGGCGATCGGCGAACGGAAGCCGATCTTCGGCAGACGGCGCTGCATGGGGGTCTGGCCGCCTTCGAAGCCAGCCTTGATCTTGCCGCCACCCTTGCGGGCGAACGAACCCTTGTGGCCGCGGCCGGCGGTCTTGCCCAGGCCGGAGCCGATACCACGACCGACGCGGGTGCGCTCGGTGCGGGCGCCCGGAGCCGGGCTCAGTTCATTGAGACGCAGAGTCATGGTCGATTACTCCTCAACCTGGACGAGATAGTGAACCTTGTTGATCAGGCCGCGAACCTGCGGGCTGTCCTTGAGTTCACGCACATCGTTGAGCTTGTTCAGGCCCAGCGCCTTGACCGACAGGCGGTGACGCGACTGGGTTCCACGCAGGCCGCGCACCAGGCGCACCTTCACGGTCTTGTTGGACTCATTAGCCATGGTTGAGTTCCTCCACCTTCTTGCCGCGCTTGGCCGCGATGCGGGCCGGCGACTGCATGCCGGCCAGACCCTTCAGGGTGGCGCGAACCAGGTTGATCGGGTTACGCGAACCGACGGCCTTGGCCAGGACGTTCTTGACGCCAACGGCTTCCAGCACGGCGCGCATGGCACCGCCGGCGATCACACCGGTACCTTCCGAAGCCGGCTGCATGAACACGCGGGCCGCACCATGGCCGTCCTTGACGGCGTGCCACAGGGTGCCGTTGTTCAGGTCAACGTTGACCAGGTTCTTGCGGGCCTGCTCCATCGACTTCTGGATGGCGACCGGCACTTCGCGCGCCTTGCCATAGCCGAAACCGACCTTGCCCTCGCCATCGCCGACCACGGTCAGCGCGGTGAAGGTGAACTGGCGGCCGCCCTTGACGGTCTTGCTGACGCGGTTGACCGCGACCAGCTTTTCGATCATGCCGTCGTCTACTTTCTCTTCGCGGTTACGGTCGCGATCACGACCCCGCGGTGCACGCTCTTCTGCCATCTCTATTCCTTGGTTGATTGGGTATGCACGGCTTGCAGCCGCTTATTGTTGTGGCGTGTTGCGTTGAACCGGCCACCGTTGCAGAAGAACGGCGCCGTCCGGCACGACCCGTGCCGGCGGGCAGGACGGAGGCGGGGCATGCCCCGCCTCCTGATTCCTCAGAACTGCAGACCGCCTTCGCGGGCAGCGTCAGCCAGGGCCTTGATGCGGCCGTGGTAACGGTAGCCCGAGCGATCGAACGCGACCTTCTCGATGCCAGCGGCCTTGGCGCGCTCGGCAACCATACGGCCGACCTTGGCGGCGGCGTCGCTGTTCTTGCCGTTCTTCAGGCCTTCCTTCACGTCGGCCTGCAGGGTGTTGGCCGAAGCCAGCACCTTGGAACCGTCGGCGGTGAAGACCTGCGCGTACAGGTGCTGGCCGGTGCGCAGCACGGACAGGCGCGGCACGCCCAGTTCGCGGATGTGCGCACGGGTCGACTTGGCGCGACGCAGACGAGCAATGTTCTTGTTCATGATCTTTTTCCTTGGAAAGCTGAGGGCCTGGATTAGGCCTTCTTGGCTTCCTTGCGAATGATGACTTCACCGGCGTACTTCACACCCTTGCCCTTGTAGGGCTCCGGCGGACGGTAACCGCGGATCTTGGCAGCAACCTGGCCGACGGCCTGCTTGTCGGCGCCCTGCACCAGCACTTCGGTCTGGGTCGGGGTGGACAGGGTGATGCCTTCCGGCGCTTCGAACACCACCGGGTGCGAGAAGCCCAGCGACAGGTTCAGGTCCTTGCCCTGCATGGCAGCGCGGTAACCCACGCCGACCAGCTCCAGCTTCTTCTCGAAGCCTTCGGACACGCCCTTGACCATGTTGGCCACGATCGCACGCAGGGTACCGGTCAGCGCGACCAGGTCGGCATTCTCGGTCTTCAGGGTGGCAACGCCGTCTTCGATGACGACATCGATGCCAGCAACCTTCGGCACGGTCAGGGTGCCCTTCGGGCCCTTGACGGTGATCAGTTCCGGAGCAACGTTCAGTTCAACACCCTTGGCCAGGGTGACCGGCTTCTTGGCAACGCGGGACATTATCTGGTTACTCCCTTAGGCCACGAAGCACAGGACTTCACCGCCGACGCCCAGCTGGCGCGCCTGCGCATCGGTCATGATGCCCTTGGAGGTGGAAATGATGGCGATACCCAGGCCGTTCATGACCTTCGGCAGCTCGGCCTTGCCGCGGTACTGGCGCAGACCCGAACGCGAGTAGCGCTTCAGGGTGGCGATGACCGGCTTGCCTTCGAAATACTTCAGGACGATTTCGAGCTCAGCTTTGTTGTTTTCGGTCGGGATGACGCGCAGGTCGCTGATGTAGCCCTCGGCCTTCAGCACCTCTGCAATTGCCACCTTGATCTTGGAGGACGGCGCTTTCACCGTCTGCTTGCCAACCGCGGCCGCATTCTTGATGCGGACCAGCAGGTCGGCGATGGGATCAGTCATGCTCATAGTGAGTCCTTTGAGTGCACCGATATCCGCTTTCGCGAAAATCTCGTGTTTTCCTGGGGTGGGCCAGGGCCCTTGGTACCCTGCCACCGGTTTTCCGGCGGGCAAGAAGCGGGATTATACGACAAAAGAGCCCGACTTGCGTCGGACTCCTTGTCTGATGCCTTGGCGATTGCCCGCCGGGCACCCGGACCGCCCGCTGGCGGTCCGGTGAGCTGTTACCAGCTGGCCTTGCGCAGGCCCGGAACGTCACCGCGCATGGTGGCTTCGCGCAGCTTGTTGCGGCCGAGGCCGAACTTGCTGTACACGCCACGCGAGCGGCCCGACATTTCGCAGCGGTTGCGGTAGCGGCACGGCGACGAATCGCGCGGCAGCTTGGACAGCTTGGTTGCGGCTTCGATCTTCTCCTCGTAGCTCGCGTCCACAGAAGAAACAATCTTCTTCAGGGCAGCGCGCTTCTCGGCGTACTTCTCGGCCAGCTTCTTCCGCTTGATGTCGCGGTTGACCATGGAGGTCTTTGCCATATCGGTATCCTCGACTATCAGTTACGGAACGGGAACTTGAACGCTGCGAGCAGCGCCTTCGCTTCCGCGTCGGTCTTGGCAGTGGTGGTGATGGCGATATCCATACCGCGGATCGCGTCGACGGCGTCGAAGTCGATTTCCGGGAAGATGATCTGCTCCTTCACACCCATGTTGAAGTTGCCGCGACCGTCGAAGGAACGACCGGAAACACCACGGAAGTCGCGCACGCGCGGCAGCGAGATGTTGATCAGGCGGTCCAGGAACTCATACATCTTTTCACGACGCAGAGTGGTCTTGCAGCCGATCGGCCAACCATCGCGGATCTTGAACGACGCCACCGAGACACGCGACTTGGTGACCACCGGCTTCTGGCCGGAGACCTTGGCCATGTCGGCGACGGCGTTTTCCAGGATCTTCTTGTTGGTAGCGGCTTCGCCCACGCCCATGTTCAGCGTGATCTTGACCAGCTTCGGCACTTCCATCGGATTGGTGTAGCCGAACTGCTTCATCAGCGCCGGCACCACTTCTTCCTTGTAGATCTTTTCGAGACGGGAATTCATCAGATCATTCCTCAGGCGTCAAGCGCCTCACCGCTGGAGCGGAACACACGCAGTTTGCGTCCATCCTCCAGCACCTTGAAGCCAACGCGCTCGCCCTTGCCCGTTGCCGGGTTGACCACTGCCACGTTGGAGATATGGATCGAAGCTTCACGCTCGACCACGCCGCCGGCAACACCTGCCTGCGGGTTCGGCTTGGTGTGGCGCTTGACGATGTTCACGTTGGCCACGACCACGCGGTCGCCATCAACGCGGACGACTTCGCCCTGCTTGCCCTTGTCCTTGCCGGTGTTGACGACGACCAGGTCGCCCTTCTTGATACGGTTAGCCATGATTATCTCCTGGCGCTCACAGAACTTCGGGAGCGAGCGAGACGATCTTCATGAACTTCTCGGAACGAAGTTCACGGGTCACCGGCCCGAAGATGCGGGTGCCGATCGGCTCTTGCTTGTTGTTAAGCAGGACCGCGGCGTTGCCGTCGAAGCGGATCAGCGAACCGTCGGCGCGACGCACACCCTTGCGGGTACGCACCACGACAGCGTCATACACTTCACCCTTCTTGACCTTGCCGCGCGGGATCGCGTCCTTCACGGTGACCTTGATGATGTCGCCGATGTGGGCATAACGGCGCTTGGAACCACCCAGCACCTTGATGCACATCAGTTCCTTGGCACCGGAGTTGTCCGCGGCGTCGAGGTAGCTCTGCATCTGGATCATGATTCAGATCTCCTTATTCAGCCGCACGCGCGATGACTTCCACCACGCGCCAGTTCTTGGTCTTGGACATCGGAGCAATCTCGGTCACGCGCACGACATCGCCTTCCTTGCAGGCGTTGTCAGCATCGTGAGCGTGCAGCTTGGTCGAGCGCTTGATGTACTTGCCGTACAGGGCGTGCTTGACCTGGCGCTCCACCAACACGGTGACCGTCTTGTCCATCTTGTTGCTGACGACACGGCCTTCGACCGTGCGCAGCGTCTTCTTTTCAGTATTGTCGCTCATCGCGGCCATCCTTACTTCGTGCTGCCGATCAGGTGCTTGACGCGAGCAATCTCGCGGCGCACCCGGCGGGTTTCATGGGTCTTCGGCAGCTGGCCAGTGGCGGCCTGCATGCGGAGCGAGAACTGCTCCTTGCGCAGGTCGATCAGGTGGGCCTTGAGTTCGTCAGCCGACTTTTCGCGGAGTTGTTTGATGTCCATCAGCGCACCGTCCGGGTCACGAAAGTGGTGGTGACCGACAGCTTGGCAGCGGCCAGGCGGAAAGCCTCGCGTGCCACGTCTTCGGGAACACCTTCGATTTCATAGATCATGCGGCCCGGCTGGATCTGGGCGACCCAGTACTCCACGCCACCCTTACCGGCACCCATTCGGACTTCGATGGGCTTCTTGGTGATGGGCTTGTCCGGGAAAACGCGGATCCACATCTTGCCGCCACGCTTCACGTAACGGCTGATCGAACGACGGGCCGCCTCGATCTGGCGAGCGGTGAGCTGACCGTGGGCGGTTGCCTTCAGGCCGTACTCGCCGAAGCTGACGGCGTTAGCGCTCCAGCTCAGGCCGTCGTTGCGGCCCTTGAACATCTTGCGGTATTTGGTTCGCTTGGGTTGCAACATTGCCGTTACCTCGCTTCACGAGCCGGGCGCGACGGACGGTCGTTGCGGTCGCCGCGGTCACCGCGGTCGCCACGCGGACTGTCGTCCTGCTTTTCCTGGCCAACCTGGGAGAAATCGAAGATCTCGCCCTTGTAGATCCAGACCTTGATGCCGATGATGCCGTAGGTCGTCTTGGCTTCAGCGAAGCCGTAGTCGATGTCGGCACGCAGGGTGTGCAGCGGCACGCGGCCTTCGCGGTACCACTCCGAACGGGCGATTTCCGCGCCATTCAGACGGCCAGCCACGTTGACCTTGATGCCCAGGGCACCCAGGCGCATCGCGTTGCCCACCGAGCGCTTCATCGCGCGGCGGAACATGATGCGACGCTCCAGCTGCTGCGCGATCGACTCGGCGACCAGCTGCGCATCCAGCTCCGGCTTGCGCACTTCGGTGACGTTGATGTGCGCCGGGACGCCCATCATCTCGCTCACTTCCTTGCGCAGCTTCTCGATGTCCTCACCACGCTTGCCGATCACCACGCCCGGACGGGCGGTGTGGATCGTCACGCGCGCGGTCTTGGCCGGACGCTCGATCAGGATCTTGCTGATACCCGCTTGTGCCAGCTTCTTGCGCAGCATTTCGCGGACCTTGAGGTCGGCTGCCAGGTAGCTGGCGAACTCGGCCTTGTTGGCGTACCACTTGGAGTTCCAGTCCTTGGCGATGCCCAGGCGGATGCCAATCGGATGTACTTTGTGACCCATCGTTATTTGCCCTCGCCCACGACCACGGTGATGTGGCTGGTGCGCTTGAGAATGCGCGTGCCGCGGCCCTTGGCGCGGGCCATGAAACGCTTCAGGGTCGGACCTTCATCAACCATGATGGTCTTGACCTTGAGCGCGTCGACGTCGGCGCCCTGGTTGTTCTCGGCATTTGCAATCGCCGACTCGACCACCTTCTTGATGAGGGCGGCAGCCTTCTTGTCCGAGAACTTCAGCAGGTTGACGGCGCGTTCGGCCGGCAGGCCGCGCACCTGGTCAGCGACCAGGCGAGCCTTCTGCGGGGAGATGCGCGCAGTGCGCAGGATTGCTTTCGCTTCCATGGTCATCTCTCCTTACCTGCCCGACTTCTTGTCGCCACCGTGACCCTTGAAGGTACGGGTGACGGCGAATTCGCCGAGCTTGTGGCCCACCATGTTCTCGTTGACGAGCACCGGAACGTGGTTCTTGCCGTTATGCACAGCGATGGTGACGCCTACCATTTCCGGCAGGATCATCGAACGGCGCGACCAGGTCTTGATCGGCTTCTTGCTACCCGCGGCGGCCTCCACCTTCTTGATGAGGTGGTGATCGACGAACGGGCCCTTCTTGAGTGAACGTGCCATGGTCGATTAGCCCCTACGATCGCGGACGATGAACTGCTGGGTGCGCTTGTTATGGCGCGTCTTGTAGCCCTTGGTCGGGACACCCCACGGGGTGACCGGATGCGGGTTACCCTGGCCAGCCTTGGCCTCACCACCACCGTGCGGGTGGTCGACCGGGTTCATGGCAGCACCGCGGACCGTCGGACGCACACCGCGCCAACGCTTCGCACCGGCCTTGCCCAGCTTTTCCAGGTTGTGCTCGTCGTTGCCGACTTCGCCGATGGTGGCGCGGCACTCGACCGGCACCTTGCGCATTTCACCCGAGCGCAGGCGCAGGGTGGCGTAGATGCCTTCACGGGCAACCAGCTGCACGGCCGCACCGGCGGCACGGGCGATCTGGGCACCCTTGCCCGGCTTCAGCTCGATTCCATGGACGGTGGTACCGACCGGGATGTTGCGCAGCGGCAGGGTGTTGCCGGTCTTGATCGGAGCATCCGAACCAGCAATGACCTGGTCGCCAGCCTTCAGGCCCTTCGGGGCGATGATGTAGCGACGCTCGCCGTCGACGTAGCACAGCAGGGCGATGTGGGCGGTGCGGTTCGGATCGTATTCGATGCGTTCCACGCGCGCCGGAATGCCTTCCTTGTTGCGCTTGAAGTCGATGACGCGGTAGTGCTGCTTGTGGCCACCACCAACGTGACGGGTGGTGATGCGGCCGTGGTGGTTACGACCACCGGACTTGCTCTGCGGCTCCAGCAACGCTGCGTGCGGGGCGCCCTTGTGCAGATCGGGCGTGACCACGCGCACGGCCGAACGACGGCCTGCGGAGGTGGGCTTGAATTTCATCAATGGCATGGGATGTACCTCAGGCCTTGGCCGTTACGTCGATGGACTGGCCATCGGCCAGGCGCACGTACGCCTTGCGCCAATCGCCGCGGCGGCCAGCACGGTTACGGAAGGACTTGTTCTTGCCCTTGACGTTGACCACGTTGACAGCTTCGACCTTGACTTCGAACAGCGCTTCAACCGCGGCCTTTACATCGGCCTTGGTGGCTTCGTTCGAGACTTCGAAGACGTACTGGTTGGAAAGTTCCTGCAGGCGCGCGGTCTTTTCGGAGACTCGCGGAGCGCGCAGCACGCTGAAGATTTTTTCGTTGCTGCTCATGCCAGCCACTCCTCGACCTTCTTGACCGCATCGGCGGTGATCACCACCGTGTCGGCGCCAACCAGGGCAACCGGATCCAGGCCCTGGACGTCACGCACCTGCACGTACGGCAGATTGCGGGCGGACAGGTACAGGTTCTCCGAAGCGTCCTCGGTCACGATCAGCGGGCGCTTGCCCACCGACAGACCAGCCAGCTTCTCGATCAGACCCTTGGTCTTGACAGCATCGACGTCGAACGACTCGACGACGGTGATGCGACCCTGACGGTTCAGCTCGGACAGGATGGCGCACATGGCGGCGCGATACTGCTTGCGGTTGACCTTCTGGTCGAACGAACGCGGCTTGGCCGCGAAGGTGACGCCACCGCCGACGAAGATCGGAGCGGTCAGGGCGCCGTGACGAGCACCGCCACCCTTCTGCTTCTTCGACTTCTTGGTGGTGCCAGCCACTTCCGAGCGCGTCTTCTGCGCCTTGGTGCCGGCGCGAGCGGCGTTGCGGTACGCGACGACGACCTGGTGAACCAGATCCTCGCTGAAATCGCGGCCGAACACGGCGTCGGAGACCGAGACCTTGTTGTTGCTACCCGTGATAACGAGTTCCATCGTCATCTCTCCTTATGCCTTGCTCGCCGGACGCACGATCACGTCGCCACCGGCTGCGCCAGGCACGGCGCCGCGGATGGCAATCAGACCACGCTCGACGTCGACCTTGACCACTTCCAGGTTCTGCGTGCTCTGCTGCACAGCACCCATGTGGCCGGACATCTTCTTGCCCGGGAAAACGCGACCCGGGGTCTGGCGCTGACCCAGCGAACCCGGCGCGCGATGCGACAGCGAGTTACCGTGGGTTGCATCGCCCATACGGAAGTTGTGGCGCTTGATGGTGCCCTGGAAGCCCTTGCCCTTGGTGACACCCTGGACGTCGACCCTCTGGCCAACCTCGAAGATGTCCGCCTTGACTTCGCCACCGACGGTGAAATCACCGACCTGGCCGTCCTCAACGCGGAATTCCCACAGGCCACGACCAGCTTCGACCTTCGCCTTGGCGAAGTGACCAGCTTCCGGCTTGTTGACCAGAGCGGCGCGACGGGCGCCAACGGTCACCTGCACGGCGGAGTAGCCGTCGGTTTCGACGGTCTTGATCTGCGCGATGCGGTTCGGGGTGGCTTCAATCAGGGTCACCGGGATGGACTGGCCATCTTCGGTGAAGACTCGGCTCATGCCGGCCTTGCGGCCCACGAAGCCCAACGAATATTTCTTCGTCATGGTCGTAGTCCTCAGGTCAACTTGATCTGAACGTCGACGCCGGCAGCCAGTTCGAGCTTCATCAGCGCGTCCACGGTCTTGTCGTTGGGGTCGACGATGTCAAGCACGCGCTTGTGCGTGCGGGTCTCGTACTGGTCACGCGCGTCCTTGTCGACGTGCGGGGAAACCAGGACGGTGAAACGTTCAATCTTGGTCGGCAGCGGGATCGGGCCACGCACTTGCGCGCCGGTCCGCTTAGCCGTCTCAACGATCTCGCTGGCCGAACGGTCGATCAAACGATGATCGAACGCCTTCAGCCGAATCCGGATCTTTTGGTCCGCCATGACGGGGGTATCCTTCGTTAAAAGAGCGACGGGCAAGGCCTCTGGGATGCCTGCCCCGGTTGATTTCCTGAATAAAGGCCGCCGCCTGTCCTGCGCGACGCCAAGGCCAGTCCGTAGGCCTCAAAAACTGAGGCAGACCAGTTACCCGGTCTGCCCAGACGAAAAAGTATAGCGCGCGTGCAAAGCAGCCGTCAACAGCAGCGCCATTGACTGTGCCTGAACGGCGCGACCTTCCCGGTCTGGCGAACACGAGGCGCTTCCTGCACCTCTTTTCGCATTTGTAGCGGACCCGATGCCCTACCCAGGCAACACCGGGCCGCGCATTCTACACGATTACTTGGTGATCTTCGAGACCACGCCGGCGCCGACGGTGCGGCCGCCTTCGCGGATTGCGAAGCGCAGGCCTTCGTCCATGGCGACCGGGTTGATCAGGGTGACGGCCATCTTGACGTTGTCACCCGGCATCACCATCTCCACGCCTTCCGGCAGCTCGACCGCACCGGTGATGTCGGTGGTACGGAAGTAGAACTGCGGACGGTAGCCCTTGAAGAACGGGGTGTGACGGCCGCCTTCGTCCTTCGACAGCACGTAGACTTCGGCGTCGAACTGGGTGTGCGGCTGGATCGAACCCGGCTTGGCCAGGACCTGGCCACGCTCGACTTCGTCACGCTTGGTGCCGCGCAGCAGCAGACCGGCGTTGTCACCTGCCTGACCCTGGTCCAGCAGCTTGCGGAACATTTCCACGCCGGTGACGGTGGTCTTCTGGGTCGGACGGATACCGACGATTTCGATTTCGTCGCCCACCTTGATGATGCCGCGCTCGATACGACCGGTCACCACGGTGCCGCGGCCCGAGATCGAGAACACGTCTTCCACCGGCATCAGGAACGGCTTGTCGACGTCACGCTCCGGGGTCGGGATCCAGGAATCCAGGGCCTCGACCAGCTTGATGATGGCCGGAACGCCGATGTCGGACTGGTCGCCTTCCAGGGCCAGACGGGCCGAACCGTGGATGATCGGGGTGTCGTCGCCCGGGAAGTCGTACTTGGAGAGCAGCTCGCGCACTTCCATTTCGACCAGTTCCAGCAGCTCGGCGTCGTCCACCATGTCAGCCTTGTTCAGGAACACGACGATGTACGGCACGCCAACCTGGCGCGACAGCAGGATGTGCTCGCGGGTCTGCGGCATCGGGCCGTCAGCGGCCGAGCAGACCAGGATCGCGCCGTCCATCTGGGCGGCACCGGTGATCATGTTCTTGACGTAGTCGGCGTGGCCCGGGCAGTCAACGTGGGCGTAGTGACGGGTCGGGGATTCGTACTCGACGTGGGCGGTCGAGATCGTGATACCACGAGCCTTCTCTTCCGGAGCGGCGTCGATCGAGGAGTAGTCCTTGAATTCGCCACCGAAACGCTCGGCACCGATCTTGGTCAGCGCAGCGGTCAGCGTGGTCTTGCCATGGTCGACGTGGCCGATGGTGCCGACGTTGACGTGCGGCTTGGTACGTTCGAACTTACCCTTGGACATTGTCTTGGATCCTTATGTAAATGCGGAGGGGAAATCCCGAGCGTCAGGCTCAGGACTTCTTGATGACGGTGTCGGCGATGTTGGACGGCGCCGGCTCGTAGTGGTCGAATTCCATGGTGAAGGTGGCACGGCCCTGGGTCTGCGAACGCAGCGAGGTCGCGTAACCGAACATTTCACCCAGCGGGATCATCGCGTTGATGACCTTGCCCGACGGGGTTTCGTCCGAACCCTGCAGCACGCCGCGACGACGGCTCACGTCGCCCATCACGTCACCCAGGTAATCCTCCGGCGTGACGATCTCGACCTTCATGATCGGCTCCAGCAGGACCGGCGAAGCCTTGGCGAAGCCCTGCTTGAACGCCATCGAGGCGGCCAGCTTGAACGCCATTTCCGAGGAGTCGACGTCGTGGTACGAACCGAATACCAGCTTGACCTTCACGCCCACGACCGGGAAGCCGGCCAGCGGACCGGAGGTAATGGTCTCGCGCAGGCCCTTTTCGACCGACGGGATGAATTCCTTGGGAATCACGCCACCGGTGATCTCGTTCAGGAACAGGAAGTCGTCCTTGATGTCGGCGGCATGCTTCTCGCGGTCTTCGGCGGTCAGCGGCGACAGCTCGATCACGACGTGACCGTACTGGCCCTTACCACCGGACTGCTTGGCGTGCTTGTAATCCGACTTGACGTCAGCCTTCTGGATGGTTTCGCGGTAGGCCACCTGCGGCTTGCCGACGTTGGCCTCGACGTTGAACTCGCGCTTCATGCGGTCAACGATGATGTCCAGGTGCAGCTCGCCCATGCCCGAGATGATGGTCTGGCCGGACTCTTCGTCGGTACGCACGCGGAAGGACGGATCTTCCTGGGCCAGGCGGCTCAGGGCGTTGCCCATCTTTTCCTGGTCCGACTTGGTCTTCGGCTCGACGGCCATCGAGATCACCGGCTCCGGGAACGTCATGCGCTCGAGGATGATCGGCGCGTCCTGGGCGCACAGGGTGTCACCGGTGGTGACGTCCTTCAGGCCCACGGCCGCGGCGATGTCACCGGCCAGCACTTCCTTGATCTCGTCGCGGTTGTTGGAGTGCATCTGCAGCAGGCGGCCGATGCGCTCCTTCTTGCCCTTGACCGAGTTCAGCACTTGGTCGCCGGCGTTCAACGAACCGGAGTAAACGCGGAAGAAGGTCAGCGAACCCACGAACGGGTCGGTCATGATCTTGAACGCCAGCGCCGAGAACGGGGCCTTGTCGCTGGACTCGCGGGTCAGCTCCTTGGTCTCGTCGTCCACGTCGGTGCCCTTCACCGCCGGCACGTCGACCGGCGACGGCAGCAGGCGGATGACGCCGTCGAGCATGGCCTGCACGCCCTTGTTTTTGAACGCCGAGCCGCAGAACATCGGCACGATTTCGGTGTTCAGGGTGCGGGTACGCAGGGCTTCATAGATCTCGTCCTCGGTCAGCTCTTCGCCGCCCAGGTACTTCTCCATCAGCTCTTCGGACGCCTCGGCAGCCGACTCGACCATGTAGGCGCGGGCTTCGTTGGCGATCTCGACCAGGTCGGCCGGGATGTCCTTGTACTCGAAGGTCATGCCCTGGGTCTTGTCGTCCCATGCAATGGCCTTCATCTTCACCAGGTCAACCACACCCTGGAAGTTGTCTTCGGCACCGATCGGCACCTGCATCGGCACCGGCACGGCGCCCAGGCGGGCCTTCAGCTGGTCACGGACCTTGAAGAAGTTGGCACCGGTGCGGTCCATCTTGTTGACGAACGCGATGCGCGGCACGTGGTACTTGTTGGCCTGGCGCCACACGGTTTCCGACTGCGGCTGGACGCCACCGACGGCGCACAGCACGAACACCGCACCGTCGAGCACGCGCAGCGAGCGCTCCACTTCGATGGTGAAGTCGACGTGCCCGGGGGTGTCGATGATGTTGAAGCGGTGTTCGGCGAAGGACTTGTCCATGCCCTTCCAGAACGCGGTGGTAGCAGCGGACTGGATCGTGATGCCACGCTCCTGCTCCTGCTCCATCCAGTCCATGGTGGCGGCGCCGTCGTGGACTTCACCGATCTTGTGGCTCTTGCCGGTGTAGAACAGGATGCGCTCGGACGTCGTGGTCTTGCCGGCATCGATGTGGGCCATGATGCCGAAGTTGCGGTAACGCTCGATGGGAGTGGAACGGGCCACAGGGAGCCTCTCAATTTCTCGGAATTCGGATGGCCGAACGCCGCCTTGCGGCGGCCTTCGGATTGGCGTGGCGCGCTGGGCGCCACGAGTGGCACATGTACTGTGCCAAAGGCCCTGCTAGCAGGGCCGAAACATCACCAGCGGTAGTGCGCGAACGCCTTGTTCGCTTCCGCCATGCGGTGGGTTTCTTCACGCTTCTTGATGGCGCCGCCGCGGCTTTCCGAAGCATCCAGCAGCTCGGCAGCCAGCTTCTTCGGCATGGTGTTCTCGCCGCGCTTGCGGGCCGAGTCGATCAGCCAGCGCATGGCCAGGGCCATACGACGCGACGAACGCACTTCGACCGGCACCTGGTAGGTGGCACCACCGACGCGGCGGGACTTGACTTCGACCGCCGGGGCGACGTTGTCGAGGGCCTTCTGCACCAGTTCGATCGGGTTCGGGTTCTTTTCGCCGATGACGTCCATGGCACCGTACACGATCTTCTCAGCGACGGACTTCTTGCCACTCAGCATGACCATGTTGATGAAACGGGCGATGGTTTCGCTTCCGTGCTTCGGATCCGGCAGGACGGAACGCTGGGGGGTATTACCTTTACGCGACATAGTCTATTCCTCAGGCCTTCGGACGCTTTGCGCCGTACTTGGAACGGGCCTGGCGACGCTTGGCGACACCAGCGGCATCGAGCGAGCCACGGACGGTGTGGTAACGCACACCCGGCAGGTCCTTGACGCGACCGCCGCGGATCAGGACCACGGAGTGCTCCTGCAGGTTGTGGCCTTCACCACCGATGTAGCTGATGACCTCTTCCTGGTTGGTCAGGCGCACCTTGGCGACCTTGCGCAGGGCCGAGTTCGGCTTCTTCGGAGTGGTGGTGTAGACGCGCGTGCAGACGCCACGGCGCTGCGGGCACTTGTCGAGCGCCGGCGAGGCACTCTTGTAGGTGGTCGCTTGCCGCGGCTTGCGGACCAGCTGGTTGATCGTCGCCATCAGTAGGTTCTTCTGAGTGGGGCCAGTTGCCCGGCCATAAATGCGGAAATGGAAGCAGGCCAATGAAAAATTGGCCCGCAGAGACAGACGATTGTAGCGACCCCTCCGAACGCAATCAACCGCGCCCATCGGAGCCCGACCCTGATCCCGGGTCGTTACAGGGGGGCCTCCATGTACCCCGTACAGAAAGGACCGCCAGCCGGCTGGCCGGCGGCCCCTATTACTTACTCCTCGCCGGCCTGTTCAGGCTGCTCGGAGACTTCCGGAGCGGCCACCTCGGCCTCGACCGCCAGGGCGGTGCCAGCCAGGGTTTCCATCTCCGACTCGGTCAGGCCCGAAGCGCCGCGACGGCGCTGGGTGTGGTAAGCCAGACCCGTACCGGCCGGGATCAGGCGCCCGACGATGACGTTTTCCTTCAGGCCGCGCAGGTTGTCGCGGGTACCGCGGACAGCTGCTTCGGTCAGCACGCGGGTGGTTTCCTGGAAGGAAGCCGCCGAGATGAACGACTCGGTCGCCAGCGAGGCTTTGGTGATGCCCAGCAGCACCGGCTCATACCTGGCCGGGAGCTCATTGCGGACCGCAAGGCGGGCATTCTCCTCGATAACGCGCTGGCGTTCCACCTGCTCGCCATTCAGGAACTTGCTGTTGCCCTGGTCGGTAATCTCAACCTTGCGCAGCATCTGGCGGGTGATGACCTCGATGTGCTTGTCGTTGATCTTCACGCCCTGCAGGCGGTACACGTCCTGGATTTCCTTGACCAGGTAGGCGGCCAGGTCCTCGATGCCCTTCAGGCGCAGGATGTCCTGCGGGCTCGGCTCGCCGTCCACGATGGTCTCGCCCTTGGACACGTGCTCGCCTTCGAACACGATGACCTGGCGGTACTTCGGAATCAGCTCCTCGTGCTCGGAACCATCGGTGTCCTTGATGATCAGGCGCTGCTTGCCCTTGGTGTCCTTGCCGAAGCTGATGATGCCCGAGCGCTCGGCCAGGATCGCCGGATCCTTCGGCTTGCGTGCTTCGAACAGGTCGGCCACGCGCGGCAGACCACCGGTGATGTCGCGGGTCTTGGACGCTTCCTGCGGGATCTTGGCGACCACGTCACCCACGCCGACGGGCGAGCCGTCCTGCAGGTTGACGATCGAGCGCGGCGGCAGCAGGTACTGCGCCGGCAGGTCGGTACCCGGGATGGTCAGGTCGTTGCCGGCCTTGTCCACGATGCGCACCAGCGGACGCAGGTCCTTGCCCTGCGAGCCACGACGCTTCGGATCGGTGATCTCGCGCGAAGCCAGGCCGGTCAGTTCGTCGGTCTTCTCGATGACGGTGACGCCGTCGATGAAGTCGATGAAGCGCACGAAACCCGCCACTTCCGACACGATCGGGTGGTTATGCGGATCCCAGTTGGCCACGGTCTGGCCGGCCTTGACCGCCTCGCCGTCCTTGGAGGTGATGGTGGCGCCGTACGGCAGCTTGTAGCGCTCGCGCTCGCGGCCATGGGCATCGAGCACCGAGATTTCGCCCGAACGCGACACGGCCACCAGGGTGCCGTTGCCGTGTTCGACGTGCTTGAGGTTGTTGAACTTCACCGAACCGGTGGTCTTGACGGTGATGTTGTCCACCGCCGCCGCACGCGAAGCCGCACCACCGATGTGGAACGTACGCATGGTCAGCTGGGTACCCGGCTCACCGATGGACTGGGCGGCGATGACGCCGACCGCTTCACCGATGTTGACCAGGTGGCCACGGGCCAGGTCGCGACCGTAGCAGCGCGAGCACACGCCGAAGGCCGATTCGCAGCTGATGGTCGAACGGACCTTGATCGACTGCACGCCGGCTTCTTCCAGGCGGGCCACCCACTGCTCGTCGAGCAGGGTGTTGCGGGTCACGATCGGATCCTCGTCGTTGCCCGGCAGGAACACGTCCTCGGCCACGACGCGGCCCAGCACGCGGTCCTTCAACGGCTCCACGACGTCGCCGCCTTCCACGATCGGGGTCATGGTCAGGCCTTCGGTGGTGCCGCAGTCGACCTCGGTGATCACCACGTCCTGCGCCACGTCGACCAGTCGACGGGTCAGGTAACCGGAGTTGGCGGTCTTCAGCGCGGTATCGGCCAGACCCTTACGGGCACCGTGGGTGGAGTTGAAGTACTCCTGCACGTTCAGGCCTTCGCGGAAGTTCGCCTTGATGGGCGTCTCGATGATCGAGCCGTCCGGGCGGGCCATCAGGCCACGCATGCCGGCCAGCTGGCGGATCTGCGCCTGGCTACCACGCGCACCGGAGTCGGCCATGATGTACAGCGAGTTCATCGACTTCTGGTCGATGGTCTCGCCCTTGGCATTGACGACCTTCTCGGTACCGATGGTTTCCATCATCGCCTTGGCGATGCGCTCGTTGGTGCGCGACCAGATGTCGACCACCTTGTTGTAGCGCTCGCCGGCGGTGACCAGACCCGACTGGTACTGCTCCTGGATTTCCAGCACCTCGGCCTCGGCCTCGGACAGGATGCCCTTCTTCTCGTCCGGGATCAGCATGTCGTCGATACCGATCGACACGCCAGCGCGGGTTGCGTAGGCAAAGCCGGTGTACATCAGCTTGTCGGCGAACACGACCGTGTCCTTCAGACCCAGGCGACGGTAGCTGGAGTTGATCAGGCGGCTGATGTTCTTCTTGGTCAGATCGGTGTTGGCCAGCTCGAACGGCAGGCCTTCCGGCAGGATTTCGGCCAGCAGGGCGCGACCGACCGTGGTGTCCACGATCGAGGTCTTCTTGCTCTTGTTGCCTTCCTCGTCGGTCACCACCTCGGTGATGCGGACCTTGACCTTGGCGTGCAGCTCGACCGCACGGTTGTCATAGGCGCGCTTGACCTCGGCCAGATTGGCGAAGGCCATGCCCTCGCCCTTCTTGTTCTCCAGCGCACGGGTCATGTAGTACAGACCCAGCACCACGTCCTGCGACGGCACGATGATCGGCTCGCCGTTGGCCGGCGACAGGATGTTGTTGGTGGACATCATCAGCGCACGCGCTTCCAGCTGGGCTTCCAGCGAGAGCGGCACGTGGACGGCCATCTGGTCACCGTCGAAGTCGGCGTTGAAGGCGGTACACACCAGCGGGTGCAGCTGGATGGCCTTGCCTTCGATCAGCACCGGTTCGAACGCCTGGATGCCCAGGCGGTGCAGGGTCGGCGCACGGTTCAGCATCACCGGGTGTTCGCGGATGACTTCTTCCAGGATGTCCCAGACTTCCGCCTCTTCGCGCTCGACCAGCTTCTTGGCAGCCTTGATGGTGGTGGCCAGGCCGCGACGCTGCAGCTTGGCGAACACGAACGGCTTGAACAGCTCCAGCGCCATCTTCTTCGGCAGGCCGCACTGGTGGAGGCGCAGGTACGGACCGACCACGATGACCGAACGGCCCGAGTAGTCCACGCGCTTGCCCAGCAGGTTCTGGCGGAAACGGCCCTGCTTGCCCTTGATCATGTCGGCCAGCGACTTGAGCGGGCGCTTGTTGGTGCCGGTGATGGCACGGCCGCGGCGGCCGTTGTCCAGCAGCGCGTCAACCGATTCCTGCAGCATGCGCTTTTCGTTGCGCACGATGATGTCCGGAGCGTTGAGCTCCAGCAGGCGGCGCAGGCGGTTGTTGCGGTTGATGACGCGGCGGTACAGGTCGTTCAGGTCGGAGGTCGCGAAGCGGCCGCCGTCCAGCGGCACCAGCGGACGCAGGTCCGGCGGCAGCACCGGCAGCACGGTCATGACCATCCACTCCGGGCGGTTGCCCGATTCCAGGAAGGCCTCGACCAGCTTGATGCGCTTGGTCAGTCGCTTGAGCTTGGTTTCCGAACCGGTGCTGGCGATCTCCTCGCGCAGGCGGGTCATTTCCGACTGCAGGTCGATGGTGCGCAGCAGCTCGTACACGGCCTCGGCGCCCATGGCGGCGTCGAAGTCATCGCCATGCTCCTGGCGGGCCTGCAGGTACTGCTCTTCGGTGAGCAGCTGGCGGCGCTCCAGGGCAGTCAGGCCCGGCTCGGTCACCACGTAGGCTTCGAAGTACAGCACGCGCTCGATGTCGCGCAGGGTCATGTCCAGCATCAGGCCGATGCGCGACGGCAGCGACTTCAGGAACCAGATGTGGGCGACCGGCGAAGCCAGGTCGATGTGGCCCATGCGCTCGCGGCGCACCTTGGCCAGGGTCACTTCGGTGCCGCACTTCTCGCACACGACGCCGCGGTGCTTCATGCGCTTGTACTTGCCGCACAGGCACTCGTAGTCCTTGACCGGTCCGAAGATCGCGGCGCAGAACAGGCCGTCACGCTCCGGCTTGAAGGTGCGGTAGTTGATGGTTTCCGGCTTCTTCACTTCGCCGAAGGACCACGAACGGATCAGGTCCGGCGAAGCCAGCGCGATCTTGATCGCGTCGAAATCCAGCGTCTGGCGCTGCTGGTTGAAGAGGTTGAGCAGGTCTTTCATGGTGTTCTCCGAAAGGAGGAATGCTTTGTCGATGGGCTGTCGGTCACTGCTGGCGGCGCTGGCGCGTCATCGCGCCAGCGCCTGCTCGATCAGTTGTCTTCCAGTTCCATGTTGATGGCCAGCGAGCGGATTTCCTTCACCAGGACGTTGAAGGACTCCGGCATGCCCGCGACCATCTCGTGCTCACCGTCGACGATGTTCTTGTACATCTGGTTGCGGCCCTGCACGTCATCGGACTTCACCGTCAGCATTTCCTGCAGGGTGTAGGCCGCGCCGTAGGCTTCCAGCGCCCAGACTTCCATTTCACCGAAGCGCTGGCCGCCGAACTGCGCCTTGCCGCCCAGCGGCTGCTGCGTGACGAGCGAGTACGGGCCGGTCGAACGGGCGTGCATCTTGTCATCGACCAGGTGGTTCAGCTTCAGGTAGTGCATGTAGCCGACCGTGGTCTTGCGATCGAACGCCTCGCCGGTGCGGCCGTCATACAGCTGCATCTGCGTCTTGCTGGCGTTGAAGCCCAGCTTCTCGGTCACGGCATCGCCGTCCGGGTAGGCCAGGTTCAGCATCTCGCGGATCTCGTCCTCGACCGCACCGTCGAACACCGGGGTGGCCATCGGCACGCCGTCGGTCAGGTTCTGTGCCAGGCGGATCAGTTCCTCGTCGCTGAACTGCGACAGGTCGACGCGATCACCGGACACGGCACTGTCGTGGTTGTAGATCTTGCCCAGGAACTCACGCAGTTCGCTCACCGCACGCTGCTCTTCCAGCATCTTCTGGATGCGCTTGCCCAGGCCCTTCGCGGCCCAGCCAAGGTGCACTTCCAGGATCTGGCCGATGTTCATACGCGACGGCACGCCCAGCGGGTTGAGGCAGATGTCTACCGAGGTGCCATCGGCCATGTACGGCATGTCCTCGACCGGCACCACGTTGGAGACCACACCCTTGTTGCCGTGGCGGCCTGCCATCTTGTCGCCCGGCTGGATGCGGCGCTTCACGGCCATGAACACCTTGACCATCTTCAGCACGCCCGGGGCCAGGTCGTCGCCCTGGGTGATCTTGCCGCGCTTGTCGGCGAACCGGGCTTCGAATTCCTTCTCGTGCGCCTGGATCTGCTTCTGCGCGCGCTCGATGGCTTCCGAAGCGTCCTCGTCCTTCATGCGCAGGGCGAACCAGTCAGCCTTCTTCAGGCCGTCCAGGTAGGCGTCGGTGATCACGTCGCCCTTCTTCAGGCCGACGCCGCCGTTGGCGACCTTGCCCACGATCTGCGAGCGCAGGCGGGCATAGATGGCGCCTTCCAGGATGCGGAACTGGTCGTCGAAGTCCTTCTTGACGCGCTTGATCTCCGATTCCTCGATCTGGCGCGCGCGCTTGTCCTTCTCGATGCCGTCGCGGGTGAAGACCTGCACGTCGATGACGGTGCCGTCCATGCCCGGCGGAACGCGCAGCGAGCTGTCCTTAACGTCGGAAGCCTTCTCGCCGAAGATCGCGCGCAGCAGCTTCTCTTCCGGGGTCAGCTGGCTTTCGCCCTTCGGGGTGACCTTGCCGACCAGGATGTCGCCGGCCCGCACCTCGGCGCCGATGTACACCACGCCGCTCTCGTCCAGGCGATTCAGCGCCTGCTCGGAGACGTTCGGGATGTCGGCCGAGATTTCCTCCGGCCCCAGCTTGGTGTCACGCGCAACGCAGGTCAGCTCCTCGATGTGGATCGTGGTGTAGCGATCCTCTTCCACCACGCGCTCGGACAGCAGGATGGAGTCTTCGAAGTTGTAGCCGTTCCACGGCATGAACGCGATCAGCATGTTCTGGCCCAGGGCCAGCTCGCCGATGTCGGTGGACGGGCCGTCGGCCAGCACGTCGCCGCGCGCGATCACGTCACCCACGTTCACCAGCGGACGCTGGTTGATGCAGGTGTTCTGGTTGGAACGGGTGTACTTGATCAGGTTGTAGATGTCGACGCCGGCGTCGGTGGCGTTGGTGATCTCGTCCTCGTTGACCTTGACCACGATGCGGCCAGCGTCGATCTGCACGATTTCACCGCCGCGACGGGCGTTGACGGTCACACCAGAGTCACGCGCCACGGCGCGCTCAATGCCGGTACCGACCAGCGGCTTCTGCGCACGCAGGGTCGGCACGGCCTGGCGCTGCATGTTCGCGCCCATCAGTGCGCGGTTGGCGTCATCGTGCTCCAGGAACGGGACCAGCGCGGCAGCGATGGACACGGTCTGCATCGGCGAGACGTCCATGTAGTGGACTTCCGCCGGCGGCTTGAGCAGCGACTCACCCTGGAAGCGGCACGGCACGAACTGCTCGGTGAGCATGTTCTTGGCATCGGTCAGGGCGTTGGCCTGGGCGATGACGTACTCGTTTTCCTCGATCGCCGACAGGTACTCGACCTCGTCGGTCACGCGACCGTCCACGACCTTGCGGTACGGGGTCTCGAGGAAGCCGTACTGGTTGGTGCGGGCGAACACGGCCAGCGAGTTGATCAGGCCGATGTTCGGGCCTTCCGGGGTTTCGATGGTGCAGACGCGGCCGTAATGGGTCGGGTGCACGTCGCGCACTTCGAAGCCGGCGCGCTCGCGGGTCAGGCCGCCCGGGCCCAGGGCCGAAACGCGACGCTTGTGGGTCACTTCCGACAGCGGGTTGTTCTGGTCCATGAACTGCGACAGCTGCGAGGAGCCGAAGAACTCCTTGATCGCGGCAGCCACCGGCTTGGCGTTGATCAGCTCCTGCGGGGTCAGGCCCTCGGACTCGGCCATGGACAGGCGTTCCTTGACCGCGCGCTCGACGCGGACCAGGCCCACGCGGAACACGTTCTCGGCCATCTCGCCGACCGAACGCACGCGGCGGTTGCCCAGGTGGTCGATGTCGTCGACCACGCCGCGGCCGTTGCGGATCTCGGTCAGGACCTTGATCACGTCCAGGATGTCGGAGCTTTCGCCGTGCTCGGCGACCAGGCGCTTGGACTCTTCGTCGTTGCGCTCGCCGAAATACTTGCGGTCGTACAGCACCGCTTCGCCGGTGACTTCCTTGCGGCCG
The DNA here is from genome assembly GCF_916618915.1 of Stenotrophomonas sp. Marseille-Q4652. Taxonomy (NCBI): domain Bacteria; kingdom Pseudomonadati; phylum Pseudomonadota; class Gammaproteobacteria; order Lysobacterales; family Lysobacteraceae; genus Stenotrophomonas; species Stenotrophomonas sp. Marseille-Q4652. The sequence goes on from NZ_CAKAKE010000001.1 coordinate 1,857,760, forward strand.
ACACGGCGGTTGAACTTCATGCGGCCGACGGTGGACAGGTCGTAGCGTTCGAAGGTGAAGAACAGGTTGTGGAACAGGTTCTGCGCGGCGTCCTTGGTCGGCGGCTCGCCCGGGCGCATCATGCGGTAGATCTCGACCAGGGCCTCGAGCTGGGTCTTGGTCGGGTCGATGCGCAGGGTGTTGGACAGGTACGGGCCACGATCCAGGTCGTTCACCCACAGGGTGCCCACGGCATCCACGCCGGCCTTGCGGAAGGCCTGCAGCTGCTCGTCGGTGATCTCGTCATTGGCCTGGGCCAGCAGTTCGCCGGTGGAGGCATCGACCACGTCGTGCGACAGGATGCGGCCCACCAGGTATTCATCCGGCACGGCCAGCGCGGCGATGCCCGAGGCTTCCAGCTGCTTGACGTGGCGCGCGGTGATGCGCTTGCCGGCCTCGACAATGACCTTGTCGCCATCGGCCAGGTCGAAGTTCAGGGTCTCGCCACGCAGGCGCTCGGGCACCAGCTCCAGCTGGACGCCCTCGTCCGGATTGATGTGGAAGGTGTTGATCTCGAAGAACTCGGCCAGCATCTCTTCGTTGCTGTAGCCAAGCGCACGCAGCAGGATCGACACCGGCAGCTTGCGGCGACGGTCGATACGGGTGAACAGCGCGTCCTTCGGGTCGAACTCGAAGTCCAGCCACGAGCCGCGGTAGGGGATGATGCGGGCGCTGTACAGCAGCTTGCCCGAGCTGTGGGTCTTGCCACGGTCATGGTCGAAGAACACGCCCGGCGAACGGTGCAGCTGCGACACGATGACGCGCTCGGTACCGTTGACGATGAAGGTGCCGTTCTCGGTCATGAGCGGGATCTCGCCCAGGTAGACCTCCTGCTCCTTCACGTACTTGATGGCCTTGGTCGACGACTCTCGGTCGTAGATCACCAGGCGCACGGTCACGCGCAGCGGCGCGCCGTAGCTCATGCCACGCTGGCGGCACTCACGCTCGTCGAACACCGGATCGCCCAGCTTGTAGCCGACGTATTCCAGGGCGGCGTTGCCGCTGTAGCTCGAAATCGGGAACACCGACTTCAGCGCGGCGTGCAGGCCCAGATCCTTGCGCTTGGCCGGATCAACGTTTTCCTGCAGGAACTCGCGGTAGGAATCCACCTGGATGGCGAGCAGGAACGGCACCTCGAGGATCGAGCTCTGCTTGCCGAAATCCTTGCGGATGCGCTTCTTTTCGGTGAACGAATATGACGTCATGGGGTCTTCCGCCTTGGCTGTGCAGGCCGCGCGTCCGCGGCCCGAAAGGAACATTAAATTGTCAGTTGGAAGTCGCTGGTATTGCCGGCACCAGCACGCCTTCTCCCGCTACTTCCAACTGCCAACTCGCGTGGATCGGGAGTTGGACTTCCCGCGTCGCGGCCGTCACTGGCCGAATCCGCTGGTTACCCTTGCCCGCAATCCATTTGCGGCTTGAAACGGCCAAAGGCCGGGGACTTACGTCCCCAGCCTTTGCTGCATCGCCGTGTTTCGATGGCGACGCAAGGAAGTGCTTACTTGACTTCGACAGTCGCGCCAGCAGCTTCCAGGTCCTTCTTGATCTTGTCGGCTTCTTCCTTCGAAGCGCCTTCCTTCACGACGCCACCGGCTTCGGCCAGATCCTTCGCTTCCTTCAGGCCCAGGCCGGTGATGGCGCGAACGGTCTTGATGACCTCGACCTTCTTGGCGCCGGCATCCTTCAGGATGATGTTGAACTCGGTCTGCTCTTCGACAGCGGCAGCCGGGCCAGCAGCGGCGACGGCCATGACCGGAGCGGCGGCGGAGACGCCGAACTTCTCTTCGATGGCCTTGACCAGCTCCATCACTTCCATCAGGGACTTCTCGGCGATGGCGTCGACGATCTGCTCGTTGGTAAGGGACATTTTGATTACCTTTGAATGATTTTCTGGATTAGGTTCCCGTCAGGGAACCAGGAAAACGTCGAACTCAGGCGGTCTCGGCGGCCGGCTCGGCAGCGGCGGCTTCTTCGCCACCACCCTGCTTCTCGCCAACGGCCTTGATGGCGCGCGCGAACATCGTGACCGGCTCGGCCAGGACGCGGGCCAGCATGGCCAGGGCCTGGTCACGGGTCGGCAGCGACGCCAGCACTTCCACGTGGCTGGCCGGGAAAACTTCCCCGCCGATGGCCACGACCTTCGCCTGCAGCTTGTCGTTGCTCTTGGCAAATTCCTTGATCAGGCGACCGGCAGCGCCGGGCTCCTCGAGCGAGAACGCGTACAGCAGCGGACCAACCAGCTTGTCCTGTGCACATGCGAACTCGGTGCCTTCAACGGCGCGCGAAGCCAGGGTGTTCTTGACAACCTTCAAGAAAACACCGGTTTCGCGGGCCTGCTTGCGCATCGCGGTCATCTGGGCGACCGTGGTGCCAGCGTATTCGGCTGCGATCAAGGAGTGGGCCTTGGCGGCGACGTCTGCCAGCTCGGCGACTACTTCTTGCTTCTGGGACAGATTGAGAGCCATTGCACTCCTCCAATTGAACTCCGCTTACGGCTCCTGCCGTGTGCGGTCCTGGGCGGCATCCGTCCTGGACGCCGGGAACATCACGTGATGTTCCGGTGGTGGCCGTTCTAGACCTGGAGTGGGCCAACCCGGGAAGATCCCAGACGTGCGTGAACCAGAAAAACTCCAGAAGGGCGACACCATCTACGCAGGGTGGATCCGGGGACCCGATTAAGCCATCTGCGTTACGGTCGGCGGCGACTCCATGCCAGATCGAGCTTCCGTGCCCGTCGCCGACTGTTGCAGACCGCGCCTGCGGTCTTTGACGGCTACCGCGGCGGAACCGCCACGGCGCCTTCAAATGTCACGGACGGGGCATCAGGGACGCGCCGTCCGTTTGAAACGATTACTTCAGCGACAGCGAGGACTGGTCGACGGTCACGCCCGGGCCCATCGTCGAGCTGACCGAAACCTTCTGCAGGTAGGTGCCCTTCGAGGTGGCCGGCTTGGCCTTGATCAGGTCCAGCAGCAGCGCCTGCAGGTTCGACTTCAGCGCTTCGTCATCGAAGCTGGCCTTGCCGATGGTGCAGTGGATGATGCCGGCCTTGTCGGTGCGGTAACGGACCTGGCCCGACTTGGCGTTCTTCACGGCTTCGCCCGGGTTCGGGGAAACGGTGCCGACCTTCGGGTTCGGCATCAGGCCGCGCGGGCCCAGCACGGTGCCCAGCTTGCCGACGACGCGCATGGCGTCCGGGGTGGCGATGACCACGTCGTAGTTCAGGTCGCCGGCCATCATCTTCTCGGCCAGGTCGTCCATGCCGACGGCCTCGGCGCCAGCGGCCAGGGCTTCGTCAGCCTTGGCACCGGCCGGGGCGAACACGGCAACGCGCACGCTCTTGCCGGTACCGGCCGGCAGCACGGTCGAACCACGGACCTGCTGGTCGGACTTCTTGGCGTCCACGCCCAGGCGCACGGCGACGTCGATCGACTCGACGAACTTGGCCTTGGTGGCGGTCTTCAGGATCTTGATCGCGTCCTCGAAGGCATATGCCTTGCCCGGGACGACGGCGGCCTTGATGGCCTTCTCACGCTTGCTCTGTGCCATCCGATTAACCCTCCACCACCAAGCCCATGGAACGGGCAGAGCCCGCGATCGTACGCACAGCGGCGTCGAGGTCAGCCGCGGTCAGATCGGGCTCCTTCGCCTTGGCGATTTCTTCCAGCTGCTTGCGGGTCACCTTGCCGACCTTGTCGGTGTTGGGCTTCTTCGAGCCCGAGGTGATACCAGCAGCCTTCTTCAGCAGGGTGGTGGCCGGGGTGCTCTTGGTGATGAAGGTGAAGGTACGGTCCGAATAGGCCGTAATGATCACCGGCACCGGCAGGCCCGGCTCCAGCTTCTGCGTGGCGGCGTTGAAGGCCTTGCAGAATTCCATGATGTTCAGGCCGCGCTGGCCCAGGGCCGGACCGACCGGCGGCGACGGGTTGGCCTGACCGGCCTTCACCTGCAGCTTGATGTAACCGACAACTTTCTTTGCCATTTGAGTGCTCTCCGGGTGCTAGCGCCTTGCGACAACAGGCTCCCCATCGGACCGGGAATCACGCGTCCCGGCATCGCGTTTTTTGAATCACGCAGAAGGCCACCTTGCGGCGGCCATCTGTCTTCGGACTCCAAAGGAGCCGCGCAGTATATCAGGATTTTGTGAAGCCGCCTGAACGGGGCGACTGGACTCAGGCCTTTTCGACCTGGCCGAATTCCAGCTCCACCGGGGTGGAACGACCGAAGATCAACACCGCCACGCGCACGCGGCTCTTCTCGTAGTTGACTTCCTCGACCACACCGTTGAAATCGTTGAACGGACCGTCGATGACGCGGACCATCTGGCCCGGCTCGAACAGCACCTTCGGACGGGGCTTTTCCACACCTTCCTGGACGCGATCCAGGATGGCGGCAGCCTCGGCGTCGCTGATCGGCAGCGGACGGTCGGCAGTGCCGCCGATGAAGCCCATGACCTTGGAGGTGTCCTTCACCAGGTGCCACGACTCGCTGTCGATGCGCGGGATGCCGTTCTCTTCGTGGGTCTCGATCTGGACCAGCACGTAACCCGGGAAGAACTTGCGCTCGGAACGGCGCTTCTGGCCGGAACGCATTTCCACCACTTCCTCGGTCGGAACCAGGACGTCGCCGAAGCGCTCCTCCATTCCATCACGCACGATGCGGTCGCGCAGGGCCTGCGCCACCGACTTTTCGAAGCCCGAATAGGCGTGGACGACGTACCAACGCTTCACAGCATTCTCCTCAGCGCCCCAGGAACCACTGGGTAAGTCTCGAGATGACGAAATCGAACCCGCCCAGCAGCAGACTCAGGATGATGACGACCACGATCACGACCCACGTGGTGCGGATCGCTTCCTGGCGGGTCGGCCACACAACCTTGCGCAGCTCGAACCGGGACTCGGACAGGAATTCGCGGGTATCGCGGCCCTTGCCGCTCAGCATGAACACGGCGCCGCCGGCAATGAGGCCGATGATGACAACCAGGCCACGGAGCTGCGAGCTCCAGGCACCCAGCTGGGCGGCACGCTCGGGAGCGGAGAACCAGAACCAGAAGAACAGACCCGCCAGCACCAGCAACGCAGCGACTACGTACTTGACGATATCGCCACCCGGGGAGGCGCTCTTGGAAGGTTCGATCTTGCTGTTCATCCGACTCTTGCTGCTGATGCGACCAAGGTCACTGGATAGAGAGTGGGCAAGTGGCACGCCAGGAGGGACTCGAACCCCCAACCTGCGGTTTTGGAGACCGCTGCTCTGCCAATTGAGCTACTGGCGTGTGGCTTGCTGATGCACTTCCCTTAGACGGCGAAGGCGGACCGAGAACCCCGGCCCGCCGTTCGCGTGCCCGGCGGCATGAACCACCGGTGATGCAGGCTTACTTGGTGATCTTGGAGACCACGCCGGCGCCGACGGTGCGGCCGCCTTCGCGGATTGCGAAGCGCAGCCCTTCGTCCATGGCGACCGGGTTGATCAGGGTGACGGCCATCTTGACGTTGTCACCCGGCATCACCATCTCCACGCCTTCCGGCAGCTCGACCGCACCGGTGATGTCGGTGGTACGGAAGTAGAACTGCGGACGGTAGCCCTTGAAGAACGGGGTGTGACGGCCGCCTTCGTCCTTCGACAGCACGTAGACTTCGGCGTCGAACTGGGTGTGCGGCTGGATCGAACCCGGCTTGGCCAGGACCTGGCCACGCTCGACTTCGTCACGCTTGGTGCCGCGCAGCAGCAGACCGGCGTTGTCACCTGCCTGACCCTGGTCCAGCAGCTTGCGGAACATTTCCACGCCGGTGACGGTGGTCTTCTGGGTCGGACGGATACCGACGATTTCGATTTCGTCGCCCACCTTGATGATGCCGCGCTCGATACGGCCGGTCACCACGGTGCCGCGGCCCGAGATCGAGAACACGTCTTCCACCGGCATCAGGAACGGCTTGTCGACGTCACGCTCCGGGGTCGGGATCCAGGAATCCAGGGCCTCGACCAGCTTGATGATGGCCGGAACGCCGATGTCGGACTGGTCGCCTTCCAGGGCCAGACGGGCCGAACCGTGGATGATCGGGGTGTCGTCGCCCGGGAAGTCGTACTTGGAGAGCAGCTCGCGCACTTCCATTTCGACCAGTTCCAGCAGCTCGGCGTCGTCCACCATGTCGGCCTTGTTCAGGAACACGACGATGTACGGCACGCCGACCTGGCGCGACAGCAGGATGTGCTCGCGCGTCTGCGGCATCGGGCCGTCGGCGGCCGAGCAGACCAGGATCGCGCCGTCCATCTGGGCGGCACCGGTGATCATGTTCTTGACGTAGTCGGCGTGGCCCGGGCAGTCAACGTGGGCGTAGTGACGGGTCGGGGATTCGTACTCGACGTGGGCGGTCGAGATCGTGATACCACGAGCCTTCTCTTCCGGAGCGGCGTCGATCGAGGAGTAGTCCTTGAACTCGCCACCGAAACGCTCGGCACCGATCTTGGTCAGCGCAGCGGTCAGCGTGGTCTTGCCATGGTCGACGTGGCCGATGGTGCCGACGTTGACGTGCGGCTTGGTACGCTCGAACTTACCCTTGGACATGGCTGCTTCTTCTCGGTAACAGGTTGGATGTGTTGCGTCGGAATATGGTGCTCACGAAAGGAATCGAACCTTCGACCTCTTCCTTACCAAGGAAGTGCTCTACCGACTGAGCTACGTGAGCGAGCTTTCTATTATGGCATACTTTGAATTCAATGGAGCGGGAGACGGGAATCGAACCCGCACCATCAGCTTGGAAGGCTGAGGTTCTACCATTGAACTACTCCCGCACCGGGGTTGCAGCCACAACTTTAAAACTGGTGGAGGGAGGTGGATTCGAACCACCGAAGGCGTAAGCCAGCAGATTTACAGTCTGCCCCCGTTGGCCGCTTGGGTATCCCTCCTTTACCGCGTACCGATCAGGCCGGAGCCGGAAAACAGTGCGTGGTGAAGAGCCCGCAATTCTGGTGATGAAAGCCCACCTTGTCAACAAAAATTTTTCATTCGAAACAAAAAATTTTCACGGGGTGGGCGGCCTCCCTCACTCCGGCGGCAGGGGCAGTTTTTCCCCGGCATAGATCGCCACGTGCGGCACGCCGTCGGCGCCGATCCAGCCGCGGTACATGCCCTGCGTATTGAACGGCAGACCGATGCGCCCCTTCGCATCCAGCACGATCGCACCACCGTCGCCACCCATCTGCGGGATGCGCTTGTTGATGACCTCCTCCCCGGCCCGGGCAGGGCTTTCCTGCAGGTAGGCGATGCGCGTGCAGATCTGGTGCGCAGCGGCGGCGCGGATGTAGAACTCACCCCAGCCGGTGCCTGACACCGCGCATTCCGCATCGGCCCAGGTGCCGGCGCCGATGACCGGCGAATCCCCCACCCGACCGTAACGCTTGTTGGTCATGCCACCGGTGGAGGTACCCGCGGCCAGCCTGCCCTGGATGTCCCGCGCCACCGCGCCGACGGTGCCGAAGTGCCTGGCGGTTTCCAGGTCGGCATGCGCCTGCCCTGCTGCCTCCTCACGCAGGGCACGCTGCAGCTGCTGCCAGCGGCGATCGGTGCGGAACCACGATGGATCCACCAGCTCGATGCCCTGCTCGCGGGCAAAGGTCTCGGCGCCCTCGCCGACCATCATCACGTGCTCGGATTTCTCCATCACCGCCCGTGCCAGCAGGATGGGATTGCGGACACGGCTGACCCCGGCCACCGCACCAGCGCGCTGGGTGGCGCCATCCATCAGCGAGGAATCCAGTTCGTTGCGGCCGTCATGGGTAAATACCGCGCCGCGACCGGCGTTGAAGGTCGGATCATCCTCGAGCAGGGTGATCGCCGCAGTCACCGCGTCCAGTGCCGGCCGGCCCGCTTTCAGTTGTTCGTATCCCCTACGCAGCGCGGCCTCCAGCGCGGACCGCGCGGCGCGCTCCTCGTCGGCATTGAGGTCGCCCCGCTCCACCCCGGCGCCACCGTGGATGACCAGCAGTGGATCGGACGCGGCGGCGGCCGCTCCGGGCGTTGCAATCAGGGCGGCCAGCACGGCCGAGCGCAGCAGTCCCATTTCAGGCTCCAAACAAGGAATTCCCCGATTCTAGGCAGGGCCCGGTGCCGGAAACCAGCAGGCTTCAGTCGTAGGCCAGGCGCAGCTGTCCGCCGCTCGCCTCGGCCACGGCGGTGAAGGCCGGCCGCTGCACGCGGAAGCCATCCAGGTGCACCACGCCGTCGGCGCCGACGCCGGTCACCGGCACCGACCGGAATTCCAGTGGCTGCCCTGGCTCCAGCCGGGCCGCCGAGTGCTCCGGGCGGACCAGCCACACGTAGCCGTTGTCCAGGCTGTATACGCGGCCGCGGCCGTCGGCCTCAACACACAGGGCGGTGTCCTCGTCCACGCCCAGCCCGACCACGTCGTCGTTGCCGCGCTCCCGGGCCGCGCGCGCCACGAACACGATCAGCCGGCCCAGGCGGTCGCGCCGGGCGAAATGGGTGTCGGTGACGACGTTGGACAGGAACGGCATGTGCAGGAAATCACTGTCCATCGTCACCTGACTGCCGGTCGGGTCGGCCAGGGCGGCCGGCGAGGTGACGCTGCCGCCGTCCAGTGCGCCATAGCTGTAGCCACCGAGGATCGCCAGCCCGGCGCTGGTGCCGGCAATCGGCTTGCCGGCGCGGACGTGCTCGTTGAGCACCTCGTTGAGCCGCGTTCCCTTCCAGAAACGGATGTAGCGGGACTGGTCGCCGCCGGCGATGAAGATCGCATCGGCGCCCCGCACCACCCGCAGCACCGCCGGGTCATCCGCCGCGCGGCGATGGGTGAACACCAGCGTCTGGACCGAAGTGACACCGCCGATGTCGCGGTACAGGCGCTCCTGCAGCTCGCTGTCACCGGAGGCGCGCAGCACCACGACGCGGCCATTGCCAGCGCGGCGCAGCCACCAGTCAAAGGCTTCGGGGACCCACTCGCCGCCACCCATCAGCATCATCGCCGGCTCGGTGGAGCCCGGCCGCGGCGCCTCGACGTTGCCGATCTCGAAATAGCGGTACGCGGGCCGTGACAGCTCCTGGCCCATGACCCCGCCGGCCAGCAGCAGGGCGCAGACCGCAAGGATTGATCGACAGGCTGAACGCAGACCCATATGACCTCTCCTGAAAGCACCTTGTAAACGGTTACATCCCTGATGCCACGAACAACTGGCATAGTCAACCGGCGAAAAAAGGAGTTAGATGCACCGCCCCTATTCAGGTGCGCAACCGCCTCCCCGGACTGGCTCCCGGAGGCCTCGAAAACCCACCCGAGAATGCCCTCATGCGTAGAAACGCATTGATGTACTCACTCCAGATCGCCCTGATGGCGCTGGCCGCTCCGCTGGCCGCCCAGGAAGCCTCTCCCGACGCCGTGCAGGACCTGTCGGCCGTCCAGGTCACCGGTTCGCGCATCCCGCGCGCGCAGGTGGAAGGCCCGGCGCCGGTTGCCGTGATCACCGCCCAGGAAATCCAGGCCAGCGGCTTCACCAGCGTGCCCGACGTGCTGCGCGCGATGACCCAGAACGGCGGCGAGACCCAGAGCCAGCAGTCCTCCAGCGGCGCCGACTTCTCCCCCGGTGCGCAGCAGGTCGACCTGCGCGGCCTCGGCCCCAACCACACCCTGGTGCTGGTCAATGGCCGCCGCATCGCCGACTTCCCGATGCCGTTCAAGGGCCGCAGCAACTTCACCGACATCTCCAACATCCCGATCGGGATGATCGACCGCATCGAAGTACTCACCGGCAGCGCCTCGGCGATCTACGGCTCCGATGCGATCTCCGGCGTGGTCAACTTCATCCTGAAGAACAACACCGACGGCATCACCGTCGACGTGCGCATGGGCACCACCAGCGAAGGCGGCGGCGAGTCGTTCGATGCGTCGCTGGTTGGCGGTTTCGAGAAGGGTGGCCTGAGCGGCATCTACAGCGTCGAGCTGCAGTCGCAGACGCCGCTGTGGGCCTACGAGCGCGACATCCAGGACTCCTCGCAGGACGCGCCGACCGCGCGCACCCGCATCGCCCGCCGCGGCTGGCTGCGCACCGACTGGTGGGATGACTACATCGACCCGGGCGAGGCCACCTGCGACCGCCTGGCCGGCCAGAACGGCGGCACCACCTACTACGCCGAGCGCCCGGCCTACGGCATGTACTGCGGCTCGGACGAAGCCATCGGCTACGGCACGATCCTTAGCGAGCGCCGTGGTGCCAATGCCTACGCCTCGCTCAGCTACGCCTTCGACAATGGCACCGAATGGTTCGCCGACGTGCAACTGGGCCGCCACGAGGTCGCGCTGTTCCGCGACGTCACCGCGTGGTCGCACATGGCCGCCGATGGCAACGAGGAAGGCTATTTCTGGAACCGGAACACCGACCAGATCGAGTTCTGGCAGCGCCAGTTCACCCCCGAGGAAATCGGCGGGCTCAACCGCAACATGATCGAGACCACGCAGAAGACCTACGGCCTGACCACCGGCTTCAAGGGCAGCTTCGCCGACGCGTGGGACTACGAGGCCGCGCTGAGCTGGTCGCGCTACAACGCCACCATCAGCTGGCCGCAGATCATCGCGGCCAGGGCCAATGACCTGTTCCTCGGGCCGCAACTGGGCACCGAGACCTGGCGCGGTGGCGAGTATCCGGTGTACGCGGCCAATCCGGACCGCCTGTACACCCCGCTCATCCGCGCCGAGTACGACGCCATTGCGGCCCGCTCGGTCTACCGGCCCGAGTCGGAGAACGGCACGCTGGCCCTGACCGTCAGCCGCGGCGACCTGCTCCAGGCCCCGGGGGGCGATGTCGGCTTTGCCGGCACCATCGAAGTGGGCCACCAGAGCTATGCGCTCAATCCCGACCCGCTGGCCACGCAGTACTACTACTACAGCTGGAAGGACTCCGACGGTCACGGCAGCCGCAACCGCTGGGCCGGCGCGGGCGAGCTGCGCATCCCGCTGCACGAGCGCCTGAACTGGTCGGTGGCCGGTCGCTACGACGAGTACCGCTACTCCGGCAATTCAGTCGGCAAGGGCACCTGGAGCACCGGTCTGGAATGGCGTCCGTTCGATTCGCTGCTGGTCCGCGGCTCCTACGGCACCGCATTCCGCGCGCCGGACCTGCACTACGTCTATGCCGGTATCGGCAACGACGAGACCAGCGGCGTGGACTGGTACAACTATTTCCTAGAGGGCGGTGACGATCCGGAGGATTACGAGGAAGGCCTGATCCGCACCCGTTCGGGCAACCGCAACCTGGATCCGGAAACCAGCACCTCCTGGACCGCCGGCCTGGTGTGGTCGCCGATCGAGGGCCTTGACCTGACCGCGGACTGGTTCGACATCGACATGCGCGACCAGGTGCAGGACATGAGCGTGGACTCGATCCTGCGCGACGAGGCGGCCTGCCGCCTGGGCCAGCTCAGCGCCACCTCGCCGACCTGCGTGGATGCGGTGGGCCGCGTCACCCGCTCCGCCAATGGCTCGCTGTACGGCATCTACGTCAATCCGATCAATGTCGCCCGCGAATCCACCGAAGGCGTGGACCTGAGCATCCGCTACCGCTTCGACACCGGCATCGGCCGCTTCACGCTCGCCGGCACCCACACGTGGGTGAAGTCGCACGACTTCCAGCAGTACGAGGGCGACCTCGTCGAGGACCAGTTCGCGATCAACAGCGGCTTCGACATCCCGCGCACCAAGTCCAGCGTGTCACTGGGCTGGGAACGCAACGGCTGGAGCGCCACCGTGCACGGCCAGCGACTGGGCCGCCTGCCCAACGGCTGGTCGTATGACCAGGTCTGGGAAGAAGGCGATTCCGGTCCGTGGGTGTCGGCCACCTGGCGCTTCAACGCCTCGCTGGGCTACCGCTTCAGCGACCATACGCGCTTGGCCGTGTCGGTGGTCAACGTCGCCAACAAGATGCCGCCGAAGGATCCGACCTACACCGCCTACCCGTACTATGACGTGTCCTGGTTCGACAGCCTGGGCCGGCAGGTCAACCTGCAGTTCACCCACAAGTTCGGTGGCAGCGCGCTGTAAGCCAGCCCAATCCGTGGAAAAGGAAAAACCCGCCGCGGCGGGTTTTTTCCTGCCTGTCCGTGGCCAGTGCGGCCGATGGACTTCTCCACAGTGCAGGTGGGCAGCTGCCGGTACAAGATGTGGATAACATCCGCGGCGCCAGGCGTGGCAGGCCTTTGCCGGCACTGCTCATTTTTTCACCACTTGCGCAGCCACCCCCGGAAACAAGAACGCCCCGCACTGCGGGGCGTTCCTGCATCCAGCGCGCGAACGCGTCAGACGTTGAAGCGGAAGTGCAGCACGTCGCCTTCCTGGACAATGTAGTCCTTGCCTTCCAGGCGCAGGCGGCCAGCTTCCTTGGCCCCGGCTTCACCCTTGTACTTGATGAAGTCGTCGTAGCCGATCGTCTCGGCGCGGATGAAGCCGCGCTCGAAGTCGGTGTGGATCACGCCGGCGGCCTGCGGCGCGGTCGAACCGGCACGCAGCTGCCACGCGCGGACTTCCTTCACGCCAGCGGTGAAGTAGGTCTGCAGGCCCAGCAGCCTGTAGCCAGCGCGGATCACGCGGTTCAGGCCCGGCTCGTCCAGGCCCAGGTCCTTGAGGAACTCGTCGCGGTCGGCGTCTTCCAGCTGCGACATCTCCTCCTCGATCGCCGCGCACACCGGCACCACCTCGGCGCCCTCTTCCTTGGCACGGGCGCGCACCGCGTCCAGGTGCGGGTTGTTCTCGAACCCGTCCTCGGACACGTTGGCGATGTACATCAGCGGCTTGAGCGTGATCAGGAACAGGTCGCGGACCAGCGCCTTCTCCTCGGCATCCAGGCCGGCCGAACGCGCCGAACGACCCTGGTCGAGCACCGCGGCCAGCTTTTCCAGTACCGGCTTGCGGGCCAGCGCTTCCTTGTCGGCCGCCTTGGCCGCGCGGGTGGCCCGGTCCAGCGCCTTGAGCACCGATTCCAGGTCGGCCAGCGCCAGCTCGGTATCGATGGTCTCGATGTCGGCGATCGGGTCGACCTTGTTGGCCACGTGGATCACGTTGCCGTTCTCGAAGCAGCGCACCACGTGGGCGATGGCGTCGGTTTCGCGGATGTGGGCCAGGAACTTGTTGCCCAGGCCTTCGCCCTTGGACGCACCGGCGACCAGGCCGGCGATGTCCACGAACTCCATCGTGGTCGGGATCACGCGCTCGGGCTTGACGATGGCGGCCAGCGCCTCAAGGCGCGGATCCGGCACCGGCACGATGCCGGTGTTCGGCTCGATCGTGCAGAACGGGAAGTTCGCCGCGGCGATACCCGCCTTGGTCAGCGCGTTGAACAGGGTCGACTTGCCCACGTTGGGCAGACCGACGATGCCGCATTTGATACCCATCTTCTACATCCCCTGGGATGAAAGTGATTGGTGAAACAGCGCCGCGGCGCCGCTTGGCCCATCACTCTCGGCCGGTTTACCTGCGGGTGTGCAGGCGCTTCATCGCCTCGTTGAAGTCACCGCGCACGGCCAGCGGCAGCACGTCGATGGCATCGTCGATGGCGCGGTCGATCAGCACCTCGTCGTCCTTGCCCGGGCGGCCCAGTACCCACGGCACCACACGGTCCTTGTGGCCGGGATGGCCGATGCCGATACGCAGGCGGTGGAACCTGCCATGTCCGAGTAGGCGGATGGTATCGCGCAGGCCGTTCTGCCCGCCGTGGCCACCATCGAACTTGAGCCGCGCCACGCCGGGCGGCAGGTCCAGTTCGTCATGGGCCAGCAGGGTCTGCTCCGGCTCGATCTTCCAGAACCGCTGCGCGGCGGTGACCGACTTGCCGGAAAGATTCATGAAGGTGGCCGGCTTGAGCAGCCATACCGACTGGCCGTCGATGTCGACCCTGGCGGTTTCGCCGAACAGCTTGGCGTCCACGCTCCAGCGTGCCCCTGCCTTTTCGGCCAGGGCCTCAACGAAATGAAACCCGGCGTTGTGCCGGGTCCGGGCGTGTTCGGTTCCGGGGTTGCCCAGACCGACGATCAGTCGCAAGCCAGTCATTGCCATCCAGCATCCGTTGCGCCCACCCGGAAGTGGGCGCAACGATGACGATTACTCGGCAGCCGCTTCGGCGGCGTCTTCCTTGCCGGCCTTGGCGGTGACCACGGCGTCGTCGTGGTCCTTGCCCAGCTTCAGGGCCGGGATTTCAACACCCTTCGGCAGCTTGAGGTCGGACAGCTTGATGATGTCGCCGGCCTTCAGCTCGGCCAGGTCAACCACGATCGACTCCGGCAGGTCGCCCGGCAGGCAGGCGATGTTCACTTCCTTCAGTTCGTGGGTGACGGCCACGTCGGCGGCCTTGCCGGCCGGCGAGATTTCCTCGTTGATGAAGCTCAGCGGCACCGCGGCGTGCAGCACTTCGTTGGCGTTCACGCGCTGGAAGTCCAGGTGCATGATCAGCTGTTTGTACGGGTGGCGCTGCATGTCACGCAGCAGCACCTTGTACACGGTGCCATCCAGGTTCAGGTCGATGATCGACGAGTAGAACCAGTCGTTCTGCTGGGCCAGCCACACTTCGTTGTGGTTGAGCTGGATGTTGGCCGGCTCGCGGTCGCCACCGTAGACGACTGCCGGGATCAGACCTTCGCGACGCAGGCGGCGGCTCGCACCCTGCCCTTGCACTTCGCGACGCTGGACCTTGATTTCATGACTCTTGGCCATTTCTTTGACTACCTAGGTTGTTGATCGCCATGGCGATCGTTTTGATGGTTTCCCCGCGACCAGGGAAACCGGAAACGCCACCCGTTGCCGGGTGGCGGGAAAATCAATCGACGTACAGCGAGCTGACCGACTCACCGAAGGCGATGCGGCGCATCGTCTCGGCCAGCATCTCGGCCACGCTGATCTGGCGGATCTTGCTGCACACCCGCGCCGCATCGGACAGCGGGATGGTGTCGGTCACCACCAGCTCGTCGAGCTGGGAATTGTTGAGGTTGTCAACCGCCGGGCCCGAGAGCACGGCGTGGGTGCAGTAGGCGGCGACCTTGAGCGCACCGCGCGCCTTGAGGGCAGCGGCAGCGGCACACAGGGTGCCGGCGGTATCGACGATGTCGTCGACCATGACGCAGGTCTTGCCTTCGACGTCACCGATGATGTTCATCACCGTGGACACGTTGGCGCGCGGGCGGCGCTTGTCGATGATCGCCAGGTCGGCGTCATCCAGGCGCTTGGCCACCGCACGGGCGCGGACCACGCCGCCCACGTCCGGGCTGACCACGATCAGATTGTCGGTGCCGTAGGCACGCCAGATGTCGGCCAGCAGCAGCGGCGACGCATAGACGTTGTCCACCGGCATATCGAAGAAGCCCTGGATCTGGTCGGCATGCAGGTCGACCGTGAGGATCTGGTCGGTATGCACGGCCGAGAACATCTTGGCCGCCACCTTGGCCGTGATCGGCACGCGCGAGGAGCGCATGCGGCGATCCTGGCGGGCGTAGCCGAAGTACGGCACCACCGCGGTGACGCTGGAGGCCGACGCGCGCTTGAGCGCATCGATGATCACCAGCAGCTCCATCAGGTGCTCGGCACTGGGCGCGCAGGTCGGCTGGACCACGAACACGTCCTGCTTGCGCACGTTCTCCTGGATCTCCACCTGCACTTCGCCGTCGGAGAAGCTGGACACCAGGGCCTTGCCCGGCCGCACGCCCAGTTCCTTGCAGATGCTCTGCGCAAGGTGCTTGTTGGCATTGCCGGAAAAAACCAGCAGGTTGGGCGAGGTTTGCATGTGGGCTTCTCGGGATCGGCGCGTGGCGGGGAACGTGAGCTTTACTGCGGAACCACAGGTGACCCGGTCTCCCGCCTGGGCGGGGATCTTCCGGAGTGGCAGGGGCGGTAGGATTCGAACCTACGAATGCCAGGATCAAAACCTGGTGCCTTGGGCCTCTTGGCGACGCCCCTGCATCAAATCCGCTTCAACTGTTCCAGCGTGTCGAGCAGCGGCGAGCGCGCTGCGCCTGCCACCACCCACGCCCGCAGCCGTCCCGGCAACTGCGCCAGCGCCTGCTCGGCGGCAGCGCGCGTGGCGAACTCGACGAAACAACCGCTGCCCGACCCGGTCAGCTGCGGCCGGCCGATGCTGGACAAGGCCTGGAACACGCCTTCGATGGCGGGTTCACGGCGGCGCAGCACTGGCTCGAACGCATTACCGAGCAGGGCCCCGGAAGCGAAGTCCGATATTTTCGCGGGTGCAGCATCCCGCGTCAAATCGGCGGACTGGAAAAGTGCGGCGGTCGGCACATGCACGCCCGGGTCGACCAGCAGGTACCAGGCCGGCGGCAGGTCCAGCGGGACCAGCTCCTCGCCCACCCCCTCGGCCCAGGCGTTGTGCCCGCGCACGAACACCGGCACGTCCGCGCCCAGTGACAGGCCCAGCGTGGCCAGCGCGTCGACATCCAGCCCGGCGCTCCACAGCGCGTTGAGCGCGACCAGCACGGTTGCCGCATCCGACGATCCACCGCCAAAACCGCCACCGGCAGGAATACGCTTTTCGATACGGATATCCGCACCTTGCGCGATGTTCGCCGACTTTTTAAGAAGGATGGCTGCGCGAACGGCGAGGTCATCGGCCTCGGCCACGCCGGCGACCGAGCCGCCCTCGCGGCGGATCTGGCCATCGGGCCGCACCCGCAGGGCGATGTCGTCGCCCCAGTTGAGGATACGGAACACGGTCTGCAGCTGGTGGTAGCCGTCGGGACGGCGGCCAGTGATGTGCAGGAACAGGTTCAGCTTGGCCGGGGCGGGCCACAGCGACCAGCCGGCCGGATCAACAACCACGGGGCTCATGGGATTTCCAGGTTCCACTGGTCCACGATCAGCCGCACCCTGGCATCGCCGCGACTGGCCTCGATGCGCCGCGGCAGCGCTGGACGGCCGGTTTCGGCCTCGGCCGGGTGCCAGTCCATGAATTCGATGTTCCAGCCGCGCTGCAGCAGCCGGCGCGGACGGCCCCCGATGTCGCTGCCCAGGTGTTCCGGGGCTTCGCCCTCGGCCGCGGCCAGGCCGCGGACCCAGTCCGACAGCGGCCCGACCGGGATGTCCCAGCCGGTGGCCTGCAGCAGCAGTTGCTGGGCGTCATCGGCACCGCGCGGGCCACCGTCCAGTCCTTCCAGGCGCGCACCCGGGCGGGTGCTGTCGCCGGACAGCCGCCAGCTCTGGCGGGTCACCGGCGCGGCCAGCTGGATCTCGTAGCCGGTGCCCTGCTGCTGCCACTCGATGCGACCGTTGCCGCCATCACGGCCGCGGCTGACTGCCACCCGGCCGCTGAACGACCAGTCCGGCAGCGCGCGCAGGGAGGCCTGGCGCCCGGCCTCGGCCTGGCGTGCGGCTTCGGGCACCTCGGCCACCTCGTCGCTGGACGGCGTCCTGCGCGGCCCCATCGAGGTGCAGGCGGTGAGGGAAATCAATGCCAGCGCCAGCAGCGGCGCCCGCAGGATGGAATGCGTCATGTACCCAGTTTCTCGGTGGCGCGCTGCAGGGCGCGGTTCTCGGGATCGAGCTTGCGGGCCTCGTCGAAGTAGTGGCGGGCCTCGTCCTCGCGCCCCAGCACCCACAGCACCTCGCCGACGTGCGCGGCGATTTCCGGATCCTTGGCCAGCGTCCAGGCGCGGCGCAGGTGCACCAGCGCCTCCTCGTTGCGGCCGAGCCGGTACAGCACCCAGCCATAGCTGTCGACGATGGCCGCGTTGTCCGGCTCGGCCACGCGGGCGCGGTCGATCAGCTCCAGCGCCTCCTGGTAGCGGGTGGTGCGGTCGGCCAGGGTGTAACCCAGCGCGTTGAGCGCGGCCACGTTTTCCGGTTCGCTGACCAGGAGCCGGCGCAGGTCGGCCTCGGCCCGCTCGATGTCGTCGGCACGCTCCCAGGCCAGCGCCCGGGCGTACAGCAGCGCGCCCTCGTCCGGCCAGGCGGCCAGGCCGCGGCCAAGCACCTCGATCTCGGCGGCGGGCTGGTTGCTGCGCTGGTGCAGCTCAGCCTCCAGCAGGTAGGCGTCACGGCGCACGTCATCCTCGACCGAGGCATCGGCCTGCAGCGCGCGCACCTGGGTCAGCGCAACCTGGCGGTCGCCGAGCTCGTGGCGGGCGTTGATCGCACGCAGCCTCGCCTCGCTGCGATGCGGACCCTGCGGCACGGCCTCGTACCAGGCCACGGCCTCCTGATGGCGCTTGAGGAACTCGGCGATCTTGCCCAGCAGCAGCTGATGGGCGGCATCCGGCTCGGGCTCGGCCTTGACCAGGCCCTCGTACAGATCAGCCAGGGCGGTCTTGTCCTGCTGCTTGGCCAGCAGCGAGGCACGCATGCCCCAGCTCTGCAGGTCCTGCTCGCCGGTGGCCAGCACGCGCTCGGCGGCGGCAGCATCACCGACCGCGTCGTAGGCGAAGGCCAGCGCGTTGCGCAGCTCCAGGTCACCCTCGATGCGCGGCTCGACGCCGGCCAGCACCTCCAGCGCCTCGTCGCGGCGACCGTCCTGGTTGAGCTGGGTGGCATGCAGCAGGGCGACCCGTGGCTCGTCGGGGAAACGCCTGACCACCTCGGCCACCATGCGCCTGGTCAGCTGGGGCTGGTCCAGCCGCAGGGCCAGGCGGCCGAATTCCTGCCAGGCCTCGATGTCATCGGGAATGGCACCGGCATCGACCAGCTCGGCCAGCAGTGTTGCCGGCGCGCCCGGATCACGCACGCCGGAAGCCAGCGCGACCAGCGCAAAGCGCCAGCCGGTCGGATCGCGATGGCGCAGCAGGGCCAGCAGGTCACGGCGCGCCGGACGCAGCTGGCCCTTGCCCAGGGCCAGCGCGGCCCGGCTGGCGAGCATGCCCAAGGCGTCGGGATCACGCCTGGCCCACAGCGCGACGGCCTGGCTGGAGCGCGCGTCGTCACCGGCCAGCATTGCGATGCGGGTGGCACGTTCGGCCAGCCCGGCGTCGCCATCGACGGCCTTGGCGGCCTCCAGGTACCAGCGCGCCGCATCGGCCAGCTTGCCGGCCTGCAGGGCGAATTCGCCGGCCAGGATGGGCTCCAGCGGGACCGGATCGGCAGCCACGGGCGCCCGTTCGGCCGCAGCCAGCGGCGACAGGGCGAGCATTGGCAACATCAATGCACCGCAGAGGATGCGAATCAGTACGGGCATCGTGGGCGTACGGACCGTAAAATGGCGGCTTGGACAGCCAGCAGCTTATCGCAAGCAACTGAACAGATGACCCTTTGGGTGCTCGGACTGAATCACCAGACCGCGCCGGTGGAACTGCGCGAGCGCGCTTCCTTCGGCGGCGACGCCCTGCCCCGTGCACTGGATTCGCTGCGCCAGTCATCCCAGCTCAACGAATCGGTCCTGCTGTCCACCTGCAACCGCACCGAGCTCTATGCGGTGAGTGAAAGCGGCGATGCGCTGACCCGGTGGCTGGAAGGCCAGGCCGGCGGGCTGCAGGGCTTCGTCTACCAGCATCGCGACGCCGACGCCGTGCGCCACCTGTTCCGGGTCGCCACCGGGCTGGACTCGATGGTGCTGGGCGAACCGCAGATCCTGGGCCAGGTGAAGGATGCCTGGGCGCTGGCGCGCGAGTCGGGGATCCTCGGCCACGAGCTGGACCGGCTGTTCCAGCAGACCTTCTCGGTGGCCAAGCGTGCGCGCACCGACACCCGCATCGGCGCCAACCCGGTGTCGGTGGCCTCGACCGCGGTACGCCTGGCGCAGAGTTCCTTCGCGCGGCTGGATGAATCCACTGTGCTGCTGGTCGGTGCCGGCGAGACCATCGAGCTGGCCGCCAAGCACCTGACCGAAGGCGGGGTGAAGCGGCTGCTGGTCGCCAACCGCACGCTGGCCAATGGCCAGGAACTGGCCAGCCGCCATGGTGGCGTGGCGCTGCCGTTGGCCGAATTGGACCGCCACCTGGCCGAGGCCGACATCGTATTCTCGGCCACCGCCGCGCGCGATCCGGTGATCACTGCCGCACAGGTCTCGGACGCGCTGCGCCAGCGCCGGCACAAACCGATGCTGCTGTTCGACCTGGCGGTGCCGCGCGACATCGAGACCGAGGTCGGCAAGCTGTCCGACGCCTTCCTCTACACCGTCGACGACCTCGAACGAGCGGTGGAGGAGAACCGGCGCAGCCGCCGCGAGGCCGCGGCCGAGGCGGAGGCCATTATCGAGCTGCAGGTGCAGCGCTATTTCGAATCGCTGCAGGCCAGCAGCCGCCAGGCACCGATCAAGCAACTGCGCGCCTTTGGCGAGGCCACCCGCGCCGAACTGCTGGCCAAGGCACACCAGCAGCTGGCCCACGGCCGCCCGGCCGCCGAAGTGCTCGAGCAGCTCGCCCACGGCCTGACCAACCGCCTGCTGCATCCGCCGACCGCCGCGCTGCGCCAGGCCGCGCTGGAAGGCGACACCGAACTCACCCGCGCCGCCGAGCGCCTGTTCCCGGCCACGCCGGGCTACCACCATCCCCTAGCGAGCCGCGATGACGCCGACCCTGCGCCGTAAGCTTGAAGCGCTGGCCGAGCGCCGCGAAGAACTCGAACGCCTGCTGTCAGACCCGGAAGTGCTCGCCGACAACGAGCGCTTCCGCAATTTCTCGCGCGAGTTTTCCCAGCTCGAGCCTATCGCCGCCGCACTGGCCGACGAAGCCAGGGCCAAGGCCGACCTGGCCTCGGCCGAGGCGATGCGCGCCGATCCGGAACTGCGCGAACTGGCCGAGGAGGAAATCGCCGACGCACAGGCGCGGCTGCAGGCGCTGGACGAGCAGCTTGCGCTGCTGCTGGTGCCACGTGATCCGCGCGATGACGGCAACCTGTTCCTGGAAGTGCGCGCCGGCACTGGTGGCGACGAGGCGGCAATTTTCGCCGGTGACCTGTTCCGCATGTACACCCGCTATGCCGAGCGCCAGGGCTGGAAGGTGGAGATCGAATCGGACAGCCCCGGCGAGCACGGCGGCTTCAAGGAAATCGTGGCGCGCATCGTTGGCCGCGGCGCGTACTCGAAACTGAAATTCGAATCGGGCACCCATCGGGTGCAGCGCGTGCCGGCCACCGAATCGCAGGGCCGCATCCACACCTCGGCCGCGACGGTGGCCATCATTCCCGAAGCCGATGACGTGGAAGACATCGCCATCAACCCGGCCGACCTGAAGGTGGACACCTTCCGTTCGTCAGGTGCCGGCGGCCAGCACGTCAACAAGACCGAATCGGCCATCCGCATCACCCACGTGCCGACCGGCGTGGTGGTCGAATGCCAGACCGAACGCAGCCAGCACGCCAACCGCGACAAGGCGATGAAGCGGCTCAAGGCACAGCTGCTCGACGCCGAGCGCAGCCGCCAGGCGGCCGCCGAGGCGCAGACGCGCAAGCTGCAGGTCGGCAGCGGCGACCGCAGCCAGCGCATCCGCACCTACAACTTTCCGCAGGGCCGGATCACCGACCACCGCATCGAAGGCCTGACCCTGTACGACCTGCCCAACATCATCGAGGGCAACCTCGACGAGCTGATCGGCCGGCTGCTGCACGAGCACCAGGTCGACGAGCTCGCCCGCCTGTCCGAGAGCTGAGGCCAAGGTGGCGACTTCCCTGCACCTTCCCCGGGACCTGCGATGAACGCCACGCCCGAACTGTTGCAACTGCGCGCGGCCGTGCGCCGGCAACCGGGCGACTTCATCGCCTGGGTGATGCTGGCCGACGCCGAACTGGGCATGGGCGACATCGATGCCGGCGAGGCCGCCGCGCAGCAGGCACTGCGGCTGCGCCCCGGCCATCCCGAGGCGCTGGCACGACTGGGCCGCACGCGCTGGATGCAGGCCCGCCACGGCGAGGCCGCAGCCCTGCTGCAGCAGGCGTCCAACATCGTCCCGCAGCACCCGGGCATCGCGCTGTGGCTGGGCCACGCCCTGGAAGACGCCGGCCAGGCCGAGGCCGCCGCGCAGGCCTACCAGCGCGCCCACACCCTGCTGCCGACCGAGCCCTACATCGCCGCGCACCTGCTCAACTGGCGGCGCAAGCTGTGTGACTGGCGCGATCTGGACCTCCTGTCGCGGCAGGTGCGCAGCGCCGTCGCCCAAGGCCATCCCGGGGTGGAGCCGTTCGCCTTCCTCAGCGAGGACGCCGGCGCCAGCGAACAACTGGCCTGCGCGCGACTGCGGGCGCAGCCGCTGGCCGCGCACATCCCGCGGCTGGCGGCCACGCGGGTGCGCCAGGGCGGTCCACTGCGGCTGGGTTTTCTCTCCAACGGCTTCGGCGCACATCCCACGGGATTGCTCACCGTCGCCCTGTTCGAGGCGCTGCAGTCGCAACCATCGGTGCAGGCGCACCTGTTCGCACTCAATGCCGATGACGGCAGCCCGATCCGCCAGCGCCTGCGCGCGGCGACCACGCTGCACGACGTCTCAGGTCGTCGCCATGGCGACATCGCCGGCACGATCCGCGGGGCCGGCATCGACGTGCTGTTCGACCTGCGCGGCTGGGGCGGCGGCGGTGCCCCTGAGGTACTGGCGATGCGCCCGGCCCCGCTGCAGGTGAACTGGCTGGCCTATCCCGGCACCTCCGGCGCGCCGTGGATGGACTGCGTGCTGGCCGACGGCTTCGTGCTGCCCCCTGCCCTGGAGGCTGGCTTCAGTGAGCAGGTGCTGCGCCTGCCGCGCGCCTTCCAGCCCTCGGACAATACCCGCCGGGTCGGGCAACCACCTTCCCGCGTGGACTGCGGCCTGCCGGAAAGCGGCGTGGTGTTCTGCAGCTTCAACAACAGCTACAAGTTCAATCCGCGCAGCATGGCGCGGATGTTCGCGGTGCTGGCCCAGGTGCCGGGCAGCGTGCTGTGGCTGCTGTCAGGGCCTGGCCAGGCCGATGCGCGCTTGCGCGAGGCCGCCCGCCAGGCCAGGCTGGATCCGGCGCGGCTGGTATTCATGCCCAAGCTGCCGCATGCCGAGTACCTGGCCCGTTACCGCCACGCCGACCTGTTCCTGGATACCCATCCCTACAACGCCCACACCACCGCCTCCGATGCGCTGTGGGCCGGTTGCCCGGTGCTGACCACACCCGGCCAGACTTTCGCCGCGCGCGTGGCCGGCAGCCTCAACCATCATCTGGGGCTGGGAGGGATGAACGTCGATTCCGACGAGGCCTTCATCGCCACCGCGGCGCGACTGGGTAACGAGCCAGCGGCCTTGATGGAACTGCGGCAGCGGCTGGCAAGGCATCGCGACGGTGCCGGCGTGTTCGACATGCAGGGCTTTGCTGCTGATTTCACTGCCGTGGTGACCACGCTGGCCACCCGGCACGGCTGGCAAGGCATCGACTGACAGGTCCGCCAGTCAGGCGCGATGCGATCAGCCCACGCTGAAACCTTCGCCCACGGCTGCGCTCCACTCCTCGCGCAGCACCTGGTCCACGCGCGCCGCCGGCGGGCCATCGGCCAGCCACTGCGCCAGTGTCTCCAGTGCTTCGGCCGGGCCACTGGCGATGACCTCGACCCGGCCATCGTCCAGGTTGCGGGCGCTGCCCTGCAGTCCCAGCGCGCGCGCCTGCTCACGGGTGGAGGCGCGGAAGTACACGCCCTGTACCCGTCCGCTGACGAAGAAGCGCGCGGCAGGCATCAGCCGGCTCCGCCGCCGGCGATGGCCGCCTCGATGTCCGGTGCGGTGACCGGGCCGAGGAACTGGCGGGCAACCTTGCCGTCCGGCGCGATCAGGTAGGTCATCGGCAGGCCACGCGGGGTGGCGAAGTCCTTCGGCGGATCGTAGGTGTCGATGATCGCGATCGGATAGGCCACCGGATGTTTCTCCAGGAAGGCGCGCATGTCGGCCGGTTCGATGTCCTCGTAGGCCAGCCCGACGACCTCGATGTTGCTGCGCATGGCGTGCAGTGCCGACAGCTCGGGCATCTCCTTCAGGCATGGAGAGCACCAGGTCGCCCAGAAATTCACCACCACCCACTTGCCGCGGTGTTCGGCCAGGTCATACCGGCCGCCGTCGACGGCATCCACCTGCAGGGTCGGGATGTCAGCGGTCTGCTGCACTACCGGGGTGGCTTCGGCCACCGCAATGTCGGGCGTGCTGGCCTCGGGCCCGGCTTGCGGGGAGGAGGCAGGCTGTGGCGCCGGCGCGGGCTGGCAGCCGCCCAGCAACAGACCCAGGGCCAGGACCGGCAGCGGTGGGAATTTCATGGTGTTTCTCCGGGTAACTCGTAGATGTCGCCAACTTTGCGCTTGAGCAGCTCACGCAGTGGCATGCGCAGTTCGTCCAGCGCCTGGCAGGCGGTGCGGCCCAGCGTGTCGTCGCGCGCCGGCAGGTAGGTCTCGCTCACGGGAATGCGCAGTTGCGAGGCTTCGTAAAGCTCCTGCAGCGTCACCTGGTCCAGGTCACGCGCCAGTAGCCACTTGCCCGACTCGGCACGGCTGACGACGCGGATCTGCTCCAGCGCACACAGCAGCTCCTGCAGCAGGGAATCGGTGAGCAGCGGTTCCAGCGCGAGGATGTCCTCCTCGCCCAGCCCGTTGCCGTCCGCGCGCGCCTCGCGGAAACGGCCAAGCAGGCGCAGCAGCGCGTAGAACTCGCCGTCCTGCGGCAGGCGCAGTGCCACCGGCTGGTAGCGGAACGCGGCGACCGAGGAGGACAGCGAGGCGCCCAGCAGCACCGAAACCCAGCCCAGGTAGATCCACAGCAGCAGGATCGGCACGAACGCCACCGTGCCGTAGAGCTTCTGGTAGGACTGGAAGCTGCCCAGGTAGATGCCCATGCCCCACTTCACCAGCTCCAGCATCAGTGCCGCCAGCAACGCGCCGGGTACGGCGTGGCGCCACTTCACCGAATGGTGCGGGACCACGCGGAAGGCCAGCATGATGCACAGGAACTCGATCAGCACCGGCGCCATCCGCAGGGACAGGTCGGCCAGCCAGCGCCCTTCGCTGGTGCCGAACAGCGGCAGCGACAGCACCTTGGCCGAGATCGACAGCGAGGCGGCAGCGAGCATCGCGCCCAGGGTCAGCACCGTCCAGTACACCAGGAAGCGGCCCAGCCGCGGCCGCGACGAGGACACCCGCCAGATGCGGTTGAAGGTCTGTTCGACGCTGTTGAGGGTGATCAGCAGCGACACCACCAGGGCGATGAAGCCGGCCGCGGTGAGCTGCCCGGCACTGGCCGAGAACTGGCGCAGGTAGGTTTCGGCCGCACGCGCGGCGCTGGGCACGAAGTTGGAGAATACGTAGTCGCTGAGCGCCTCGCTCCAGCGGTCGAACACCGGGAACGCCGACAGCACGCCGAACACCACGATCGCCAGCGGCACCAGCGCGAACACCGTGGTGTAGGCCAGCGAGCCGGCGGCCTGGAACAGGCGGTCGTCGAGGAAGCGTCGCCACAGGAAACGCCCGAAGCTGGTCACGCGCGCCCGGTCGCGCACGCGCTCCATCCATAGGTTGAGCGTATCCAGAGGTTCCATCGGGCAAAGAGTACCCGATGCATTCCACGCCGGGCATCGCCGATACTGGCCACTCCCGTGAGACGAATGGACGAGAGATGGCGGAAATCCTGGTGCTGTACTACAGCCGTGGCGGATCGGTGGCGCGGCTGGCGCGGCAGATCGCGCGCGGCATCGGCGAGGTCCCGGGCATGAGCGCACGTCTGCGCACGGTGCCGCCGGTCGCCGCCGTCACCCAGGCCGCCGCTCCGCCGGTTCCCGATGATGGCGCGCCGTACGTGGACAGGTCCGACCTGGCCGAGTGCAGCGGCCTGCTGCTGGGCAGCCCCACCCGCTTCGGCAACATGGCCGCGCCAATGAAGCACTTCCTCGACTGCCTCGGCGCCGAATGGGCCAGCGGCACCCTGGCCGGCAAGCCGGCGGCGGTCTTCACCTCGACCGCGTCGATGCATGGCGGGCAGGAAGCCACCCTGCTGTCGATGCACCTGCCGTTGCTGCACCACGGCTGCCTGCTCGTGGGCATTCCGTTCACCGAACCGGCGCTGGGCCACACCCGCACTGGCGGCACGCCCTATGGCGCCAGCCACGTGTCCGGCGCGGAGGACGACCCGCAACCCAGTGAGGACGAGGCACTGCTGGCCCGCGCGCTGGGCCGGCGCGTGGCCGATATCGCCCGGCGCCTGGGCACATGAGCCCGCGCCTGCGCGATGCGCTGCTCGTGGCCAGCCTGCTGGCACTGTCGGCGCTGTTCGCGTGGTGGTTCCGCGCCGATCGGCACCTCGTGGCGACGCTCGTCGTATTCACCGCGCCACCGCTGCTGCTGGGCATCGGCGTGCTGCTGTGCCGGCCCACGGCACGCTTCTGGTCCGGCGTGCTGGCCCTGGGCTGGTTCAGCCATGGCGTCATGAGCGCCTGGAGCCATCGCGATACCGCAGCCCTTGCCGCACTGGAGATCGTCCTGGCGCTGGTTATCGTGCTGCTGGTCAGCCTTCCCGGCCTGCAGGCCCGCTTCGCCCGCCGCCGCGCATCCTGAAGCCACGACCTCGCCTCGATCCGCGAGGATGCCGGGCGCGTGGCGATTTATCATTGTCGGCTTACGTCGCAACACGGCCAGCCGGCCCGCAAGGACTACGCAATGGAAGAGCTCCTGATCGTCACCACCGGTGGCACGATCGACAAGATCTACTTCGACGACAAATCGGACTACCAGATCGGCGATCCGCAGATCGGCATGATCCTGCGCGAGCTGGGCGTGACGTTCCGTTTCCACATCATCCCGATCCTGCGCAAGGACTCGCTGCACATCACCGACGAGGACCGCGAACTGGTCCGCGCCACCATCGCCGCGCAGCCGGCCAGGCACGTGCTGGTCACCCATGGCACCGACTCGATGGTGCAGACCGGCAAGGTGCTGTCCAGCATCAAGGACAAGACCATCGTGATGACCGGCGCACTGAGCCCCGCCCGCTTCCGCGGTTCGGACGCCGAATTCAACATCGGCTGCGCGATCGGTGCGGTGCAGTCGCTGCCCAACGGCGTCTACATCGCCATGAACGGCCGCATCTGGGATCCGGCCAGGGTGCGCAAGAACGTGGCCGAGAACCGCTTCGAAGCCGCCTGAGCGACGGCCACCGGGCAGTCACGCCGCTTTCCCGGCCGCAAATGAAAAGCGCCGGAGCCCTCGGGCTCCGGCGCTTGCCTGCCGGGAGGGAGGCAGGTTTACCAGTTCGCCTTCAGGCTGACGCCACTGAAGGCCGAGTAGCCACGGATCATCACGTAGTACGTGCCCGACGCGCCGGAGAAGGTGCATGTCTCGTTGTTGCCGTTCAGGTACGGGCGGCAGTTGTAGGTCCAGGTGGTCGGCTGGCTGCCCTTGCGGACGTACAGGTCCGCATCACCGGTGCCACCGCTCATGGTGATCACCAGCGAACTGCCACTGGGCACGGTCACGGTGTAGTACTGGGCGCTGTTGGCGGCACCGGACAGGCCGGTCCTGGCCACGTTCTTCTGCAGCGCGTTGCCCGTGCCCGGATCCGGATCCGGATTGGGGTTGCCGCCACCGCCGCCGGCAGCGGCCTGCACCGCGGCGTAGGCATTGACGATGCCGGCACCGATGGGCTGCGACGGCGTGGACGGGAACGGCGTGGCCGTGGACTTGATGATCGATTCCACCTGCGCCGGGGTCAGCGGCGTCGGCGCCACCGACTGCATCAGGGCCACCACGCCGGCCACGTGCGGGGTCGCCATCGAGGTGCCGTTGTACGAGGCGTAGCTTTCGCTGCCCGGGCCCTGGGTCCCGCTGTTGAGGGTCGAATAGATGTTCGAGCCCGGAGCGGCGATGTCGATCAGCGCGCCGTAGTTGGAGAAGCTCGAACGCGCGCCGGTGCTGGTGGTCGAGCCCACCGCGATCACGTTGTTGCAGTTGGCCGGCGAGGCGTTGGAGACGTTGGCGTTGGAGTTGCCGGCAGCGATGACAACGGTGGTGCCGCGGCTGACCGCGCCGTTGATCGCGTTCTGGGTAGTGGTACCGCACGCGCCCGAGCCGCCCAGCGAGAGGTTGATCACCTTGGCCGGGTTCGGATTGGCCGGCACGCCGGAGACAGTGCCTCCCGATGCCCAGATGATGCCGTCGGCGATGTCGGAGGTGTAACCACCGCCACGACCCAGCACGCGCACCGGCACGACCTTGGCCTGCGGCGCGGTACCGGCGACACCCTTGCCGTTGTTGGTCACCGCAGCGACGGTGCCGGCCACGTGGGTGCCGTGCCAGCTCGAGGCACTGCCGTCGTAGTAGTCGCCCGGATCAGCCGGATTGCTGTCGCGGCCATTGCCGTCACCGGCAACGGTGGTGTCGCTGATGAAGTCATAGCCACCGATGACGTTGGCGCTCAGGTCCGAGTGGGTGGTGATGCCGGTATCCAGCACCGCGACCAGCTGGCCAGCACCCTTGGTGATGTCCCACGCCTGCTGTGCCTTGATGCCGTAGGTACCGTTGAAGCCCCACTGCTGCGAATAGGACGGGTCGTTCGGGGTCCAGGTCGGATACATGATCTGGTCGACTTCCACGTACTCGACATCCGGATCGGCAGCCAGCTGGCGCATCAGCTGGGCCGCTTCGGCCTGGTCCAGCTCGCGGTCGGCCTTGATCACCGCTGGACCGATGGCCAGGTCACGCAGCTTCTGCAGGCCAACCCCCCGGCCGGTCCGCGCCGGTACCGCGGCGGCGGCGGACTTGAGCGACCGTGCCAGCACGCTGGCCTGGGCCGGCGCGGCACTGTCGCGGTACTTCACGATGAAACGCTGGTGGGTGGACGCCGAGGCCAGGCCGTCCAGGTGTGCCTCACCGGCGACGGCCGGTGCGACGAGCAGCATCGAGGTAAGGGTGGAGACTCCGAGAACGGCCAATAGACCCGGACGCGCGCGGCGTTGCGAATACTTCGACATCGGGTTGTTTCCTTTCTGCAATGAGTAGGTGCCGCAGACAGCGGCAACGCTCCGCCCGGCTCAGCGGTTGCTATCGGGTGGTGGTCTGAAGCGGGAGGAGGCCCGGACCGGTCCCCTGCTACCGTCCGTGCGCCGACGCTAGAAGGTTTGTCGCCCCGGGACAATGCAGGGACAGGAGTTTTCCTACCCGGATCGCGGATTTGTGACTGCTGTCAACTGGACGAAAGGGCAATCTCCGTCATCCGCCCAAAAGCAAAGGCCCGCCGGGGTCGCCGGCGGGCCTTCTGTCAACTCACATGGCTGTACGGTTCAGCCGTCGAGGCGCGCCAGCCAGCCGTGGCGGTCGGGAATCCGGCCGTACTGGATGTCGGTCAGTTCCTTGCGCAGGGACATGGTCACTTCGCCAGCCGGAGCGTTGATGTCGCCGACCGAGAAGCCTTCGCCCCTGAGCTGGCCGATCGGGGTCACCACCGCGGCGGTGCCGCAGGCAAAGACCTCGGTGACAGCGCCGGAGGTGACGCCATCCTTCCACTCGTCGATGCTGACCTTGCGCTCGACCACCTTCATGCCGCGGTCGCGGGCCAGCTGCAGGATGCTCTCGCGGGTGATGCCTTCCAGGATGCTGCCCGACAGTTCCGGGGTCACCAGCGTCCCGTCCTTGTAGACCAGGAACACGTTCATGCCGCCCAGTTCTTCCAGGTACTTGCCCTCGACCGGATCGAGGAACAGCACCTGCGAGCAGCCCTGGGCCTGCGCCTTCTGCTGCGGCAGCAGCGAGGCGGCGTAGTTGCCACCGCACTTGGCCGCGCCGGTGCCGCCCTTGGCCGCACGCGCGTATTCGGTGGACAGCCAGATCGAGACCGGGGCCACGCCCTTGGCGAAGTACGGGCCGGCCGGGCTGGCGATCACGTAGTAGCCGGCCTTGTGTGCGCCGCGCACGCCGAGGAAGGCCTCGTCCCCGATCATGAAGGGGCGGAAGTACAGGCTGGACTCTTCGGCCGACGGCACCCAGTCCTTGTCCACGGCGACCAGCTGGCGCAGCGACTCGACGAAGATGTCGACCGGCAGTTCCGGCAGTGCCAGACGGGCGGCCGAGCGCTGCAGGCGCGCGCCGTTGGCCTGCGGACGGAACGTCCACACCGACCCATCGGCATGGCGGTAGGCCTTGATGCCCTCGAAGATCTCCTGGCCGTAGTGCAGCACCGCGGCGGCCGGGTCCAGCAGCAGCGGACCGTAGGGACGCACCTCGGCGTCATGCCAGCCGGTGTCCTTGTCCCAGCGCACGGCCACCATGTGGTCGGTGAAGTGCACGCCGAAGCCGGGCGCGGCGAGGATGCGCTCGCGCTCTTCGGCACTGCGCGGCTGCGTGGAACGGGTGACGCGGAAGCTCGGGGTTGACTGGGACACCAGATATTTCCTTCCAGGTTTACGGGATGGACACCCGGCCCCGCCGTCGCGGGTGCCGGGGCTACAGCATGCCGGTTTCGAGCCGCGCTTCCTCGGACATCATGTGCTTGCCCCACGGCGGATCGAACACCAGCTCGACGTCGGCCTGGGCCACCGTCGGGATCATTTCCAGCTTGCTGCGGACATCGTCGACCAGGATCTCGCCCATGCCGCAGCCGGGCGCGGTCAGGGTCATCTTGACGTCGACCTCGCGCTGGCCATCGTCCAGGTGCTTGAGGTCGACCTCGTAGATCAGCCCCAGGTCGACGATGTTGAACGGGATTTCCGGGTCGAAGCAGGTGCGCAACTGCTGCCAGACCAGCTTTTCCACTTCCTCGTCGCCGGCGTTCTCGGGCAGTTCCAGTCCCGGCGGCGGCTCCTTGCCGATGGCATCGCCATCCTTGCCGGCGATGCGGAACAGGTTGCCTTCAACGAACACGGTGTAGCTGCCGCCCAGCGCCTGGGTGATGTACCCATAGCTGCCGGCGGGCAGGGTCACGGTATCGCCCTGCGGGACCATGACGGCCTCGCAATCGCGCTCGAAGTGGACGGGTTCACTGCTGCGGGAATACATGGGACTGGATATGGGGACGCGGTCGACTCCCGCAAGCCGCCTATTCTATCGAACTGGGCCGTCCCCCCGCTGAGCGGCTATCCTGTCGGGCCCTTCCAGGAGCTCCCATGCCCCCACGACCCGCACCGGCCAGCGTGCACTGGCTCTGGCCCCTGCTGTTGCTGCTCGGCAGCCTGACGGTCGCCGTGGCGTGGGTACTGGTGGCGCTGAATACGCGGGGCATGGCCGCGCCGATGGCGCTGGCCGCGGGACTGGAGACTGCATGGATGCTGCGCCTGGGCACGCTGCGCGGCGGCCCGCTGCGGATCACGCTGGCCGTCACCGCGACGCTGCTGGTCACCCTCGCCAGCTGCTGGGTGATCGTGGCCGCGCACATGGGCGGAATGATGGGGCTGGACCCACTGCAGTCCTCGCTGCGCATGGGCCCGCGCCTGGCCTGGACGATGGTGTCACTGGCCAGCTCGCCGTTCGACCTGCTCTGGCTGTTGGGCGGACTGCTGCTGGCCTGGCGCCTGGCGCGCTGATTCCTCGCCAATCCGGCCAGCTGGTAGAAAAACGCAACATGCGCAATTCCAGCGGCAAATTCGTGCACATCTTTTCAGGCGCGGACCGCACATAAACCAAGGTTAAGGATTCGTAATTCTTGCTCCACACCGTCATCGTGGAGTGCTGCTGTGAAGATCCAGACCTTGAGCGAGGCCGTCCGCTGTGCCCTGTTGCCCATGTCCACCGCCGTACTGGCGCTGGGCGCAACGCCAGCGGCAGCCCAGGACGCCCCCCCACAGGGGGAACAGGCCACGACCCTGGACCGCATCGAGGTCACCGGCTCGCGCATCAAGCGTGCCGACCTTGAAACCTCCAGCCCGGTGTTCGTGATTGACCGGCAGAACATCGAGAATTCCGGCGCTGCGACGGTCGGCGAATTCCTGCAGCGGACCCCGGCCATCGCCGGCGCAGCGACCAATCCCCAGGTGAACAATGGCGGCGGCGCCGGCGCAGCCACGGTCGACCTGCGCGGGCTGGGCGTGAACCGCTCGCTGGTGCTGGTCGATGGCAAGCGCTGGATCGGCACCGTAAGCAACGCCAACGGTGCGGTGGACATCAACTCGATCCCGATGACCCTGATCGAGCGCGTCGAGGTCCTCAAGGATGGCGCTTCGGCGATCTACGGTTCCGATGCCATCGGCGGCGTGGTCAACTTCATCCTGCGCCGTGATTTCCAGGGCCTGGAGGCCAGCGCCTACTACGGCATTTCCTCGCGGGGTGACGCCGGTACCGAGCGTTACGACGCCACCTTCGGCATGACCGGCGACAAGGGCAACGTCGTGCTGGGCGTGAGCTACGACAAGGAGGACTCGGTCAGCGCCGCTGACCGCGCCTACTCCAGCCAGCCCTACCAGCTGTACGCCGGCGAGCACGGCATCGGCGGTACCAGCCGCATCCTGACCGGCCGCTACGTGGTGCCGCGTTCGGCCGCCACCGGCGTGAACCTGAGCGACCCCAACTGCGGCAGCGGCGCCAATGTCGTGCTGACCCGCATCGACGGCCGCCCGGGCACCTCCACCTCGGACTTCCGCTGCTTCGACAACCTCAACGACGTCTACAACTTCCAGGCCGACGGCAACCTCAACCTGACGCCGCAGGAACGTACCGCGATGTTCGTCAGCGGCAACTACCAGCTCAGCGAGAACGTCGAGGCCTTCGTGCTGGGTTCGTGGCTGAAGACCGAATCCTCGTTCTTCATCGCGCCGCTGCCGTTCGACGGCCGCGCCGCCGTGGACAACGTGCCGATCAGCGGCGACAGCATCTACAACCCGTTCGGCGTGGACATCACCGACGCCCGGCTGCGCCTGCGCGACTTCATCCCGACCCGTACCACCCGCTTCGAGACCGATACCTACCAGATCACCGCCGGCCTGCGCGGCAACTTCGGCGACAGCAGCTGGAGCTGGGATGCGTCCTACGGCTATGGCCGCACGCCGCAGTCCCAGTCGGTGCGCGGCTATCTGTACAGCCCGGGCCTGACCGATGCGCTGGGGCCGTCGATGATCGACCCGGCCACCGGCAACCCCATCTGCGTACGCACGCCGGGCGACCCGAGCACCGCCATCGCCGGCTGCCTGCCGGTCAACTTCCTTGGCCCGCCGCCGGATCCCAACAGTCCGGCCGGCCAGGCCCAGCTGGCGGCGTTGAACCTGATCAATCCGACCATCACCAACACCAACGAGAACGACCTCAAGGTGTTCAATGCCAACATCACCGGCGACCTGTTCGAGTTGCCGGCGGGCATGGTCTCGCTGGCCGGCGGTGTGGAACGCCGCGAGGAATCGGCCAGTGCGACCTCCGACTTCCTGACCCTGATCCCGCCGGGCGAGACCGTCTGCCTGATCACCCAGGAAGCCTGCACCTTCGGCGACATCGCCGGCTCGTTCGACGTGAACGAGATCTACCTCGAGGCCCTGGTGCCGCTGCTGGCGGACGTGCCCTTCGCCGAGAAGCTGAACGTGTCGCTGGGCACGCGCTATTCGGATTACTCCAACTTCGGCGGCACCACCAACTCCAAGATCGGCCTGGAGTGGAAGCCGTTCTCCGACCTGCTGGTCCGCGCCACCTACGCCGACGTGTTCCGCGCGCCGACCATCGGTGACCTGTATGCACCGACGGTTCCCAGCGCCAACACCTATACCGATCCCTGCAACGGCTACACCGGCCAGCCGACGCCGGATCCGCGCGCCTGTGCCGGCGTGCCGACCGACGGCTCCTTCCAGCAGAGCAACAACCAGGTCACCTCGTTCCAGGTCGCCGATCCCAACCTGCAGCCGGAAGAAGGCGACGTCTTCACCTATGGGTTCGTCTACAGCCCGGGCTGGCTGGAAGGCTTCAGCATCACCGCCGACTACTGGCGGGTGAAGCTGGAGCAGTTCATCACCAACCTGCCCGAGAACGTGATGCTCAACCAGTGCTTCAACTTCGGGCGCTACTGCGACACCTTCATCCGCGACGACGCCGGCGACGTGGCGCAGATGACCAACGTCATCGGCAACTTCGGCCGGCTGCAGAGCAGTGGCCTGGACGTGGGCCTGCGCTACCTGTTCGCGGAAACCGGCTGGGGCCGCTTTGCCTGGAACCTGGATGCCAGCTACATCGCCGAGTACAACGTGCGGCTGCTGGCCGACGACCCGGACAGCGACGTCGGCGCGTTCCCGGGCATCCCGCAGAGCACCGGCCTGGCAGGCACCTTCGTCGACAACGCCTCCTCCGGTTTCGGCAACCTGGCCCGCTGGCGCGCGCTCAACGACATCAGCTGGTCGCTGGGCAACTTCAGCGCCAGCCTGACCACCCGCTACGTGCACCACGTCTACGAGGCGCCGGACGTGGCCGACGTCACTGAACCAGGCTATGTGGCCAAGCGGCGTGTGCCCTCATTCACCCAGACCGACCTGCAGATCGGCTACCAGTTCGAGGAACTCAACAACAGTTCGATCCAGATCGGCGTACGCAACCTGACGGATCGCCAGCCGCCGTTGATCTATTCTGGCTTCAACGCCTCAACCGACATGCGGACCTACGATGCCATCGGCCGGTACTACTGGATGCGCTGGACTGCGAAGTTCTGAGGAAACGCCCCACCCGTCCGCCGCGGCCGGTGCCGCGGCGGACGCTGCCCCGGGCCACGACCTCCGCCATTACATCCGTACCTACGACCATAGCCTGCCGGCGGAGATGTGCGCCAAGCTGGTCGAGTCGTTCAACCTGCTGGAACGGTTCCAGCAGCGCAATGGACGTGGCGTGCGTCCTGGCCTGGATGACAGCGCCTGGACCGAGATGGACATCAGCCGGCTGTCCGATGCCGGCTTTCTGGCGTTCTTCCGCCAGCAGGTCAGCCAGGCCCTGCAGCGCTACAACCAGGATGTCGGCCTGCCGATCCCGGTGCCCGACAGCCCGCTGCTCAGCCCGCTGATCCTCAAGCGCTACCGCGCAGGCAACGAGGAAAGGTTCCAGACCCATTTCGACTCGATCAACGAGGTCTGCGACCGCTACCTGGTCTTCCTCTGGTACCTCAATGACGTGGAGCAAGGCGGGCATACGTGGTTCCCGGGCCTTTGCACCGGCGTGGCGCCGCGAGCCGGCCGGCTGCTGATGTTCCCGCCCTACTGGATGTATGCCCACCAGGGACAGGCCGCGCCGTTGCAGGACAAGTACATCCTTTCCACCTACCTCCGGTTTCCACAGGCTCAGTCCAGGCGGTAACCGTAGCGTTCCACCCAGGGCCGTAGCAGTCCCAGCACCGGCGGGGTGAAGTGGTCGCGGTATCGGCGCCAGCGCTCCACCGCGCCGGCATGCAGGGGCTCGGTCACCTGGGCATAGCTGGGGGTGTTGATCCGCCGCCCGCGTGTCGCTGCCTGGCGGGCAAAATGGGCCTGGCCCGGCTCCCATTCCAGGCCGAGGCCGGCCATTACCAGCTCGACCTGCGCGCGCAGGTCCTGACCATGTCTTCGTAGCGCAACACATGGACCGGCGTCACCACCCGCTGCCGCTGCGTCTCCCAGTACGTCATCACCCGGTCGTAGGTCCAGGCCGTCGAATCGAGGTTTTCAAATGCCAGCACCCCGCCGTTCAGTCCGAACGCCTGCATGTGGCAGCTGAGCACGCAGTCGCAGGGATGGCGCAGCAGCAACAACCAGTGCGCGCGCGGGAACAGCCGGGCCACGTAAGGCACCCGGGTGAGGGTCAGCGGATACTTGTCCACCAGTTGCAGGCCGGTTTCAGGCACGTGCCTGCGGACTGCATGCCAGTAGCGCGCCCGCGCCTGGTGCAGAGCGCTGTCATCCAGCCGGTCGAGGGCGGCAAGCAGCTCGGCATCCTGCCAGCCGGGCGACTGCCGCAGGCTGGCGATCACTTCCTCCAGCGCCGGTCGCTCGTCCAGCACCTGGAGGCGGGAATGGGCGGCGAGGACGGTTTCAGCAGGGTGGTCCCCGACCGCAGGACCCCCACCAGGAACCATGGATCGGCCGGCAGCCCATCGGACCGCGGGGCCTGCCAGGTGGCCGGCGCAGGTCCACCAAGGACCTGGTCCAGCCAGGCCAGTGAAGCCTGCGAGGCGGGATCGGGGTGACGGCGGGCCAGGGCCACGCCCGCCAGCTGATGGGCATGGGCCAGCGCCGCCATCACCGCATCGACGTCGCCGGCAGCATCCAGTGCCTTGGCCTGCTCGAAACGCAGTTGCGCGCCCATTTCGCAGGAATCGCCCCGCCCCGCCCCCTCGGCCAGCACCTGCGCTGCCTCCGCATGGCGGCCTTGGCGACGCATCACCCGGCCCAGTGCCAACGCCTTCATCGCGTCCAGCGGCGCGGTGGCCACCGGCGCTTCCTCGAGCAGGCGCGCAGCCCGCTCCACCTGGTTGCGGCGCTCCAGCAGCAGCGCCAGCTGCAAGCGCGGCTCCACTGCCTGCGGGGCTTCATCCAGCACCTGCCGGTAAAGCGCCAGCGCGCGCTCGTCCTCACCGGCCTGGGCGAACAACCAGGCCAGTGCCCGTCGCTGCCCCGGGGCCAGTGAGGCCGGACGGAGATGCCCGATGCAGGGAGCGATCTCGCCAAAGCGCTCCAGTCCGGCCAGGCACTGGGCCCAGGCAAGACTCGTGTCTGCCGCCTGCGGTTCCTGCCGCCATGCCTGTGACAACAGGGCCTGCGCCTGCAGCAGACGTCCGCACCCCAGGTGCGCCAGGCCCAGCCCCAGCAGCAGCGGAACCCCGCTGGCACCCAGCTCCCCGGCGCGCAGGAAGGCGGCATGGGCCTGTTCGGCGTCGCCACAGTCAAGGCTGGCATTGCCCAGGTTGAGCCAGTGCGCGGGCTCACCGGGCTGGAGCCTGGTCAGCTGCACGAAGGCTTGCCGCGCCTCGTCCGGACGGTCCTGGGCCAGCAGGCTGATCGCCAGCAGCTGCCAAGCGTCCGGGCGTGCTCCATTCCTGCGGCCAGTGCATCGCGAACGAGCCGCTCGGCCTGCGCCGGCTGGCCGCTTTGCAGCATCTGTGCGGCGGATTGGAGACCTGCGGACACGAAGGCTTTCATGACGGTAACCGTGGAAGGATAGCAACGGCAGGAATGCGCGAATCCGCAAGGAATGGCAACAGCGTTGCGCAGGCCGGCACACCAGGGACGAGGCAAGGGAGCGAGGATTGAGGTGTCCGGATGCACGGCCTCCTCTCCAGCCGTAACGCCCCTCGCGCCCCGCGAGGCGCAAGGACAGTGCCCGGCCCACCGCCGGGCTTTTTTCACGCCGCCTGCACACCTCCACTCCACAAGATGCCGGCGGCAGTCAAGGCAGTGTGAGCAGCCTGGCACGCGGAGCGGCCGCACAGGGGCGCCCCCTCCACGATTCCTCCCATCACCAGCGGGCGCTGCCCGTCCGTGGAGTTGTCGTGCAGATCAAGATCCATTCCCTCCACGCCACCCGCTCGCTGGACATGACACAGCTGCCGGGCGATTGCCTGCATGCGGTACGCGGCCGCGGTCGCGGCGGTCGCATCCTGGTCCCACAGGGCTGGCTGAGCATGGTGCTGGCACTCCACGGCAGGCTGGACCTGCAATCCCAGCACGCCGAGTGGCAGCTGCGGCCGCGTCGACTGCAGATCTGGCTCGACGGCCCCCTGCACGCCAGCAATCGCGCCGGTTGCTGGTGGATCATGCTCACCGCACCGGCCGGGCTGTGGTCACACGGGCATGGCAGCAAACCGGAAGCCACCATCTTCCCGTGGGAGACCCCCTGTCCCCGTGATATCGCCCGCCCGCTGGTCCATCTGGCCCGACCACGGTGGACCGAGGAAGACGAAGGCGCCGGGCTGGGTGAGGTGCTCGGCACCCTGCTCCGGGCCGTCGCGGATCACGAGGCCGAACTGCAGGCCTGCCTGGCCCGCTGCAGCGGTCGCACCCTGCTGCGCCGGCAGCAGACGCTGCTGCGCCTGCTTCGCGTCCAGCACCTGATCCGCTCCACCCTGGACGGCCGCATGGACCTGGCCCGGCTGGCGGCCAGCGCCAATTACTCACCGTGCCACCTGCTCCGCGTCTACCGGGAAGTCTTTGGCGAGACCCCGAGCGAGTACGCCGCCCGCCTGCGCTACGAGCGTGCCTGGCAGCTGGTGCGCGAGAGCAGCCTGTCCGTCTGCGAGATTTCCCAGACCCTGGGCTTCGAAAGCGAAAGCGCCTTCTGCCGGGCGTTCAAGCACATCTTCGGCTGCACCACCAGCGAAGCGCGCCGGGGCTGCCCACCGCGCGCGGAAGGCAGCCAGGTCGCCGAGGCACTGTGCCTGGCCTGAGCGTGCGGCACTTGCGGCTCAGTGCCCGCCGTCGAGCGCCTTCAGCTCGCTCACCAGCTCGCTGGCCACACCAGCGCCATCGCCGTAGAGCATGCGGGTGTTGTCGGCGTAGAACAGCGCGTTCTCGATGCCCGCAAAACCGGTGCCCTTGCCACGCTTGATGACGATCGTGTTGCGCGACTGCACCACGTCCAGGATCGGCATGCCGTAGATGGGGCTGGATGGATCGGTTTTGGCCACCGGATTGACCACGTCATTGGCGCCGATCACCAGCGAGA
Organism: Stenotrophomonas sp. Marseille-Q4652; assembly: GCF_916618915.1. Taxonomy (NCBI): domain Bacteria; kingdom Pseudomonadati; phylum Pseudomonadota; class Gammaproteobacteria; order Lysobacterales; family Lysobacteraceae; genus Stenotrophomonas; species Stenotrophomonas sp. Marseille-Q4652. Next base: position 1,896,283 of record NZ_CAKAKE010000001.1, read on the forward strand.
CGTCGGTGACGGCGAACTCCGGGTTGATGTCGTCCATGTCCGCGATCAGGTCATACGGCACACCGGCCTCGGCCAGGAGCACGTTCATGTGGCCGGGCATGCGGCCGGCAACCGGGTGGATGGCGAACTTCACCTTGACCCCGCGGTCGATCAGTCGCTGCGCCAGCTCCCAGATTTTGTGCTGGGCCTGGGCCACGGCCATGCCGTAACCGGGCACGATCACCACGCGCTCCGCGAACGCCAGCATCGCGGCCACGTCCGGGGCCTCGATCGGCTTCTGCGCACCTTCGATCTGCGCACCTTCGCCACTGCCGCCGCCGAAGTTGGAGAACAGCACGCCGCTGATCGGGCGGTTCATCGCCTTGGCCATCAACCGGGTCAGCAGGATGCCGGCCGCGCCGACCATCATGCCGGCGATGATCAGCGCCTGGTTGCCGAGCACGTAGCCTTCAAACGACACCGCCAGCCCGGTCAGCGCGTTGTACAGCGAGATCACCACCGGCATGTCGGCGCCGCCGATGGGCAGGGTCATCAGCACGCCCAGCGCCAGCGCCGCGACGAAGAAACCGATGATCACCGCCGGCTGCAGGCTGATGGCCGCCCACACGCCCAGCACCACCATGGCCACCGCGACCAGCAGATTGAAGGCCTGTTGGCCGGGGAAGATCACGCGGCGGTCGAGCCGGCCGTCGAGCTTGGCCCAGGCGATGACCGAACCGGACAGCGACACCGCGCCGATCGCCGCACCGATGACCGCCAGCGCCAGCACCGTGGCCGAAGGCTGGCGTGCAGCGAGGTCGGCGATGGCCTGCGCGCTCCAGTGGCTGGTGTCGCGCAGGGCCAGGTCGGAAAAACGCAGCAGCTCCACCGCGCCGATGGCCGCGGCCGAACCACCGCCCATGCCGTTGTACAGCGCCACCATCTGCGGCATGTCGGTGATGGCCACCTTCCTTGCCGACACCCACGCCATGCCAGTGCCCAGCAGCAGCGCCACCAGGATCAGCGCCAGGTTGTGCAGGCCCGGCAGGAAGAACGTGGCGACGGTGGCCAGCACCATGCCCAAGCCCGCCCACTGGATACCGCTGCGGGCGGTCGCCGGCGATGCCATGCGCTGCAGGCCCAGCAGGAACAGCGTCGCGGCCACCAGGTAACTCGCGTTCACCAGCATCGTCAGGCTCATGCACTCTCCTCCATGTCGGTCGCCGCGCCGGCGATGGCGCGCTTGTCCAGGCGATGGCGCTCGCGCATCACGATCGCCGTCTTCAACAACCCGAGCATGCCCAGGCCGTAGGCCACGAACCCCCACGACAGCTGGGATAAAGCAGTGGAGCTGGCCAGCGCCGTGCCCAGCAGGCCGAGCACGATAGGCAGCAGGGCCGACAGCGCCAGCACCCACAGCATCAGGTAGGCCTTGCGGGGATCTTCCCAGACCCGGCGCGACATCTCGTTCTGGGTCTTGTCCGGGTCCTGCAGCGAGGACAGTCCCACGCCCACGCCGAGGTACAGCAGCGCGCTGTTGTAGGCCTCGAGCATGCCGTCCATGCCGTTGAACAACGGCCGCGCGGCACTGGCAAGGCCGGCCAGCATTGCCGGGTACTGCAGGTAGCTGAGCGCCTGGAACACCTGCCGCGGCTCGAGCTGGCGGACGCCGGAGACCCTCGCGCGCAGGCTCATTGATCCTTACCGCCCGGCTTCTTGGAGGTCCTGAACATCTCCAGCATGCGCTCGGTGACCACGTAGCCGCCTGCCGCATTGCCCGCGCCCAGCACGACGGCGATGAAGCCAATCGCCTTCTCCAGCGTGGTATCGGCGTGGCCGAGCACGACCATCGCGCCAATCAGCACGATGCCGTGGATGAAGTTGGATCCGGACATCAGCGGCGTGTGCAGGATCACCGGCACCCGCGAAATGATCACATGGCCGGCGATGGCCGCCAGCATGAAGATGTACAACGCCACGAAACCGTCGCCCATTGCGTGCTCTCCGTCGGGGATCCCCGCCCGCATCATAACCACGGCTGAACCTGTGCAGCCCGCCGGTCAACGCTCTTGGCCCCGGGGCGTTTGATACGGCATCCCTACCGAGACCGCTAAGCTGTGCTGGTGAGCCCATCCCCTGCCCCGACCGACGCCGCTGCGCCCGACCTCCCGGCGTCGCTGGAGGCCTTCCTGGCCGGCATCGGGACACGTGCGTTCCGCTTCGCCGAAGCCGGACTGCGACAGCGCGAGGATGCGCTGGACGCGGTGCAGGACACGATGGAGCGCATGCTCGGCTATGCCGACCGCCCGGCAGGAGAATGGACGCCGCTGTTCTGGAGCATCCTGCGCCGTCGCATCATCGACGTGCAGCGCCGCAGCAACTTCCGCCTGCGGTTCTGGGCCCCGGCCACCACCGGCGACCAGGACGACATCGACTGGGCCGACCAGGGGCCGGGTCCGGCCGAACAGCAGGAACAGCAGCAGCAGTACGCCCGCCTGGTACAGGCCCTGCGCACCCTGCCGGCACGGCAGCGCGAAGCCTTCACCCTGCGCGTGCTGCAGGAGCTGGACGTGGCCATCACCGCCACGGTGATGGGCTGTTCGGAAGGCTCGGTAAAGACCCACCTGTCGCGTGCGCGCGACGCCCTGCAGCAACAACTGGAGAGTTCCCCGTGAACCGCCACCAAGATCCCGGGATGTTCGACCAGGCAATGCGCGGCCTGCATGCCGATGCGCTGGCCTCGGTGTCCCCCGCCACCCTGGCCCGCCTGCGCAGCGCGCGGCACCAGGCCACCGCCCCTGCCGCCCGTCGCGGCCGCGCATGGATGGTGGCCACCGCCTGTTCGGGGGTGCTGGCCGTCGCCCTCGGCGTGGACTACCTCAAGCAGCCGCACTATCCGGCCGTGCCGGACGAAGCCGCCCTGCTGGCCACGGCGCTGGGCGAGGATGCCGGCCTGCTCGACGAGAACCCCGACCTCTACCTGTGGCTGGCCTCGGACAGCTACCTGGCGATGGAATGACGATGATGAAAGCGCACTGGATCCTGGTTCTCCTGCTGGCCGCAGGCCTCCCGCTGGCCGCGCACGCCGAGCCGCTGCCCGCCTGGGAGCAGCTCACCGAACAGCAACGCCAGCACCTGCTCGCGCCGGTGCGAGAGCGCTGGAATGCGGCTTCCCCGGAACAGCGCCAGCGCATGTACGACCGCGCCCGACGCTGGGAAGCGCTGAGCCCGGACCAGCGCAGGCAGGCGCGCGAAGGCATGAACCGTTTCGAGCGGATGTCGCCGCAGCAGCGCGAACAGGCACGCGTGCTGTTCCAGCAGATGCGCGCGATGACGCCGGCGCAGCGCGACGAGTTGCGCGCCCGGTGGAAGCAGATGTCCGCGCAGCAACGACGCGAGTGGGTCGAGCAGCACCGGACCGCCGCACCCGGGCGCTGATGCCCTGGGCACCCCGTCCGGCCACATCTTCCGGATCAGCCGGCTTCGGCGCTCCAGCGCGTGCGCGCCAGCAGCTCGTCGTCCCAGTCGTAGGCGATGGTCCCGTCCCTGAGGAACAGCGCGACGAAGTTGTAGACGTTGCGTGCGTACATCTCGCTGGCGTGCACCGCGCCCTGGCTGGCCAGGTTGAGCGGGCCGGCGACAGTCACGCCGTCATGCTCGAAGATCTCGCCGGGACGGGTCAGTTCGCAGTTGCCACCGGTTTCGGCGGCGAGGTCGACGATCACGGCGCCGGGCTTCATTCCTTCCACCATTGCCGCACTGATGACGCGTGGGGCGGCGCGCCCGGGAACGGCCGCGGTGCTGATGACCACGTCCACCCCGCGCAGGTGCTCGCCCAGCCGGCGCTGCTGCTCGGCCAGTTCCGCGGCGGTGAGCTGGCGCGCGTAACCGCCTTCGCCAGCCGCACTCATGCCCAGGTCAAGGAAGCGTCCGCCCAGGGATTCGATCTGCTCGCGGGTTTCCGGCCGCACGTCGAAGCCTTCCACTTGCGCGCCCAGGCGCCGCGCCGTGGCGATTGCCTGCAGGCCCGCAACGCCGGCGCCGATCACCAGCACCTTGCTCGGACGGATGGTGCCGGCGGCCGTGGTCAGCATCGGGAAGAAACGCGGCGCCAGTTGCGCGGCGATCAGCGTGGCCTTGTAGCCGGCCATGCCGGCCTGCGAACTGAGCACGTCCATCGCCTGCGCGCGCGTGGTGCGTGGCAGCCGTTCCAGCGGGAAGGCAGCCAGCTGGCCATCGTGGAAGGCACTGGCACGCGCCGGCTCGGCCGCCGGAAACAGCATGCCGACCACCGCCGCTCCCGGCTTCAACGCCTGCAGCCTGGCCGGTGGGGGGCACTGCACGCACAGCACGATGTCCGCGCGGGCGGCCAGGTCATCGGCGGCCGGATGGGCACCGGCTTTGAGGTAGGCCTGGTCGCTGAAACCTGCCGCGGCGCCAGCGCCCGGTTCGAACCAGACGTTGGCACCCAGTGCCGCCAGCTTCCTTGCGGTCTCGGGGGTAGCGGCCACGCGCCGCTCGCCTGCCGCACTTTCCTTGATCACCAGCACTTCCACGGCCATGTACGTCCCCGCGCATCAGTGGATGCCCGGATCGTAACAGCCGCCCACGCCACACGCAGGTCGCCTGACGCGTGTGGCTATCCGGGGATATCGAAGGAGGGGACAAGGCGCACGGGGCGCCCCGGGGTCAGTGGACCGTCGGCGAAGCCAGGGGGTCGAGGCGGTCGATCACGCCCTGCATCGCGCTGTCGAAGGCACCGTCGTTGACGTGCGCACGCAGGCGACCCAGCCGCACCATCACCGCCAGTTCCTCGGGCGAGGCCACGCAGAAGCGCACGCCACGGCGGTTGACGAACAGCAGGCGCGAGGAAATCGGGCTGATCCACGACAGCTTGCCGGCCTGGACCTTGCCGTCCTTGTCGACGAAATCCAGCCAGGTCCCGATGGCCATGCCGCGGAAGCGGTCGGCATCGGCATTGTCGAAATCATCGGTGTCGGCGACGCCGGACAGCTCTACCGTGGGAGTCTCGGCCGGCGGGGCCGACGGCAACACCACCTGCGGCAGTTCGGGCAGGTCGCGTTCCAGCTCCGGCCGGGCTTCGGCGATGGACTGCAGGGTGTCATGCAGCGCATCGATGGCGCTGGTGCTGGCATCCCCGTGCAGCCCGACACTGGCAAATACCTTGCGAAGCGCTGGCTGCCAGGCCTGCAGCCATGGCTTGCCGACAATGTGGCGGCGCGCCTCGGACAGTTCCTCGAGCACGCCATCGGCCAGCTGCAGCGCTTCCTGCACGCCCGCCCCTTCATCGCCTTCGCGCAGCAGGGTCAGGGTCAGGTGATGGGTCCACGGCTGGCGCAGGAATTCCTCGATCGCCTTGGGCAGGGAGCCCGGCTCGCCGGTACGGCTGTCCAGCTCGGTGCCGGCACGGCTGCGGGCCAGCTCGAGCTTCTCCTGGCCGCGCTGGGTTTCGGCGGCGCGGCGCTCGGCGATCTCGATGCGGCGACGGTGCTGGGCGAGGAATTCGCGGAACTCCTCCTCCAGGGTCAGGAAGATCGCCAGGTTCTCGTTGAACTCGGCCACCAGGCGCTCGATGATTTCCTCGACCTTGCCCATCAGCACGCGCTCGGCAGGGCTCTCGCCGGTATTGCCCTCGCAGGCCTCGGCCAGCGAGTTGAGCAGCTTGCGCGCCGGGTGGGTCTTCTGCACGAACATGCGGCGGTCGAGCATCGCCACCTTCACGAACGGCACTACCAGACGGCCGATCAGCTCGCGCGAACGGCCTTCCAGGTCGCGCTCGTCGAGCATGACGTCAAACAGCATGCCGACCAGGTCGATCGCGTCCTCGTCCTGCGGATCCAACCGCGCGGTCGAGGGCTCGACGCCCAGCTGGGTGGCATTGGAAAGCACTTCGCTCTTCAGCCGCTGGGCCAGCGACTCGCCGTTCTCGCCGATGGCGGCGTTGAGCGTGGCACTTGGCGTTGCCTGCAGCAGCGACAGCACCGACAGCATCTCGCGCTGGGTCAGCGGGCGCTGCTGGCCGACGGCGGTGGTCGCCGCGGCCGTGGTGTCCTCGCGCACGCTGCGGGTCTGGGCCAGCAGCTCGTGCAGGGCATCGAGCAGCACCGCCTGGTCTGGCGGACCGGACTGGCGCTCGGCGCTGCGCCCCCCCATGCCCTGCATGCGACCGCGGCTCTCGGCCCAGCGGTCGACGAAGCGGCGGGCCCAGGCCGGAGCGTACTGGTCCTCGTACTTGTCCTCGGCCGCCTCGGGTTCGTTCCCGGCAACCGGTGCCGGCCGCGGGCGCGGCGCCGGCCGCTGCGGGCGGCTGATGTTCGGCATCACGCCTTCCTGGGCGAGCTTCTCGTCCAGGTCCTCGTAGAGCTTGCCGATGCTGGCGGCGAGGTCACGCTCGCACAGCTTGATCAGCACCAGGCGCACTTCCGGCGCCAGGTCGCTGGTGGCGAAGGCCTCATGGATGGCCACGCCGATGTGTTCGGGGCCGATCGGGTTGTTGTCGGCGTCCAGCTCCAGGCCACCGGCGATCCAGCCCAGGCGGCGGTCCAGGCGCGCGAGCACGGCCTTGAAGTCGCGCAGCAGCACGGTGGCGAGGTTGCGCACCGCCAGGCGCGACTCGAGCACGTGCTCGGGCACCAGGCTCAGGCCACTGCCCTCGACTTGGCCGGCCAGGGCCTTCTCGGCCGAGACCAGGGTGCCGGCCTCCAGCCCGTCCCAGGCAAGTGCCAGGTGCGAGCGGAAACGGGTGGAGATTTCCTCGCGGCGGCGACGCAGTTCACGCATGCCGTCCAGGAACAGCAATTGCGAGGAACCCGCGCTTTCGGCACGGTCGAACAGCACGTCGTCAAAACGCGCGACCACCGAGGCGAATGTCTTCCCCAGCACCGGCAACGCGGCTTCGCGCGCGAGTGCCAGCAAGCGCTGGTCGCGGCCACCGTGGGCGGTCGGAATGGGGTTGGACATCATGCGCAAAAAATCCCGGCCTTCGCGGGCCCGATACTAGGTGGGAAACGGAGTGTGACGCAGATGCGGTTCCCCTTGTTCCGCTTGGTGATGGTAGGTAACCAAGCTGAATGGGACAGTGACGGGGTCCGCACTTTGGCCCTCCTCGCCGGCCCCCCGGCAATGTCCGTATCGTAAGCGCGCACATGATGTGAAGCGAGTGAAGAAGACTTCGTGAAGACCGCGCGACGTCACAGAAAATGGGTGCGACCGGCGACGCCTATAATCCCGTGGTTTCCACGCGCCAGGACACCATGGCCCTCGCCCATTCATTGCAGGCGCTCGACCAGCGCCGCTCCGTCCCCTCCCGCCAGCTCGCCGGGCCCGGCCCTGACGATGCCACGTTGATGCAGATCCTCGCCTCGGCCGTGCGCGTGCCCGACCACGGCAAGCTGGTCCCGTTCCGCTTCCTGCGCATCCAGGGCGAGGCCCGGTACGCCCTTGGCCGGTTCGTCGCGGCACGCTCGAAGGCCCGCAATCCGGAGGCCAGTGAGGCGGTGCTGGACAAGGACCGCCAGCGGTTCTCGCATGCGCCGCTGGTCATCGCCGTCATCGCGCGAGTGGATTCCCAGCACAAGGTGCCCGCGCAGGAACAGTTGCTCACCGCCGGCTGCGTGTGCTTTGCGCTGCTGCAGGCCGCGCAGGCCCATGGTTTCGGCGCGCAATGGCTGACCGCATGGATGGCCTATGACGAGGAGGTCGCCCGCCATCTCGGCCTGTCGGCGAACGAGCGCGTGGTCGGCTTCATCCATATCGGCACGGCGCAGACCGAGGTGCCCGAACGGCCGCGCCCCGACCCGGCCGCGCTGCTGCAGGACTGGACGCCCTGATGGATGTCGTGGCCGCCACGGCGCCGCGCTCGCCGCTCTACCTGGTCGATGCCAGCCTGTACGTGTTCCGCGCCTGGCATTCGATGCCTGACGAGTTCCGCGACGCGCAGGGCTGGCCGACCAACGCGGTGCATGGGTTTGCCCGTTTCCTGCTCGACCTGCTCGAGCGCGAGCGCCCGCGGCACATCGCCATCGCCTTCGACGAGGCGCTGGACAGCTGCTTCCGCCATCGCATCTACGCCGGCTACAAGGGCAACCGCGAGCCGGCGCCTGACGAGCTGCGCCGCCAGTTCGCCCACTGCAAGGCGCTGTGCGCCGCGCTGGGCCTGGGCGTGCTGGCCCACCACGAATACGAGGCCGACGACCTGATCGGTACCGCCCTGCATGCGCATCGCGATGCCGGCTTCCGCGGCGTGATCATCTCCGCCGACAAGGACCTGTCGCAGCTGCTGTACGAACACGACGAGCAGTGGGACTACGCGCGCAACCAGCGCTGGGGCATGTCCGGGGTCAAGGCGCGCCACGGTGTGCACGCCCACCAGATCGCCGACTACCTGGCGCTGTGCGGCGATGCGGTGGACAACATTCCCGGCGTCACCGGCATCGGCGCCAAGTCCGCCGCCGTGCTGCTGGCGCACTTCGGCAGCCTCGACGCGATGCTCGAGCGCATCGACGAGGTCCCGTTCCTGCGGCTGCGCGGCGCCGCAGCCATGGCCATACGCCTGCGCGAGCAGCGCGAACATGCGCTTCTGTGGCGGCAGCTGACCACGATCGCGCTGGATGCGCCGCTGCCGGCCGATGCCGCGCAGTTCGTCCGGGTGCAGGCCGATGCCGACATGCTCGGCGGCCTGTGCGAGGCGCTGCGCTTCGGCCCACTGACCCGGCGCCGCCTGTTCGCTGCGGCCGGCCTGGAAACCCTCTCCCCACCTGCCCACGAATTCGCATGAATCCCAACAACGCCCCGCCCCGCGTCGTCTACGAAGGCAAGTACCAGCGCATGGTGGTGCGCGGCACCTGGGAATACTCCGAGCGCACCCACGCCGGCGGCCTGGCCGCGATCATCATCGCGGTGACCCCGGCCGACGAGGTGCTGTTCGTCGAGCAGTTCCGCGTGCCGCTGCAGGCCAAGTGCATCGAGATGCCGGCCGGGCTGGTGGGCGACATCCATGCCGGTGAGTCGATCGAGGCTTCGGCGATCCGCGAACTGGAAGAGGAAACCGGCTGGACCGCCGAACACGCCGAGGTGCTGATGATCGGCCCGACCTCGGCCGGCGCCAGCAGCGAGAAGATCGCCTTCGTCCGCGCCAGCGGCCTGAGCAAGGTCGGCGAAGGCGGCGGCGATGAAACCGAGGACATCTTCGTCCACCACGTGCCGCGCACGCGTGCCGCGGCCTGGCTGGTGGAAAAGATGGGCCAGGGCTACCAGCTCGACGCCAAGCTCTGGGCCGGGCTGTGGATGATCGAACACGAACTGGATGGCACGCCGCGTGGCTGATTCAGGCTTTTCTGCCGTGCTCCCGCTGCTGGGCCGCGACGACCCGGCGCCCTTCGTCGTCCACCGCGAACACGGTGGCTCCCCCTTCGTGTTGATCGCCGACCATGCCGGCCAGGCAGTGCCGGCCGCGCTGCAGGGCCTGGGCATCGCCCGGGCCGAACTGGACCGCCACATCGGCTGGGACATCGGCATCTCCGGCACCACAAGGGCGCTGGCCGGGCTGCTGGATGCGTGGATGATCGAACAGGTCTATTCGCGACTGGTGATCGACTGCAACCGCCCGCTGCCGTCGCCGACCCTGATTCCGGCGCTCAGCGACGGCACCGCGATTCCCGCCAACGCTTGCATTTCAGAGGCGGCCCGCAAGGCGCGAGTGGAGGCGATCCATGCGCCCTACCACGCCCGCATCAGCGCCGAACTGGCGGCCCGCGCCGCCGCCGGCCGCGACACCGTGCTGGTGCTGATGCACAGCTTCACCCCGGTGATGAATGGCCAGGCGCGGCCGTGGCATTGCGGCGTGCTGTACAACCGCGACGACCGCCTGGCCCGCCGCCTGCTTGCCGCGCTGCGCGCCGAAGGCGACCTGGTGGTCGGCGACAACCAGCCGTACTCGGTCAGCGATGACAGCGATTACGGCGCCAACGTGCACGCCGAGGCGCGTGGACTGCCCTACGTGGAACTGGAAATCCGCCAGGACCTGATTGCCGATACCGCCGGTCAGCAAGCGTGGGCACAACGCTTGGCCCGGCTGTTGCCGGGCCTGCTCACCGATTGAGCGGCGGAAACAGAAAGGGCGGCCAGTGGCCGCCCTTCTTCATGCCTTGCGTCGCAGGTGATCAGGCGAAGCGGTCGGTTGCCTCGACCAGCGCGTGTACGTTCTCGGCCTCGAAGGCCGAATGGCCACTGGCCGGATTGATCACCAGCTGCGCCTTCGGCCAGGCCTTGTGCAGGTCCCAGGCGTTGGCCAGCGGGCAGACCACGTCGTAGCGGCCATGCACAATCACGCCGGGGATGTCGGCGATTTTGTGCGCGTCGCGCAGCAGCTGGTCCTCGACCTCGAAGAAGCCGCCGTTGACGAAGTAGTGGTTCTCGATGCGGGCGAAGGCCAGCGCGAAGTGGGGGTCTTCGTGGCTGTTGATGAAGTCCTCGTCCACGTGCAGATAGCTGGTGGCGCCCTCCCACACGCTCCACGCCCTGGCCGCGGCCAGGCGGGTGGCTTCGTCCTCGCTGGTCAGACGGCGGTGGAAGGCCGAGATCAGGTCGTGTCGCTCCACCGGCGGGATCGCCTTGATGTAGTGCTCCCAGGCATCCGGGAACAGGCGGTTGGCCCCTTCCTGGTAGAACCACTCCAGCTCCCAGCGGCGCAGCATGAAGATGCCGCGCAGCACCAGCTCGGTCACCCGTTGCGGGTGGGTTTCGGCGTAGGCCAGGGCCAGGGTCGAGCCCCAGCTCCCGCCGAACACCTGCCACTGGTCGATGCCCAGGTGTTCGCGCAGCTTCTCGATGTCGGCGACCAGGTCCCAGGTGGTGTTGTCGACCAGGTCCGCGTGCGGGGTCGAGCGGCCCGAGCCGCGCTGGTCGAACAGCACGATGCGGTATTTGGCCGGGTCGTGGAAGCGGCGCATCTTGTCGGTGCAGCCGCCGCCCGGGCCGCCGTGCAGCATCACCACCGGCTTGCCGTCGGGATTGCCGCACTGCTCGAAATACAGTGTGTGGCGGTCATCGACCTTCAGCGAGCCGACGTCGTAGGGGGTGATCTCGGGATGGAGGGTGCGCATGGCGGTACAGGCTTCGGAACAGGCCCACAGTCTAGCCCAGCCGAAAAAACCCTCCCCCGCCGACGCCTCAGCCCGGCAGCCTGCCTAATGTCACGCGGTCGCGCTGTTCCAGGTCCTGCACGGTGGCGACCTCGACGAAGCCACGCTGCTCCAGCAGCGTGCGGATCGCCGGGCCCTGGTCCCAGCCGTGTTCAAGCAGCAGCCAGCCGCCGGGAACCAGATGGCCCGGGGCGCCGGCCACGATCTCGCGGATCGCATCCAGCCCGTCGGCACCGGCGGAAAGTGCTGCGGGCGGTTCGAAACGCAGATCGCCCTGCTCCAGGTGCGGATCGGCGGCGGCGATGTAGGGTGGGTTGCTGACGATCATGTCGAAGCGCTCCCTGCCCAGCGCGGTGTACCAGCTACCGCGGCGGAACCAGACGTTCTCGATGCCGTGGTCGCGGGCATTGCGCACCGCCATGGCCAGGGTCGGGCCGAGCAGGTCGGTGGCGATGACGCTGGTGGCCGGGCGCTCGCTGGCGATGGCCAGGGCGATCGCGCCGCTGCCGGTGCCCAGGTCGGCCACCCGCAGGGGTTCGCCATCGGGCAACCGGGCCAAGGCCTGTTCGACCAGCAGCTCGGTCTCCGGGCGCGGGATCAGGGTGTCGCCGCTGACCTGCAGGTCCAGGGTCCAGAAGCCACGGCGGCCGGTCAGGTAGGCCAGCGGGCGCCCCGCCGCACGCTGGGTGACCAGGTCGTGGAAGCGCTCCACGCCCTCGCCTTCGATCTCGTCGCGGTCATGGGCGAACAGCCAGGCGCGGTCCTTGCCCAGGGCATGCATCAGCAGCAGCCCGGCTTCGTGGCGGGGCTCATCGCCGGGCAGTTGGCGGGCAGCTTGCTGGAGCAGATCGGCGACGCTGGGCACGCGGGTTCTCGGCAGGGACGGGGCGGCAAGGATACGCGCCGGGCCCGCCCTTGCCGCGCCGGAGCAGACCCGCCGTGGAGTGGTAACGAATCACCGCATCTATCGGCGCCACCGGCTACCGGGGCTTGGAACGGGGCCATCCGGCCCGATATCGAGGGTTGGGGCAGCTGAACAGGCTGATCAATAGCCAATATCTATTGATACGATCTAATCAATCCATTTGTTTGATTAGGCAAAGCCTATTAATCTGGCCACCAAGTTCTCCACCCACCCTGCAACACAGAGGAAATCTGATGTCCTTGATCAACACCCAGGTCCAGCCGTTCAAGACCCAGGCCTTCCACAATGGCCAGTTCGTCGAAGTCTCCAACGAGACCATGAAGGGCAAGTGGTCGGTTGTGATCTTCATGCCGGCTGCCTTCACCTTCAACTGCCCGACCGAGATCGAAGACGCCGCTGACAACTACGCCGAGTTCCAGAAGGCCGGCGCCGAGGTCTACATCGTCACCACCGATACCCACTTCTCGCACAAGGTGTGGCACGAGACCTCGCAGGCCGTGGGCAAGGCCAAGTTCCCGCTGGTCGGCGACCCGACCCACCAGATGACCAAGGCGTTCAACGTCCATATCGACGAAGAAGGCCTGGCCCTGCGCGGCACCTTCGTGATCAACCCGGAAGGCGTGATCAAGACCATGGAAGTGCACTCCAACGAGATCGCACGTGACGTCTCCGAAACCCTGCGCAAGCTGAAGGCTGCCCAGTTCACCGCCGCCAACCCGAACCAGGTGTGCCCGGCCAAGTGGAAGGAAGGCGCTGCCACCCTGACCCCGTCGCTGGACCTGGTCGGCAAGATCTAAAGCCGCACCCCATCCCCATTCCGCTTTGGCGGAGTGGGGGTGAACCGCAGCGTGTTGGCCCCGCCCGCCACACGCCAGCCAGCCCAGCGCGCTGCGGTTCCCCCCTACGTCTTCCGGTGCGCAGCCTGATCGCCGCGCCCTCCCCCCCGCTTTGCCTCGACCAAGGAACCTTGCCGTGCTCGATGACACCCTCAAGTCCCAGCTCCAGCAGTACATGGGTCTGCTGCGCCAGCCGCTGCGCCTGATCGCCTCGCTCGATGACAGCGCCACCTCGCAGGAAATGCGCGGGTTGCTGGATGACATCGTCGCCGCCGGCAACGGCAGGATTTCGCTGGACACCAGCGGCAGCGATGCGCGCCGCCCGTCGTTCGTGATCGCCCGCGAAGGCGAGTCCACCGGCGTGCGCTTTGCCGGCCTGCCGCTGGGCCACGAGTTCACCTCCCTGGTGCTGGCCCTGCTGTGGACCGGCGGCCACCCGCCGAAGGTCGAGCAGGACGTGATCGACAGCATCAAGGCGATCGAGGGCGAGCACGACTTCGACGTCTACATGTCGCTGACCTGCCACAACTGCCCGGACGTGGTGCAGGCGCTGTCGCTGATGGCGATCCTCAACCCGAACATCCGCACCACCGTGATCGAAGGCGGCGCGTTCCAGGCCGAAGTCGAGCAGCGCCAGGTCATGGCGGTGCCGATGGTGTTCCGCGGCGGCGAGATGTTCGACTCGGGCCGCATGAGCGTGGAGCAGATCGTGGCCAGGCTGGACACCGGCGCGGCCAAGCGCGATGCCGCCCGCCTCTCGGCCAAGGACGCCTTCGACGTGCTGGTGGTGGGCGGTGGCCCGGCCGGTTCGGCCGCGGCGATCTACGCCGCCCGCAAGGGCATCCGCACCGGCGTGGCCGCCGAGCGCTTTGGTGGCCAGGTGCTGGACACCATGGCGATCGAGAACTTCATCTCGGTCAAGGAAACCGAAGGCCCGAAGCTGGCCTCGGCGCTGGAAGAGCACGTCAAACAGTACGACGTGGACATCATGAATCTGCAGCGCGCCACCGAACTGGTCCCGGCCGGCGCCGATGGCCTGGTCGAGGTCAAGCTGGAGAATGGCGGTTCACTGAAGTCCAGGACCGTGATCCTGTCCACCGGTGCACGCTGGCGGCAGATGAACGTGCCGGGCGAGGACCAGTACCGCAACAAGGGCGTGGCCTACTGCCCGCACTGCGATGGCCCGCTGTTCAAGGGCAAGCGCGTGGCGGTGATCGGCGGCGGCAACTCCGGCGTCGAGGCCGCGATCGACCTGGCCGGCATCGTCGCCCACGTCACCCTGTTCGAGTTCGACTCCAAGCTGCGTGCCGACCAGGTGTTGCAGGACAAGCTGCGCAGCCTGTCCAACGTCACCATCATCACCAGCGCGCTGACCACCGAGGTGCTGGGTGACGGCCAGAAGGTGACCGGCCTGGTCTACACCGACCGCGTCGGCGGCGATTCGCACCGCGTCGAGCTGGAAGGCATCTTCGTCCAGATCGGCCTGCTGCCGAACACCGAATGGCTCAAGGGCACGGTCGAGCTGAGCAACCGCGGCGAGATCGTCATCGACGACCGCGGCCAGACCAACGTGCCGGGCGTGTTCGCCGCCGGTGACTGCACCACGGTGCCGTACAAGCAGATCATCATCGCCATGGGTGCCGGCGCCACCGCCTCGCTCAGCGCATTCGACCACCTCATCCGCACCTCGACCCCGGCGCCGGCGGCCGCGGTGGCCGAAGCCTCCTGACCTGCCCCTGTCGCAGGCGCCCCTCACGGGGCGTCTGCGATGATCCGGGCGGTGGTCGCCTTCCACGGAATCCACCATGAACCTGCGTGACCTCAAATACCTGGTGGCGCTGGCCGAGCACAAGCATTTCGGCCGCGCCGCGGCCGCCTGCTTCGTCAGCCAGCCCACCCTGTCCACCCAGATCCGCAAGCTGGAGGATGAACTGGGCGTACCGCTGGTCGAGCGCGCCCCGCGCAAGGTCATGCTGACCCCGGCCGGTCGCGAGGCCGCCGCACGTGCGCGCGGCATCGTCGCCGAGGTCGAGCAGATGAAGGAGGCGGCACGCCGCAGCCGCGACCCGGAGGCCGGCACCGTGCGCCTGGGCATCTTCCCCACGCTGGGCCCGTACCTGCTGCCGCACGTGATCCCGAGCATCCGCGAGCGTTTCCCGCAGCTGGAGCTGCTGCTGGTCGAGGAAAAGAGCGACCTGCTGCTGGAGCAGCTGCGCAATGGCCGCCTGGACGCCGCCCTGCTCGCCCTGCCAGTGGCCGATGACCAGCTGCACGCCGAGTTCCTGTTCGAGGAGCCCTTCGTGGTGGCGGTCCCCGACAGCCACCCGCTGGCCGCGCGCCCGGGCCTGGACCTGGACGAGCTGTCCCAGCACCGCCTGCTGCTGCTGCAGGACGGCCACTGCCTGCGCGACCAGGCGCTGGATGTCTGCCACATGGCCGGCGCCCAGGAGAAGCCCGAGTTCCAGGCCACCAGCCTGGAGACGCTGCGGCAGATGGTCGCGGCCAATGTCGGCATCACCCTGATGCCGATGCTGGCGGTGCAGCCGCCGGTGGCGCAGTCGGAGAACATCCACCTGCTTGGCTTTACCGGCCCGGTCCGCCCCAGCCGCCGCATCGGCATGGTCTGGCGCCGCAGCTCGGCCATGGGCAGCTTCCTGGAGCAACTGGCGCAGCTGTTCCAGTCGCTGCCGCAGGAACTGTTCGCCCTGCCGGCCGAGCGCCCGGCCCGCGACCAGACACCGCTGCGGCGCGCCTCCTGAAGGCTTGCCGGGAACCCCCGGCCCCCGGGTCGCATCCGGCCCGCATTGCCAGCACAATAGCCAAGGGGCGGTACCCACGCGGTGCCGCCTTTTTGCTGTTTCTTTTTTTTCAACACCAAGGAGTTCCTGCAATGCCGACCAACAGTGGTCTTCCCCCGTCAATCACCGTGTCCAGCCGTGACCTGGCCCGCCTCGAGGCCATGCTTGAATCCCCCGCGCTGAGCCGGCACCCGGCCGCGATCGCGCTGGGCGAAGAACTGAACCGGGCTACGATCCTTGCGCCCGAAGAGATTCCCGACGGCATCGTCACCATGCATTCGCAGGTTGAATGCGAGGACGAGCTGCAGAATGAGAAGCACATCCTGACCCTGGTCTATCCGCACGAGGCGGACGTGGACAAGGGCCGGGTGTCGGTACTGGCCCCGGTCGGCAGCGCCCTGCTCGGCCTGTCGGTTGGCCAGTCCATTGACTGGGTCGCGCCCGGAGGCCGCAAATTGCGCCTGCGCGTGACCGCCGTCCATTACCAGCCCGAGTCCGCGGGCGACCTCCACCGCTGAGCGCGTGCGCCGGCGACGAACCTACAGGAAGTGCCAATGAGCCAGACCCCGCCCTCCAAGCTTTCCCGGTTGCGTGACCTTTCGGTCGTCGTGGCCGATACCGGCGACTACGAGGCGATCAAGCGACTGCGCCCGGTGGACTGCACCACCAATCCGACCCTGGTGAAGAAGGCGCTGGACCTGCCGGTCTACGAGGACCTTATCGCCCGCGAACTGGCCTGGGGCCGCACCCAGGCCGGCCCCCGCGAGACCGTGGTCAATGCCGTCGCCGACCGCCTGACCGTGGGCGTGGGCGCGCTGCTGTCGGAACTGGTGCCGGGTCGTGTCTCCACCGAGGTCGACGCCGACCTGGCCCATGACACCGCCGCCACCGTGGAAAAGGCACGGCAGTTCATCGCCATGTACGCCGAAGCCGGGGTGCCGCGCGGGAAGGTGCTGATCAAGATTGCCGCCACCTGGGCCGGCGTGGAGGCCGCGCGCGTGCTGCAGGCCGAAGGCATCGACTGCAACCTGACGCTGATCTTCAACCCGACCCAGGCGCTGGCCTGCGCCGAGGCCGGGGCGTTCCTGATCTCGCCGTTCGTCGGCCGCATCCTGGACTGGCACGTGGCCAAGGGCCAGGTTCCGGCCAGCATCGACGAGGACCCGGGCGTGCAGTTCGTGCGCGGCGTCTACGACACCTTCAAGCAGCGCGGCCTGGCGACCGTGGTGATGGGCGCCTCGTTCCGCTCCACCGCGCAGATCGAGGCGCTTGCCGGTTGCGACCGGCTGACGATCTCGCCGGACCTGCTGGAAAAGCTGGACGCCGACCACGGCGAGCTGACCCGCAAGCTGCATCCGGCGACCGTCCAGGCTGCCGGCCAGCATGTGCCGGTGGACAGCGCGCGCTTTGCCGCCGATCTGGCCGCCGACGCGATGGCTACCGAGAAGCTGGCTACCGGTATCGAGGCCTTCGCCAAGGACCTGGACGCGCTGCGCGCCCGCATCGCCGGCGAACTGGCCGCCTGAGCCAGCGCGGCGTGGCGCCTGCCGGCGCTGCGCCGCTGTTTTCCTTCCTGCCTGTTCCTATCCGGCGCGCATCACCAGATGCCCAGCGCCAGCCCGGCCGCGAGGGTACGGCCCAGTTCCCGGGCCTGTTCGAGCGCCTCTTCCGGCGGATGCTTTGCCGCCTGGATCGCCTCCGGACCCTGCGCATGGGTGCAGACCAGCAGTGGCTCGGCCACTTCGCGCAGACGCAGGCCGGTGGCGATCCGCCGCAACTGGGCGATGCTGGGCTGCCCATCGGAGCCGGCGCACACCACCAGCGCGCAAGGCTTGCCCTCGCAGCGTCCCAGCAGCGGGTAATAGCTGCGGTCGAAGAAATCCTTGAGCTGGCCGCTGATCGCGGCCAGGCACTCCGGCGTGGCGAACACCACGCCATCGGCGGCCAGCACGTCGCTGGCGCAGGCCTGCGCGGCCGGCAGTCCACGCACGCGCACGCCGCCTTCGGCCTGCGCACCCGCCACCAGCGCGCGGACCAGCGCGGCGGTGCCGCCGGTCTGGCTGTGCCAGACCACCAGCAGGAGCGGCTCCGCCATCAGGCGATGAGGCCGATCGGGCAGCTCACGCCGGTGCCGCCGATGCCGCAGTAACCGTTGGGATTCTTCGCCAGGTACTGCTGGTGGGGGTCCTCGGCGTAGTAGAACGGCGCGGCCGGGAACACAACCTCGGTGGTGATGTCGCCATGGCCGGCGGCATGCAGCTGCTGCTGGTACAGCGCGCGGCTGGCGATTGCCGCCTCATGCTGGGCCTGGTCGTGGCAGTGGATCACCGAGCGGTACTGGGTGCCGGTGTCATTGCCCTGGCGCATGCCCTGGGTCGGGTCGTGGTTCTCCCAGAACGTGCGCAGCACCTGCTCGCGGCTGACCTTGCCCGGATCGAACACCACGCGCACCACCTCGGCATGCCCGGTCAGGCCCGAGCACACTTCCTCGTAGGTGGGATTGGGGGTGACCCCGCCCTGGTAGCCGACCGCGGTGCTGACCACGCCCGGCAGTTGCCAGAACTTGCGCTCGGCGCCCCAGAAACAGCCCATGCCCACGTCCAGCACTTCCAGACCGGCAAATTCCGCGCGCAGCGGCTGGCCGTTGACGTAATGCACGTTGTGCAGCGGCAGTGGCGTGTAACGTCCGGGCAGTGCCTCCTCCGGGCGCGGCAGTCGCTGCTTGAACGCGCCGATGCCCAGCAGTCCGCTTCCGATTCCCAACATGGCTGTCTCCTCAGGCCGGCAGGATGCCGGACGTTCCTTCCTCCCAGATGGGGTCGGCGTCGTCACCGGCCAAGTCGGCCGGGACCAGCGCCGCGATGACCGCCTGCGCCTGCTCCCCCGCCGAATCAGGCACGCAGACCCGCAGCACGCCGAACAAGGGCAGCTCGCCCATGCCACCGAGCAGTGATTCACCCAGCACGAAGGCCGGGATGCCGGCATCCTCCAGCGCGTGCTTGACCATATGGGCATCGAACAGGTTGTCGGCCTGGTAGACCAGCTGCATGGGGGCTCCGGGGCGATCGGCGGGGTCCCATCATGCCCGCGCAGGCGGGCACCGGCGTGAGCATGTCCGGCCGCCTGCCAGCGGCGCCGTGGCCACCGGCAGGGCCGCGCCGGCTCGGCTAAACTTGTGGTTTGCCTGCCGACATCCCCCCGCCATGTCCGAAACCACTGCCCCCGCCGCCGATGCTGCGCCGGAAACCGCGCCGGAGAAGCGTGACTTCATCCGACAGATCGTCCGCGAGGACCTGGCCAGCGGCAAGCACACCGCGATCAAGACCCGTTTCCCGCCCGAGCCCAATGGCTACCTGCATATCGGCCATGCCAAGTCGATCTGCCTGAACTTCGGCATCGCCGGCGAGTTCAACGGCGTGTGCAACCTGCGCTTCGACGACACCAACCCGGCCAGGGAAGATCCCGAATACGTCGCCGCGATCCAGGATGACGTGCGCTGGCTGGGCTTTGAGTGGAACGAGCTGCGCCACGCCTCGGATTACTTCGAGGCCTATTACCTGGCCGCGCAGAAGCTGATCCGCGAGGGCAAGGCCTATGTCTGTGACCTGTCGGCCGAGGAAGTGCGCGCCTACCGCGGCTCGCTGACCGAGCCGGGCCGCGAGTCGCCGTACCGCAACCGCAGCGTCGAGGAGAACCTGGACCTGTTCGCGCGCATGCGCGCCGGCGAGTTCCCCGATGGCAGCCGCACCCTGCGCGCCAGGATCGACATGGCCAGCGGCAACATCAACCTGCGCGACCCGGCGATCTACCGGATCAAGCACGTCGAGCACCAGAACACCGGCAACGCGTGGCCGATCTATCCGATGTACGACTTCGCCCACGCGCTGGGTGATTCGCTCGAGGGCATCACCCACTCGCTGTGCACGCTCGAGTTCGAGGACCACCGCCCGCTGTATGACTGGTGCGTGGACAACGTCGACTTCGCCCATGACGACGCGCTGACCCAGCCGCTGGTCGACAAGGGCCTGCCGCGCGAGGCCGGCAAGCCGCGCCAGATCGAGTTCTCGCGCCTGAACATCAATTACACGGTGATGAGCAAGCGCAAGCTGATGGCGCTGGTCACCGAGAAGCTGGTCGATGGCTGGGACGACCCGCGCATGCCGACCCTGCAGGGCCTGCGCCGTCGCGGCTACACCGCCGGTGCGATGCGCCTGTTCGCCGAGCGCGTGGGCATTTCCAAGCAGAACTCGATGATCGACTTCTCGGTACTCGAGGGCGCGCTGCGCGAGGACCTGGACAGTGCCGCCGCGCGCCGCATGGCCGTGATCGAGCCACTGAAGCTGGTGCTGACCAACCTGCCCGAAGGCCACGAAGAGTCGCTGACCTTCGCCAACCACCCCAAGGATGAGTCCTTCGGCAGCCGCCAGGTGCCGTTCGGCCGCGAGCTGTGGATCGAGCGCGAGGACTTCGCCGAAGTCCCGCCCAAGGGCTGGAAGCGCCTGGTGCCGGGCGGTGAGATCCGCCTGCGCGGCGCCGGCATCGCCCGCGTCGACGAGGTCATCAAGGACGAGGCCGGCAACGTGGTCGAGCTGCGCGGCTGGCTGGATCCGGAATCGCGCCCGGGCATGGAAGGCGCCAACCGCAAGGTCAAGGGCACCATCCACTGGGTCAGCGCCGCGCACGCGGTGCCGGCCGAGATCCGCCTGTACGACCGCCTGTTCTCGGTCGAGAACCCGGACGACGAATCCGAGGGCAAGACCTACCGCGACTACCTGAATCCGGAATCGCGCAAGGTCGTCATCGGCTATGTCGAGCCGGCCGCGGCCGAGGCCTCGCCGGAGACCTCGTTCCAGTTCGAGCGCACCGGCTACTTCGTCGCCGACCGCCGCGACCACCGCGCCGACAGGCCGGTGTTCAACCGCTCGGTCACCCTGCGCGATACCTGGGCCCGATAAGGCCCGACGCTGCCCCGCGCCACGGCCGGGGCGCACCCAACCAGGACGGACCGGCCCGTGCCGGTCCGTTTCCACGTCCGGCTGTTGTCGGGCCGTACGAGAAAGGAGTTCCCATGCTGCAAGCCCAGGTCCATATCACCCTGCCGGTTTGGGTCCACGACCTCGTGGACCTGTCGGCCACCTACCCCGGCGACGAGGCCAAGGTCGCGCTGGCCATCGCACTGTCGCGGCACAACGTGGAGCACGCCAGCGGCGGCCCGTTCGGAGCGGTGCTGTTCGATGCCAACGACCGCGTGATCGCCGCCGGCGTGAACCGCGTGGTGCCCCAGGCCACCTCGCTGGCCCACGCCGAGAACATGGCCTACATGTTGGCCCAGCAGAAGCTGCAGAGCCCGCGGATCAACGACGTGCTGGACGGGCCGGTCACCCTGGCCACGTCCTCGCAGCCATGCTGCCAGTGCTACGGTGCCACCGTCTGGGCGGGCATCGACCGCCTGCTGATTGGCGCCCGCGCCGAGGACGTGATGGAACTGACCGAATTCGACGAAGGCCCGCTGCCGGCCGACTGGGTCGGCGAGCTGGGCAAGCGCGGCATCGAGGTGGTGCGTGACGTGCTGCGCGACGACGCGCGCGCGGTGCTGCGCCAGTACGGGGAAGCCGGTGGCGACCGTTATTGATCTCGCCACCCCGGTCCGTCGCGCGGTGCGCGCATGAGCGGCCTGCTGTGCCTGTGCCGCCAGGGCTTCGAGCCGGAACTGGCCGGTGAACTGACCGCCCGCGCCGGTACGGCCGGCTTCTACGGCTATGCCCGCACCCAGCGCAACGACGGCTACGTCGTCTTCGCCTGCGACCAGGCCGAGGCACTGGACCGTGCCCTGCCCTGGCGCGGGCTGATCTTCGCCCGGCAGAAGCTGCGGATACTGGCCGAGCTGCCTCAGCTCGATCACGCCGACCGGATCACCCCGATCATTGCCGCGCTGGATGGCCAGGCCCGCTTCGGCGACGTCTGGGTCGAGCATCCCGACTCGGACGCGGGCAAGCCGCTGGCCGGGCTGGCCCGCAGCTTCGGCAATGCACTGCGCCCGGCGCTGCGCAAGGCCGGCCTGCTCACCGACAAGCCCAACGAGCGCTATCCGCGGCTGCACGTGGTGTTCATTGCCGGCACCCACGCCTTCGTGGCGGTGGCCGATACCCGCGACAGCGCGCCGTGGGCGCTGGGCATCCCGCGCCTGAAGCTGCTGCCCGAGGCGCCCTCGCGCTCGGCGCTGAAGCTGGACGAGGCGCTGCTGACCCTGATGACGCCGGAAGAGCGGCAGGCCCTGGTCATGCCGGGCATGCGCGCGGCCGACCTGGGCGCTGCGCCCGGCGGCTGGACCTGGGTACTGACCCGCCAGCACCTGCACGTCACCAGCGTCGACAATGGCCCGCTACGCCAGCACGTGCTGGACACCGGCCTGGTCGAACACCTGCGCGCCGACGGCTTCCACTGGAAGCCCGAGCAGCCGCTGGACTGGATGGTCTGCGACATGGTCGAGCAACCGCGCCGGGTCGCCGAGCGCATGGCCACCTGGATCCGCGAAGGCTGGTGCCGCCACACCATCTTCAACCTCAAGCTGCCGATGAAGAAGCGCTGGGACGAGACCGCGCTGTGCCTGGACCTGTTCGCCGAACAGGCCGGCAAACCGCTGGATATCCGCGCCAAGCAGCTCTACCACGACCGCGAGGAAATCACGGTCCTGGCCACGCCGCGCCAGCGCTGAGCCCTGCCTCCCCGGCCCACCGCGGCCGGGGCTTCCCCAACGCGTTCACCTTGCCGCGCGGGGCTTCGCAGCCAATGCGACACTGCGGTCGCACGCTGTCCGTCCATCAGGGAGGCAAGATGCAGACCATCCAACTCAAGGACCCCGCCAGCTTTGGCGAGGAGTTCCTGCGACTGACCCTGCTCCAGGGGTTCCAGTCACTGACCAAACGCGACCTGGAGCTTTTGATCTTCGTGCTGCTCGAGCGCGACGGGGCGATTTCCCGCAGCGATTCCAACGCCACCGTGGCCCTGCAGTTGCGGGTGACCCCGGCCAAGGTGAAGGGCCTGCGCCGCGACGGCTACGCGCGCTGGCGGGCACTGGTGCCAGAGGAAGGCGAGGCGGCGTTGCAGCGCATCGTTGCCAGCGTGCTGACCGAGGCCAACCTTGGCGCCGGGGCAAAGCACGTCAGCGAGCGCAGTCGCAAGGAAGGCTTCCTGGCCATCCGCATCGAACACCCGGACGATGCCCAGCAGTTCGAACAGGCCATCCTCGAGGTCGGCGCGATCCCGGTTTACGAGCGCAACCGCGACGTGGTGGCGGTGCGCTTTGACACCCTGGTCAACATCGCCGAGCGCTGGGGTTACCTGCAGCCGGATCCGGAAAGGACCCTCCAGGCGCTGAAGAAGCTGGCGCCCACTGCCGAGGAAGTGGCCGACCTGCTGAAGAAGGACGTCACCCATCTGCGTTGGGACGAGGTCCGGCGTGCCCTCAACAGCCTCGGCGCGAAGGCGGTGGCGTCGACCGCCGAGGGTGGGCTCAAGGGTCTATTGAAGCTGGTGTTCCCGTTCATTCCCGGCTGACGCAGTTGAACCGCCAGCAACGTTCGCGCCCCCTGCACGGAGGTTTGAACACCGCCTAACCCACCGCGCCCGAGGATGGCCACGCGGCATCCCGCCGCGCCATCGGGCATTTGCCATGAGTCTTTCGCTCTCGACGCTGGTGATGCTGACCACCAGCCTCCCTGCCCTGGCCCAGGAAACCGGTCGGGTCGTGATGGTCGACCGGATCGAGCCGGTCATCGTCACCTCCTCGACGCCGGATTCGGTCCGCGGCCATTACCATATCGACTTCCCCAGCCTCGACCGCGACCAGGACCGCTACATCAGCCGTGAGGAGGCCCGCGCCAATCCCACCCTGGACCGCGAATTCGATGCGCTAGATACCCAACGCAGCGGCCGCCTGGACCGCGAGCAGCTCAAGGGTTGGTTGCACGAGTAAGCCGCGCGGCGGGGCTGGCAGTACGACCACAGACCCGAGGTGCCCCGTGACCCATGCCATCCGCCCCGCCCTGCTGCTGATCGCCGGCCTGCTGCCCTTGGCGGCAGTGGCCCAGTCCAAGGCCCCGCGCGATTCCGCGCTCACTGCGCCGTTGACCGAAGTGCCGGTCAATGTCCGCGCCCAGCCGCTGGCCACCGGCGAGGTCACCCACCAGGCCCGCGTCCGCGTGCCCGAGGGCGAGGCGCCGGTGACCGTGCGCAGCATCCAGCCTGACAGCGTGGTCGGCAATTACCGCATCGACTTCGGGCAGATGGACGTCGATGGCGACGGTTTCATCAGCCGCGAGGAAGCACAGGCCAACCCGGCCCTCGCCGACGAATTCAACGCGCTCGATACCGCGCGCCGCGGCAAGCTCGCACGCGAGCAACTGGCCGGCTGGCTGCGGGACTGAGGCAGGGGCCCGCGGTCACAGGCCGGAGGCGCGCTTCCAGAACATCGACAGCAGCGGTGGCATCCGGCCGACCGTGCCCAGCGCCGGGCCGCGGGCCAGGGTCAGGTGCATCTCGTCGGTGGAGAACAGCCTGTTGATCGCCTCGAAGCCGTACGCCGCCACGGTGTTCTCGCTGCGGCGGCTGCGCGCCCAGCGCTGCAGGCGATGGGGCGAGGCCCAATCCTGCCGGCGCTTGCCGGCATCGTGCACCATTTGGCGCAGTGCGGCGACATCGCGCAGCCCCAGGTTCACGCCCTGCCCGGCCAGAGGATGCACCACGTGGGCGGCATCGCCGAGCACCAGCACGCGGCCGGCGACGTACTCGCGGGCCAGTTGCCGGCGCAGCGGGAAGGCCGCGCGCGCCGAGGCCAGCCGCATCGCCCCCAGCCGGCCGGCGAAGGCATTGGTCAGCTCCCGCGCGAATGCCTCCTCGTCCAGCGCCAGCACCCGTTCGGCCTCGGCGTCGGGCAGGGTCCAGACAATCGAGCTGCGATGGCGCTCGACCGGCAGCACCGCCAGCGGCCCGGTTGCCAGGAAGCGCTGCCAGGCCGTGCTCTCGTTGGGTAGTTCGCTGTCGACATAGGCGACCACGCCGCGCTGGCCGTAGTCATGGCGGCAAACCTCCATCCCGGCCAGCTGGCGCAGGGTGGACTCGGCGCCGTCGGCGGCGATGGCGATGCCGGCTTCAAGCCTGCGCCCATCATCCAGCCGCAGCCGCACGCCGTCGGCATCCTGTTCCAGCGCCTCGACCCGTGCCGGGCAATGCACCTCCACGCCGGCTGCCGGCAGTGCCGCCCACAGGCGATCGACCAGCAGGTTGTTCTCCACGATCCAGCCCAGTTGCGGGCGGCCCAGCGCATCGGCATCGAACGCCAGCTCCCCGCCACCGGCGGCGTCCCATACCCGCATGCGCCGGTAGGGCAGGGCGCGGCTGCCACGCACCGCGCTCCACGCACCCAGCGAATCGAGCAGGGCCGCGTTGTCGGCGGCAAAGGCGTACACGCGCAGGTCCGGCTGCTGCACCGACCACAGGGCCGGCGCCCGGCCTTCGACCAGGGCCACCTGCAGACCGGCATCGGCCAGGGCCAGCGCACACGTGGTGCCGACCACGCCGCCACCCACCACCACCGCATCCAGTCGCTTGCGACGATTCATCCGTTGGCCTCCCGGCACAGTTCCGGTACGTCGCCGCGGAAGCCCATCGCCCCGCCAACCAGCCACGAC
Source organism: Stenotrophomonas sp. Marseille-Q4652 (assembly GCF_916618915.1). Classification (NCBI taxonomy): domain Bacteria; kingdom Pseudomonadati; phylum Pseudomonadota; class Gammaproteobacteria; order Lysobacterales; family Lysobacteraceae; genus Stenotrophomonas; species Stenotrophomonas sp. Marseille-Q4652. The sequence continues at coordinate 1,921,672 of NZ_CAKAKE010000001.1, forward strand.
TGCAGCGGTGCGGCCTGCGCGGCGGCCATCAGGCCGGCGCTGCGCAGCGGCCGCAGCAGCGGCGCGGGATTGCCGGTGAGGTTGGCCAGGCCGCTGGAGAAGGCCACGGTCCGATGGCGATCCTCCTCGCGGCGGGCAACGTAGTTCCGCAGCAGATCATCAGCCCCCGGATCGGCACTTTCGCCCGCCAGTTCGGCCAGGGTCAGCGCATCGCGCAGGCCCAGGTTGAAGCCCTGGGCCCCCAGCGGATGGATGGTCTGCGCGGCATTGCCCAGCAGCACCGTGCGCTGCCCGACCAGCAACTGCGCCAGCACCTGCACGATCGGATAGGCGCTGCGCGGCCCGCTTTCCAGCACGCGGCCGGCGCGCCAGCCGATGGCCTGCTGCAGTCGGCCCAGCCAGCCGGCGTCATCCAGCGCGAGCACGGCATCGGCCTCATCGCGCGGCACGCCATGGACCACGCCGTAATGGCGGTCGCCGCGTGGCAGCAGCGCGGTCGGGCCGCTGTCGGTGAAACGCTCGTAGGCGGTGCCGTCCGGCGCCTGCGAGGTGCGCAGCCGCGCCACCAGCAGGGTCTGCTGGAAATCGTGGCGGTCCACCGCGATGCCCAGCGCTTCGCGCACCATGCTGGCGGTGCCGTCGGCGCCGACCACCAGCTTCGCCTGCAGGCTGCGCGTGCCGTCGGCATCGGCCACCACCACGGCGCGGCGGCCGTCGGCCACCCCGCCCAGCCGCACGAAACGGGCCGGCCGGTAGCGGGTCAGGCGCTGCAGCGCCGACAGGCTGGCTTCCAATGCCTCGCCGAAATCGCGCGCCACCACCACCTGGCCGAAGGCCGCGCGGCCGTAGTCGGCCGCGTCCAGCTTCACCCGGCCGAAATCACCGGCACGGCTGACATGGATGCGGAGGATCGGTCCGGTCGGCGCACGCAGCCTTGCCATCACCCCCAGCGCCTGCAGGGCGTTGACGGTGGCGGCGGCAAAACTGAGGTTGCGCTGGTCGAACACCGGCGGCAGGCCCCCGGCCGGGGTCGCTTCCACCAAGGCCACGTCCACGCCCATCCGGTCCAGCGCGATCGCCAGGCTGGCACCGACCAGGCCGCCGCCCACGATCACCACGTCATGAAATTCGCTCATCCGCGCATGATAACGGCCCGGCCGCGACGGCAGGCCTCACCGCGGTGCGCTGGGTTATGCTTGCGCATCCTTTTTTCCTGCAGCCCTTCGACATGAACCGGCCCGCCTCCGACTCTTCTTCCTTCCTCGCCTCCGGCCCACTGGTGCTCGCCGGCCTGATCGTGCTGGCCGCGCTGAGCCGGATGCTGCCGCACCCGCCGAACTTCTCGCCGGTCGAGGCCGTGGCCCTGTTCGGTGGCGCCTACTTCGCCTCGCGCCGCTGGGCGATGCTGGTGCCGCTGCTGGCGATGCTGGCCTCCGACGTGGTACTGGGCCTGGTCAAGGGCGCCACCTACGTGCAGTACCTGACCAGCAGCGCCTACCTGCCGAGCCTCGTGGCGGTCTACGCCTGCGTCGCACTCGGCACCGTGCTGGGCTTTGGCCTGCGCGGCCGCGTCACTGGCGCCCGCGTGCTGGGCTACTCGCTGGCCGGCTCGGTGCTGTTCTTCATCGTCAGCAACCTCGCCACCTGGCTGACCGCCTTTACCGTGCCTGGCTACCCGGCCTGCACCGCCGGCCTGGCCGCGTGCTATGTCGCCGCCGTGCCGTTCTTCAAGTGGACCGTGCTGGGCACGCTGTTCTACTCGGCGCTGCTGTTCGGCGGCTTCGCCCTGCTGCGCCAGCGCCTGCCGGCCCTGCGCGCGCAGACCGTCTGATCCGCTGCATGGGCAACCGGCTTTCGCGGATCTATACCCGCACCGGCGATGACGGCAGCACCGGGCTCGGTGATGGCAGCCGTACCGGCAAGGACGCGGCCCGGGTGGCCGCCTTTGGCACCGTCGACGAGGCCAACTCGGCCATCGGCCTGGTGCTGGCGGCGAAACTGCCCGATGACGTCCGCGTGCTGCTGACCACCCTGCAGCACCAGTTGTTCGACCTGGGCGGGGAGCTGTGCATCCCCGGCCACGCGGCGATCCAGGACCGCGACATCGAGGCACTGGAAGCCTGCCTGGATCATTACAACGAATCGCTGCCGGTGCTGAAGGAATTCATCCTGCCCGGCGGCGGCGAATCGGCGGCGCGCTGCCACCTGGCCCGCACGATCGTGCGCCGCGCCGAGCGCGAGGCCGTGGCGCTGTCGCGGATCGAGGAGGTACGCCCGCAGGCGCTGCGCTACCTCAACCGTCTCTCGGACCTGCTGTTCGTACTGGCCCGCGTCCTGTCCCGGTTCGAGGGCCAGGGCGAGGTGCTGTGGGACCACCAGCGCCGCCACGCCTGAGCGGCTGCGGTTACAGTTCACGGCATGCTGGTATTCACCCATCCCGCCTGCCTGCAGCACGATCCCGGTCCGGACCATCCCGAATCGCCCGAGCGCCTTGCCGTCGTGCTCGAGGCGCTGCGCGCGGCATTCCCCGGCCAGCTGCAATGGCGCGAGGCGCCGGCGGCCAAGTTCGGCGAACTGGCCCGGGTGCATGACCGCGAACTGATCGACTCGCTGCTGCAGCCGCAGCAGCAGCCGCTGCGCAACATCGACATGGACACCCGCATGTCGCCGGGCTCGGCCACCGCGGCCGTGCATGCGGCCGGCGCCGGCGTGGCCGCGGTCGATGCGGTGATGCTCGGCGATGACCCGCGCGCCTTCTGCGCGGTGCGACCGCCCGGCCACCACGCCACTGCCAGCACCGCAATGGGGTTCTGCCTTTTCAACAACATCGCCATCGCCGCGGCCTACGCCCGCGACCGCCACGGACTGGAGCGCGTGGCGGTGGTGGATTTCGACGTGCACCACGGCAACGGCACCCAGGCCATCTTCGTGCAGGACCCGGCGGTGGGTTACTTCAGCACCCACCAGTCGGGGCTGTTCCCGCACTCGGGAAACATGCGCGAACGCGGGGTCGGCAACATCCGCAACGTGCTGCTGCCCCCCGGCAGCGGCGGTTTCCGTTTCCGCAACGTCTGGGCCGAGGAAATGCTGCCGGCCATCGATGCCTTCGAGCCGCAACTGCTGCTGATCTCCGCCGGCTTCGATGCGCACATGCGTGACCCGCAGGCCGACCTGATGCTGGAAACCGAGGACTTTGCCTGGCTCAGCGCCGAGCTGGCGGCCATTGCCCGCCACCGCTGCGGTGGCCGGCTGGTGTCCATGCTCGAGGGCGGCTATGACCTGCAGGCGCTGCGCGAGTGCGCCGTGGCCCACGTCGGCGCCCTGCTCTGAGCAGCGCAAACAGCGGATGAACCCCGGCCCCGCCACCGGCCGGACCTTCATTGCCCCTATGCAGGTGATACGGCAAGCTACCCGCCGTTTAACCTGAATCCGACCCCGCGTGCGCCCAGTCCTCCGATTGCTGCCCCTGCCCCTGGCCATTGCGGTCTGCCTCCCGGCCATGGCCGACGACAAGCCGGTCAACTGGGGGCTCTGCCCGGCAACCGAGACGTTGCCTGCATTCGACGATGCTCCCGCCGCCGACCCGGTGGCCGCCGGCAGTCGCGACCAGCTGCCGACCGACATCGAGGGCGACGAGCTTTCCGGCACCAACACCACGCCGCAATACCAGGGCAACGTCGCACTCAAACGCGGTGACCAGTTCCTTGGCACGGACAACCTGCGTTTCGATACCGAGACCGGCAACTACATCGCCGAGGGCAACGTCCGTTACTCCGACTCCTCGATCCGCCTCGTCGCCGAGCGCGCCGAAGGCAACCAGGAAGCAGACACGCACAAGATCAGCAACATCCGTTACCAACTGGTGTCGCGTCGCGGCAACGGCGGCGCGGATTCGATCGACCTGCAGGGTTCAATCGGGCAGATGCACAATTCCACCTACACCACCTGTGACCCGTCGCAGCCGGTGTGGAAGCTGGACGCGCCGCACATCGAGGTGGACAACGACGAAGGCTTCGGCACCGCGCGCAACGCGGTGCTGCGCATCGGCAAGGTGCCGGTGCTGTGGGCCCCGTACTTCAAGTTCCCGATCGATGACCGCCGTCAGACCGGCCTGCTCTATCCCAAGCTCAGCGTCTCCGGGCGCAACGGCCTGGACTACGCGCAGCCGATCTACTTCAACCTGGCGCCGAACTACGACGACACCCTGACCCCGCGCTACATGAGCAAGCGCGGACTGATGCTCGACAACGAGTTCCGCTACCTCTACGGCAATGGCCGCGGGCAGCTGGATACGACCTACCTGCCCAACGACAAGCTGCGCGATCGCGACCGAAGCCAGGTCGAATACAGCGGGTACCACAATGTCGATGAGAACTGGCAAGCCCGCGCCAACATCGGCTGGGTCAGCGACGAGCGCTACTTCGAGGACTTCTCCAACCGGTTGCTCGGCGTAACCAATTCCACGCTGCAGAGCACCGCCGGCATTTACGGCACCGGCAGGAACTGGACGGCGGGGCTGATGGCCGATTACTGGCAGCTGGCCGACTACACCCTCACCGAGGCCGCGCTGCCGTACAACAGGCAGCCGCGCCTGTTCGCTACCTGGGACCAACCGCTGGGCCGCTGGTTCGAAGCCGGCGTGTATGCCGAGGCGGTCAATTTCGTGCATGACGACATCCATCTGAAGGATGCGGACTACGAACGAACCGGCGTGACCGTGGAGCGCCCGGGTGGCGCACGACTGGACGTCAAGCCGTACCTGTCGATGCCACTTGCCGGCGCAGCGTGGTATGTCACCCCGACGCTGGCCTGGCGCTACACCGCCTACCAGCTGGACAAGGACCTCGCCGCCCAGCTCGGGGGCGAACGCACCCCGACCCGCAGCATGCCGATCACCACGATCGACGCCGGCCTGTTCTTCGACCGCGAGACCAAGCTCGGCGGCGATACCTACCTGCATACGCTGGAACCGCGGATCTACTACCTCAACGCGCCGTACCGGGAGCAGAGCCAGCTCCCCTTGTTTGACACCCGCGCCTTCACCTTCAGCTGGGGCCAGCTGTTCCGCGACACGCGTTATACCGGTGCCGATCGCCAGAACGATGCCAACCAGCTGACCGCCGCACTGACCACGCGGCTGCTGCGCCAGGCCGATGGCCGCGAGAAACTGTCGGCCAGCATCGGGCAGATCACCTACTTCGATGACTCGCGGGTGACGCTCAACAACGCCGAGGCGATCGTCGAGAAGGGCAAGTCGGCCTGGGTGGCCGACGTCAACTGGGCCATCAATGACCGCTGGACCGTCGGCACCACTTACCAGTGGGATCCGACCTACAAGCGCGAGGACCTGGCCAGCATCCGCGCCCGCTACCTGATGCCGCAGGACGGCGTCGTCAATCTGAATTACCGCTACCGGCGCAATACCAGTACCGGCAGCGACCAGCTTGAACAGGTTGACCTGTCCTTCCTGTACCCGATCAACCCGTCGTGGAGCGTGGTTGGCCGTTACTACTACTCGCTGCTGGACAACAAGCCGCTGGAGATCATCGGCGGCGTGCAGTGGGAAAGCTGCTGCCTGGCGGTGCGCGCACTGGCCCGCCGCTACGTGCGCAACCGCGAAGGCGAGCTCAACAACTCCTTCCAGGTCGAGTTCGTGCTCAAGGGTCTGGGCTCGGCCGGCCAGGACACGGACCGGACCCTGCGCCGTGCTATTCTCGGCTACAACCGCGACGACCTGTACCTCGTGCCCCCCAGCAACATCGCGGGCGCCGAGGACGACTACGATCCGAACCTGATTCCATGACCAAGACCCTGCCCGTCCTCCTCGCCAGCCTGCTGGCGTTCTCCAGCGTGTCCATCCCGGTGGCCGCACAGCAAGCGCTGCAACCGCTGGACCGTATCGCCGCGATCGTCGACGAGGACGTGATCCTGCACAGCGAACTGCAGCGCGCGGTCAACAACATCCGCTCCCAGTACGCCGGCCGCGAGCACCAGCTGCCGCCGGCCAACGTGCTCGAGCGCCAGGTGCTGGAGCGCCTGGTACTGGTCAAGCTGCAGGTTGCCCGCGCCCAGGGCAGCGGCATCCGCGTCGCCGATGACGAACTGAACTACGCGATCAACAGCATCGCCCAGCAGAACGGCGCCTCGGTGGACGTGCTGCGCCAGCGCCTGGCCGCCGACGGCATCACCTTCGAGGACTTCCGCCGCTCGGTGCGCGAGGAAATCATCGTCCAGCGCCTGCGCCAGAGCTTTGCGCAGAGCCGGATCAGCGTCAGCGAGGGCGAGGTGGATGCCGCGCTGGCGATGGAAAACAATGCCGGCGCCCAGTACCACCTGGCCCACATCCTGGTCGCCCTGCCCGAGGGTGCCACCGCCGAGCAGATCGCCACCGCCCAGAGCAAGGTCGATGGCATCAAGGCGCTGCTGGACAAGGGCGAGCTCGATTTTGCCGCCGCCGCCGTGCGTTACTCGGACAGCCCCAACGCGCTGGAAGGCGGTGACCTGGGTTGGCGCAGCACCGACGAGATCCCTAACGCCTTTGCCCAGCTGGTGCGCGAGCACCGCGCCGGCGACGTGATCGGCCCGATCCGCGGTCCCAGCGGCTTCCAGTTGCTCAAGATCGTGGAGCTGCGTGACGCCAGCGCGGGCGGCACCCGCACCGTTACCGAATACAACGCCCGCCACATCCTGGTCCGCATCAACGAGAACCAGAATGCCGAGCAGGCCAAGGCCAAGATCGAGACGCTGCGCGCGCGCATCGTCGGCGGTGCCGACTTCCAGGCCGTGGCCAGGGAGTCCTCCGAGGATGCCAACAGCCGTGGCCAGGGCGGTGACCTGGGCTGGTTCCCGGCCGACGCCTTCGGCCCGGGCTTCGGCCAGCAGGTGCAGGCCCTCGACGACAACGGCGTGAGTGCTCCGTTCCGCACCGATGCCGGCTGGCACATCGTCCAGCGCGTGGCTTCGCGCCAGACCGACGTCACCGACGACTCCAAGCGCGCTGCCGTGCGTGACACCATCGGCCGCCGCAAGCTGGAAGAGGAATACAACCGCTTCCTGCAGGAACTGCGTGGCGAGGCGTATGTCAGCTTCCGCAGTGGCGACCGCGCCGAGAACACGGCCGAGCCGCAGTCCTGAGCCATGATCCCGCAGCTCGCTCTGGTTCCGGGCGAGCCCGCCGGGATCGGCCCCGAACTCTGTATCCGTCTGGTCCAGCAGCCCCGGCACGATTGCCGGCTGCTGGCCTTTGCCGACCCTGACACCCTGCAGGCCGCGGCCCACGCGCTGGGCCTGCCGCTGCGGCTGCTCGACGAACACGACACCGCAACCCGCCCGGGCGATCTGCGCCTACGCCCGGTGCGCAATGCCGTCCCCAGCCAGTTCGGCCAGACCCATCCGGCCAATGCCCGCGCGGTAATCGATGCCCTGGTGCAGGGCGCCGGCGCCTGCCTGGCCGGCGAACTGGATGGCATCGTCACCGGCCCGGTGCACAAGGCGGTGATCAACGACGGCGGCATCCCCTACACCGGCACCACCGAACTGCTGGCCCACCAGGCCGGCGTGGACGTGGTGATGATGCTGGCCAACGACACCCTGCGCGTGGCGCTGGCGACCACCCACCTGCCCTTGCGCGCGGTGGCCGACGCGCTGGACGCCGCCTCCCTGGCCCACACCCTGCGGACCGTGCACGCCGCCCTGCGGCGCGACTTCGGCATCGACCAGCCGCGCATCGCGGTGCTGGGGCTGAACCCGCACGCGGGCGAGGATGGCCACCTCGGCATGGAGGAGATCGAGCTGATCATCCCGCTGCTGGAGCGGCTGCGCGGCGAAGGCATGGACCTGGTCGGACCGCTGCCGGCCGATACCGCCTTCCTGCCGGCCAGACTCGCCGGTTTCGACACAGTGCTGGCGATGTACCACGACCAGGGCCTGCCGGTGCTCAAGTACAGCGGCTTCGAGCAGGCGGTGAACATCACCCTGGGCCTGCCCTATCCGCGCGTCGCGGTCGACCACGGCACCGCGCTGGAGCTGGCCGGCAGGGGCTTGGCCGATCCATCCAGCCTGCTGGCGGCCACCTCGCTGTGTGCCCGGCTGGCTGCGCAACGTAAACTGCACCGATGAATTCCCCGCATTCCACCGGCTTCACCGCCCCGCCGAAGAAGCAGCTCGGCCAGCACTTCCTCGCCGACCGCCACTACATCGACCGCATCGTCATGGCGGTCAACCCGAAGGAAGGCGACTTCATGGTCGAGATCGGCCCGGGCCAGGGCGCGATCACCCTGCCGCTGCTGCGCCAGCATCCGCGCCTGACCGTGATCGAGTTCGACCGCGACCTGATCGCGCCGCTGACCGCCGCGGCCGCGCCACTCGGCGAGCTGACCATCGTCCACCGCGACGTGCTGCAGGTCGACTTCACCGAACTGGCTGGCGAGGGCAAGCTGCGCCTGGTCGGCAACCTGCCCTACAACATTTCCTCGCCGATCCTGTTCCACGCGCTGGACCACGCCGCGGCGATCTCGGACATGACCTTCATGCTGCAGAAGGAGGTGGTCGACCGCATGGCCGCCGCGCCGGGCAGCAAGGTCTATGGCCGCCTGAGCGTGATGCTGCAGGCCTGGTGTGAGGTCACTTCGCTGTTCTTGGTGCCGCCGGGCGCGTTCCGGCCGCCGCCGAAGGTCGATTCGGCAGTGGCGCGGCTGGTGCCGCGTGACCCGGCCAAGGTCGGCATCGAGGATCCGCAGCGATTCGCCGCCGTGGTCAAGGCCGCCTTCGGCCAGCGCCGCAAGACCCTGCGCAACGCGCTGGATGGCGTCTGTTGTCCGGCCCAGTTCGAGGCCGCCGGCGTGCGCAGCGATGCACGTGCCGAGCAGCTGGAAGTCCCCGATTTCATCGCGCTGGCCAATGCACCACGCGATTGACGCGGCCTGATCACCTGCTTTTGCTTACACTGTCACGCATGGAAGATTCCGCCCACTACGCGATCGACGTCGAAGTCTCGCCGCGTTTCCTCGACGAGCAGTCCGAGCCCCTGGAAGGGCGTTTCGCGTTCGCCTACACCGTCCGCATCCACAACCGTGGCGGCATCGCCGCGCGGCTGGTTGCACGCCACTGGCAGATCACCGACGGCCTCGGCCGTACCGAGAATGTCGACGGCGAGGGCGTGGTCGGCGAGCAGCCGCGGCTGCAGCCGGGCGAGGATTTCAGCTACACCTCCGGGGTGATGCTGCAGACCGACCACGGCACCATGCAGGGCCACTACGACATGGTGGCCGACGACGGCACCGAGTTCATCGCCCCGGTTGCGCCATTCGCGCTGTCGATCCCGCGGACGCTGCACTGATGGGGGCGCAGGCATGAGCGTCTGGGCCATCGGCGACCTGCAGGGTTGCTACGACGTCACCCAGCGCTTGCTGGAGAAGATCCGCTTCGACCCGGCCGTGGACCGCCTGTGGTTCTGCGGCGACCTGGTCAACCGCGGCGGCCAGTCGCTGGAAACACTGCGCCTGGTGCATTCGCTGCGCGAACAGAGCGTGGTGGTGCTGGGCAACCACGACCTGTCGCTGCTGGCCATCGGTGCGCGCAGCGAGGAGGAACAGCGCAAGGTCAACCCGGACCTGCAGCGCATCGTGCTGGCCGAGGATCGCGACGCACTGCTGACCTGGCTGCGCATGCAGAAGCTGCTGCACGCCGACCGCGAACTGGGCTGGATGATGATCCACGCGGGGCTGGCGCCGAAGTGGACCACCACCCTGGCCGAGAAGCACGCGCGCGAGATCGAGCAGCAGTTGCACGGCAACGGCTACCGCAAGCTGTTCCGCAACATGTATGGCGACAAGCCGAGCTGGTCGCCCGGTCTGACCGGTTACGACCGCTCGCGCGCGATCATCAACCTGTTCACGCGGATGCGTTACTGCACGCCGCGCGGGCGCATCGCGATCGAGGAAAAAGGCACGCCCGGCACCCAGGCGCAGGGCCTGTACCCGTGGTTCGAGGTCCCGGGCCGCGCCGAGCGCGACCTGAAGATCGTTTGCGGCCACTGGTCCTCGCTGGGCCTGACCATCACCCAGGGCGTGCACGCCATCGATACCGGCGCGGTGTGGGGCGGCAAGCTCACCGCACTGCAGCTGGACAGCGAGGACCTGCGCGTCGTGCAGGTACCCGGCCGCGAGGTCTCCGGGCCGCCGCCGATCCCGCGTGCATCGTCGCGCCAGGGCAACGAGCGCGGTGGGCGTTCGCGCCCGCCACGTGGTCAGCGTGGGGAAAACCCGCAGGCCAGCACCGCGCCCTCCGTCATCGAAGCCGAGCCCGATCCGGACTGATCGGGCGCTGAGGCCGACTGCCGGCCGGAGGGTGTGCCGGGTCAGGCCGCCCTGGAATTGCGGCGGTAATGCACGAAGCGGAATGCAAAGGCGTGGCGTTCGTCGGCCGGATGCGGCTGGCTGTCCACTTCCCGCCAGTCGCCCGGATCGAACGCCGGGAAGCGCGTGTCCGCCTCCACTTCGGTATCCACCCAGGTCAGGTACAGGTCGGTCGCCTGGCCCAGCAGCAGCGCGTAGATCTCGCCGCCTCCGATCACGCACAACTCGTCGGCGCCTTCGGTTTCGGCCACCGCAACCGCCTGCGGCAGCGACTCCACCACCCGCATCCCGGCAAAGGGCGCGGTGCCCTGCCGGCTCATCACCAGGTTGGTGCGGCCGGGCAGCGCGCGGCCCAGTGACTGCGCGGTCTTGCGCCCCATCAGCACCGGCTTGCCGACCGTCAGCGCCTTGAAGTGCTTCAGGTCGTCGGGCAGGTGCCAGGGCAGTCCGTTGTCACGGCCGATGCCACGGTTGCGGTCCAGCGCGGCGATGAGGGAAACCTTCATCGCCCCGCTCACACCGCCACCGGCGCCTTGATCGGCGGATGCGGGTCGTAGCCATCGATGCGGATGTCGTCGAAGCCGAAGGCGAACAGGTCGGTGACCTCGGGATTGAGCCACAGCGTGGGCAACGCCCGCGGCTCGCGCGAGAGCTGCTCGCGGGCCTGCTCGTAGTGGTTGGAGTACAGGTGGGCATCGCCCAGCGTGTGCACGAAATCGCCCACGCCCAGGCCGGTTGCCTGCGCGACCATGTGGGTCAGCAGCGCGTAGCTGGCGATGTTGAACGGCACGCCGAGGAAAATGTCGCCGCTGCGCTGGTACAGCTGGCAGCTGAGCTTGCCGTCGACCACGTAGAACTGGAAGAGCGAGTGGCAGGGCATCAGCGCCATCTGCGGCAGCTCGCCCACGTTCCAGGCGCTGATCACCAGCCGGCGCGAGTCCGGGTTGCGCTTGATCTCGTCGACCAGCCACTGCATCTGGTCGACTTCCCGCCCGTCGGCCGTGGCCCAGCGCCGCCACTGCTTGCCGTAGACCGGACCGAGGTCGCCATTGGCGTCGGCCCATTCGTCCCAGATGGTGACCTTGTTCTCGCGCAGGTAGGCGATGTTGGTATCGCCCTTCAGGAACCACAGCAGCTCGTGGATGATCGAGCGCAGGTGCAGCTTCTTGGTGGTGACCAGCGGGAAGCCCTGGTTGAGGTCGAAGCGCATCTGCCAGCCGAATACGCTACGCGTCCCGGTGCCGGTGCGGTCGGACTTCTCCGCGCCGTACTCGAGCACATGCGAAAGCAGGTCCAGATAGGCCTTCATGCCTTGCCCTCCGGTGCCGGCACTGGCCGGGGCTGCAACACCGGGGCGCGGCGCGACATCACCAGCAGCAGCACACCCAGCACCACCAGCGGCAGGCTCAGGATCTGGCCGCGGGTGAGCCAGTCGAAGGCCACGTAGACGCCGTTGTCGGGCATCCGCACGAACTCCACGGCGAAACGGAACACGCCGTACAGCAGCGCGAACATGCCCGACACCGCGTAGCGTGCGCGCGGTTTGGCCGAGAACCACCACAGCACGAAGAACATCACCAGGCCTTCGAGCAGTGCCTCGTACAGCTGCGAGGGATGGCGCGCGTAGCGGTCCAGCTCGCCGGCCTCGTACAGCACGCGCAGCGTGTCCATGTCGGTACTGCGCAGCGGCTCGGGCAGCCCGCTGCGGAAGATCACGCCCCAGCCGGACCCGGTGTACTTGCCCCACAGCTCGGCGCCGATGAAGTTGCCGAAGCGGCCGAACATCAGGCCAAGCGGCACCAGCGGCGCGGCGAAATCGACGGTGTCGAAGAAGTGCAGGCCGCGCCTGCGCGACCACCACCAGGCCGCGGCCAGCACGCCCAGCAGGCCGCCGTGGAAGCTCATGCCGCCTTCCCAGACCTTGAACAGCGACAGCGGATTGGCCAGTAGCTCGGACAGCCCGTAGAACAGCATGTAGCCGACGCGGCCGCCGACCACCACGCCGAGCATGGAATAGAACAGCAGGTCGGAAAAACCGTTGAGGTCCACGCCGGGCAGGCGGCCGGCCTGGGTGCGCATCCGCCCCAGCCACCACGCGGTGAGGAAGGCCAGCAGGTACATGATCCCGTACCAGTGCACCTGGATCGGCCCCAGCGAAATGGCGATGGGATCGATGTCGTGGAAATAGATCATGGGCAGGTGGACCGTGCGGGTAAGCGCCCATTCTCACGTAGCGTCATGGGATGCTCAACACGGCTCAACCCAGCAGGTGCGGACGGTCAGGCAGTTCGTTGTCCGGCGCATGCCCCGGCTGGCGCGGGAACCGTGCGGCCACCAGCGCGGAAATCCCTTCCAGCGCATCGATCACCGCCGCCTCCAGCTCGTCGCCGTCGCGCAGGCGCTCGCGCATGCGTTCGCACACCTGCCGCCACTGCGCCGCCGGCACCGGATCGAGGCCACGATCGGCCACGATCTCGATGGCGTGGTCGACCAGCTCCAGATACAGCAGTACGCCGTTGTTGGCTTCGGTATCCCAGGTCCGCAGGGTGGCGAAGGCCTGTTCGGCACGCTCGCGGGCACTGGTACCACGCCACAGCGCCGACAGCGGCAGGTCCGCCTCCACGGCGAACATCACCTGTCCGGTGTGGCTGCGCTCGCCTTTGGCGATGGTCGCGGCAATACGCTGCAGGCTGGGCTCGGGGAAATACGAATGCGCCGGGCGCGCGAGCAGGTGACGTAGCCAGCGCATCACCAGCCTCCCGACGCGCCGCCGCCGCCGGAACGGCCACCGCCGCCACCCCAGCCGCCACCACCAGCCACCACCGCCCCGAAACCGCCGCCGCGCCTGCCTCCGCCCCAGCTGCCGCCGAATCCGCCACTGCCCCAACCCCCGCCACCGACGTAGCGACCCGGGCTGGCCGAGGACAGGCCGACCAGCAGGCCGGCAACCCCCGCCAGGCCACTGGCCAGCGGCAGCGAGGACACCAGCCAGGCCACGCCACCGGCCGCGGCGCCAGCAAGCACGCCTCGTATTGGTCGCGGCAACCAGCCCAGCAGGGCACGGGCGAAGCTGGCGGCCATGAAACCGGCGAACAGAGCCACCATCAGCCGCTCGCCGCCGTTACTGCGACGGGACGCGGCGGCGTGGTCGCTGACCGGCGGCGGCAGTGCCTCGCCATCGATCAGCTTGACCAGTACCGCGGTCGCCGCGGCGATGCCGCCGGCGTAGTCCTCCTGGCGGAAGTGCGGCACCAGGTATTCCTGGATCACCCGGTTGGCCACCGCGTCGGGGATCGCGCCTTCCAGCCCGTAGCCCGGCTCGATGCGAACGCGGCGGTCCTGCTTGGCCACCACCAGCAGCACGCCATCATCGACGCCCTTGCGGCCGAGCTGCCATTGCTCGAACACCCGCACCGTGTACTGGGCGATGTCCTCCGGCTGCGTGGTCGGGACCATCAGCACCTGCAGCTGGCTGCCCTTGCGCTGCTGCAGGGCCAGGGCCTGCTGTTCCAGCGCCTGTTTCTGTGCCGCATCCAGGGTGCCGGTGGTATCGACCACCGGGGAGTCGAGCTTTGGAATGGGCGCAAGCGACTGCGCCTGGGCGCCCGCTGCGCCCAGCAGCAGTCCCAGCAGGAGCAGCGCGCGCGGCCAGACCTTCATCAGCGCGGGCTCAGTTGGCCGGTGCCGGGTCGCGGTTGCCAAAATCCACCGTCGGCGGCTCGGCAATGCGCGCCTCGTCCTCGACGGTGAAGTTGGGCTTGGTCTTGTAGCCGAACAGCTTGGCGGTGACGACCTGCGGGAAGGAGCGGATGTAGGTGTTGTAGTCCTGCACCAGCTGGATGTAGCGGCCGCGTGCCACGGTGATGCGGTTCTCGGTGCCTTCCAGCTGCGCCTGCAGGTCGCGGAAGGACTGGTCGGACTTCAGGTCCGGATAGTTCTCGGTGACCACGAGCAGCCGCGACAGCGCGCCGGACAACTCGCCCTGCGCCTGCTGGAACTGGCGCAGCGAGGCCTCGTCATCGGCATTGACGTTGACTTGGCCGACCCGGGCGCGTGCGTTGGTGACCTCGGTCAGCACCTGGCGTTCCTGCTGGGCGTAGCCCTGCACGGTGTTGACCAGGTTGGGGATGAGGTCGGCGCGGCGCTTGTACTGGTTCAGCACTTCCGACCAGCCGGCCTTGACCGCCTCGTCCTTCTGCTGGATGGCGTTGTAGCCGCAACCGGACAGCCCGCCGGCAAGGACGATCAACAGCAGAAGGCGAAGGAACTGGGGCATGGCACGACTCCGGTCCGGGAGAAGCGGAGCATGCCATGCCTTCGATGACGGCGCCGCATGGGCGCCGTCGGGGCGATCACCACTGGCCGGCGCCGGGGACCTTGTGCTCCAGCGCGCGACGGCGCATCAGCAGGTTCAACCACTCCACCAGCACCGAGAAACCCATCGCGGCGTAGATGTAGGGCTTGGGCACATGGACGTCCAGGCCGTCGAGCACCAGCACGGCGCCGACCAGCAGGATGAAGGCCAGGGCCAGCATCTTCACCGTGGGGTTGGCATCGATGAAGCGGCCCAGCGGGTTGGCCGCCAGCAGCATCACCGCCACGGCCAGCAGGATCGCGGCCACCATCACCGGGATGTGGTCGGCGATGCCCACCGCGGTGATCACCGAATCCAGCGAGAACACGATGTCGATGATGGCGATCTGCAGGATCACCATGCCGAACACAGCCGAGGCCTTGGTGGTGGTCGGGTCCTCGTCCTCGCCGCCGGTGATCAGCTCGCGGATTTCCTTGGTGCCCTTGATCAGCAGGAACAGGCCGCCAATGATCAGCACCAGGTCGCGGATGGAGATGCCCATGCCGGCGACGGTGAAAAGCTCGGCCTGCATGTGCGCCAGGTAGGCCAGCGAGACCAGCAGGCCGATGCGGGTGATGCAGGCCACGGCGATGCCCAGGCGGCGGGCGAACGGGCGACGCTCCTCCGGCAGGCGGCTGACCGCAATCGAAATGAACACCAGGTTGTCGATGCCCAGCACGATTTCCAGCGCGCTAAGCATGAACAGGGTGCCCCATACATTGGGGTCGGCAAGAAACTCCAGGGACATCGATCAATCCTTCAACAGAAAGCGGACGGGTTCACGCCGCGGGAAACAGGCGCGGCGCCAGGATCAGGCCCCAGCACAGCAGCACATTCATCATCAACACGAACACCGCGGCCGACCCCATGTCCTTGGCCCGGCCGGCCAACTCGTGGTACTCGGCTCCGTAGCGTTCGATCACGGCCTCGATGGCCGAATTGGCCAGTTCCATGGCCAGCACCAGCAACAACGAGCCTGCAAGCAATACGCGCTCGACCGGGGTCTGGCCCAGCCAAAGCGCCAGCGGCCCCATCACGACCAGCAGGCAGACCTCCAGCCGGAAGGAGGATTCGTGCAGCCACGCCGCCCGCAGGCCCTGCCAGGACCACTGTGCCGCCTTGAAGATGCGCCGCGGTCCCCGTGGCATGTGTCCGAGCTGATCGGCCACGGCTCAGGTCCTGGCCCCATGGGACAGCAGCACCGGTTGTTGCAGACAGCGCAGGGGCATCGGGAAAGCAGACCGGCCAGTTGGACAGGGCGCGATTCTGCCACAAGCCCCCTGCTACTGCGGGCGTGGAACCTGCCGAGCAGGTCCCGCTCGTGTTCCACGGGGGTCAGGCGAAGCGGATCGTCGCCACCGTCCCGCGCCCCGGCTCGCTGCTCAGCTCCACATCCCAGCCGAATCGGTCGCACAGCCTGCGCACGATCGACAGGCCCAGGCCGGTGCCTTGCGGGCGGCTCGGGTCGGTCCGGTAGAACGGCTCGAACACCTTGGCCAGTTCCTCGGCGGACATGCCGATGCCGGTATCGCGGATCACGACACGGTCCGGGGCCACCTCGACATCGATGCGGCCTTGGTTGGTATAGCTGCAGGCATTGCGCAGCAGGTTGCCGACCACCACCTGCATCACCCGCGGCGGCGCGTGCAGCTGGTTGGGACCGGTGACCTCGAGGTTCAGCTCGACCGGGCGCCCGGCCAGCATCTCGCGCGCGCTGTCGACCTCGTGACGGACCACGTCGGCGACTTCGAACAGTTCGCTCTGCGGTTCGATGTCCGATTCGCGCGCCAGGATCAGGAAGGCATCGATCACCGCCTCCATGTCACGGCCCGCACGCTGGATACGCTGCAGGCCACGCTGCAGCCGCGGCGGCAGGTCCGGGTCGCCCAGGGCCATGTCGCTGGCAACGCGGATCACGGTCAGCGGCGTGCGCAGCTCGTGGCTGGCGTCGCGGGTGAAATTGCGCTCGCGGGAGACATGCTCGCTGACGCGCGTGGCCAGCGAATGCAGCGAGGCGGCCAGCTGGCGGGTTTCGCCCTGCACGTCGGCGGGCAGACGGTCCGGCGCCAGTTCGCTGGCGTCAGGATTGCGCGGATCCCAGTGCGAGATGCGCCGGGCCAGCCAGTTGACCGGCGACACCAGCCGTCGCGAGGATCGGTAGGTGATCCACGACACGGCATAGACCGCCAGCAGGATCAGCAGCACCGGCACGATGCCGAACCAGAACGCCAGCCGTTCGGCCTGCGAACGCAGGAACACCAGGTACAGGCGGCCGGCCGGGCGCTCGTCAACGAGTACCAGCTGGTCCGAGCCTTCCAGCTCATGGAAGCCGACCGGCAGCTCACGCAGGTTGGACGGCAGGTTGAGGCTGGACTGGCCGGTGGGGACCAGGTAGCCGCGGATGTTCTGGGTATTGGGCGGCGGCTGCACCGGCGAGGCCGAATGCAGGCTCCAGTAGTAGTTCGCTTCTTCCTGAAGCACGGTGTTGATCAGGCCGTGCTTGATCACCAGCGACACCAGGAAGCCGCCCAGCACGATCGCCAGACTGGCCAGCACGGCCTGCAGCAAGAAGGCGATACGGATCTTGCGCGGCAACCCGTGCGGCATCTTCGAACTCATGGAAAAGGGTCGCCAGTATAGAAATGGCGAGCGTGATCCCACCGTGGATGTGGCGGGACAGGCATGTCACCGGCCCCGGACGGCGGCGGCCGTCCCGGGCCACGACGGGGCTCAGTTCATCGGCTGGGCGATGTCGGCAATGCGGTAGCCGGCGCTCTGCACGGTGTGCAGCAGCGGACGGTCGAACGGCTTGTCGATGATCTTGCGCAGGTTGTACAGGTGGCTGCGCAGGGTGTCCGAATCGGGCAGGCCATTGCCCCAGATCTCGCGCTCGATTTCCTGGCGGGTCACCACGCGGGGCGATTCGCGCATGAGGATGGTCAGCAGCTTCAGCCCGATCGGCGAGAGCTGCAGCTCGGTGCCGGCGCGGGTGGCACGCATGCTCACCGGGTCCAGCACCAGGTCGGCCACCTTCAGCACTTCCGAACCAACCTGGCGACGCTCGCGGCGGATGAGGGCACGCAGGCGCGCTTCCAGCTCCTGGATCGCGAACGGCTTGGTCAGGTAGTCGTCGGCACCGAAGCCCAGGCCGGTCAGCTTGTCGTCCAGCGTGTCGCGGGCAGTCAGCATCAGCACCGGGGTCGACTTGCGTGCGTCGTTGCGCAGGCGGCGGCACACCTCGATGCCGTCCAGGCGCGGCAGCATCAGGTCCAGCACGACGACGTCGTAGCTGTTCTCGGCCGCCAGGCGATAACCGTCAAGGCCGTCGCAGGCGTAGTCCACTTCGAAACCACGGCCTTCCAGGTATTCCCCGATCATCTCGGAGATGTTGCGGTTGTCTTCGACCACAAGAACCAGGCCGGACGTTTCCTTTGTCTGTCGCATGGGCATCCCTCAAGTCTTCAGCTTTGTGAAACATGCCGAACCGTCGGTGGAGGGAGCGTGAAGCCGCGTGAATCCGCAATAGCCGATGTGAAACCAGACAGAATCCATTCAGGTTGAGGGCCTCGGGAGCGCGCCGCCGGGAGAGCGAGTCCGCCAGACCCGGGACCGCATGAAGGCTTGGATGGCTGGCCCGGCGCAAGTGTGCAGCGCGGCGCTATGCTGCGCGCCCGTTCCCGGCCAGTCCCGCCATGCCCACCGTGCCCTTTACCAGCTACCTGTATCCGGTCCTGCTGCTGATCGCCAGCAACGTGTTCATGACTTTCGCCTGGTACGGGCACCTCAAGTACAAGAGCGCGCCCCTGACCACGGTGGTGCTGGTCAGCTGGGGCATCGCGTTCTTCGAGTACTGCCTGCAGGTGCCGGGTAACCGGCTCGGCAGCGCGGTGTACTCGGCCCCGCAGCTCAAGGGCATGCAGGAAGCGATCACCCTGCTGGTGTTCGCGGTGTTCTCCGCCACCTACCTCGGGCAGCCACTGAAGTGGAACCACTGGGCCGCGTTCGCGCTGATCCTGGTGGCTGTGCTGCTGATGTTCAAGGAGTAACGAGGCGCGTCGTCAAAACACCCATGGCGCTGCCAGTGGGCAGCGCCGAACGGCAATTACCGCTCATTGGGTGGCGCCAAGGCAGCGCTGAAGCGGTGCATGTTAAACGCCCGCGCCGGGACTGCGACCCGCCACGGCCGCATCATTCAGACTGCGTCCACGCTGCGCGCAGGGCGGGTAGCCACCGCGGCTGCGGGCAGGACTACTTGGTGAGGATCAGCTTGTCGTTGCTGGTATGGCGTAGCCGGTAGACGCGGTCGCCGTGCTGGATCAATACCTCGCGCTGCCCCTTGAGCAGAGCTCCGCTCTCGAGGACCTGCCCGTCAGGGGCAACGCGGGAGGGACGGTGCTCACCCAGGGTCAGGACACGCGGGCGCAACACGGCAGGCTGGGAATTCATCGGTCATGGCTCCGTAGGGGACGGGTTGATGATAATGATTCTCAATTCAACAGCAAGCGGGGGGTTGCCTGCTCAGGCGAAGGCCGCCTCGACCCGCTGCCATTCCGCACCCCCCAGGCGCCCCAACACCGCCAGCGCACCAAGGTTCTGCTCCAGTTGCGGGACCCGGCTGGCGCCGAGGATCACGCTGGACACGTGCGGGTTGCGCAGGCACCAGGCAATGGCCAGCTGCGCCGGGGTCTCCCCCAGCTCGGCGGCCAGTGCGGTGAATGCCCGTACCTTGTGCAGGCGCTGCTCGGCCGGGTCACCCAGTACCGAGGCCTGCAGCCACTGCAGCGATTCCTGGCCCAGGCGCGAGGCCGGGTCGATGCCGTCGTTGTACTTGCCGGTCAGCAGGCCCGAGGCCAGCGGCGACCAGATCGTGGTGCCCAGCCCGGGATCGGCGTACAGGTCCGCGTACTCGCGCTCCACCCGCTCGCGGTGCAGCAGGTTGTACTGCGGCTGCTCCATCGACGGCAGGTGCAGGTGGTTGGCGCGGGCGAAGGCTACCGCCTCGGCGATCTGCGCGGCCGACCACTCCGAGGTGCCCCAGTACAGCACCTTGCCCTGGCGGATCAGGGTGTCCATGGCCAGCGCGGTCTCGCCGATCGGGGCATCCGGGTCCGGGCGGTGGCAGTAGAACAGGTCCAGGTAATCGACCCGCAGGCGCTTGAGCGCAGCGTGGCAGGCATCGGTGACGTGCTTGCGCGACAGCCCGCGCTGGGTCGGGCGCGGCTCGGCCACCGCGCCGAAGTACACCTTGCTGGAGACGCAGTAGCCGTCGCGCGGCAGCCGCAGGTCGGCAATCACGTCACCCATGACCTGCTCGGCGCGGCCATGGGTGTAAACCTCGGCGTTGTCGAAGAAGTTGACGCCGTTGTCCCATGCAGTGGCGACCAGGTCGCGGGCCACGTCGCGCGGGACCTGCCCGCCGAAGGTCACCCAGGCGCCGAAGGACAGCGCGGACAACTGCAGGCCGGTGGATCCAAGACGACGGTATTGCATGGCAGGCTCCTGGTGACGGGGCGGCGGTGGCCGCTTCGCCGCGCAGTGTAGCCGGGGTGCCCTGCCGCCCGGCCTTGCCGAACCCGGCCAATGGCCGGCAAACGCCTGTGCGGCAAGGATTTTCCTTGTTCCCCCAGCCGCGCTGTTCTACGCTTTCCGTTTTGCGGCACCCTCGGGGAATTCTCATGGTCGAAGGTTTGGGCAGGATCGGCTTCGGCCTGTTCGGTTTGGCGGTGCTGATCGGCATCACCTGGTTGTTTTCCAACAACAAGCGTGCGGTGGACTGGAAGCTCATCGCCACCGGCATTGCGCTGCAGATCGGCTTCGCCGCACTGGTATTGCTGGTGCCCGGCGGACGCGACGTGTTCGACCTGCTCGGCCGCGGCTTCGTCCGCATCCTGAGCTTCGTCAACGAAGGCTCAGGCTTCATCTTCGGCAGCCTGATGAACACCGAGACCTACGGTTTCATCTTCGCCTTCCAGGTGCTGCCGACCATCATCTTCTTCGCCGCGCTGATGGGCGTGATGTACCACCTGGGCGTGATGCAGGCGATCGTGCGCGCGATGGCCTGGGCGATTACCAAGGTGATGCGCGTGTCCGGGGCCGAGACCACCAGCGTCTGCGCCAGCGTCTTCATCGGCCAGACCGAAGCGCCGCTGACCGTGCGCCCCTACATCAGTCGCATGACCCAGTCCGAGCTGCTGACCATGATGATCGGCGGCATGGCCCACATCGCCGGTGGCGTGCTCGCCGCCTACGTAGGCATGCTCGGCGGCGGTGATCCGACCGCGCAGGCGTTCTACGCCAAGCACCTGCTGGCCGCCTCGATCATGGCCGCGCCGGCCACCCTGGTGATCGCCAAGCTGCTGGTGCCGGAAACCGGCACCCCGCTGACCCGCGGCACGGTGAAGATGGAAGTGGAGAAGACCTCGTCCAACATCATCGACGCCGCCGCTGCCGGCGCCGCGGACGGCCTGAAGCTGGCGCTGAACATCGGCGCGATGCTGCTGGCCTTCATTGCCCTGATCGCCCTGCTCAACGCCCCGCTGACCTGGATCGGTGAAGTCACCGGCCTGGCCCAGGCGCTGGGCAAGCCGACCAACCTGGCCACCATCTTTGGCTACGTGCTGGCCCCACTGGCGTGGGTGATCGGCACCCCGTGGGCCGATGCGACCACGGTCGGTTCGCTGATCGGCCAGAAGGTCGTGATCAACGAGTTCGTGGCTTACCTGCAGTTGTCGGAAATCATCAACGGCAACGTCGCCGGCGTGACCCTGAGCGACGAAGGCCGGCTGATCGCAACCTACGCGCTGTGCGGCTTCGCCAACTTCAGCTCGATCGCGATCCAGATCGGCGGCATCGGCGGCCTGGCCCCGGAGCGTCGTTCGGACCTGGCCAAATTCGGCCTGCGTGCGGTGCTTGGCGGTACCATCGCCACCCTGATGACGGCGACCATCGCCGGCGTGCTGACCCATTTCGGCTGATTCCCTGCCCCAACATCGAGAAGTCGATTCCATGAGTTCTGTCGTAGTAGCTGGTTCCTTCAATGTCGATCACGTCTGGCGTTGCGACACCCTGCCCGCGCCGGGTGCGACCATTGCCGGCCGCTACAGCACCGGCCCCGGCGGCAAGGGCTTCAACCAGGCCGTGGCCGCGCGCCGTGCCGGTGCGGACACCACGTTCCTGTGCGCGCTTGGCGATGACGCCGGCGGCGCGATGGCACGCGGGCTGGCCGCGCAGGACGGTTTTGCCGTCGTGGCCGAACCCAGCAGCGAAGCCACCGGCACGGGCGGCATCTATGTCGACAGCCGCGGCCGCAACACCATCGTCATCGGCCCCGGTGCCAATGCCGCGCTGAGCACGGAGTTCATCGAGGCCCAGCGCGCGCTGCTGGCCGGGGCCGGCGTGGTGCTGGCCCAGCTGGAATCGCCGGTGGAGACCATCGAGGCGGTGCTGGCCGCCGCACGCGAAGCCGGTGTCACCACCGTACTCAATGCCGCACCGGCCGATGCGCCCTCCAGCATCGGCCTGCTCAAGCTGGCCGACGTGCTGACCCCGAACGAGACCGAGTTCGCCGCCCTGCTCAGCCGCCATGTCGGCGAGCGCGTGGAAGCCGACAACGTGGCCACGCTGGACGGCGCCACGCTGCACGGCCTGTGCCGCAAGCTGGTCGGCAACGGCACCGTGGTGGTGACCCTTGGCGCGGTGGGCGTATTCGTCTCCCATGCGGAGGAGAACCTTCGCGGCGACACCCAGCCCTACTACCGGGTTGGCGCCGAACAGGTCCAGGCCATCGACACCACCGGCGCCGGCGATGCCTTCAATGGTGCTCTGGCGGCCTCGATCGCACAGTCGCCGGAGGCACCGTTCGCCCGCCACGTACGCTTTGCCAACCAGTTCGCCGGGCGCTCCACCGAGAAGGAAGGCGCAGCGGTGGCGATGCCACACTTCACTCCGGCCGACGCCGGCTGATGGAACCCCACCGGGCCCGCGCAAGCGGGCCTTGTTGCATCTGCTCCCCCGAAACGTGGATTGCGCCGGCCCCGGCCTGCGCCGACAGTGGCAACCCGTGTCCAAGCCGGAGACTGCAATGCCCTCCCCGTCCGTAATCCCCGCCGTCCTGCTGCTGACGCTCGCCGCCAGCCTGCCGCTGTCGCTGCGCGCGGCCGAACCTGCCGGCTGCGACTGGCGCGAACGCGCCCTGCCGGCCGATGCCGACCTGATCGACTCGCGCGGACTCGGACTGGAGGAGCGGCTGCTGCCCATCGGCGACCAGCCCGAGGCCGCCGAGCTGCTGGCCCTGCTCGAGCGCCCGGCCCTGCCACTGGGCGACCTGCAGGGCCGGTGGCGGGTACGCTCGCTGCAGTTCTCGCGCCTGTTCGGCGACGCCGGCCAGGTGTTCGCCTATCCGTTCTTCAACGCGTTGATCGACCGCAACCCCTGCGGCTACCACCTGGCCAAGACCTCCGGCTCGCAGCGCCGCAGCGGCCAGTTGTATCCGCTGCAGGGCGAACCGATGCTGGCCTTCCTCGGCGCGGCCACGATCAACGCCCAGACCCCGGCCGACTACGATCCGCAGCGGCCGGCCGAAAGCCAGGCCCCGGGCGACGGCAACAGCGCCGGCGTGCTGCGCCGGATCGGTGCCGACGAGCTGTTGCTGGTGCTTGACGCCACCGGTGACGACTTCGAGGTCTACCACTTCAAGCGCTGAACGCCCGCGGCAGGCGCACTCGCCGCCGCCGGCCACGGCTGCGACAATGCGCGCATGCAGATCGGCCCCTACACCATCGCCCCGAACGTCGTCCTGGCGCCCATGGCGGGCGTGACCGACAAGCCGTTCCGGCAGTTGTGCAAGCAGCTGGGCGCGGGGCTGGCTGCCTCGGAGATGACGATTTCCGATCCGCGCTTCTGGAACACCCGCAAGTCGATCCACCGCATGGACCACGCCGGCGAACCGGCGCCGATCAGCGTGCAGATCGCCGGCACCGAGCCGCGGCAGCTGGCCGAGGCGGCGCGCTACAACGTGGACAACGGCGCGCAGATCATCGACATCAACATGGGCTGCCCGGCGAAGAAGGTGTGCAACGCCTGGGCCGGCTCGGCGCTGATGCGCGACGAGCAGCTGGTCGCGCGCATCCTCGAGGCGGTGGTTGCCGCGGTCCAGGTGCCGGTGACGCTGAAGATCCGCACCGGCTGGTGCGCCGAGGTGCGCAACGCGCCGACCATCGCGCATATCGCAGAGAGTTCCGGCATCGCCGCGCTGGCCATCCACGGCCGCACCCGCAACCAGCACTACACCGGTGAAGCCGAGTACGACACCATCGCCGCGATCAAGGCGCAGCTGTCGATCCCGGTGATTGCCAACGGCGACATCGACTCGCCGCGCAAGGCCGCGCTCGTGCTCAAGCACACCGGTGCCGATGCGGTAATGGTCGGCCGCGCCGCCCAGGGCCGGCCGTGGATCTTCCGCGAGATCGCCCACTACCTGGCCACTGGCCAGGAACTGCCGCCGCCGTCGCTGGCCGAGGTGCGCGACATCCTGCTTGGCCACCTCACCCACCTGCACGCCTTCTACGGCGAACCGCAGGGCGTGCGCATCGCCCGCAAGCACCTGGGCTGGTACGCGAAGGACCGCCCGGAGAACGCCGCCTTCCGCGCGGTGGTCAACCGCGCCGAGACTCCGGAAGAACAGCTCCGCCTCACCGCCGACTACTTCGACGCGCTGATCGCCGACGAACACGCACAGGCGGCCTGAAGCCACGCTACTGCCGTGGTCATCACCATTGGTGATGAGCTCAGGAGACACCGCCATCTGGATGGCGTCGTGGCAAACCCTTGCGGCGCCACGATAGGCGCCTCCACGGCAACACTGCTTCCCTGGCGCGTGCACATCGCGTCGGGAACGGGGGCACGATACTGCCGGGCTTCCTACACGATCCCGTGCCATGACCCGCAACGACTTCCCCTACCTGCATGGCTTCTCGGCCACCGAACAGGCGCGACTGCGCAAGCAGGCCAGACTGTTCGAGCCGACGATCTTCCACGACATCGACTTCTGCAATTCGCGCCACGTGCTGGAAGTGGGCAGCGGCGTCGGTGCGCAGACCGAGATCCTGCTGCGCCGCTTCCCCGAGCTGCGCGTGACCGGCATCGACCTCAACGAGCGCCAGCTTGGCGCGGCCATCGAACAGCTCGGCACCATGCCGTGGCTGCAGGGCCGCTACGAGTTCCAGCAGGCCGATGCCACCAACCTGCCGTTCGATGCACGCAGCTTCGATGGGGCCTTCCTGTGCTGGGTGCTGGAGCACGTGCCCTCGCCGGCCCGCGCGCTGGCCGAAGTGCGGCGCGTGCTCAGCCCCGGCTCGCCGGTGTACCTGACCGAGGTGATGAACGCCTCGTTCCTGCTCGATCCGTATTCGCCCAACCTGTGGCGCTACTGGATGGCATTCAACGATTTCCAGATCGACAGCGGCGGCGACCCCTTCGTCGGTGCCAAGCTCGGCAACCTGCTGCTGGCCGGTGGCTTCCGCGACGTGCAGACCCAGACCCGCACCCTGCACCTGGACAACCGCGAACCGGCCCGGCGCAAGGTGATGTTCGCGCTGTGGGAGGAACTGCTGCTGTCGGCGGCCGACCAGCTGCTGGCCGCCGAGAAGGTGGACCAGGCCACGGTCGATGGCATGCGCCGGGAGTTCAGCCAGGTCCAGAACGATCCGGACGCGGTGTTCTTCTATTCCTTCGTGCAGGCCCGGGCCACGGTCTACTGATCGTGGCACGGCGCCAGGTCATCGCGACGGGGCGCCCACCGCCGGCGCAGCAGCCGCTTCGCCGGCAGGCGGCGGCATGGTCCAGATGCGCTGCCACATCGCGTGCAGCCGCTGCTTGAGCAGCTCGCGCCCGCCCTCGCTGCGATACGCTGGCGGGCGCGATTGCGGGGGCATCTGGCGCCAGCCCTGCCCGTCAGCCCGGGCCACGGCGAAGTTGAAGTTGTAGTCCGGCTCCAGGCCCATGCGCAGGTCACTGAGCACCAGCTCGCCATCCACCACCCGGGCGCGCATGAAGCCGCGGTTGAACCATTGCAGCCGGGCAACGGCCGGGATCGACTGCGCCTGGCGCAGTGCCTGCACGTTGGACGGATGGCCCTCGAAGTGCATCGGACCCTCGTCGGCCCACAGCGAGCGGTCGCCGACCACGTAGCCCTGCGGCGTCATCGCCACCACCCGCCACAGCAGGGTGTTGAAGGGCATTGGCACCGAGAAGCGCGGCGCATCGCCCAGGCCGATCGCGGCAAGGCTGCGTTGGGCCTCCCGTTCGACCATGCCCTTGGCCAGCAGCGACCAGCCCAGGTAGCCGCTGCTGAGCAGCAGACCGGCCACCAGCGCGCGCTGCGCCGACGGCCGTGCCCGCGCAAACCACGCCACCGCGCAGCCGACCAGCAGCCACACCGTGTACAACGGATCGATGATGAACACGCTCGACCACATCGTCGGCGACGGCATGAAGGGCCACCACAGCTGAGTGCCGTACACGGTGAAGGCATCGAGCAGCGGGTGGGTCACCAGCGCCAGCACGATGACCCACCACCAGCGCCGCGGCGCCTGTGCCACGCGGCCATGGCCAAAACGCAGGTACAGCCACCAGATCAGCGTGCCCAGCAGCGGCAGCACCAGCAGCGAATGGCTGAAGCTGCGGTGCACGGTCATCAGCATCACCGGGTCGCGGGTGAACGCGGCGATGAGCAGGCCGTCCAGGTCGGGCAAGGTGCCCAGTCCGGCCCCGGCCAGCAGGGCCGCGCGGCGATGTCCGGCGGGTGCAATGGCGGCGGCGACGGCGCCGCCCAGGACGATCTGGCTGATGGAATCCATCGGCCGATGCTAGCAGCCGCGGCCGGTCCGCCGCCCGGTCACCCCCACGTAACGCCGCGGGTGGAGACTGGTCCGGGCCTGCGTCCCGGTGCGGACTTAACTTTCGGCAACACCTGAAGACGGGGAATGCATGCAGGGCGCGGCGCGTGTATCATGCGCGCCCATCTTTCCATCCGAATCAAGGGATATTGCCTTAATGTCCAGCTACCTGTTCACTTCCGAATCGGTGTCCGAAGGCCATCCGGACAAGATTGCCGACCAGATCTCCGATGCGGTCCTGGACGCGATCCTGACCCAGGACAAGCGCGCCCGCGTGGCCTGCGAAACCCTGGTCAAGACCGGTGCGGCCATCGTCGCCGGCGAAGTCACCACCTCGGCCTGGGTCGACATCGAGGAGCTGACCCGCAACGTCATCAACCAGATCGGTTATGACAACTCCAACGTCGGCTTCGACGGCCATACCTGCGCCATCATCAACATGCTGGGCAAGCAGTCGCCGGACATCGCCGCTGGCGTCGACGGCACCGACCGCAAGGCCAAGAAGCCGGAAGAACAGGGCGCGGGCGACCAGGGCCTGATGTTCGGCTATGCCTGCAACGAGGCCCCGGAATTCATGCCGGCCCCGATCTACTACTCGCACCGACTGGTCGAGCAGCAGGCCAAGGTCCGCAAGAAGAAGAACTCGCCGCTGCCGTGGCTGCGTCCGGATGCCAAGAGCCAGGTCACCCTGCGCTACAGCGAGGACGGCCGCATCGCCGGCCTGGATGCCGTGGTGCTGTCGACCCAGCACGACCCGGGCGTGAAGCAGAAGGACCTTATCGAGGCCGTGCGCGAGTACATCCTCAAGCCGGTGTTGCCGAAGGCGTGGCTGGATTCGCTGCCGAAGAACAAGGTGCATATCAACCCGACCGGCATATTCGTCATCGGTGGTCCGGTGGGCGACTGCGGCCTGACCGGCCGCAAGATCATCGTCGACACCTACGGCGGCATGGCCCGCCACGGTGGTGGTGCGTTCTCGGGCAAGGATCCGTCCAAGGTTGACCGTTCGGCCGCCTACGCCGCCCGCTACGTCGCCAAGAACGTGGTCGCCGCCGGCCTGGCCGACAAGTGCGAAGTGCAGGTCTCCTACGCCATCGGCGTGGCCGAGCCGACCTCGATCTCGGTCACCACCTTCGGCACCGGCAAGATCCCGGACGCGCAGATCGAGAAGCTGATCCGTGCGCACTTCGACCTGCGCCCGTACGGCATCATCAAGATGCTCGACCTGATCCACCCGATGTACCAGCAGACCGCGGCCTACGGCCACTTCGGCCGCAAGCCGAAGGAGTTCTCGTACATCGACGGCGAGGGCAAGACCCAGAACGCGACCGCCTTCTCCTGGGAGAAGACCGACCGCGCCGAGGCACTGCGCAAGGCCGCCAAGCTCAAGTAAGCGAGCCGACCGCATCACCCACGAAGCCCCGCCCCGTGCGGGGCTTCGTCGTTTCCGGGCAATGCAGGGATGTGGTCGCGGCTTTGGTAGCCTGCAGGCCACTCCTGCCGCCACCGCACCCATGAGCGAACTCAAGTCCCACCATCTGTCGATGACCGTGCTGATGTCCCCGGAGATGGCCAACTTCTCCGGCAAGGTCCACGGTGGCGCGATCCTGCGCCTGCTCGACCAGGTCGCCTATGCCTGCGCCAGCCGCTATGCCGGGCACTACGTCGTCACCCTGTCGGTGGACCAGGTGATGTTCCGCCAGCCCATCGCCGTCGGCGAGCTGGTCACCTTCCTGGCCTCGGTCAACTACACCGGCACCTCGTCGATGGAAGTGGGCATCAAGGTGGTGGCCGAGGACATCCTCAACCGCAGCGTGCGCCACGCCAACAGTTGCTTCTTCACCATGGTCGCGGTCGATGACGACGGCAGGCCGACCCCGGTGCCGGCGCTGCATCCCCAGGGCCCGGACGAGGAACGCCGCTACGCGGCGGCGCAGATCCGCCGGCAGTTGCGCCAGGAGATGGAGCAGCGCCACCTGGAACTGCTGCAGGCCGCGCCGACCGGGATCGTGTAAGCCGCGGCTCAGCCGGTGTTCTGCACGCCCTGCGAGACGCCGTTGACGCAGGCCACCAGCGCGCGCAGCAGCTCCTCGTCCTCGCGCCCGCTGTCGCGCCAGCGCTTGAGCAGGTCCACCTGCAGCACGCTGATCGGGTCGATGTAGGGATTGCGCAGGCGGATGGACAGGGCCAGCCGCGGGTCGTGGTCGAGCAGCCCGGCCTGGCCGCTCAGGCGCGTGAGCCAGCGCGCGGTCAACGCCAGCTCGGCGCGGATCAACGGGAAGAAGATCCCGTGCAGCGGGCCGGACAGGCGGGAGAACTGTTCGGCGATGTTGAGGTCGCCCTTGCTCAGCACCATCGCGATGTCATCGAGGAAGGTCTCGAAGAATGGCCAGTCGTGGGCCATCTCGCGCAGGGTGGCCTCGTGCCCGGCATCGGCCGCGGCCTGCAGGCCGCTGCCGACGCCGAACCAACCCGGGATCACCGCGCGCGACTGGCTCCAGGCGAACACCCACGGGATCGCGCGCAGGTTTGACAGCGCGGCGTCCTCGCCCAGCCGGCGCGAGGGCCGCGAGCCCAGGGTCATGCGCTCGATCACGTCGATCGGCGTGGCGGTGCGGAAGTAGTTCATGAAATCGCCGTGGCCGACGAAGGCGCGGTAGGCACGCGAGCTTTCCGCGGCCACCACGTCCATCACCGGGCGCCACTGTTCCTCGCGCGGCTCGGGCGCGCGCGGGCGCAGGCTCGAGGCCAGCACCGCGCCGGTGGCCTGCTCCAGCGAGCGCAGCGCCAGCGCGCGGATGCCGTACTTGCGATGGATCACCTCGCCCTGCTCGGTCACGCGCAGGCGGCCGTCGATGCTGCCGCGCGGCGAAGCGTCGACCGCATGGGTGGTCTTGCCACCGCCGCGGCTGATCGAGCCCCCACGGCCATGGAAGAAGGTCAGGCGCACACCGGCCGCCGATGCCACTTCCAGCAGTTCCACCTGCGCGCGCTGCAGGCCCCAGCGCGAGGCGGCGATGCCACCATCCTTGCCGCTGTCCGAGTAGCCCAGCATCACCATCTGCGTGTTGCCGCGCGCTTGCAGGTGGGCGCGGTAGACCGGGTCGGACAGCAGGTCGCGCACGGTGTCGTTGCCGCGCTTGAGGTCATCCACAGTCTCGAACAGCGGCACGATGTCCAGCGGCACCTGCCCATCGTCGTCGACCAGTCCGCCACGCCGGGCCAGCGCCAGCACCGCCAGCACGTCGCTGCGGTCATGCGCCATGGAGATGATGTAGTTGCCCAGCGCATCGGGGCCATGGCGCCGGCGCGCGTCGGCGAGCGCGGCGAACACCGCGTCCAGGCGCTGGCCGGTTTCGTCGTCGCCCTGCACCAGCACCTGCTTGCCGCTGGCCGGGTCGGCCAGCTGGTCCGCACGCCCGGCTGCGTCCAGCACGTCCCAGGCCTCCTCGCCACCGAGCACCGCCGCCAGCGCACGCGCGTGCACCGAGGACTCCTGGCGCACGTCCAGCCGCGCCAGGTGGAAGCCGAAGGTGCGCGCGCGCCACAGCAGGCGCCGCACCGAGAACCAGCCGGCATGGATGCCCCGGTTGTTCTCCAGGCTGTGCAGGATCAGCTCGATGTCGTCGATGAACTCCTGCGGCGAGCCATAACCGCCGTCGGCATCGTCAAGCGTCGCCTGCAGGCGCGCGCGCATCAGGTCGTTGAGCTGGCGGTACGGCATGTCGCCATGGCGCGGTCGCGAGCTCACCTCCGGCAGCAGCGTACGGTAGTGCGCGATGCGCTCGTTCACCGCCTCGTCCACGCCGACCAGCGCGGTGGACTGGCTGAGCACGCTGGCAAGCTGCAGCAGCTCCTGCTGGTACAGGCCGAGCACCGACTGGCGCTGTGCATCGAGCGTGGCGGTGATGGTCGTGGCATCGACGTTGGGATTGCCGTCCATGTCCCCGCCCACCCAGGTACCGAAACGCAGCAAGCGCGGCAGCGGCAGGCTGCGGCCCCAGGTGTCGACCAGTGCCCGGTCAAGGGTTTCGTACAGCACCGGGATGACCCGGTACAGCACGCGGGTGAGGTAGAAGCCGACGTGCTCGCGTTCGTCATCGACGGTGGGCCGCACCGGCGAGGAATCGGTGGTCTGCCAGCCGGAGGTCAGCGCCATGCGGAAGCGCGCCATGTCCGCGGCGCGTTCGCCGGGCGTGCGCTGTCCATCCAGGTCGGCCACCAGACTGGCGACCATCAGCTGCTCCTTCTCCAGCAGCACGCGGCGCATAGCCTCGGTGGGATGGGCAGTGAACACCGGCTCGATATCGATGCGCGGCAGCCAGCCCGCCAGCTCCTCCAGGCTCACGCCCTTGGCCTTGAGCTTGCTGAAGGTGTCATGCAGGCCATCGGGCTGCGGGCGACGGGTGCCGGCGCGCTGGTAGTCACGGCGGCGGCGGATGCGGTGCACGCGCTCGGCGATGTTCACCACCTGGAAGTAGGTGCTGAACGCACGCACCAGCGATTCGGCCTCGCGGGGGGAACGTCCGGCCAGGCCTTCGCTCAGCGATTGCAGAGGCGCCTGGCTTTCGCGCCGGGCAATGGCGGTGGTGCGCACCTGCTCGACCTCGTCGAGGAACCCCTCGGACACCTGCTCGGCAAGCAGTTCGCCGACCATCGCGCCGAGGCGGCGCACGTCATCGCGCAATGGCAGGTCCGGGGTCGCAAACACGATGCTGCTGCGGTACTCGTTCATCCACACACGCTCTGATCGGGTTCGACCCAAGCCTAGCGCAACGCAGGTGTGTTTCTCGCCATGCAGTACCCGGCGGAAAGGTTGCAGTTGAATCCAGTCGCGCAGCGGTTCCCGGACAGCAGGACGGGGCCGCTCGGGCCCCGTCCTGTCGTGCCGCGAGGCCATGGATCAGCGACGCTTGCTGCTGTCCTTCGCCTCGACCTTGCCCACGTGCTGCTCCAGCCAGCGCTCGGTCTCGGCCAGCATGTGCAGGATCGACTCGCGCGCGCGGTAGCCGTGCGATTCGTTGGGCAGCATCACCAGCCGCGCATTGCCGCCGAGGCCCTTGATCGCGGCGAACATGCGCTCGCTCTGGATCGGGAAGGTGCCGGAGTTGTTGTCCTGTTCGCCATGGATGAACAGGATCGGATCCTTGATCCGGTCGGCATGGTTGAACGGCGACATCTTCAGGTAGGTGTCCTGCGCCTGCCAGTAGTTGCGCTCCTCGGCCTGGAAACCGAACGGGGTCAGCGTGCGGTTGTAGGCGCCGCTGCGGGCGATGCCAGCGGCGAACAGCCGGGTGTGCGCCAGCAGGTTGGCGGTCATGAACGCACCGTAGGAATGGCCGCCGACGGCGATCCTGCCGCGCTCACCCACGCCACGCTTCTCCAGCTCGGACACCGCGGCCTCGGCCGAGGCGACCAGCTGCTCGACGTAGGTGTCGTTGGGTTCGGCATCGCCTTCGCCGATGATCGGCATCGACGGGTCGTTGAGCACCACCCAGCCCTTGGCCAGCATCGCCTGCGGGCCCCAGTAGGAAGGCGTGTTGAAGCGGTACTTCGACCCGCTGACCTGCGAGGCGGCATCGGCGGATTTGAACTCGCCCGGGTAGGCCCACATCAGCACCGGGCGCGGGCCGTCCTTCTTCGGGTCGTAGCCCGGCGGCAGCAGGAGTTCGGCGGTGAGCTGCACGCCGTCGGCACGCGGATAGCGGATCTGCTCCTTGCGCACGCCGGCCAGCGACGGCACCGGGTGGCGCACGTCGGTCAGCTTCAGCTCGGTGCCCTTGGCCTGGTCGAGCACGAAGATGTTGGACGGCACGTCCGGGGTTTCGCGGGTCACCACCAGCTTCTGCCCACGGTCATCGAGCACCGCGACCGGCGCGCTGTAGCTGCCCTCGGCCGGCGACTGGAAGATGCGCTGCTTCTGGCCGCTGGCCAGGTTGTAGCGGTCCACGAACGGACGGTCGCCTTCAGCCGAGGCACCAGCACCGGCCAGGAAGATCGACTCGCCATCCTCGGCAAACTGCAGCAGCGCGCGGCCATTGGCGCCGACGGCCATCATCGGCGTGCCCGGGTCGTTGTAGCGGTCCTGCGAGGAACGGTCGTCCAGCAACCTGGGCTCGTTGCCCGGCTGGTCCGGGGCGATCAGCCAGGTCTTGCTCCAGCGGGTCTTGAACCAGCGCTCGCCCAGGATCGCCACGTCACCGCGGCCCCAGCGGATGCCGCCGTAACGGCTGCCGAGCTGGGCCAGGGTGACCGGCTTGCCGTCGAACGGCGCCGGCAGCGACAGCACGGCGTCGCGGATGGTAGCCTCGCGCGCCGGATCGCCGCCGTCCTGGGCCTCGGCCCACACCAGGGTGGCATCGGCATCGCCGCGCCAGCTGACCGAACGCGGGCCGGTCGGCACCGCATCGTTGCCAGTCGGCAGGCCTTCGACCAGCGGCAGGCTGGCCAGGCGATGGACCAGCTTGCCGCTGCGGTCCAGCACCTCGATCACGCGCGGGAAGCCGGACACCGGCACCAGGTAGGAATACGGGCGCTGCACGCGCTGGCTGAGCAGGTACTTGCCATCGGGCGACAGCGACAGGGCCAGGTAGATGCCCGGCTGGGCGATGTGCTGCACCTGCCCGCCCAGCGACACCAGTGCCGGCTGCACGGTGGCGTAGTGGTCAAAGCGTGCGGCGTCATTCTCGTTGGCCAGCAGGTCCTGGTAGGTGCGGATCGCCCGCACCTCGCCGGTGGCACCGGTCTGCTGGATCGCCGGGCCCGTCGGCACGGTGCTTTCCGGCGGCGGGGTGCGGCCCTCGGGCTGCAGCTGCACCATCAGGCCGGAGCTGTCCGGCAGCCACTGGTAGCCATCGTCGAGCACGGTGTTCAACCCGCCGAGCAGGCGGCGCGCGCTGGCGCTGCCGATATCCACCAGCCACAGTTCGTTGCCGCCGTTGGCCGCATCGATGTGGTTGAACGCAAGGAAGCGCTGGTCAGGCGACCACGCCAGCGAGGCCACGGCCAGGTCCTGCGGCAGGCCCTTGATCGGGCGCTCGCTGGCATCGGCCACCGACTTCAGAACCAGCGAGTTGCCGAAGCTGAAGCGGCTTTCCGAATAGGTGCGCGGATGGATGCGCAGCCCCGCCAGCTTCAGTTCCGGCTGCGCCACCTGCGCGATCGATGGCAGCGATGGCGTGCCCCATCTGCACGGCCAGGTCCCGGCGCGGCGACAGGAACAGCGACGGCGCACGTGGGGCATCGACGATGGCCTTCAACGCGGCCGAGGGCAGCTGGTAGCCGGACTGGGCCTGGGTGGCCAGCGAGGGCGGCGCCTCGGCCCACACCGGGGCAGCCATGAGCAGGGAGGAGGCCAGCAGGAGAGCCGTCGGCCATCGACGGGGGCAACGCGACACGGTCATCGGCACACTCGGTAGACAGGTGAGGAAGCCGTGAACCTTAACAGGGCCGCCGGCCGTGGCCCCCTGTCGATGGTTGGGTCGCCCGCCCGGGGCGATTCATCCGGCACCGATGGGCCCCGGTATAATCGGCAGTCCCCTTCGCCGAGGGGCGCTGCGACCATGGACATCGCGGGAGCCGGCCACGCCGCCCTGCAACCACGGCCAGGCTCGGCGCAGGCTCACGCAACAAACGGCGCCCGGCGAAACGCGAGTGTTCTCGCACCACACCGGAGCTATTCCCAATGAATGCTGTTGCCAAGACCTTCTCCACCGAAGGCGATTACAAGGTTGCCGATATTTCCCTGGCCGACTGGGGCCGCAAGGAAATCGACATCGCCGAACACGAAATGCCGGGCCTGATGGCCATCCGTCGCAAGCATGCCGCCACCAGGCCGCTCAATGGTGTGCGCGTGACCGGCTCGCTGCACATGACCATCCAGACCGCGGTGCTGATCGAGACCCTGAAGGACATCGGCGCCGACGTGCGCTGGGCCTCGTGCAACATCTTCTCCACCCAGGACCAGGCCGCCGCCGCCATCGCCGCCACCGGCACCCCGGTGTTCGCGTGGAAGGGCGAGACCCTGGAGGAATACTGGGACTGCACCCTGGACGCGCTGACCTTCACCCTGCCCGACGGCACCCTGACCGGCCCGCAGCTGGTGGTCGACGACGGTGGCGACGTCACCCTGCTGATCCACAAGGGTTACGAGCTGGAACAGGGCGATGACAGCTGGGTCAACTCGGCTTCCGGCTCGCACGAGGAACAGGTCATCAAGAACCTGCTCAAGCGCGTGGCCGTCGAGCGCCCGGGCTACTGGACCCGCGTGGTTGCCGACTGGAAGGGCGTGTCCGAGGAGACCACCACCGGCGTGCACCGCCTGTACCAGATTGCCGAACAGGGCAAGCTGCTGGTGCCGGCAATCAACGTCAATGACTCGGTCACCAAGAGCAAGTTCGACAACCTGTACGGCTGCCGCGAGTCGCTGGCCGATGGCCTCAAGCGTGCGCTGGACGTGATGCTGGCCGGCAAGGTGGCCGTGGTCTGCGGCTACGGCGACGTCGGCAAGGGTTCGGCCGCTTCTCTGCGCGCCTACGGCGCCCGCGTCATCGTCACCGAGATCGACCCGATCTGCGCGCTGCAGGCGGCGATGGAAGGCTATGAGGTGAACACGGTCGAATCGACCCTGGGCACCGCCGACATCTATGTCACCACCACCGGCAACAAGGACATCATCCGCGTCGAACACCTCAGCGCGATGAAGGACCAGGCCATCGTCTGCAACATCGGCCACTTCGACAACGAGATCCAGGTCGATGCGATGAAGGCACTGCCGGGCCTGGTACACACCAACATCAAGCCGCAGGTGGACAAGTACACCTTCGCCAACGGCAACAGCATCTTCCTGCTGGCCGAAGGCCGCCTGGTGAACCTGGGCTGCGCCACCGGCCACCCGAGCTTCGTGATGTCCAACTCGTTCGCCAACCAGACCCTGGCTCAGATTGACCTGTGGGCGAACAAGGACACCTACGAGAAGACCGTCTACCGCCTGCCCAAGCAGCTGGACGAGGAAGTGGCCCGCCTGCACCTGGAAAAAATCGGCGTGGTGCTGACCAAGCTGTCCACCGAGCAGGCCGACTACCTCGGCGTGCCGGTGGAAGGTCCGTACAAGCCGGACCACTACCGCTACTGAGTGGCGCCGGCCCCGGCCGGATCATGCAGAAAGCAGAACGGGCGCCGCGAGGCGCCCGTTTTTTGTCATGCACTCCAGTGCGGCTTTGTCAGTCACGCAGCAGCCACCAGGCCGCCAGCGCTGCGCCAACACCGACGAGCGCGGCTTTCCCCGGCGAGCGCCTGACGTCCTCGCACAAGCCCTCGACCACGTTGACCCGGTCGGCGGCAATCAGCGTCAGCCAGTGGCCGATGTCGTTCTCGCTGCGCTTGAACGCCGCGCGGCGGATCACGCCGCTCAGGCCCTTGGGCGGCAGGCGGGTGCCGAAGGTACGCGAATGCTCGGGACGTTCGACCGACTTGAGCACTTCCACCGTCATCGGCTGCGCCGGAGGC
Organism: Stenotrophomonas sp. Marseille-Q4652; assembly: GCF_916618915.1. NCBI lineage: Bacteria > Pseudomonadati > Pseudomonadota > Gammaproteobacteria > Lysobacterales > Lysobacteraceae > Stenotrophomonas > Stenotrophomonas sp. Marseille-Q4652. The sequence continues at coordinate 1,957,782 of NZ_CAKAKE010000001.1, forward strand.
GGATTGCTCCACGGCACGTCCAGCCGCGGCGGCGTGCGCTCCATGGGAACTGCCGGGCGGTTCTCACGCTCGAGGTCCGAGCCCCAGCCGGGGATATGGGCAAACTTGCTGCGATCCATGGGGTTCTCCTGTGCGGTGCCGGCCATCAGCTGTCGTTCCTCGCCGACGGCGGGATCAGTACCGGCTTGATGCAGTTGTCGCGCTTGTTGACGAAGATGTCGTAGGCGTCGGCCACGTCTTCAAGCGGAATGCGGTGCGTGATGATCTCGCGCGGGGAGATGTGGCCGGCGCGGATGTGCTCGATCAGGCGAGGCAGGTGGCGCTTCACGCTGGCCTGGTTCATGCGCAGGGTCAGGCCCTTGTTCACCGCATTGCCGATCGGAATCATGTTGAAGGTCGGCCCGTAGACGCCGACGATCGAGATGCGTCCGCCCTTGCGCACGCTGTTGATCGCCCAGTGCAGTGCAATCGGCGAGCCGGCCTGCAGCATCAGGATCTTGCCGGTCACCCCGTGGAAGGTGCTGCCAGTGGCATCGCAGCCCACCGCGTCGATGCACACATCCGCGCCCATCCAGTCGGTCATCTTCTTCAGGTGCGTGGCCATGTCATCGACCTCGCGGAAGTTGACGGTTTCGGCGTGCGCGAACTTCTGCGCGAACTCCAGGCGGTAGTCCTCGCAATCGACCACGATCACCCGGCCGGCACCGAAGAACCACGCGCTCTTGGCCGCGAACAGGCCCACCGGACCGGCACCGAACACCACCACGGTGTCGCCCTCGCGGATGCTCCCCATCTCCGCGGCCTGGTAGCCGGTGGGAAAGGCATCGGTCAGCAGCACCGCGTCCTCGATGTGGATGTCATCCGGGATCACGGTCGGGCCGACGTCGGCGAAGGGCACGCGCACGTACTCGGCCTGGCCACCGTCGTAGCCGCCGGCGGTATGGGTGTAACCGTAGAAGCCGCCCATCGCGCTGGCCTGCGAATTGACGTTGTGGCAGTGCCGTAGAGCTCCTTCTGGCAGAACTCGCAACTGCCGCAGAAGATGTTGAACGGCACCAGCACGCGGTCACCGACCTTGAGGTTCTGCACCGAGGGGCCGACTTCCTCGACCACGCCGCAAAACTCGTGGCCGATGATCGAACCCACGCGCGTGTCCGGCACCAGTCCGTTGTAGATGTGGATGTCCGAGCCGCAGATGCAGGAACGGGTGACGCGGACGATGGCGTCATTGGGATGCTCGATTTCGGGCTCTGCGACGTGTTCGATCCGCATCGTGCGCGGTCGGCGATAGCTGGTGGCCAGCATGGGCGTCTCCGTTCAAGGCGCGGGCTGGCATTGCCGGCGGGAACACTGACCTTCGCCTGCGAGCCGTGAACAGCGTGGCTGAGCATCGTTGCGGCCGCGTGGATTCGATGTACGTGGCCGTCACATGTAGACGACGAGCTGCGTCATCGTGGCGCACCGAACATTTCAGACACGCGCCATCGACACCATGGGGACAGGGTTTCTACGCTTGCTGATCGGACTGAACACTTCCATGCCAGCACGGAAACCCGCACTGAATGCCACGGCAGCGGATTGATGGATTCAGTTGGGATTCCCGGATTTCGGACGCGACGTCGACGGTGGCGCTTCGAACATCGTCGCGTGCCACTCAAGGCATGCCAGGAATCACCGTCATGCGTCCGCTCATCCTCTCCGCCCTCGCCTGTGCCACCCTCTCTGCCGCCAGCCTGGTTTCCCCCCAGGGCACTGCCGAAGCCTCGACCGGTGTTGACCGCTACAAGATGCCGGATGGAAGCGTCGCCTACACCAATGTCTCTTGCGCCAGCATGGGGGGGCGCCACGTCGCAATGGCGGCCGATGTCCAGAACCGCATCCGCCGCGAACATCTGCGCGAGGCGGAACTGACCGGCTACCTGCCCCCGGAAGGCCTGCTGGCCACCCCGCATGCGTTCTCGTCGCGTCCCAAGGGGCTGGGTTGCGCGACCACTCCGCAGCAGCTTGCCGCGGACCTGGGTGCCTCGATGGCCGAAGGTGACGTCAACCGCATCGCCGAAAGCTTCGACTGGGTAGGCATGTCACATGGCCAGGCGATGCAGATGATGACGCGGCTGGAGCGGCTGGGTGGGCTGTCGTTGATCGACGCTGAATTCTTCGGCGCAGGCACGCAGCTGGCCAGCGCCGGTACCCTGCAGGTGGTCCTGCAGGAGGCAGGCACGCAGAAGGTCGCCGACTTCGACATCCGCCGCCACGAAGGCTGCTATTTCCTGCAGCACCAGTGGTCGGTCTGAGTAGCGGCCGGCTTTTCGGAGGGTAGGTTCAACGCCAATTGGCGTTGTGCTCCCAGAACTCGACTGCGCGCAGGTACGCGTCGCGGTCGATCGCAACACCCGAGCCGCCCTCCTCCACGCCGAGCGCATTGCGCATCATCGTGATCGGCGCCATCGGCACCTCTTCCGGCTCCATCGTGTAGATGCAGCCGACCACGCCCCAGTCGGCGTCGATCGGTGAACCTTCCCTGGCCAGCTGCTCGGCGCTGTACAGGATCACCACCAGGTACTTGGCCACCGGCGGCACTACGCCCTCGAACCAACGTACCAGCACCGGCAGCTCGGCTTTGTTGCGTGCTTCATAGCTGCTGCGCAGCAGATGGCGGTTGTCGTCGGTGATCGGCACGGTCAGGCAGCGCGTACTGGTCCAGTTTTCAAAGACGTGGAGCTTGCAGAACGGCGCATAGCCGTCGAGCACCCTGTATGGCGCATTGGCGTTGAGGTGGGCGACGAACTGATCGGCCGTCACGTCCTGGATCGTGTTCGGCCGCGGCGTGCGCGGGAACAGACGGGGACGGGCGAACTCGGTCATCACGATCGGCATGGCACACAACTCTTCGGCATTGCAGGGGCGGCCAGCCTAGCCGATCCCCTGCTGGAGGTCACAGGGCCAGTCGCTCGCGCAGCTCGCGCGCCTGCCGGCGCGAGACCTCAACCACGCTGCCGTCGGCCAGCTGCTCCGTCGAACCAGAACTGGGCATAGTTGCCATCGACCACGACGCGGCTGATGGGGCATCTGGAGAAAGCGCCAGCGCTCTTCCTCGCCCAGGGAACACCGGGCTTCGGCCGCCCGTTCCTCCACTGTCGGCGCTCGCGGACTGCACCCGTTCCAGCGTGCACGCCAGGCCCGCGCCGGCGTGGCGAATTCGTGAGCGGTGGTCGACACGGTCCACGAACGGTCGCAGCAGGCGCACCAAGTGGAGACGGGCCCGGCAAATCCCGACAGGCGAACCAAGAACTGCATCCATCGCGATAAAGAGATATATTCACCACTCCTCCCCGGCCCCACCACCGCGTATGACTGCCCTGAGCTTTGAGTTCTACCCGCCCAAGACCGACGAACAGCGCGCCCAGCTGGACCGGACCACGGCGCGACTCAAGGCCTATGACCCGGAATACGTGTCGTGCACCTTTGGCGCGGGCGGCTCGACGCTGAGCTACACCTCCGAAACCGTGCGTCATCTCAAGCAGCACCATGGCGTGGAGGCGGTGCCGCACCTGTCCTGCGTCGGCGGCACCCAGCAGGAGATCCGCGAGCTGCTCAAGCTGTACCGCGCAATCGGGGTAAAGCGCATCATCGCCCTTCGCGGCGACATGCCCTCCGGCATGGGTTTCCCCGGCGAGATGCGCTATGCCTCCGAGCTGATCGCCTTCATCCGCGCCGAGCATGGCGATGCCTTCCGCATCGAGGTCGGCGCCTATCCCGAGACCCATCCCCAGGCCGAGGACGCGCTGGCTGACCTGCGCCACTTCAAGGCCAAGATCGATGCCGGCGCCAATGCTGCCATCACCCAGTACTTCTACAACCCCGACGCCTACTTCCACTTCGTCGACGCGGTGCGCAAGCTCGGGGTGGAGGTGCCGATCATTCCCGGGATCATGCCGATCGCCAATTTCAGCCAGCTGCGGCGCTTCTCCGAGCAGTGCGGGGCCGAGATCCCGCGCTGGATCGCCCGCAGGATGCAGGCCTACGGCGATGATGCCGAATCGGTGAAGTCCTTCGGCGCGGACGTGGTCGCCGGCCTGTGCGAACGCCTGCTCGCCGGCGGTGCGCCCTCGCTGCACTTCTACACGCTCAACCTCGCCAGACCGACCACGGCCGTGCTGCAACGCCTGGGACATCGCTGAAGCCTTATCGCCGCTTCCTGCATCGGCGGAGGCGGGCTACCCTTGTTCGATGCTGCTTCGTTTCCGGCCTGTCCTCTGCCTCCTGCTGCTTGCCAGCGCCGCTCCGGCGGCTGCGCAGCGCATCCACCGCTGCACCGACGCCGACGGCGCCACCGTCTACAGCGACCGTAGTTGCGAGGCACTGGGCGCGGTCAACCGCCTGCCCAGCGCCCCTCCCGCCGGCGCGGCCGGTCTGTACCGCGATGGCTGCACGCGCCGGCTCAGTGACCTGGTGTGGCAGATCCGCACGGCGGTCGACGCGCGCGACGTCAACCAGCTGTCCGGCATCTACCTGTGGAATGGCCTCTCCGATGCCGCCGCCAGCCGTGTCCTCGACCGGCTCGAGGCGATCGTGCAGCGACCGCTGGTCGACATCGCCCCGGTCTATGCCGAGGCTGCACCGGTGGCGCCGGTCGCCGATCCACTGCCGCCGGCAGTGGGCGACCACTTCCCCGCAGGCGAAACCGTGCCCGCGCCGACGGCGCGACGGCGCCCGATCGGGCTGCGGCTGGAGCAGGTCATGGCCAACGGCAGCACGCCTTCGCGCACCGTGCTCGGCCTGCGCCGACAGTACAACTGTTTCTGGATCAGCCTCTAGCCGCGTCGCTCAGGCCGGCCACAGCGAGCGGATCGCGGCCACGCCCTGCGCGCCGTGACGGCGCGCCTCGGCCACCTGGCCGGCATCCATTCCGCCGATCGCGTACAGCGGCAGCGACACCTGCTCGCGCAGGCGCTCGAATCCTTGCCAGCCCAGCGGCTTCGCACTCGGATGGCTGGCCGTGGCCTGCACCGGGCCAAGCACGGCGAAGTCACAGCCCAGCTTCTGCGCGGCCTGCAGCTGCGCCAGATCGTGGCAGGACGCGCCCACCGGGACGCTCACCGGCAGTGGACGCTTTTCCAGCGAGGCCAGCTGCTCGCTGCCCAGGTGCACGCCCACGCCCAGTTCGCGGGCCAGCGCGATGTCACGGTTGACCAGCAGCTCGGCACGGCGTGCGTACTGCTCGGTGGCGGCGCGGGCCAGCTCGCTGCGGCGTGCATGGGCCGGTGTGCGCAGCTGGATCCGCGACACGCCGGCAGCCAGCGACTGGCCAATCCCGTCCAGCCAGGCCTGTTCGTCAACCGGCTCGGGCGTGACCAGGTACCGGTCGGGCTGGCGCAGCATCGCCACCACCGGCACGTCGGCCGGCGGCATCGAATAGCGTGGCAGTTTCTCCGGGGCCACCCAGGTGATGGCCTGGCCTTCGCGGCCACGCGCCTTGCCGTTCCAGCTACGGATGCGCCGCACCTCCAGGCGCAGGCGCTTGTCCGGGTACAACTGCGGCACTTCCATCAGCCATTCGCCGACCTCGGCCTCGATCCCCAGCTCCTCGCGCAGCTCGCGCACCAGCGCCTGTTCGGAGGTCTCACCCGGCTCGCGCTTGCCGCCGGGAAATTCCCACAGGCCGACCATGTCACGGTCGCCGGCACGGCGGTTGAGAAGGAGGCGGCCGCGGGCATCGGTGATGACCCCGGCGACGACGTGGATGGAGCGGAGGGAAGCGGTCATGCACCGCAGCATGCCGAAAACCCGTGCGCCTGCGCAACGACACGGCACGCCGGAAACGCACACGCCGAGGCGCGCCCCGCAACGACGAAGCCCCGCTTTCGCGGGGCTTCGGGGCTCAGGTCAGCTGGCCGTGGCAGTGCTTGTACTTCTTGCCGCTGCCGCAGGGGCACGGGTCGTTGCGTCCGACCTTCGGGCCCTCGCTGGCGGCGGCCTGGGCGGCGCGCGCAGCCTCCACCTGCCCGGCTTCCTCGTCGGCGCTGTAACCGCCGGTGTCCTGGTGCTGGAACTGCGACATGCGCAGGCGTGCCTCGGCCTGCTGGCGTTCGGCGGCTTCCAGCGCGGCCACTTCCTCCTCGCTGCGGATGCGCACGCGCGACAGCAGGGTCACCACTTCGCGCTTGACGTGCTCCAGCATCTCGGAGAACAGCTGGAAGGCTTCCTTCTTGTACTCCTGCTTGGGCTGCTTCTGAGCGTAGCCGCGCAGGTAGATGCCCTGGCGCAGGTAATCCATGCGTGCCAGGTGTTCCTTCCAGCTCTGGTCGAGCACGGTCAGCATCACGTGCTTCTCCAGCGCACGCATGGTCTCCTCGCCGACCCCGGCTTCCTTCTGCGCGAAGTGCTCGTCGACGCGGGCGACGACCTTCTCGGCGATGCCCTCGGCGTCCAGTTCCTCGTGCTGCTTGACCAGCTCGGTCACCGCCATGTCCACGCCGAACTCGGAGGCCAGCGTGGCTTCCAGGCCCGGCAGGTCCCACTGGTCATCGATCGAGTTCGGTGGCACGAAGCGGGCGACCACGTCGTAGATCACGTCGGCGCGGATGCCGTCGACATTCTCCTTGACCGACTCGGCTTCCAGCAGCTCGTCGCGCTGGGCGTAGATCACCTTGCGCTGGTCGTTGTTGACGTCGTCGAAGTCCAGCAGGTTCTTGCGGATGTCGAAGTTGTGGGCCTCGACCTTGCGCTGCGCCTTCTCGATCTGGCGGCTGACCAGGCGGTCCTCGACGACATCGTCTTCCTTCATGCCCATCATGCGCATCGCCTTCTGCACCCAGTCGGAGGCGAAGATGCGCATCAGGTTGTCTTCCAGCGACAGGTAGAAGCGGGACGAACCCGGATCACCCTGGCGGCCGGAACGGCCACGCAGCTGGTTGTCGATACGGCGGCTCTCGTGGCGCTCGGTACCGATGATGTGCAGGCCACCGGCCTCCTTGACCGCCTCGTGGCGACGCTGCCATTCGGTGCGCACCTTGAAGCGCTGGTCCTCGCTGGCGTCCTCGCCCAGTGCGGCCAGCTCGGCCTCCAGCGAGCCGCCGAGCACGATGTCGGTACCGCGGCCGGCCATGTTGGTGGCGATGGTCACCGCGCCCGGCATGCCGGCGTTGGCGACGATCTGGGCCTCGCGGTCATGCTGCTTGGCGTTGAGCACCTCGTGGGCGACACCGGCCTTGCGCAGGTGCTCGGACAGCATCTCCGAGGTCTCGATCGAGGTCGTGCCAACCAGCACCGGCTGGCCGCGCTTGTTGCACTCCTGGATGTCGGCCAGCACCGCGTTGAACTTGCCGGCGCGGTTGAGGAACACCTGGTCCGGCCAGTCCTTGCGGATGGTTGGCTTGTTGGTCGGGATAACCACCACTTCCAGGCCGTAGATGCTCTGGAACTCGAACGCTTCGGTATCCGCCGTACCGGTCATGCCGGACAGCTTCTTGTACATGCGGAACAGGTTCTGGAAGGTGATGCTGGCCAGCGTCTGGTTCTCGCGCTGGACCGGCACGCCCTCCTTGGCCTCCACCGCCTGGTGCAGGCCGTCGGACCAGCGGCGGCCGGCCAGGGTACGGCCGGTGAATTCATCCACGATCACCACCTCGCCGTCGCGGACGATGTAGTCCACGTCGCGCTGGTACAGCGCGTGCGCACGCAGCGCGGCATTGAGGTGATGGACCACGGTCAGGTTCTGCGCCGCGTACAGGCCACCGGTCTCGCCGGACAGGATGCCGGCCTCGACCAGCAGCTCCTCGGCGTGCTCCATGCCCGCCTCGGACAGGTGCACCTGCTTGCCCTTCTCGTCGACCCAGAAGTCACCCTCGCCGTCCTCGGTCTCCTGGCGGACCAGGCGCGGGACCACGCGGTTGACGCGGATGTACAGCTCCGGGGAATCATCGGCCGGGCCGGAAATGATCAGCGGCGTGCGGGCCTCGTCGATCAGGATCGAGTCGACCTCGTCGACGATCGCGTAATGCAGGCCACGCTGGTGGCGGTCGGCCTTGCTCAGCGCCATGTTGTCGCGCAGGTAGTCGAAGCCGAACTCGTTGTTGGTGCCGTAGGTGATGTCGGCGTTGTAGGCCTCGCGCTTGTCGCCGTGCGGCATGCCCGGGTAGACCACGCCCACGCTCAGGCCCAGCCAGTTGTACAGCTTGCCCATCTGCGCGGCGTCGCGGCGGGCCAGGTAGTCGTTGACGGTGACCACGTGCACGCCCTTGCCTTCCAGCGCGTTGAGGTACACCGGCAGGGTCGCCACCAGGGTCTTGCCTTCACCGGTGCGCATCTCGGCGATCTTGCCCAGGTGCAGCACCATGCCGCCGATCAGCTGCACGTCATAGTGGCGCATGCCCAGCACGCGCCTGGACGCCTCGCGGCACACCGCGAATGCTTCGGGCAGGATCTTGTCCAGGGTCTCGCCGTCGGCGATGCGCTTGCGGAACTCCGGGGTCCTTGCCTTCAGCTCGTCGTCAGAGAGCTTCTCGATGTCCGGCTCCAGGGCGTTGATCCTGGCGACGATGCGGTTGAGCTGGCGCAGCTGGCGGTCGTTGCTACTGCCGAAGACGCGGGTAAGCAGGCTGTTGATCATTGAAGGAACCGGTTGGAATTGAATGCCGCGCGCCCGGCCCGTCTCCGGGAACCAGTCGCCGCAAATGAAACAGGGCGCAATGCGCCCTGTCGTTGGCAACGCCCATTGTAGCTTGGGGCGCGTATCTGGCGATTCAAGCGCCCGATCGGATCAGGCGCGTCCGCTGCGGCCCACCGGGGCCTTGCTGCCATTGCCCAGGAACTTGCGCGGGTTGACCACCTGCCCGTTCTGGAACACCTCGAAGTGCACGTGCGCGCCGGTGGAGCGACCGGTCGAACCGGCCTTGGCCACTTCCTGCCCGGCACGCACCAGGTCGCCGACCTTCACGGTCAGGCGCGAATTGTGCGCGTACAGGGTCCGGTAGCCATTGCCGTGGTCGACCTCGACCACGTTGCCGTAACCGCCCTTGACCCCGGAGTAGCTGACCACGCCATCGGCCACCGACATCACCGGGTCGCCGACCTTGGCATGGAAGTCCATGCCCTTGTGGTTGCCGCGGCCGCGGCCGAACGGGTCGGTGCGGGTACCGAAGCCGGAGGTGACGTAGCTGTTGCGGATCGGCATGCGCGAGGGCACGGCGTTCTGCTCCAGCTTGTGGTCGAACAGCAGCGACTCCATCACCGACAGCTGGCGACCGGAAGCAGCAAAGCGCTGCTCCAGCATCTGTAATTCGCTGTTGACCTCGCCGACCGGGATGTCCTGGGTCGGGCCGCTGGCGCCTTCACCGAGGCCGGGGGTCTCGTTGAAGTCGAACTCGCCGTCTTCCAGCTGGCCCATCTGCGTCAGGCGCTCACCCAGCGCATTGAGGCGGGTGGCCTGGGCCTGCAGTTCGCCCAGCCGCGCAGCCAGGGCGTTGACCTCGGTCTGCGCCTGCTGGCGCACTTTCTGCAAATCAAGTTCCTGTTGTTCGACCTTGGCGTGGAGGGCCGAATCACCCACCATGCCTACCGCTGCACTGGCGCCGAACCCCATCAGGCACCCCAGCCCCAGCATGGCGCCGAGCAGCGCCTGCGGACGGTCCTCGAAGAAGCGGCGTACACGCGCAACCGGCGTCTTTGCCTGCCCTTCACGGGTTTTGATTACGATCTTTCTCAATGTCATCGATAAGTTCTTATGTCTGAGCCGAAATCCAGTGTTCGTTCGCCTTCCGCGCCAAAGCAGGCGCTGGAAGCCGTCATGGCGGACAAGGCTGGCAACCCGCTGCGTCGTGCGCTGTGGCTCGATGCGTTGGATCGGCAGCTACGCCCCCATCTACCGTCCGCGCTGGCCGGTCGTTGCCGGCTGGCCAATGTGGATGGCGAACACCTCGTTTTCCTCGTCGAATCGCCGGTCTGGCACGCCAGACTGAGGCTGGCCGAACACGGCTTGCTCGACGCGGCCCGCTCCATCGGGCTGAAGGTCACCAAGGTGACCATCAAGACTGCATCTGCGCCCCTGCACTCCCCAGCGCAGGACGAACAGCGCAGAACGAAAGCAGTATCGGCAGCCACGCACAAAGGCCTGCGTGACGCCCTGGCCTGCCTCGAGGATGTCTGACCCCGGGGCCGGGGGACCGGTTCCTGGTCCCGCTCCTGGCACCGCGCATACGCACAAACACCAGAAGTCCGGCCAGAATCCTAGCCGCCACGTCCCGGGCAATAGTTAGGGTTTCGTTAAATTGGCGTGGAGTTCAGGCTTCACGCCCGGCTGCGTTCACGGTTTCGTGACGCGCGACCCGTTAGGAAACGGGGTGGTCAGGCGTGCGCCGGAGCGCCGTAAATAACCGGATCCGGACCCGCCGGAGACTCGTAGGTCGCCCATTCCCAGGCCGTTTCGTCGGCCAGCAGGGCCCGCACGAGCTTGTTGTTGAGGGCGTGCCCGGACTTGAAGCCTTCATACGCACCCAGCACTTGGCCGCCGGCCAGATAGAGGTCGCCGATGGCGTCCAGGATCTTGTGGCGCACGAACTCGTCGGCGTAACGCAGGCCGTCGTCGTTGAGCACGCGGAACTCGTCCAGCACGATGGCGTTGTCCATCGAACCGCCCAGGCCCAGGTTGCGCTCGCGCATGTACTCCAGGTCGCGCATGAAGCCGAAGGTGCGTGCGCGGGAGATTTCCTTGGTATAGGCCGCGGTCGAGAACTCGATCTCCGCGCGCGACTGGCGTGCCGGGATCATCGGGTGGTCGAACTGGATGGTGAAGCCCAGCTTGTAGCCCTCGTACGGGGTGAAGCGGGCGACCTTGTCGCCGTCGGTCACCTCGACCGTCCTGAGGATGCGGATGAAACGCTTGGGCGCGTCCTGCTCGACGATGCCCGCCGACTGCAGCAGGAACACGAACGGACCCGAGGAACCGTCCATGATCGGCAGTTCGGCCGAGGACAGTTCCACGATGCAGTTGTCCACGCCCAGCCCGGCCAGCGCGGACATCAGGTGCTCGACGGTCTGGATCTTGGCGTTGTCGCAGGTCAGCCCGGTGCACAGGGTGACCTCGGTGACCAGCTCGGCCCTGGCCGGCACTTCCACCACCGGGTCCAGGTCGACGCGGCGGAACACGATGCCCTGGTTGACCGGTGCCGGACGCAGGGTCATGTAGACCTTGTCGCCACTGTGCAGGCCAACGCCGGTGGCGCGGATCGTGTTCTTGAGGGTGCGTTGCTGGATCATCGGAGGCGATCGTTGGGGATGGCACCGGCGCAAACCGGCGACAAACAAGAATAACACGCACCTGCATGCGCCCCGGCTGTACGGAACGGCAACGCAGCGTGCGCCTGCAGCGGGAAAATGCCGCCGGGCCGATCCTGGCCCGGCAGCAAGGGACATGGTGTTGCCACCAGGGAGGACAACCCTGGCGTTACCTCATCCGTCGGTACCTCCGCGGCCGGAGCGTTGCCCCGGACCGCCAGGGTGCCAGCGGTCAGTCAGCCTGGCGGCGCAGGAACGCCGGGATGTCCAGGTAATCGCTCGGCAGTTCGGCAGCCGCCGGGGCCGGGGTCGAAGCAGCAGCGGTGTCGGCGCTGGGACGACGCAGGCCCATGCCCATGTTGCCCACGGCCTTGGACACGGCGTCGGCGCCGTTGTCGTAGTCGCCGAACTCGGCCTGGCCGGTGGTGGCGTTGCGCACCAGCTTGATCGGGGCACGCTCGCCCGGACGCTGCGCGGTCTTGGCGGCGGCGCGGTTCAGGCCGGTGGCCACCACGGTCACGCGCACTTCGTCCTGCATGTCCGGGTCGAGCACGGTGCCGACCACGACGGTGGCGTCTTCCGAGGCGAAGCCATCGATGGTGCGGCCGATCTCGTCGAACTCGGCCATGGTGAAGTCGGCGCCGGCGGTGATGTTGACCAGGATGCCGTTGGCACCGGCCAGGTTCACGTCGTCCAGCAGCGGGTTCTGGATGGCGGCCTCGGCGGCGGCCTGGGCGCGGTCATCGCCACGGGCGGTGCCGGTGCCCATCATCGCCAGGCCCATTTCGGACATGACGGTGCGCACGTCGGCAAAGTCGACGTTGATCAGGCCCGGACGCACGATCAGGTCGGCGATGCCCTGCACCGCACCCTGCAGCACGTCGTTGGCGGCACGGAAGGCCTGCACCATGGTGGCGTTGCGGCCGAGCACGGTGATCAGCTTCTCGTTGGGAATGGTGATCAGCGAGTCGACGTGCTGGCTCAGTTCCTCGATGCCCTTGAGCGCGACCTGCATGCGGCGACGGCCCTCGAACGGGAACGGCTTGGTCACCACGGCCACGGTCAGGATGCCCATTTCCTTGGCCAGCTGGGCCACGACCGGGGCAGCGCCAGTGCCGGTGCCACCGCCCATGCCGGCGGTGATGAACACCATGTCCGCACCCTGCAGCGCGTCCATGATGCGTTCGCGGTCTTCCAGCGCGGCCTGGCGGCCGACTTCCGGGTTGGCGCCTGCGCCCAGGCCCTTGGTGACATTGGTGCCCAGCTGCAGCTGCAGCTTGGCGCCACAATTCTTGATGGCCTGCGAGTCGGTATTGGCAGTGATGAATTCCACGCCGTCCACGCTGGTGTTGACCATGTGCGCCACGGCGTTGCCGCCGCCGCCGCCCACGCCCACAACCTTGATCACCGCGTTGGGTGCCATCTTTTCGATCAGTTCAAAGTGCGCCATGTCCATGTCCTCTTCAATGCCGTGATGTGGCTGCAACGTTCGGGAAGATCCCTTCTCCGTCCCGTCCGCCCGTACCGGCGAGTTGTTGTTGGTGTTCCGCCAGGGGTTCATGCCCCGGGCGGTGGTTGCTGCGTACTGCGGGTACCGCGCTTGCTGTCCTGACTGCCTGTTGTTGCTGTTGCCCTGCTCCTGCTCCCCATGCACCGCGGCTCAGAACTCGCCGCGGAACCAGGTCTTCACCTTCTTGAAAATCGTGCCCGCCCGGCCCATCGGCAACGACGGCCGGCGCGGATGTTCGATCTGGCTGCCCATCAGCAGCAGGCCCACGCCGGTGGCGTGCACCGGGTTGCCAACCACTTCGCCCAGGCCGGTGACGTGCTGCGGGATGCCCACGCGAACCGGCATCTGCAGCATTTCCTCGGCCAGCTCGACCACGCCTTCCATCTTCGAGGCGCCACCGGTGAGCACCATGCCGGCGCGCACCAGTTCCTCGAAGCCGGAGCGACGCAGCTCGGCCTGGACCATCTCGAAGATTTCCTCGTAGCGGCCCTGCACTGCCTGCGCCAGCGAATGGCGCGGCATGCGGCGCGGCGGACGATCGCCGACGCTGGGTACCTGGATGCTTTCCTCGGCGGTGGCCAGCTGCGCCAGCGCGCAGGCGTAGCGCACCTTGATCTGCTCGGCTTCCGGGGTTGGCGTGCGCAGCATGTGCGCGATGTCGTTGGTCACGTGGTCGCCAGCGATCGGCAGCGAGGCGGTGTGGCAGATCGCGCCCTGCACGAACACCGCCACGTCGGTGGTGCCGGCGCCCATGTCCACCAGTACCACGCCCAGCTCGCGCTCGTCGGCGGTCAGCACCGCCACGCTCGACGCCAGCGAGGACAGCACCAGGTCGTCGACCTGAAGGCCGCAGCGCTGCACGCACTTGCTGATGTTGGCCGCGGCCGACTGCGCGCAGGTCACCAGGTGCGCGTGTACCTCCAGGCGCACGCCGGTCATGCCGACCGGGTTGCGGATGCCTTCCTGCGAGTCGTCCAGCACGTACTCGCGCGGGATCGCATGCAGGATCTTCTGGTCGGCCGGGATGGCCACGGCCTTGGCAGCGTCCAGCACGCGGTCCAGGTCGTTCCAGGTGACCTCGCCATCGCGGATCGGCTGGATGCCCTGCGAATTGCGGCACTGCACGTGGTTGCCGGAGATCGAGGCGTAGACCGAACGGATCTCGCAGCCGGCCATCAGCTCGGCTTCCTCGACCGCGCGCTGGATGGACTGCACGGTCGACTCGATGTCGACCACGACGCCCTTCTTCAGTCCGCGCGATTCGTGCGAGCCGATGCCGATCACCTCGATGGGGTTGCCCGGCGAGTATTCACCCACCAACGCCACCACCTTGGAGGTGCCGATGTCGAGGCCGACGATCAGCGATTTGTCACCCTTTCGATTCATGTCCTGTCCTGCGTCTGCTTCGGTGCCGGCTTGCCCCAGCTGAGCGTGAAACCATTGGTGTAGCGGAGGTCGGCGCGTTCGATCGGCATGTCCTGGTTGGCCAGCTGCGGCAGCACGCGCACGAAGCGCTGCAGCCGCGAGCGGGCGTCGGTGCGGCCGATCACCACCTCGATGCCGTTGTCCAGCGCCAGCGACCAGCTGCCGCGCGGATCCATGGCCAGGCGCTGCACATCCATGCCCACCGGAGCGAACAGCGCGCGCGATTCGTTGTAGAGGGCAACCACTTCGGCGGTCTGGGTATCCGGGCCATCGAGCTCGGGCAGCGGCACGTCTTCCAGCCCACGCGGCACGGCAAACAGCTCGCCCTGCTCGGACAACAGCCGGTCCTCGCCCCAGCGGGCGAAGGGCTTGTGCTCGACCACATCGATCTGCAGCACGTCCGGCCAGTGCTTGCTGACCTTGGCGGCCTGCACCCACGGCAGGCGCTCGACCGCGTCCTGCGCGTCCTGCAGCTTGACCGCGAAGAAGCCGGACTGCGCGTACGGCAGCACCGCCTCGCGCAGTTGCTCGGCCGGCACGCGCTTGAACTCGCCGTTGACCCGCAGCCTCGACAGCGGCCAGCGCTCGGCGCCGACCCAGCCGTTGAGCACGGCCACGACCGGCAGCGCGACCAGCCCGATGGCCAGCAACCAGGCGCACAGGCGCAGCAGGGCGTTCATCGCGCGCCCTCCATGTCCAGCGTCTGCTCGAGCACGCGCCAGACCAGTTCCTCGAAGCCGATACCGGCCTGGCCGGCGGCCTTGGGCACCAGCGAGTGGCTGGTCATGCCCGGGGCGGTGTTGACCTCGAGCAGGAAGAAGCGACCGCTGTCACGGTCACGCATCACGTCCACCCGGCCCCAGCCGCGGCAGCCGGCGGCGCGGAACGCGGCCAGCGCCAGCGCGCGGAGCTCTTCCTCGGCCCCGCCTTCCAGGCCCGGGCACAGGTACTGGGTGTCCTCGGCGATGTACTTGGCGTTGTAGTCGTACCACTGGCCCTTGGGCACGATCCGGATCGACGGCAGCGCCACCTCGCCGAGGATGCCGACGGTCAGTTCGTCGCCGACCACCATCTGCTCCATCAGCAGCTGGCCGTCATAGCGCGCAGCCAGGGCGACCGCGTCGGCCAGCCCGGAAGCGTCGGTGACGCGGCTGATGCCGACGCTGGAACCTTCGTTGGCCGGCTTGACCACCACCGGCAGGCCGAGTCCGTCGGCCGCGGCGTGCACTTCGTCCTGGCTGTGCAGCGCGACGAAGCGCGGGGTCGGCAGGCCCAGCGACTGCCACACCTGCTTGGTGCGGATCTTGTCCATGCTCAGCGCCGAACCAAGCACGTCCGAACCGGTGTACGGAACGCCGAAGGCCTCGAGCAGGCCCTGCACCACGCCATCCTCGCCACCACCGTTGTGGCCGTGCAGGATGTTGAACACGCGATCGATGCCGCCTTCGGCCAGCGCCCTTGCCAGCGCCGGGATGCCGTCCACCGCCACCGCATCCACGCCACGCGCACGCAGCGCTTCCAGCACATTGCGGCCGGAATCAAGCGAGACCTCGCGTTCGCTGGAGGTCCCGCCCAGCAGCACGGCGACGCGGCCGAACACGGCCGGATCGGTGCAACGCAGCGGCGGGAACACGGGCTGGCTCATCAGGCCGAGGCCTCCTTGAAGCCTTCGCGTGCGAGCTGCTGGGCGACGTAGCCGATGTCACCCGCCCCCATCATCAGCAGCAGGTCGCCGTCCTGCAGGACGTCCGGCAGCACGCTGGCCAGTTCGTCGGCCTGGCCGACGACCACCGGCTCGCTGCGGCCACGGGCGCGGATGGCACGGGCCAGCGAACGCGCATCGGCGCCCGGGATCGGCGCCTCGCCGGCCGGATAGACCTCGCTGAGCACCAGCGCATCGACGCTGCTGAGCACCGCGGCAAACGCGTCGAACTGGTCGCGGGTGCGGCTGTAGCGGTGCGGCTGGAAGGCCACCACCAGGCGCTTGTCCGGCCAGCCGCCACGGGCGGCGGCGAACACCGCTTCCAGTTCGCGCGGATGATGGCCGTAGTCATCGACCACGCGCACGCGCGCGCCACTGCTGGTGGTGACCTCGCCCAGATCGTTGAAGCGACGGCCGATGCCGGCAAAGCTTTCCAGCGCGCGGGCGATGGCCTCCGGGGCCACGCCCAGCTGCCAGCCCACCGCGGCGGCGGCCAGCGCATTGAGCACGTTGTGCCTGCCCGGCAGCGCCAGGGTCACCGGGAGGCTGGTGCCTTCGGGCAGGCGCAGGGTGAAACGCATGCGCGGACCGTCCTGCACCACGTCCTCGGCGCGCACGTCGGCATTGGCGCTCAGGCCATAGCTCATCACGTGGCGCGGGGTCTTCGCCGCCAGCGCGGCCACTTCCGGATCATCGATGCACAGCACCGCCAGACCGTAGAACGGCAGGCGCTGCAGGAATTCGGCAAAGGCGGCCTGCACGCGGGCGAAGTCGTTGCCGTAGTTTTCCAGGTGATCGGCGTCGATGTTGGTGATCACCGACATCAGCGGGTTCAGGCGCAGGAAGCTGCCGTCGCTCTCGTCGGCCTCGGCCACCAGCCACTGGCCACCGCCAAGCTTGGCGTTGGCGCCGGCGGCCAGCAGCTGGCCACCGATGACGAAGGTCGGGTCCAGCCCGCCTTCGCTGAGCACCGCGGCAGTCAGCGAGGTGGTGGTGGTCTTGCCGTGGGTACCGGCCACGGCGATGCCGCGGCGGAAGCGCATCAGCTCGGCCAGCATCGCCGCGCGCGGCATGATCGGGATGCGTTGGCTGCGCGCTTCCATCAGTTCGGGGTTGTCCTCGCGGATGGCGCTGGAAACGACCACGCAGTCGGTGCCGAGCACGTTGGCAGCCGAATGCCCGCGCATCACCCGCGCGCCCAGCCCGGCCAGGCGGCGGGTGGCGGCGTTGTCGGCGTTGTCCGAGCCGGAGACTTCATAACCCAGGGTCAGCATGACCTCGGCGATGCCGCTCATGCCGGTGCCGCCGATGCCGACGAAATGCACGCGCGGGAAGGCGCGCACCAGGTCGGTGGTGTCGTGCAGGCGACGGATCATGCGCAACCCCGCTGGTGCTGGGCGCGGACGTGGGTGTTCATGCGGATTCCTCGAGAATGATGTCGGCGATGCGCTCGGCGGCATCGACCTTGGCCAGCCCGCGGGCGGCCTGCGCCATCGACATGCGACGGGCGGGATCTTCATGCAGGCTGCGCAGCACGCCCTGCAGGTTGGTTGCAAGCGCCTCGTCCTGCTTCAGCAGGGTGGCGGCGCCACGCCCGACCAGGTATTCGGCGTTGCGGGTCTGGTGGTCATCGACCGCCGCGGCGAACGGCACCAGCACGCTGCCCACGCCGGCGGCACACAGCTCGGCCAGGGTGGAAGCGCCGGCACGGCACACCACCAGGTCGGCCCAGGCGAAGGCCTGCGCCATGTCGGCAATGAACGGCGTGACTTCGGCTTCCACGCCGGCCTCGCGATAGGCCGCCAGCGCTTCGCCGTGCAGCTTCTCGCCACTCTGGTGGCGCACCTGGATCTGCACCGAATCGCCCAGTGCGGCAATGGCCGCCGGCACCGCGTTGTTCAGCACGCGCGCACCCTGGCTGCCACCGAGCACCAGCAGGCGCAGCGGACCGCTGCGGCCGGCCAGGCGGGTCTGCGGCGCCTCGATGGCGGCGATCTCGGCACGCACCGGGTTGCCAACCGCTTCCTCGCCGGTCGCGAAGCTGCCCGGGAAACCGGTCAGCAGGCGGCGCGCGAAGCGGGACAGGACGCGGTTGGTCATTCCCGGTGCACGGTTCTGCTCATGCACCAGCAGCGGCAGGCCATGCAGTCGCGCGGCAATGCCGCCCGGCCCGGAGGCAAATCCGCCAAAGGCGATCACCGCCCGCGGCTTGCGGTCGCCGATCACGAAGCCGGCGGCGCGGATCGCGCGCATCACCCGGAACGGCGCGCCCAGCAGGGCCAGCTTGCCCTTGCCGCGCAGGCCGCCGATTTGCAGCGTATCCAGCGGGATGTCGTGCTGCGGGACCAGCCGGGTTTCCATCGCCCCGGCCGCGCCCATCCAGACCACCGGCACGCCGCGGGCACGCAGCACCTTGGCCACGGCCAGTGCCGGGAAGATGTGGCCACCGGTGCCGCCGGCCAGGATCATCACCGGGCGCGGGCTGGAAGCAACGGCGCTCATGCCAGGCCTCCGAAGGTCGGTTCGACGCGTGGCTGCACGCGGCTCGTGCCACGCGAGGGCAGCGGCGCCACGGTACGGGCAGCCACGGGGGCGACCGCTGCCGGCGCATCGCTGTCGGCAGCCGGGCGCGCCGGGGTGGCAGCCTCGTCCATGCGGAACGCATGGCGGCGCACGGCGCGGTCGTACTCATAGGAGACCCGCAGCAACAGGCCGATGGCCACGCAGGTCATCATCACGCTGGAGCCGCCCGAGGAAATCAGCGGCAGGGTCAGGCCCTTGGTCGGCAGCAGACCCAGGTTCACGCCGATCGATACGAAGGTCTGCATTGCCATCCACAGCGCCACGCCAAAGGCGATGTAACCGGAGAAGTGGCGCTTCATTTCGACGCAGCGCGCGCCCAGCCACAGCGCACGGCCGACCAGCACCGCGTACAGCACCAGCACCATGCACACGCCGAGGAAGCCCAGCTCCTCGGCGATCACCGAGAAGATGAAGTCGGTATGCGCTTCGGGCAGGTAGTTCAGCTTCTGGATCGAGGCACCCAGGCCGACGCCGGTCCATTCGCCGCGACCGATGGCCATCAGCGCGTTGGACAGCTGGTAACCGGAGCCCAGCTGGTCGGCCCACGGATCGACGAACGAGGTCACGCGGCGCATGCGGTACGGCTCGAAGTACACCAGTGCGGCCAGTACCGGCACGAGCAGCGAGATCGGGCCGACGATGCGCTTGATCGGCGCACCACCCAGGAACAGCATGCCGCCGGTGATGCCCAGCAGCAGCATCGACGAGCCGAAGTCCGGCTGGAACATCAGCAGCAGCACCAGCGCCAGCACCATGCCGATCGGCTTGAGCATCGCGATCCAGGTCGCGTTGACCTCGTCGCGGAAGCGCACCAGGTAGCTGGACAGCCACACCACGTACAGCACCTTGACCGCTTCCACGGTCTGGAAGCGTGAGAAGCCGAGGTTGACCCAGCGCCGCGCACCGTTGACGGTGCTGCCCAGGCCCGGGATGAACACCACCAGCAGCAGCGCGAAGCAGCCCAGCAGCAGAAGCTGGTTGTGCTTCTCGATCGACTTCAGGTCGGTGCGCATCGCCGCCACCGCCATCGCCACGCCCAGCCCGATGAACACCAGGTGGCGGATCAGGTAGTGGAACGGATTGGCGGTCATCGCGATCGAGCTGGAGGCCACCATCACCACGCCGAGGCCGGCCAGGGACACGGCCGCGCCGAGCAGCCACTTGTCGTAGCTGCCCTCGATGGCGTCGAGTCGGGTTGCCTGGCGCGACAGGTCATTCATCAGCGCACCTTCAGCGTCGCCAGGCCGATCAGCACCAGCACCACCGAGATGATCCAGAAGCGCACGATCACGCGCGGCTCCGGCCAGCCCTTGAGTTCGAAGTGGTGGTGGATCGGCGCCATGCGGAACACGCGCTTGCCGGTCAGCTTGAAGCTGGCCACCTGGATCATGACCGAGAGCGTCTCGATCACGAAGATGCCGCCCATGATCACCAGCACCAGCTCCTGGCGCACGATCACCGCGATGGTGCCGAGCACGGCGCCCAGCGCCAGCGCACCGATGTCACCCATGAACACCATCGCCGGATAGGTGTTGAACCACAGGAAACCCAGGCCGGCGCCGGCAATGGCGGCGCAGATGATCACCAGTTCGCCCGAGCCGGGGATGCGCGGGATCTGCAGGTATTCGGCGAACTGGGCGTGGCCGGAGGCATAGGCGAACACGCCCAGCGCACAGGCCACCAGCACCGTGGGCATGATCGCCAGACCATCGAGGCCGTCGGTCAGGTTGACCGCGTTGGAGAAGCCGACGATCCACAAGTAGGCCAGGGCCACGAAGGTCACGCCGGCCAGCGGCAGCGCGAAGGCCTTGAACATCGGGATATAGAAGGTCAGCTCGGCCGGCACGTCGGCGGTGAAATACAGGAACAGGCCGGCGGCCAGCCCGAAGATCGACTGCAGCAGGTATTTCCAGCGCGACTTCAGGCCGTTCGGGTCGCGGCGGACGATCTTGATCCAGTCGTCGTACCAGCCGATCGCGCCGAAGCACAGCATCACCACCAGCACCACCCACACATAGCGGTTGCGCAGGTCGCCCCACATCAGCACCGAGAGCAGTACGGTGACCAGGATCAGGCCGCCGCCCATGGTCGGGGTACCAGCCTTGGAGAAGTGCGACTGCGGGCCGTCCTTGCGGATCGGTTGGCCCCCCTTGAGCTGGGCCAGGCGGCGGATTGCGGCCGGGCCGAACCACAGCGAAAGGCCAAGCGCGGTCAGCGCCGCCAGGATGCCGCGGAAGGTCAGGTAGTTGAACAGCCCGAACAGGCTCTCCAACTGCTGCAGCCAACGGGCCAGTTCAAGCAACATGCGGGGTTTCCTCGCCGCGCGACAGAAGCGCGGTCACGATCTTGTCCATGGCGCTGCCGCGCGAGCCCTTGACCAGGCAACGCACGCCAGCATGAAGTTCGGCTTCCAGCGCCTGTGCCAGCGCGGCGTGGCTGTCGAAGTGGCGGCCACCCTCGCCGAAGGCGGCAGCGGCGGCGGCACTCAGCGGGCCCAGCGCGTACAGGCGCTTCAGCCCCGCCTGGCGTGCGCGGCACCCGGCCTGGGCGTGCAGCGCCTCGGCATCGGCGCCAAGTTCGCGCATGTCGCCCAGCACCAGCCAGCCCTCTTCCGGCGCGGCGGCCAGCGCATCGATCGCGCTGGCCAGCGAACCCGGGTTGGCGTTGTAGCTGTCATCCACCAGCACCGCGCCACCGGGCAGCACGTGCGCGATCTGGCGGCCGGGCACCGGCTGCGCGTGGGCCAGGCCCTCGGCGATCAGCGCAGGCTCCAGTCCGGCGGCCAGCGCCATCGAGGCGGCGGCCAGCGCGTTGAGGACGTTGTGGCGGCCCGGCAATGCCAGCGTCACCTCGGCCTCGCCGGCCGGGGTCACCAGTACGAAGTGCGAGCCGTTCGGGGCCAGCTGCAACGCACGTGCGGTGACCTGCGCGCTGTGGTCCAGGCCGAAGCGCAGCACCTGGCAGCGCGCCGGGGTGCCGACGCAGTGCTGCTCGAACCACGGTGCGAACGCGTCGTCGGCATTGATGATGGCCACGCCATCGGCCGGCAGCGCGGCGTAGATCGCGCCCTTGGTCTCGGCCACGCCGAGCAGGCTGCCCAGGCGCTCGAGGTGGGCGGCGGCAATGTTGTTGACCAGCGCATAGCGCGGACGGGCGATGTCGGTCAGGTAGGCGATGTCGCCCGGCTTGCCGGCGCCCATCTCGTAGATGGCCACGTCGGCATCTTCGGGTGCGTCGATCACCGCCAGCGGCAGGCCGATCTCGTTGTTGCGGTTGCCCGGGTTGGCGTAGACGCGCCAGCCGCGGACCAGCGCCGCACGCTCCAGGATCGACAGCAGCAGCGACTTGACGCTGGTCTTGCCGTTGCTGCCGGTCAGCGCGAACACCGCCGTGTCGCGGTCGCGCTGCATGCCGGCGGCGATGCGGGCCAGCGCCAGTTCGGCGTCGGCCACCAGCACCTGAGGCAGTTCCACCTCGAGCAGGCGCTCGACCAGCAGCGCGCTGGCACCGCGCATCACCGCGTCGGCGGCGAAGTCATGGCCGTCGAAGCGCTCCCCGCGCAGCGCCACGTACAGGCTGCCGCCGGCCAGGGTACGGGTGTCGTTGCTGATGGCGTCGATGGTGGTGTCCTCGCCATGCAGTTCGCCACCGGCCCAGTGGGCGATCAGGGACAGGGGGGTGCGCTTCATGCCAGCCCCCCGGTTGCGCGGGCGGCCAGTGCGCTGGCGGCGACCTCGCTGTCGTCGAACGGATGCTTGATGCCTGCGATCTCCTGGTACGGCTCGTGGCCCTTGCCGGCCACCAGCACGATGTCCCCGGGGCCCGCCTGGGCGATGGCCTGGGCGATGGCCTGCGCGCGGTCGCGCTGCACGGTCACGCTGCCGGGGTTGTCGAATCCTTTGAGGATGTCGGCGACGATGCGGTCGCCATCCTCGGTGCGTGGGTTGTCGTCGGTGACGATCACCACGTCGGCATGGCGCTGGGCGATGGTCGCCATCTGCGGGCGCTTGCCGGTATCACGGTCGCCGCCGCAGCCGAACACGCACGTCAGCCGGCCGGCGACGTGGTCGCGCAGACTGAGCAGCGCCTGCTCCAGCGCGTCGGGGGTGTGGGCGTAATCGACCACCACCAGCGGCTGGCCATCACCACCGCCGAGGCGGTTCATGCGGCCATGGATGGGCTGCAGCTGGGACAGCACCGCGGCCACGCGCGAGGGCTCGTGGTCGAGCGCCAGCAGGGTCGCGGCCACGGCCAGCAGGTTGTCGACGTTGAAGCGGCCCAGCAGCGGCGAGCGCACGGCATGGGCGTGGCCATCTATGACCAGGTCGAAGCCGATGCCACGGCCGTCGAGCTGCAGCGACTGCGCGCAGACCCGTGCCGCAGTGTGGCCACGCGAACTCACGCCCAGCACCTGCACCTCGGCATCGATTCCGGCGGTCAGCTCGACGCCGAACGCGTCGTCCAGGTTCACCACCGCCGTCTTCAGCGCCGGACGGTGGAACAGGCGGGCCTTGGCCGCGCCGTAGCTGGCCATGTCGCCGTGGTAATCGAGATGGTCACGGGTGAGGTTGGTAAACACCGCCACGTCGTAGTGCACGCCGTCCACGCGGCCCTGGTCGAGCGCGTGCGAGCTGACTTCCATCGCCACCGCCTGCGCGCCCTGGTCGCGCAGCTGGGCCAGCACCTCGTGGGTCTGCAGCACCAGCGGCGTGGTGAAACCGGTCGGCACCACCTGCCCGTACAGGCCGACACCCAGCGTGCCGACGCTGCCGCTGCGCACACCCAGCAGTTGCCAGGCCTGGCCGAGCAGCTGCACGGTGGAGGTCTTGCCGTTGGTGCCCGTAACGCCAACCATCGTCATCACGTGCGAGGGATGGCCATGGAACTTGTCGGCCATCGCGCCGAGGCGGCCGCGCAGCCCCGGCACGGCAATGGCGTCGGTCGGCGCCGGCAGTCCGGCCGGGGCCGGTGGTTCGAACAGGATCGCGCTGGCACCGGCCGCGCGCGCCTGTTCGACGAAACCCAGGCCATGCGCACCAAAACCGGCGATCGCCACGAAGGCATCGCCCGGGCGCACGGCGCGGCTGTCCAGCACCAGGCCGGAGATCGCCGGGTCATGGGCCAGCGCGACGTCCGGCAGCAGGTGCGACAGCGGCATCGTGCGGCTCACTGGCGCGCCTCCTGCGCCTGGGCCGGCGCCGCCGCGGCGGTGGGCAGCGCGGCGTCGAACTCGGCGGCCGGATCGGGCAGGTCCTGGGCTTCCGGCGCGGTCGGCAGGATGCTGGCGGCGTGGCCGATCTTGCCCGAGGCCTGCGCAGCCAGCCACGACTGGATGTCGTCCGGCGGTACGTCCATCAGCCGCAGCGCACCCTCCATCACGTGGTGGAATACCGGTGCGGAGACCAGGCCGCCGTAGTACGTGCCGCCCTGCGGGTCATTGACGACGATCACCGTGGCAAAGCGCGGGTTGGTCGCCGGCACCACGCCGGCAAACAGCGAGTTGTAGTGGTTGCGCACATAGCCGCCCGGGCCGGCCTTGCGCGCGGTACCGGTCTTGCCGGCCACGTGGTAGCCGAGGATGCCGGCCTGCTTGGCGCCGCCCTGGGTGACCACCGTTTCCATCATCCGCACCACGTCGGTGGCGATCTTCGGATCGATGACCTGGCGCGCCTCGTTGCGCTGGCCCTTGATGAAGGTCGGCGGGATCAGCTTGCCGCCGTTGCCGAGCGCGGCATAAGCCTGGGCAATCTGCAGCGGGGTGACATTGAGGCCGTAGCCATAGGACATCGTCGCCTTCTGCAGGCCGTTCCAGCGCCCTGGCGGCGCCAGCATGCCGGCGGCCTCGCCCGGGAAGCCGCTCTGCGGCGCAACGCCATAGCCAAAGTTGCGCAGCGAATCGTAGAAGGTCTGGTTCGGCACCTTGTCGACGATCTTGGCCGCGCCGATGTTGGAGCTGCGGGTGATCACGCCGGTCACGTCGAGCACGCCGTTGTTACGCGGTACGTCCTTGATCGTGTAGCGGCCCAGGGCCATGTAGCCCGGATTGGTGTCGATGATGGTGGCAGGCGAGACCACCCCGGCCTGCAGCGCGGTGGCCACGGTCAGCGGCTTCATCGTCGAGCCAGGCTCGACCAGGTCGGTGACCGCGCGGTTGCGGCGTGCGTCCGGCTTGGCGTTGCCCACGGCGTTGGGGTTGTAGGTCGGCAGGTTGGCCATGGCCAGCACCTCGCCGGTGGCCACGTCCATGACCACGACCGAGCCGCCAGACGCCTTGTGCGCGGTGACCGCGTTGCGCAGCTCGCGCATGGCCAGGAACTGGATGCGGCGGTCGATGCTCAGGGTCAGATCCTTGCCCGGCTCGGCGGCACGGACCAGATCGATGCTTTCCACGATCGCGCCCTTGCGGTCGCGGATCACCTTCTTGACGCCGGGCTTGCCACGCAGCCAGTCGTCGAAGGCCAGCTCCAGACCTTCCTGGCCGCGGTCATCGATGTTGGTGAAGCCCAGCACGTGGGCCATCGCCTCGCCCTGCGGGTAGAAGCGGCGGAACTCGCGCTGGCTGAAGACACCCGGGATCTTCAGCCCGACGATGCGCTCGGCCTCATCCGGGTTGATCCGGCGGCGCACGTACATGAATTCCTTGTCGGCCTTCTGCGACAGGCGCGTGCCCAGCTCGTCGGCCGGGATCCGCAGCGCCTGCGCCAGCTCGGGAATGCGGTCGGGATGGCGCAGCAGCTCCTGCGGATTGACCCAGATCGAGGCCACCGGCGTGGACACCGCCACCGGCTCGCCGTTGCGGTCGGTGATCATGCCGCGCGAGGTCGGGATCGGCACTTCGCGCAGGTAGCGTGCCTCGCCCTGGCGCTGGTAGAAGTCGCTGTTGACCAGTTGCACGTAGGCCGCGCGGCCAACCAGGGTCACCGAGCACAGGCCCAGGCCCACGCCGACCCACAGCAGGCGCTGGCGCAGGTTGAACTGGGTGCGGGTACGGGCGCGGCCGGAGCTGTTCATGGGCGCACCACCACGATGTCGGCCGCTTCCGGGAACTTCATGCCGAGGCGGCCACGGGCCACCTGGTCCACGCGGGTGGCCTGGGCCAGGGTGGCCTGCTCCAGCTGCAGCCGACCGAAATCGATGTTCAGTTCGTCGCGTGCATGCTCCAGACGTGACAGCTCGACGAACAGCTGGCGATGGCGGTGGCGCATGTAGACCACGCCGATCGCCGAGGCGATGGTGCAGGCCAGCAGCACGACCAGCAGCAAGCGGCTCATGCGCGCACCTCCAGCTTCTGCGCCACGCGCAGCACCGCGCTGCGGGAACGCGGGTTGGCTGCCAGCTCGTCCTCGTCGGCCTTGATCGCGCCGCCAACCAACGACAGCGTCGGCACGAAGGCCTGCTGTTCTGGCAGGCGGCGGTTGCTCGGCGGCGCCTTGGCCAGCTTGTTGAAGTACTGCTTGACGATGCGGTCTTCCAGCGAGTGGAAGCTGATCACCGCCAGCCGGCCACCGGGCTTGAGCCGGGCCACGGCCGCGTCGAGCCCGGCCTCCAGGTCGGCCAGCTCGCGGTTGATGTGGATGCGGATGGCCTGGAAGCTGCGGGTGGCCGGATTGGACTTGTCCTTGCCACGCGGCACGACCTGGTTGATCAGCTCGGCCAGCTGCGCGGTGCGGGTGAGCGGGGTCTTCTCGCGCTGGGCCACGATCGCACGCGCGATCTTGCGGCTGGCGCGTTCCTCGCCGTAGGTCCACAGCACGTCGGCGATCTCGCGCTCCTCGGCGCGGGCCAGCCACTGCGCGGCGCTCTCGCCCGAGTCCGGGTCCATGCGCATGTCCAGCGGGCCGTCCTTGCCGAAGGAGAAGCCGCGCTCGGCCACGTCCAGCTGGGGCGAGGACACGCCCAGGTCGAACAGCACGCCATCCAGGCCGTCGG
Organism: Stenotrophomonas sp. Marseille-Q4652; assembly: GCF_916618915.1. Lineage (NCBI taxonomy): Bacteria > Pseudomonadati > Pseudomonadota > Gammaproteobacteria > Lysobacterales > Lysobacteraceae > Stenotrophomonas > Stenotrophomonas sp. Marseille-Q4652. The sequence continues at coordinate 1,984,205 of NZ_CAKAKE010000001.1, forward strand.
CGGTGGCGTCCCAGTGCAGCAGGTCGGCGAAGGAGCTGCGGAAGATCGACACGCGCGGGTCCGGCGCGAAATCGCGCTCGGCCACGGCAATCGCCTCGGGATCCTTGTCCATCACCAGCAGTCGACCTTTCTGGCCCAGTTTTTGCAGCACGCCACGGGCATGACCGCCCCGCCCGAACGTGCCATCGAGATAAGTTCCGTTTTCGGTCACCTGCAGGCCTTCGAGGACCTGCGTGTACAGCACCGGCAGATGGGCCGACGGCTGGGACACCGGGAGGTGACCGGCCTGCGCTTCCCCGCGCACCCGGGCACCCCGGCTCACAACGTCAGGTCGAGCAACCCACCGGCCAGATCCTCGTCAGACAATGTCTGCTGGATCAGTGCGCGATGAGCCTGCTCGCTCCACAGTTCGAACTTGCCACCCATACCCATGAGCACCGCCTTCTTCTCGATGCCCACGGCAGCACGATGGCTGGCGGGCAGACTGACGCGGGCATTGGCATCCAGTTCCAGGTGCGCGGCCGAACCCACGAGCTTCTGCTGCAGGGTGCGCACCACGCGCTGGGTGTTGGGCTGGGCCATGACGGAGTCGCGGACCCGTTCCCACTCGGCTTCGGCGTACAGCCACAGGCAGCCGGCCTCGAACGGGTTGTAGGTCAGGACCAGGCGGTTTCCGGCGCGCGCGACAAGGTCGCGATAAGCGGTGGGAACCGCCATTCGCCCTTTGTCATCCACCGTGATGGCCGTCTCGCCCTGGAACACGCCGCCTGCACCTTCCCAAATCCGCCTTGGCGGTCATTGAACCACGAAAAACCACAAAACACCCGGTTTTCCCTCTGGCGCCCACCTTAGCAGCGACCTTTACTTTGTCAACAACTTTCAGAAGGCGAAATCGCCATGCACATCAATGGCTTGCGGCAATCTTTAGAGAATTGTTCAAGGCTTATCCACAAGTTCCTGTTTAGTCTCATTTTTTGAGATTGGGGCGAAATTCAGCCCCGTGGAGGGGGTGTGAAAGATGTGGGTCCATTCAGCTTGGCCGTGATCCAAGCGTGACCGGGAAGTGTGCAAACCGGCACAATTCCGTTCATGTGTCTGGTCGGCCTTGTCTGGAAATCCCACCCCCGCTGGCGGCTGCTGATGGCCGGCAACCGCGATGAGTTCCACGCACGTCCAACCGCCGCGCTGCAGGCCTGGGTTGAATCGGGGGGACAGGTCCTGGCCGGGCGCGACCTGCGCTCGGGCGGGACGTGGATGGGGGCCAGCCCCGACGGCCGCGCTGCGGTGGTGACCAATTTCCGAGATCCGCTGGCCCGCCCCGAGGGGCCTTCGCGTGGCGCGCTGGTGGCCACCTATCTGGCCAGGTCGATGGGCGCAGCCGACCAGGCAGGAGCATTGCTTGCGCGCGCTCCGGCGTACCCGCCGTTCAACCTGCTGCTGGCCGACGCTGAAAGTTGCCACTTCCTCAGCAACCACCCGCTACAGGATCGCGCCCTGGAACCCGGGATCCATGGCCTGTCCAACGGCGCGCTGGATGCGCCCTGGCTCAAGACCCGGCGGTTGCTCACGGCGATGGCGGAATGGCGGGAGGATGGCGGAGACGACCTGACACGGCTGTGGCAGGCGCTGGCCGACGAGACACGCGCCGCCGATCCCGAGCTGCCGGATACCGGCGTGGGCCTGGAGCTCGAGCGGCGGCTGTCGCCGTCCTTCATCCGCGGCCCTGAGTACGGCACACGCGCCAGCACCCTGCTGGGCATTGATCACCACGGGCATGGGTTCATCCACGAGAAGCGCTTCGGCGCGGAAGGCCGATTTCTGAGCGAGACCCGGCTCGAGTTCGGCGGGGAACAGGACTGAGAGCGCGTAGCGCTGCGTGCGCTGGATGGCCCGGCGCCACCGGCCCGGCAAGTCGCGCGGCCATCAGCGGCAGGGGCCCTGCCGGCCGAGCCCACGAAGGCAGGTGGTACCAACACAGCCACGCGGTACCCGACCGACAGGAAGGGCAGATTTAGACAAAGTTTGTCAGCACACACGGTGAACGCCGGCCCGCATGGGGCCTGGGATTCAGGGAAATAGGTGGCGGAGCCGGCCGGTAAGCCGGGTTCTGTCGTGGACAGTCATTCTTCTAGGCGCCACGTCACCGTGACGCTCAAGCAACCTACCCGGACCCGACGCGGGCAACGTCATTGGGTCCCTATTTGGTCTTGCTCCAGGTGGGGTTTGCCGTACCGGTCTGTTGCCAGACTCGCGGTGCGCTCTTACCGCACCATTTCACCCTTACCACGCATCCCGCAGGACCGTTCGGCGGTATCTTTCTGTTGCACTTTCCGTCGGCTCGCGCCGCCCAGGCGTTACCTGGCACCTTGCCCTGTGGAGCCCGGACTTTCCTCGGCATTCCCGAAGGAATGACGCGACTGCCTGGCCGACTCCGCCAGCGCGCATTGTCGCATGGCCGGCCAGCGCGTGCCTGTCGCCGCGACATCGCAGCGCGGATCAGCCGCCGTTGCCGGCCGGGCGCGGCGGCTCGATGACGCCGGCGGCTTCGAGTTGCCAGACCCGGCCTTCGCGCATGAACGCCACCAGCTGGAAGTCGGCGTAGGCCCCGGCCTCGAACAGCGACTGGTGCAGCCGCTCCACCGGCAGCGGATCGAGCTCTGGCAGTGGCCAGTTGTCGTGCAGCAGCAGGCCATTGACGGGGCGCCGCTGGAAACCATTGCGGTGGAGGATGTCGCGCTTCTTGGCCACCGCCCACGCCATCACCGACAGCCACAGTCCGCGCGGATCCTCCGGTGACTGCTGCTGCCGGTGGGCGCGTGCCAGCAGTCCGGCCAGCACCGGGTTGCTCCAGTCCCACTCGAACTGGCCGGGCGCACGCAGCGGCTCGACCCAGCCGGAATTCACGTCGCGCAGCTCGGTCTGCAGCCTCTTGAACTCGGCCGGTACCACTTCCATGCACTCCATGCCCATCTTCAGGCCGGGGCCGTCGAGCAGGAAATCCGGACGTTCGCAGGCCAGTACCCGCAGCGGATAGGCCAGCGTGTGCGCCCGCTCCGCCAGCCACCCGGCCATCAGCCAGCGTTCGCGGCCCTTCTTGTCCAGCAGCGCGGCCTCGGCGGCCGGCAGCCCATCCAGTTCCAGCCGCGACAGCAGGGTCCCGGCCGAGCCGGCACGCCAGGCCAGGACGCAGGGCTCAGTCACTGCCACCCTGGCCGTACAGTGCCTTGCGCGGGGCGCCACTGAGTTCGGCAGCGAGCTTGGCCGCAGCCGACGGCGGCAGGTGCTCGTTGAGCCTTGCGTACAGGCGACGGCCTTCGGCAAGCCTGGCAGCCTCGTCGTCGCCCACGCCCTGCACCATCACCACGAACTCGCCCTTGCGCTGGTTGTCGTCGGCATCGACCCGCGCCAGCAGGTCCTGCAGCGAGCCATCAAGCACGGTTTCGAACAGCTTGGTCAGCTCGCGCGCGATCACCGCCGGACGCTCGCCGCCGAATACGGCCGCCATGTCGGCCAGCGACTCGGCAATGCGGTGCGAGGATTCGTAGAACACCAGCGTCGCGGTCTCGCTGGCCAGCCGCTGCAGGCGCTCGCGACGCGCGCCGGACTTGGCCGGCAGGAAGCCCTCGAACAGGAAACGGTCACTCGGCAGCCCGGCCACGCTCAGCGCAGCGATTGCCGCGCACGCACCGGGCACCGGGCTGACCTTGACCCCGGCCGCGCGCGCCGCGCGCACCAGGCGGAAGCCGGGATCGCTGACCAGCGGGGTGCCGGCATCACTGACCAGCGCCAGCGACTCGCCACCCAGCAGGCGGGCGACGATCCGGCCGGCGATGCTGTCCTCGTTGTGGTCGTGCAGAGCGAGCAGCGGCTTGTTGATGCCGAAGTGGGCCAGCAGCGGCCGCGTGTGCCGGGTGTCCTCGGCGCATACCGCCGCCACCGAGCGCAGTACCTCCTGCGCGCGCGGGGAAAGATCCCCGAGATTGCCGATCGGCGTGGCAACGACGTACAGCGTGGCGGAACTCATGAAACGGCACTCCCTCGGTCAAGGTTAGAATCGTACCGTTTCCCCGGCCGGCCCCGCCGCGCCCTGTCGAACGGAACCCAAATGAACAAGCCAGTCGCACGCATTTCCGCCCTGTCGCTGTCGTTGCTGCTGTTCGCAGGCTGCGCCACCACCAGTGTCCAGCCCGCGGCCTCGCCTGCCCGGCAGGCCTCGCTGGCCCTGATCGAACAGGGCAACGCCCGCGAGGCCGCGCAGCAGCTCGAGGCCCAGGCCAGCCAGGTACGCGGTGCCACGCGCAGCCAGCTGCTGGCCGATGCGGCCTTTGCCTGGCTCACCGCCGGTGACGCAGCGCGCGCCCGCACGCTGCTGGCGCAGGTCCAGCCGCGCCAGCTTTCCGGCCCCAGCCTGCAGCGCTTCCAGCTGACCAATGCCGAGCTGGCGCTGGCTGATGGCCAGCCCGCCCAGGCGCTGCAGGCGCTGGCCAGCACTGTCGAACAGGTACCGCAGCCGCTGCAGGCGCGCTGGTACCTTGCCAGCGCCCAGGCGCTGGAAGGCACCGGCAGGGCGTTCGACGCCGCCGCGGCACGCGCCCGTGCCCAGCTGCCGACCGCCGAACGCGGCGACAACCAGAAGGCGATCACCCGCCTGCTGGCGTCGGTGGACGATGCCACCCTGCGCAGCCGCACTGCCGCCCTGCCGGCCGGCGAGCCGCTGTACAACTACGCCGGCCGCGCCCTGATCTCGCGCGGGCTGCCGTTGCCGCGCCCGTTCGACCGCGACGCCCAGGCCCGTCTGGACACCAGCAAGTGGCCGCCGGCCGACCGCGACGGCTATCGCCCGCCGGCCAAGCTGGCGGTGCTGCTGCCGCTCAGCGGCAACCTGGCCACCGCCGCCGCGCCGGTGCGCGACGGCCTGCTGGCCGGTTACTACGCCGAGACCCGCCGCCGCCCGGAAATCACCTTCATCGACACCAAGGGCACGCCCTTCGGTGCCGGCAACGCCTATGACCGTGCGGTCAGCGAGGGTGCGGACTTCATCATCGGCCCGCTCGGCCGCGACGAGGTCGAGGCACTGTTCGCCCGCGAGCAGTTGCCGGTGCCGGTGCTGGCGCTGAACCGTGGCAAGGACCTGCCGCCGGCCGGCAGCGCCGGCTTCTCGCTGGCGCCGGAAGACGACGGGATCATGGCCGCCGAATACCTGGTCAGCCGCGAGCGCTCGCGCGCGGTGGTGATCAGCAGCAGCGATGACACCGGCCGCCGCGCCGCCGCCTCGTTCGCCCAGCGCTTCGTCGAACGCGGCGGGCAGGTGCTGGCCACCCTCACCGTCAGCGACAACCCGGCCGACATCGGCGCGCAGCTGCGCCAGGCCGGAAATGCCGATGCGGTGCTGCTGGCCGTGCGCGGCAACCAGGCCCGCGCACTGGCGCCGCAGCTGGCGATGGCCGGCCTGTCCGGTGCCAGCCGCGTCGGTACCTCGCAGCTGCTGTCGGGCACCGGCAAGGCCGAGGAAGACATGACCCTGGACGGCATCGCCTTCCCGACCGAAGCCTGGACCGCACGCGGCGTGTCCGGCCTGCCCAATGCCACCACGCTGGCGGGCAGCCTGCCGACCGCCCGCGGCGGTGCCGCGCGCCTGTTCGCCTTCGGCCACGACGCCTGGCAGCTCACCGCGCATCTGGAAAAGCTGGCCAATGCGCCGGAAGGCGGCATTCGCGGCGCCACCGGCACCCTGCAGCTGGATGGCTTCGGCAACGTGCTGCGCCTGCCGGCGTGGTCCACCTTCAGCGGCGGGCGGCCCATACCGATCGCCGATGGCCGCTGACCGGCAGCAACGCGGCGCGGCGGTGGAAGCCGCCGCCCTTGCCCACCTGCAGGCCGCGGGACTTCGGCCGCTGGCCGGCAACGTCCGCTACCGCGGTGGCGAACTGGACCTGGTGATGTTCGACGGTCCGGCACTGGTGTTCGTTGAAGTGCGTTACCGGCGCTCGTCCGCGTTCGGCGGTGGCGCCGCCTCGGTCGACCTGCACAAACGCCGGCGACTGCTGCAGGCCGCCCAACTGTTCCTGGCCAGCCATCCGCAGCATGCGCAGGCCCCGTGCCGTTTCGACGTGGTCGAAGCCGACGGCGAGCCACCGCGCCTGCACTGGATCCGCGATGCGTTCCGCGCCGACGATTGCTGAGCGCCCTCTACTGGACCCCCGATGACCGTCCTGCCCGCCGTTCTCGACCAGCACCTGTCGCAACTCTTGGGCGGTGGCTGGCGCACCGATGAAGCCGCGCTGCAGGCGCACGCGCAGGACAACTCCTGGCGTCACGCCCTGCCACAGGCAGTGGCGATGCCGGCCGAACGCAGCCAGGTACAGGCGCTGGTGCGTGCCTGCCGCGAGCATGGCGTGCCGCTGGTCGCGCGTGGCACCGGCACCGGCACCACCGGCGCGGCGGTACCCAGCGCCGGCGGCATCGTGCTCTCGTTCGCGCGCATGAACCGCATCCTCGCGCTGCGGCCGCAAGACCGCTGCGCGGTGGTCGAGCCGGGCGTGCTCAATGGCGACCTGCAGCACGCGCTTTCCCCGCATGGCCTGTTCTGGCCGCCGGATCCCTCCAGCGCCGAGATCTGCAGCATCGGTGGCAACCTCGCCACCAATGCCGGTGGTCCGCGCGCGGTGAAGTACGGCACCAGCCGCGACAACGTGCTCGGCCTGGTGGCCGTGACCGGCACCGGCGAGCTGATCGAATGCGGCGGGCCGTGGACCAAGGACGCTACCGGCTACGACCTGACCCACCTGCTGGTCGGCAGCGAGGGCACGCTGGCGCTGATCGTGGAGGCGACGCTGAAGCTGGCGCCGCGGCCGCGCGCGCAGGCCGGGCTGCGCGTGCTCTACCGCGATGCCGATTGCGCGGCCGCGGCGGTGTCGCGGGTGATGGCGCAGCCGGTGACGCCGGCAATGCTGGAATTCATGGATGCGCGCAGCCTGGAACTGCTGCGGCTCAACGGCGCGCAGGTACCTCAGGCCGGCGCGATGCTGCTGGTCGAGGCCGACGGCGACGACGACACCCTGCCCTACGCGCTCAATGCACTAGCCAGCGCCGCCGAAGGCGAGGGCCTGCTGGAACTGGACGTGGCCACCGATGGCAGCGCGCGCGACCGGTTGTGGGCGGCGCGGCGCGCGCTGTCGCCCGCGCTGCGCAGTATTGCCCCGGGCAAGATCAACGAGGACGTGGTGGTGCCGGTGTCGCGCATCCCCGAGCTGGTGGCCGGGGTGCAGACGCTATCGGCGGAGTTCACCCTGCCGATCGTCACCTTCGGCCATGCCGGCAACGGCAACCTGCACGTCAACATCCTGTACCACCCCGAGGATCCGGACGAGAACGCCCGCGCCCACGCCGCGCTGCCGCGGGTGTTCGAGCTGACGCTGGGGCTGGGTGGCACGCTGTCGGGCGAACACGGCATCGGGCTATCCAAGCGCGACTTCATGGACCGCGCGTTCAATCCGGCCACGCTGGCGACGATGCGCGCGATCAAGGCGGCACTCGATCCGGACGGCATCCTCAACCCCGGCAAGGTGCTGCCGCCGGGTTGAATGGATGGGACGGATGGCTGCGGATGCACCTGCATCCGCAGCCCCTTCAAGTCAGTGCAGCGGCACGCGCAGCTCCGACGGCGCAGAGGCCGGCGAGGAGAACGTCACCGAACCCAGCGCCCTGGTGCGGTCGGCATAGCGCGGGTCGGTGGTGTCGATGACTAGCGCCAGCCGGCGGCCGGCGGCAATCTCCGCCGCGGTAGCCTCCATCTCGATTTCCAGCGTGCGCGCCTTGCCGGCGCTGCCGGTCAGCGTGTACGGCTTGTAGCTCAGCAGCTCGCCGGCGCCGAGTGCGTTGACGCTGTACAGGTAGGCGAACAGCGTCACTTCCGACTGGCTCGGAGTCACCGTCAGCCGCAGGCTGGGAGCTCCGGCCAGCACCGACTTCCTGCTCAACGCCGGACCGGTCCACACCGCCGCCCCCACGCGGCTGACCAGCGGCAACGAAGCGGTGGTCGGCAGGCCCAGGCCCTGGGCCAGGCCGCTGATCATCACCACGCCCGAATCCGCCACGGTCGGCAACGCGGTGGTGATGCCGTGCTGCCAGCCGTTGGCGTGGGCGCTGGCCAGCGAGCCGGTCGGCGACAGCAGGCCGGTAGGCTTGGTCAGGCCGTAACGCACGGGGTTGGCCTGCACCGCGCCCCAGTTGGCAAAGCCCAGCCACTGGCCGCCGGTGGTCGCCAGCCGTACGGAGGGTTCGCCCGGCACGCCGTTGGCGCTGCCCTTGAGGTGGTGGTCGAACCAGCGCGTGGTCGCGTCATAGACCGCGTTGTCCAGGCCCAGCGCACCGGGGATCTCCGCAGTGGCGTGGTCACCATGACTGAAGATCAGCTGCCTGGGGCCGGCCAGGCCGTTGTAGAAGGACACCAGCTGGCCCGGCGGGAACAGTGCGTCGTTGTAGGCGTTGGCCAGCAGCACCGCGGTGCGGTTGCGGTTGATGTTGGCCAGCTCGCTGCGCGCGCCGCGCTCGGCGGCCACCGGCAGCACGCTGTTGACCGCGCCATGGAAGTCCCCGCGCAGCGAAGCGTTGATCACCGCCGACAGCTCCGGGCCGGGCCGGCCGGTCAGCACGCCGGCGCCGCCGAGCAGCAGGATGCCCTGCTTGCTCGGGGTGGCATTGGCGTACAGCGATTCCTGCAGGTCGGTCCAGCCACTGAGTGCGGCCACGGCCTTGATGCGGGGGTCGCATCCTGCAGCCAGCAGGCTGACGCCGGCACCGTAGGAGATGCCCGAGGCACCGATCGCGTTCTGGTTGGCCCGGGTATTGGCCAGTGCCCAGTCGATCACCGCCGACACATCCTCGACCGTGGCAGGACCGGCGATGTCGATCTGGCCGGCCGAATCCCAGAAACCCCGCGAGGTGTAGCTGACCACGATGTAGCCGTCGCCGGCCATCTTCGCCGCGCGGCCAACGTATTCGAGGTTGGGCAGCGACCAGCTGGCCGGCATCACCACCAGCGGGAACGGGCCGGCGCCCTGGTTCTTCGGTTCCAGCACCACGGCGCCGAGCGCCGTGCCGTCAAAGCTATCGATGCGTTCGTAGCGTTTGCTGTAGTCGCCCGCCCAGGCGGTGGTGGCAGCGAGCAGCAGGGTCGCACTTGCAAGGATCCGTTTGGCCGTACGGTGCATGCGTGTTCTCCGGGTAGGGAAAGATCCCGGACGGGGGTCCGGGATGCCTTACGCCGTGGGGGAGACGCGCGCGCAACGTACCAATGGGTACGGCAGGATTCACGCCGCAATGCGGCACGGTATGGATGGGCTCAGCGGAAGTGGTCGAAGCCGCTACGGGCAGGCGACCAAGGCTGGCCGTCGGGCTTGTGCCAATGCACGCCCTGCCCGGTTTCTAGGCGGCCGATGCAGCTCACCCCGACCCCGGCAGCCGCGGCCACAGCCAGCACCCGCCCGCGGTTCTCGGGTGATGCGGTGAAGCACAGCTCGTAGTCGTCACCACCGCCGGCCTGCAGCGGCCAGGCCTGTTCGCTCGCTGCGTGCACGTCCAGCGCTGCCGAACGCGGCAGTGCTTGCAGCTGCAGCCGTGCAGCCACGCCACTGCGCACACAGAGGTGGCCGAGGTCGGCGGACAGCCCATCGGAGATATCGATCGCGGCCGTGGCGATGCCACGCAACGCCAGGCCCAGTGCCACCTGCGGCGTCGGTCGGCAAAGGCGCAGGCGCAGCGCTTCGGCGTGGGGATCGGGCGCACGCACCGCCACGTCCAGCACGCCGCGCTGCCACAGCGCCAGGGCCAGCGCCGCCTCGCCCGGCACGCCACTGATCCACACTTCGTCACCGGCCCGGGCACCATCGCGGCGCAGCGCCTGGCCGGCCGGGACCGAACCCATCGCGGTGACCGAGATCGACAACGGCCCGCGGGTGGTATCGCCCCCGACCAGGGCAACGCCGTGCTGATCGGCCAGCGCGAACAGGCCATCGGCAAAACCATCCAGCCACGCCGGATCGCCGTCAGGCAGTGACAGCGACAGGGTTACCCAGCGCGGCTGCGCACCCATCGCCGCCAGGTCGGACAGGTTCACCGCCAGGGTCTTCCAGCCGATGTCGAACGGCGCCGTCTCGGCCGGGAAATGCACGCCGGCGTTGAGGGTGTCGGCGGTGACCACCAGCTGCTCGCCGGGTGGCAGCGCCAGCAATGCCGCGTCATCGCCAATGCCGAGCACGACGTCGTCGCGCTGGCCAGCGCGGGCACGCAGTCGGTCGATCAGGGCGAATTCGGCCAGGCTCATCGATTCATGCTCGCAGGCGCGGGAGCGTTGCGTCCCGCATCCGCACGCGCCGGGGGCGCGGCGGCAGGGCCACCGGCGCGCCGCGCAGGCACGCCGGCGACGGCCAGGCTCAGTGGCCGGCTTCGGTCCTGCGCCATTCGACCGCGGCGCGGTCGAGCACGCCATTGACGAAGGTGTGGCCATGCTCGGAACCGAAACGCTTGGCGGTTTCGATGGCCTCGTTGATCACCACGCGGTACGGCACGTCCATGCGGTGCAGCAGCTCGTAGGCCGCCACGCGCAACACGGCGCGCTCGATCGCGTCGACTTCCTCGACGCCACGATCCAGGTACGGCAGCAGCGCCTGGTCCAGCTCGACCTTGTTGCGCAGCACGCCGTCGACCAGGTTCTCGAAATACGCCAGATCGGCAATCTCGTGCGCCTGCTCGTGGGCAAACTGGGCGATCAGCTGCTGCGAATTGCCGCCGGAGATCTGCCAGGCATAGACCGCCTGCAGGGCGCGGCGGCGGGCGCGCGAACGCAACACCGGGTCGATGCCATCGCGGCGGACCTGCTTGCCGTTCCTGCTGTCATTGGGTTTGTTCACGGCAGTTGCTCCAGCAGGTTGACCATTTCCAGCGCCGCCAGGGCGCACTCTTCTCCCTTGTTGCCATGGCTGCCGCCGGCGCGGGCCTCGGCATCCTCCATGCGCTCGACGGCGAGCACGCCGTTGAGCACCGGCACGCCGGTCTGCAGCTGCACGCTCATCAGGCCTTCGGCGCACAGGTCGGCCACGTGTTCATAGTGGCGGGTATCGCCACGCACGACGCAGCCCAGGGCGATGATCGCCGCGTGCCGGCCGGACTGGGCCACGCGGTTGGCGGCCATCGGGATTTCCCAGGCGCCGGGCACGCGGACCACGTCGACCAGGTCCTCGGTGATGCCGTTGCCGGCCAGGCTCTGGCGGGCGCCGGCGACCAGAGTGTCGGTAATGCGGGCATTCCAGCGGCTGGCGATGATCGCAAAGCGCGCGGACTCGGGGGCGCGCAGGTCGCCTTCGTAATGACTCATGGGTGTCGCAGATCCAGTAGGTGGGTCAGTTTAACGTGTCGCGGCGGTCGCCGGCCCTCACGGGGCCGGCGGCTGCACGGTCTCGACAATCTCCAGGCCATAGCCGGCCAGGCCGATCTGGCGGCGCGGGGTGCCCAGCACGCGCAGCTTGCCCAGGCCGAGGTCGGACAGGATCTGCGCGCCCGCACCATTGCGCCGCCACTGGCCCACGTCCTTGTCCTTGCCGGCCGGGCGCACCACGGTTTCGTTGCGCAGCCGCGCCAGCAGCGCATCGCCATCGCGCGGCGCCGACAGCACCACCATCACCCCCTGGCCCTCGGCGGCGATCGCGCGCAATGCGTCGGTGCCGGCCACGCCGAAGTCGTCGCGGCGCCAGTGCAGCAGGTCGGCCAGCGGGTTCTCCACCTGCACCCGGACCAGGGTGGGCGTGGCCGCGTCCGGATTGCCCCTGACCAGCGCGAAATGCAGGTCGTGGGCGATGCGGTCGCGGTAGGTGACCAGCGTGAACGGGCCGAACTCGGTGTCGATGCCGCGCTCGTCCACCCGCTCCACCGTGTGCTCGGTGGCCAGCCGGTAGGCGATCAGGTCGGCGATCGAGCCCATCTTCAGCCCGTGTTCGCGCGCGAACACCTCCAGCTGCGGGCGCCGCGCCATGCTGCCGTCCTCGTTGAGGATTTCCACCAGCACGCCGGCCGGCTCCAGCCCGGCCAGCATCGCCAGGTCCACCCCGGCCTCGGTATGCCCGGCGCGGGTCAGCACCCCGCCCGGCTGGGCGATCAGCGGGAAGATGTGGCCCGGCTGGTGCAGGTCGGCCGGCCTGGCATCGGGCTTGACCGCGGTGCGGATGGTGTGGGCGCGGTCGTAGGCGGAGATGCCGGTGGTGACGCCTTCGGCCGCCTCGATGCTGACGGTGAAATTGGTCTGGAACTGCGCGGTGTTGGCCTGCACCATCGGCGCCAGCCCGAGCTGGCCGGCACGCTCGCGGGTCAGCGGCAGGCACACCAGGCCGCGGCCGTGGGTGACCATGAAGTTGATGTCCGACGGCTTGACCAGCTCGGCGGCCATGATCAGGTCGCCTTCGTTCTCGCGGTCCTCGTCGTCGACGATGACGACCATGCGGCCGAGGCGGATGTCCTCGAGGATCTCGGGGATGGAAGCGAAGTTCATGGGGTGGCTCCTTGGCCCAGCAGGCGCTCGACGTAGCGGGCGACCAGGTCGATCTCGAGGTTGACCGCGCTGCCGACGGCGGTGGCGGCGAAAGCGGTGTTGGCGACGGTGTGCGGGATCAGCGCCACCTCGAAACCCTCGTCGTCGACTTCGTTGACGGTGAGGCTGACGCCGTCGACGCAGATCGAGCCCTTCTTGGCGATGTACTTGAGCAGCGCCCCGGGCGCGGCGAAGCGCAAGCGCTGGGCGCGGGCGTCATCAACGATCGACAGCACCGTGCCGATGCCGTCGACATGGCCGCTGACCAGGTGGCCGCCGAGGCGGTCGCTGGGCCGCATCGCGCGCTCGAGGTTGATCGTCGCGCCCTCGGCCAGGCCGCCCAGGGTGGTGAGCGAGAGCGTCTCGGTGGAGGCGTCGGCCTGGAAGGAGCCGGCGTCGAACGCGATCACGGTCAGGCACACGCCGTTGACGGCGATGCTCTCGCCCATCTGTACGCGCTCGAACGGCAGGCTGCCGACGTTGAAGGTGAAGCGGACATCGCCGCCGATGGACTGACGGGCGGCCAGGCGGCCGACGCCCTCGATGATGCCGGTGAACATCAGCAGGCCTCCGGGACGCGGAAGCCGCGAGTGCTGCAACGATTGGACATGAACGTTTCCCGCATGGTTGGTGAGCGAAAAACGCCGCAAGGCAAACAGGCGCACGCGCGGCCGGGGCCGCGCGCAGGCCGTCTTCTTTCATCCGGACTCTAGGCAGTGTCGCCGGGCGACCCTGCCAACCGTCGGCTCCGGCATCGGACCGGATCTGCTGACCCCGCAAGGACTGCGGGCGCTCGCGGGCTCGTGCGGTTGCTCCGTGGGAGAACCTGCACCTACCGCCGGTGGGGAATTACACCCCGCCCTGAAGACGTTCGTGGTTGCCGGCGAACCGGCCTGCGCATTCTAGCAGCCCGCCAAATGCGATGACCGTCGCAAATTTGTACAGACATAACTAGAATCCGCCGCGGCGACACGACGTCGCCCACCCGCGCCGCAAGGGCGTGGCTGACACGGACATCACCCCTGAAAGGAAAAGCAATGCGCAACAACCTCATCCTGGCCACCCTGCTGGCGGCCTCACCGTTTGCGGCCTCCGCCGCCGACATGAGCTACACCTACGTCGAAGCCGGCTGGACCCAGGTCCAGATCAACGACGATTTCCTCGACGACCCGAAGGGCGACGGCGGCTACCTGCGCGGCTCGTTCGCGATCGCCCCCCAGGTCCACGTGTTCGCCGGTTACTCCACCGTCTCCAAGAGCTACAGCCTGGGCACGGCCCGCATGAAGGTCGAACTGGCGCAGCCGGAAATCGGCATCGGCTACCACATGGAACTCAGCGATCGCGTCGACTTCACCGCCGACATCGCGCTCCTGCGTCTCAACGACGAAGTCACGATCAGCGGCCTCCCGGGCTCCAACGGCCGCTACAAGGATCACACCTCTGCCGGTCGTGCCACGCTGGGCGTACGCGGCAAGCCGTCGGCCCGCACCGAGGCCTGGCTGAAGGGTGGCGTGATTGACGGTTCCGACATCGATACCAGCTTCGTGGGCAACCTGGGCGGCCAGGTCATGTTCGCCCAGCAGTGGGGTCTGGTCGGAGAGATCCAGTTCTTCGAGGACGGCACCCAGTACATGGTTGGCGTGCGCGCCAGCTTCTAAGTAGTCATCTGGCCAGGCCACAAGGGCCTGGCCAGAGCCGCGTCACACCGTCAGGTGCTGGCGCAGCAGCAGGCGCAGGTCATCGCCGAGCTGGCGGGTATCGACCAGACGCAGCTGCCGGCGCTGGGCCATGGCCTCGATGCCCAGCCCTGCCAGCAGCGGCCGGGCGTTGTCGCCGAGCAGGATCGGCGCCTGGTACAGCAGCAACTCGTCGACCAGATCGGCGGCCAGCAGTGCCCCGCCCAGGGTGGGCCCGGCCTCGGTGTGGACCTCGTTGATGCCGCGCGCAGCCAGCAACTGCATCACCGCGGCCAGATCGAGCCGGCCATCGTGCACTGGCACGGCGGCGAATTCGGTATTGGCCAGCGACGGCGGCTCGCGGTCATCAGCGTGCAGGTACAAAGTTGGCGCGTCGCCCTCACGCACACGGGCGCAGCCCAGCGACCGCAGTTGCCGATCCAGCACCACCCGCAATGGCGGCATGACCCCGGCATCCTCACCCAGGCGCACCGTCAGCGCCGGATCGTCGGCCAGCACCGTCGCCGCGCCGGTCAGGATCGCGCCGGCGCGGGCACGCCAGTGCTGCACGTCCTCGCGTGCGGCCGGCCCGGTGATCCACTTGGATTCGCCACTGGCCATGGCCGTACGCCCGTCCAGGCTGGCAGCAAGCTTCACCCGCAGCCACGGCCGGCCCCGCTCCACCCGCGACAGGAAGCCGCGGTTGAGCTCGCGCGCCTGCGCTTCCATCAGCCCCACCTCGACGCTGATGCCGGCCTGCCGCAGCAGCTCGAAGCCGCCGCCGTCGACATGCGGGAACGGATCACGCATGGCCGCCACCACGCGACTGACACCTGCCTCGACCAGCGCCAGCGCACATGGCGGCGTGCGCCCGTAGTGCGCACAGGGCTCCAGGGTGACGTAGGCGGTGGCAGCGCGCGCGCGCGCGCCAGCCTGGCGCAGCGCGAACACCTCGGCATGCGGGCCGCCGGCACGCTGGTGGTAGCCCTCGCCCACCACCTGGTCGCCATGGGCGATCACGCAGCCGACCATCGGGTTCGGCCGCGTGGTCCAGGCGCCTTTCTCGGCCAGGCGCAGCGCGCGGGCCATCAGCAGGTGGTCGGTCGGGGAGAAATCGCTCATGCGCCGTATCGCCATGAAATGGGGGGATTGTCGCTCAGCCGGCGTCGACGGCGCGGCAGACGGTGTCGATTCGCAGCACGTTGACCGGCAGCGGGCCCAGCAACAGCCGTTCCTGCAGTTCCCACCCGAGCCGGGCGTAATACGGCAGCAGCGCGTCGGTGCAGTACAGGTACAGCGGGTTCACGCCGAGCCGTGCGGCCTGGGCAACGCAATGCGTGACAAGCGCAGGTGCCACGCCACGACCGCGCGCCTGCGGGCGCACGTACAGGCTGGCCAGCCACGGCGCGTATTGGCGGATGTCGTCGTGGTCGTTCTGCAGCAGGCTGACGCTGCCCAGCCAGTCGCCATCCTCCTCGGCGACCCAGGTCTCGGGAATGCCCCCGTGGCTGTACTCGCGCAGCTCCTGCTCGGCCTGGGCCACGGTCCAGTCCGGCAGCAGCGTACCGAAGGCGTCCACGTGCGCACTGGCGATCCCCGGGATCCACTCCGGGCGCTCGCACAGGCGGACGATGCGCATGCGCGCTCAGCGTGCCTTGGCGCGGGCGCCGGCTTCCTCGGCCAGCAGCGGCAGTTGTTCCTCGGCCGGCGGCAGGTCGCGCTCGAGCTTCTCGATCTCGTCGCGGAAGTCGGCCAGTTCCTCGAAGCTGCGATACACCGAGGCAAAGCGCACGTAGCCGACATGGTCGAGCTTGCGCAGTTCGTTCATCACGAATTCGCCGACCCGGATCGACGGCACCTCGCGCTCGCCGCACATGCGCAGCTGGTGCACCACCGCGCGAACCGCCGCCTCGATCCGCTCCTCGGCCACCGGCCGCTTCTGCAGCGCGCGGTCGAAGCTGGTGCGCAGCTTGCGGGCGTCGAAGGCCTCGCGGCCGCCGTCGTTCTTGATGATCACCGGCAGCTTCAGCTCGATGGTTTCCAGCGTACTGAAGCGCTCGCCGCAGGCTTCGCAGCCGCGGCGGCGACGGATGGTGGCGCCGTCCTCGGACACACGCGAGTCGATCACGCGGGTATCGGTGTGCTGGCAGAAGGGGCAATGCATGGGAAGCCTTTACGTCGTGGTGCCGCAACCGCAGCCAGGATGCCGGACCGGAAGCAGCGGCGCGCACCCGGCGCGCCGCCGTCCCTCACGGGCCCGATGGCTCAGCCGTAGACCGGGTACTTGCGGCACTGCCCAGCGACCTTGGCCTTGACCGCCTCGATCACGCTGTCATCGTTGGGCGCGTCCAGCACGTCGGCGATCCAGTTGGCCAGGTCCACGCAGTCCTGCTCGACGTAACCACGGGTGGTGACGGCCGGGGTGCCCAGGCGCAGGCCCGAGGTCACGAACGGCGAGCGCGGATCATTGGGCACCGAGTTCTTGTTGACGGTGATGTGAGCCTTGCCCAGCGCGGCTTCGGCGTCCTTGCCGGACACGTCCTTGCCGATCATGTCCACCAGCATCAGGTGGTTCTGGGTGCCACCGGAGACAATCTTGTAGCCGCGCGCGATCAGGGTGTCGGCCATCGCCTGGGCGTTCTTCACCACCTGCTGCTGGTAAGCCTTGAACGCGGGTTCCAGCGCTTCCTTGAAGGCCACGGCCTTGGCGGCGATGACGTGCATCAGCGGACCGCCCTGAATGCCCGGGAACACGATCGACTGCAGCTTCTTGGACAGCTCCTCGTCCGCGCCCCTGGCCAGGATGATGCCGCCGCGCGGGCCGCGCAGGGTCTTGTGGGTGGTCGAGGTGACCACGTGCGCGTGCTCCAGCGGGCTCGGGTAGACACCGGCGGCCACCAGGCCGGCGACGTGGGCCATGTCCACGAACAGGTAGGCGCCAACCTTGTCGGCGATGGCGCGGAAGCGCGCCCAGTCGATCTGCTGCGAGTAGGCGGAGAAACCGGCCACCACCATCTTCGGCTTGTGCTCCACGGCCAGGCGCTCGACCTCGTCGTAGTCGATCAGGCCCTGCTCGTTGACGCCGTACTGGATGGCGTTGAACAGCTTGCCGGAGACGTTGACCTTGGCGCCGTGGGTCAGGTGCCCGCCATGCGCCAGGCTCATGCCGAGGATGGTGTCGCCCGGCTGCAGCAGCGCCAGGTACACGGCCTGGTTGGCCTGCGAGCCGGAGTGCGGCTGCACGTTGGCGTAGTCGGCGCCGAACAGCTGCTTGAGGCGGTCGATGGCCAGCTTCTCGGCCACGTCCACGTACTCGCAGCCACCGTAGTAGCGCTTGCCCGGGTAGCCCTCGGCATACTTGTTGGTCAGCTGGCTACCCTGGGCCTCCATCACCGCCGGGCTGGCGTAGTTCTCGCTGGCGATCAGCTCGACGTGGTCTTCCTGGCGCTGGCACTCGGCGGCAATGGCCTGGGCCAGTTCGGGGTCGTAGGAGGCGATACGGACTTCACGCGAGTACATCGGGCAGCTCCGGAGGGTGAGGATGCGGATACGGCCATTGTAGCCCGTGGCATCCCCCGCCCGGCCCGTCCCGGACACGACAAGGGCGCCCTCAGGCGCCCTTGTAAACTCTCACCGGGCCGGCCGGCTCAGTGGTGCAGGATCAGGTCGGCGATGATGCCCGTGGCCACGGCCACCAGCAGCATGTTGCCGCGGTCGTCGCGGATCCAGCGGTGGCCATGCGGCGGACGGCGCAGGTGGTAGCGGTCGTAGTCGTGCACCACGTAGACCGGGCCACCGTAGTAGTTGCTGTAGCGGTGGCCGCGCTGGAACGCGTAGGGGCGGTAGACCACGCGCGGCGGCGGGGCATGGTGGCGACGGTCGTTGTGGCGGGCGTCGCGGTAGCCCTCGCGGTAACCGGTCTGGTAGTGACGACGGTCATCGCGGCGATCGTGGCGGCGGTCATGGTGCTTGTCATGACCACGACCCTAGCTCCAGCCGGGCTGGTGGCCACGGCCGTGGTCGCCGGGACCGGCAAACGCCGGAGCGGTGATACCGACAGCCAGCAGCGAGGCCAGCGCCATCATGGCAAAACGTTTCATCTTCATCTTCGGACCTCGCGGTGGATGGGACGCACCCCATCATGCCGACGCCATCTGAACAAATTCCGGCTGGAAACGCTTTCCAGTGGGCCTTTGAAAGCTGGATTCACACGCCAGCAAGGAAGCTGGCTGGGGCCAGGGCCGGCCGGGCGCGGCTTGCCGCTATAATCGGCCCATCCCTCTTTTGCCCTGGACCTGTCCGATTCCCGGACCGGGCAAGGCGTGCGCTTACGGAGACTTCATGTCCTCGCAATACATCTACACCATGAGCCGCGTGTCCAAGGTGGTCCCGCCCAAGCGGCAGATCATCAAGGACATCTCGCTGAGCTTCTTCCCGGGCGCCAAGATCGGCCTGCTCGGCCTCAACGGTGCCGGCAAGTCGACCGTGCTGAAGATCATGGCCGGCGTGGACACCGATTTCGAGGGCGAGGCCCGCCCGCAGCCGGGCATCAAGGTCGGCTACCTGGAGCAGGAACCGCGCCTGGATCCGGAGCAGACCGTGCGCGAAGCGGTCGAGGAAGGCGTCGGCGAGGTACTGCAGGCCCAGGCCGCGCTGGAAGCCGTGTACGCCGCCTATGCCGAGGAAGGCGCCGACTTCGACGCGCTGGCCAAGGAGCAGGAGCGCCTGGAGGCGATCCTCGCCGCCGGTGACGCCCACACCCTGGAGAACCAGCTGGACGTGGCCGCCGATGCGCTGCGCCTGCCGCCGTGGGACGCGAAGATCGGCAACCTGTCCGGTGGCGAGAAGCGCCGCGTCGCGCTGTGCCGCCTGCTGCTGCAGAAGCCGGACATGCTGCTGCTCGACGAACCGACCAACCACCTCGACGCCGAGTCGGTGGAATGGCTGGAGCAGTTCCTGGCCCGTTACACCGGCACCGTGGTGGCCGTCACCCATGATCGCTACTTCCTGGACAACGCCGCCGAGTGGATCCTGGAACTGGACCGCGGCCGCGGCATTCCGTGGAAGGGCAACTACACCCAGTGGCTGGAGCAGAAGGAAGAGCGCCTGAAGCAGGAAGACAACCAGGAAAAGGCTCGCCAGAAGGCCATCCAGAAGGAACTGGAGTGGTCGCGCCAGAACGCCAAGGGTGGTCGCACCAAGGGCAAGGCCCGTCTGGCCCGCCTGGAAGAGCTGCAGAGCGTCGACTACCAGAAGCGCAACGAGACCAATGAAATCTTCATCCCGCCGGGCGAGCGCCTGGGCAACTCGGTGATGGAGTTCAGGAACGTCTCCAAGAAGTTTGGCGACCGCCTGCTGATCGACAACCTGTCGATGATCATCCCGCCCGGTGCCATCGTCGGCATCATCGGTCCGAACGGTGCCGGCAAGTCGACGCTGTTCAAGATGATCACCGGCCAGGAAAAGCCGGACTCGGGCGAGATCGTCGTCGGCCCGACCGTGCAGCTGTCCTACGTGGACCAGAGCCGCGACAAGCTGGAAGGCGACAAGACCGTGTTCGAGGAAGTGTCCGGTGGCCTGGACATCCTCAACATCAACGGCATCGAGATCCAGTCGCGCGCCTACATCGGCCGCTTCAACTTCAAGGGCCAGGACCAGCAGAAGCGCGTCGGTTCGCTGTCCGGTGGTGAGCGTGGCCGCCTGCACATGGCCAAGACCCTGCTGCAGGGCGGCAACGTGCTGCTGCTCGACGAACCGTCCAACGACCTGGACATCGAGACCCTGCGTGCGCTGGAAGATGCGCTGCTGGAGTTCCCGGGCAACACCTTCGTCATCTCGCATGACCGCTGGTTCCTGGACCGCATCGCCACCCACATCATCGCCTTCGAGGGCGACTCGCACGTGGAGTTCTTCCAGGGCAACTACCGCGAGTACGAAGAGGACAAGAAGCGTCGACTCGGCGACGATGCCGGTCCCAAGCGCCTGCGCTTCAAGGCGCTGAAGTAAGAGCTGCAGCAAACGCCCGCCATCCGGCGGGCGTTTCGTTTCAGGGAGCCGTGCTCAGCGCAGCGCTCCGGACGCCACCATGACCAGCCCGGTGATGAACGACTGCGCAACCGAGAACATGCCCCAGGCCGACGATGCCACGCAGCATGGCCTTCCACCACGGATAGCCGGCGAAGAACTGGACCAGCGCGAACAGCTGGAAGGCAAGCGAGCACACGATCCCCCCAGCCCACTGCGGCGGGCACCCAGCGCCGCAGCGCCAGCTCCCCCATCCAGAACAGGAAGCTCTGCGCGGTAAGGAAGGTGGCGACCACCAGCCATTCGGAATAGTTGAGGCCGCCAACACGATGGAAGGCCAGCCGCAGGGCCAGCGCTTCCAGCGGCAGCATCAGCAGGGTCATGGCCGCGAAGTTGCGGTTGGCCCATGCCTGCACTGCCTTCATCGACTCGTGCGCCGCGATCGCAACCTGGTCCGGATTGCCCACAAGATCCCCACCCGCCTGCCTCGCCGAGCCGATAAGGTCGCCGCCGGCGGTAAAACGACCGACCAGCACCACCGCCGCACCGGAGACCAGCAGCAACGTCAGTGGTTTGACATGGCGCGCGCGGCGGCCCTCGATGTAATCGCGTATCAACCTGCCGGGACGCAGCAGCAGGCTGCCCAGCGATTACGGCAACCCGCGGTCCAGCTTGAAAACACCGTGCCGCACCTGCTCGACCAGGTAGCTCCAGTCGATGCGCCGCTGGCCCGGCGGCCGGCCGCAGGCCGGACAGAAGTTGAGGAGCGCATCGCCACTGGCGTGACCGCATTCCATGCACTGCGCACTCGTCATCCGCCACCCCCGGAAACAGAGGCCGCATCATGACTGCCGTGCACGCAGCCGCGGCGGGGTGCTGCAGTAAGCTGCAGCCGGTCGCCACGCGCGGCCCCCTGCCCACCCCATCCGGAGCCTGCGATGTCCCTGCCCGAACGCCTGTTCAAGCTCAGCGAACACGGCACCAGCGTGCGCACCGAACTGCTGGCCGGGCTGACCACGTTCCTGACGATGTCCTACATCGTGTTCGTCAATCCGGCGATCCTGGGCACCACCGGCATGGACCCGGGCGCGGTATTCGTGGCGACCTGCCTGGCCGCGGCGCTGGGCTCGGCGGTGATGGCGCTGGCGGCCAACTTCCCGGTCGGCATGGCCCCGGGCATGGGCCTGAATGCCTTCTTTGCCTTTACCGTGGTCGGGGCCGCCGGCCTGCCGTGGCAGCAGGCGCTGGCCGCGGTACTGATCTCCGGCATCGTGTTCCTGGTGCTGTCGCTGACCGGCGTGCGCAGCTGGCTGGTGGCCGGCATCCCGCCGTCGCTGCGCAGCGCGATCGTGGCAGGCATCGGCCTGTTCCTGGCAATCATCGCGCTGCAGAAATCCAACGTGGTGATCGGCGATGCCGACACCCTGATCCGGCTCGGGCCGATGGACACCGCGCCGCCGCTGCTGGCGATGGGCGGCTTCCTGCTGATCGCGATCCTGGAAGCCCGCCGCATCCGCGGTGCGATCCTGATCGGCATCCTCTCCGTCACCGCGATTGCCTGGGCACTGGGGCTGGTGCAGTGGCAGGGGCTGGTGTCGCTGCCGCCGTCACTGGCACCGACCTTCCTGCAGCTGGACCTGGCCGGCCTGCTGCACTGGGACGATGGCGCGGCGTGGTCGGTGCTGCTGCACGTGGTGCTGGTATTCGTGCTGGTGGAAGTGTTCGACGCCACCGGCACGCTGTACGGCGTGGCCAGCCGCGCCGGCCTGCTGAAGCTGCCCAGCGGCCAGAAGCGCTTCGGCCGCGCGCTGCTGGCCGACAGCACCGCGATCGTCGCCGGTTCGCTGCTGGGCACCAGTTCCACCACCGCGTTCGCCGAGTCGGCATCGGGCGTGGAAGCCGGCGGCCGCACCGGCCTGACCGCGCTGGTGATCGCCGCGCTGTTCCTGGCTGCCCTGCTGTTCTCGCCGTTGGCGGCAATGGTCCCGCCCTACGCCACCGCCCCTGCCCTGCTGTACGTGGCCGGGCTGATGCTGCGCGAGCTGGTGGAGATCGAGTGGCAGGAACTGACCGAGGCGGTGCCGGCCGCGCTGTGTGCGCTGGCGATGCCGTTCACCTACTCCATTGCCAACGGCCTGGCCTTTGGCTTCATCGCCTACACCGTGCTCAAGGCCGGCACCGGCAAATGGCGCGAGGTGCATCCGGCCGTGTGGCTGGTAGCGGTGCTGTTCGCGCTGCGCTATGCGCTGGAGTAGAGACTGGATTGGCGCCGGGTCCACAGCCCCAGCGCCAGCAACCACGCCCCGGCATGGGCACTGGCCAGCAGCAGCTGGACAACACCGGCGGTAGTGACCTGCAGCAGAGCGGCCGTGCCCAGGCCCAGCGCGGTGAGCCCAGGCAGCCAGCGCACCGTGGCGTCATCCAGCAGGCGCGCCTGACGCAACAGCAGGGTGGCGGTGACCACACATCCGGCCAGCGTGGCCCAGGCGATGCCCGGCATTCCGGCCGCCAGCGGCAGCAGCACCAGTCCGACGGCGGTCACCGCGTTGCCGGCCAGTTCGTAGCGCAGTGGCGTGAGCGTGTCGCCACCGGCATAGGCGTGGCGGGCGAGCAAGGCATTCCAGCCGCCGAACACGATGACGCAGGCAAACCATGCCAGCAGCTCGGGCAAGGGTCCGTCGGCAAGGCCCGGCGGCAGCATCCAACCCACCAACACCGGTGCGGCCGCGACCAGGCCCAGCGCCGCCGGTACGGTCAGCGCCGCGGTCAGCAACAGCCCCTGGCGCAGCGTGTGGCGGCGGCCGGTGGGGTCAGCCTGCTGTCCGACCATCCGGGCCAGCAGCACCTGGTTGAGGCTGCCCAGCGCGACCAGCGGCAGGTTGACCAGCTTGCGCGCGAGGTTGACCACGGTGATCGCACCCTCGCCCAGCCACGACGCGCAGATCCGTTCCAGCAGTGCCAGTGCCTGGCTGGCAGAAGCGCTGACCAGCAGCGCTCCCAGCCTGCGGTAAAGGATGAGGGCCTGTTCGGCCGAGAGGCGGCCACGCCACGGCCGCCAGCCACCGGCGCACAACAGCGGCAGCGCCGAGGCCAGCATCAGCCAGCCGCCGGCGACGAAGGCCCAGGCCAGCGTCCGTTCGTCCACCGTCGCGCCTCGCATCGCCAGCAGCAACACCGCCGGCAGGTTGTAGATCAGGGAGCCCAGCCCGGCGAGCAGGAAGCGCCCACGCGCCTGGCCCACCGCCGCGGCCAGTGCATGCAGCAGCAGCGCCGGCAACATCGCCGCCAGCAATCCCAGCGAGCCGGCGGCGACCTGCCAGCCTTCGTTGCCCAGGCCGGGCCCGACCACGCGCACCCACCATGGCGCGCCGCCGGCCAGCCCCGCGGCCAGGGCCACGCCGAGCAGCAGCAGGCTCCACCACTGGCTGGTGAGCCAGCGTCCCTTTGCAGTGTCGTGCTGAGCGGCCAGCAGCGGCATCGCCGCCGCCGCCAGCAGGCCGCTGGCCAAGGTCATGCGCACCGCCTCGGGCACGAACATCGCCACCAGGAAGGCGTCGGTACGTGCGCCGGCACCCCATGCGGCCACCAGCAGCCATTCGCGGGCAAAGCCCAGCACCAGGCCGGCCACCGTGGCCAGGGTCAAGCTGAGCGTGGTGCGCAGCATCGGCTCAGTGCAGCAGGGTCAGCAGGTTCTTGCCGCCCACCCGGTAGTTGAGGTTGTGCGGGCGTTCGCCCATGACCTTGGCTCCGGTACCGCCGACGATCTTGTACGGCGCCACATCCTTGGCCACCACGGTATTGGCGGTGACCACGCTGCCACGGCCCAGGCGCGCACCGTGGGCGACCAGCGCGCGGCTGGCAACCCACACGTAGTCCTCGATCACGATCGGCGCGGAGATCGACCAGAACTCCGGTGCGGCGAGATCATGGCTGCCGGCGATGATCAGCACGTGGGAGGCGATGGCGACGTGGTCGCCGATGCGCAGGCCGGCGCGGGCATCGATCTGGCAGTGCCAGGCGATGACGCTGTCGCGCCCGATCACCAGGTTGTTGATCCCCAGCACCTCGGTGTTGCGCCAGATGGTCGAGCCCTCGCCGATCTTGGCCCCGCCCAGCCGCAGCCAGGTCAGCCGCACCCAGTGGAACGGCACCTTGTTGATGGCGATGTTGTAGAGCTGCTCCCACATCCGCAGCCAGCGGTCCTTGAACGTCGGCCAGTTGATACCGAAGGCCGGCACCAGCTGGATGCCCAGGTCCTGCTTGAACGCGGCGTACAGGCGGCGGGCGTTGGCATCGGCCAGCCGCTGTTCGATGTCCACCGAGCAGATCGACACCCGCACCCCGTCGCTGCCGGGTTCCTCGAACACGACCTCGTTGGCCAGCAGCCACTGGTAGGCGTCGGCGACCTGCGGCGGCGCCAGTTGCAGGCGCGCGGCGTAGTCGTCCAGCCGCGTGGCCAGGTCGTTGGAGTGGTGGATGCGGTGCCTCATGGTTTGTCTCCGGATGACAGTCTGGGAGCGCCCGGCGATCCGGCCGCGACGGCGGCCGCGCCCTGCATGCCCAGTCCGGCCACCAGCCAGAACAGTGCAAGCAGGACCATCGTCGAGCTGTAGTAGTGGTCGATCAGGCCAGTGACCAGCGCGGCCACCAGCGCGGTGGTGGCGCCCATCCAGATCGCGTTGCCGGCATGGATCGGGCCGGGGCGGCCGCGCGGGGCCACCGCGCGCCACCAGCGCACGGTCGTGACCACGTGCAGCAGCATGCCGATCAGGCCCAGCTTGTAGACCAGGTGCAGCCACAGGTTGGAAATGCCAAGCAGGCCGCTGCCCGGCACAGGCGGTTCGGTCCTGAAGCCGATGCCCAGCGGGTAGCGCGCCATTGCCTCGGGGAAGCGCCGGTATTCGTCCATGCGCACTTCGGTGGACGCATTCCCGGCGCTGAACATGGTGGCCAGTCGCGCCTGCAGCGGCGCGTAACCCAGCGCCAGTCCGGCTCCGAGCAGCACCCCACCCAGCAACAGCGCGCGTGCACCGGGCACACGCAGCCAGGCCAGCCAGGCCAGCACCACGCCCACGGCCAGGATGGCGCCACGCGAGCCGGACAGCAGCAGCGCCGCGGCGCCAAGCACGGCCACCGCCACGCCGAGCCAGCGGCGCCAGCCGGAAGTGCCCAGCGCATAGAACGCTGCCAAGGGCACGAACATCGCCATCGCACCGCCGGTCAGGTTGGGATGCACCCACGGCGTGCCCAGGCGCGCGTGTTCGGCGCTGAAAATGTCCTGCAACGCTTCCGGATGCGCATAGCGCAGCAGCCTGAGCACCGGGATCATTTCCATCGCATTGCGGTGCTGCACGAACAGCGCCAGCGACAACAACAGCATCGCCAGGTTGCCCAGCAACAGCATCACTACCAGGTTGTCGCGTTGTTGCGGGCGGGCGAGCAGCCACGGCGCGAGCAGCAGCGGCGACAGGTTGGCCAGCCACCGCACCCAGTTGACCCAGCCATTGCCGTCGGCAGCGATGCTGGCCTGGCCGACCAGCAAGGGCACCACGCTGAAGGCGGCCAGCAGCAGCAGCGAGCGCTGAACCGGATCGGGCCGCAGCGGCGGTTGCCGCTGGAACAGCAGTTGCAGGCCGACGCCCAGCCAGGTCATGCCCAGCACCGCTTCGGCCATGGTGAAACGGAAGCCCAGGTTGATCGAGCTGTAGGGGGCGAAGGTGGCCAGCAGCGCGAACAGCGACAGCCCGGCCGTGGGCCAGCGCAGCACCACCAGCGCCAGCGGCACGCCGGCCAGCAGCACGCTGAACTTCTCCAGCGGCAACAGCAGCAGTGCCGCGCCGAACAGCATGCCCAGCGCGGCGGCCAGCCAGCGTCCACCGCTCATCGGCAGGCCTCCGCCAGCAGCTCGGCCAAGCGGGCACGGTAGACCTGCGCATCGAAACGCGCCGCCGCTGCCTGCAGGTTCTCCACGGTCTCGCCTGGGTGGCGTCCGCCGCAGGCGCGCAGCAAGGCCGCGTCCAGGCTGGGGGGGCTGTATGGATCAAACCGCAACGCGTAGTCGGGCAGGATTTCGTCCAGAGCGCTGCCCGTGGCGGCGGCTACCGGCGTGCCCTGGGCCATGGCTTCGATCACCGGCAGGCCGAAGCCTTCGGCCCAGGCTGGATGGAACAGGCGGCCGGCACCGCGGTACACGGCGGCCAGGGTCGCGTCGTCGATACCCGACAGCCAGTGCAGGCCGTTGGACTTGGCCAGCTCCGACGGCACGTCCAGCGCTGAGCCGACCACCACCAGCGGCGGCAGCCCATGCCCATGGTTGCGCAGCGCACGCCAGCGTTGAAGCAACAGCGCCAGGTTCTTGCGTGGCTCGCGGCTGCCGACCGCCAGCCAGTAGCCCGGCGGCAGCCCCTCGGGCAGTGCCGACGGCGGCGGCAACGGCACGACGGCGTTGTGCAGCACGCGCACGCGCTGCGCGCTGGCCGGGAAGAGTTTCGCCAGCTCACCGGCGCTGTAGGCCGAGGGCGTCCACAGCCGGTCGGCCGTGCGCACCGCGTGGCCGACCAGGTAGCGATCCATGTTGCGGTAGACCGCCGCGCGCAGCGCACTCGCATGAGCGCCGGGCAGGGTCAGCTGGAACAGGTCATGGACCAGGGTCACCAGGCGCACGCGTGGCCGCCTTAGCAGCGGCAGGCCGCTGTTGGCGGTGGCGATGTAAAGGTCCAGCTGCAGTCGCGGCAGTTGCCGCGGCAGGAACCCAGCCTCGAAACGCAAGCGCTGTTCCGGCCGGTGCAGCCGCGCGGGCGCGACCTCGACATCGGGACAGTGACAGGACTGCCGGTGTGGATGCGCCGCCGGGGCCATGGTCAGGCGCACTGGCTCGTGGCCCAGTTCAGCCAGTGCAGCTTCCATCGCCAGCACCTGGCGGGAAATACCCGAGTGCGGCGCAGCGGTCACCGGCCGGTAATCAATCCCTACCCTCATCCACACACTCCGGCATAGACCGCTTCGAGCTGGTCAGCCGAGCGCTGCCAGTCGTGT
The DNA here is from genome assembly GCF_916618915.1 of Stenotrophomonas sp. Marseille-Q4652. Classification (NCBI taxonomy): domain Bacteria; kingdom Pseudomonadati; phylum Pseudomonadota; class Gammaproteobacteria; order Lysobacterales; family Lysobacteraceae; genus Stenotrophomonas; species Stenotrophomonas sp. Marseille-Q4652. The sequence goes on from NZ_CAKAKE010000001.1 coordinate 2,011,520, forward strand.
TGTTCGCACACATAGCCACGCGCGGCCACCGCCAGCCGTGCCGCCTGCGCCGGATCGGCCTGCAGTTCGACCATCGCCCGCGCCAGTCCTTCGGCATCGGCGGCCAGGCGGCAATGCACGCCATCGCTGACCGCCAACCCGGAGACGGCCTGCGCGGTCGCCACCAGCGGCAGTCCGGCGGCCATGGCCTCGATCACCTTGAGCTTGGAGCCGCCACCATCGCGCAGCGGGGCGACGAACAGGCTCGAGCGCGCCTGCTCGACCGCCAGCTCGGGCACGTAGCCGATCCAGTCGATGCGCGGATCACGCCAGCGCTGCGCCCACTGCGGCGGCAGCGCGTGGCCGCACAGGGCAATGCGCAGCCGTGGCGCCTGGGCCCAGGCCCGTGGCATCACTTCGTCCAGCAGCCACTGCACCGCATCCACGTTCGGCGGGTATTCGAAGTTGCCGACGAACAACGCGCGCGCGGCGTGCAGGTCCGGCTGCACCACGGCAAGCGCCCCGGTATCACTGCCGTTGACGACCACCGCCACCGGGCTGGCGGCCATCGCGGCGAACACACGTGCATCGTCGGCCGTCATCGCCACCACGTGGTCGGCCTCGCCCAGCACCTTGCGCTCCCAGCGGCGGTAGCGACGCCGGTCGTGCCCGGCAAGGCTGCGCAGCGGCCACGGCAAGCGCGCATAGGTGACCGCGGCCAGTTGTGATTCGACGTTGTGCTCGGTCAGCACCAGCGGCGCACGTCGCCGGCGCAGTGGCTCGCGGCACGGCTGGTAGGTGTAGGAGTGCTCGACCTGGATGACATCCCAGTCCTGCTCGAGCAGTCGTTCCAGCTGCTGCGACAGCGCCGGCGCGTGGCCGTTGACGGTGGCCAGCAGCGGCAACGGCGACACCAGCCCGTGCCACAGCGTGCGTGCCGAGCGCAGCGGTCGCCGCGGCAGCACCACCAGCTTCTCCAGCAGCGGCTCCAGTCGCGCGGCGGTCTCCGCATCCAGCGGCGTCTTGGACTGCACCACCAGGGTGATGCGGTGGCCACGCGCGGCCAGGCAGCGCAGCAGGTGGTACTGGCGCAGCTTGCCGCCGCTGGTGGTCGGCCACGGCAGGTACGGCATCACCCACAGCAGGCGCAGCGGACGCTTCACCACTGCAGCACCTGCAGCTGGGTGGTCACCGGCAGTTGCAGCTGGCCATCGCTGGCCAGTACCGCCTCGCGGCGGTTGCCCAGGATGTCGTGCAGCCAGCCGCGTTCGACACCCGCAACGGTGACCTGCCCCGGGGTGCCGCCCCAGTACATCCACAGGTTGCGGCCGTCAGCGGTGCGCCAGCTGATCGATATCAGACCTTCCGGCGGCGCCTGCACCGACGGGCCCTGGCCCGGCAGCAGGCTGGGACCGGTCACCGCCAGCAGCCGCTGCAGCGCGAGATAGGCAGGCTTGGGCCGGGCCTGTTCGTCGAGCAGCCCATAGCGGCGATCACGCGGACTGGCGCGCTCGTCCAGATCGCTGAGCGCGAACAGGAACACCTTGTCGTAATCCAGCGCGGCCATCAGTGCCAATCGCCGCAACACGTAATCGGCCTGGCCGAGCTCGCCGACCAGCGCCTGTTCCTCGACCGGGCCGTCATAGCTGGACCAGCCCCATTCGTCGGCCCATATCTCGCGCGCGCCAAAGGCGCGCAGGGCGGCGTTGCCCTGGCGGGCGCGGGCGATGAAGTCCAGTTCCTTGGGGTCATCGCCCTCGGGGTACTGCGAGTACGGGTGGTAGGCGGTGACGATGTCCAGTTCGTAGAGTCCGCCGGCGGCCAGCGCCGGGATCATCAGTTCGCCACCACGGGTAGGCATCTGGCTGTAGTACGCCATTCCGCCCAGCACGATCTTGCGGCCCGGCACCTGCGCCTGCATCGCGTGGTAGCTGGCCAGCAGCAACTGGCCGTAGGCCGCCGGGTCCTCGCGCGGACGCCAGAACGCGGGCAGGTTGGGTTCGTTCCAGACCTGCCAGGCGGCGACCTGGGGATAGCGCCTGGCCAGTTCCACCAAGGCCTGCGCATAGGCCTGCGGGTCGCGCGGCGGGTACTGGTCAGGGGTCGGGCTGCCGGGCGGCGCGGAGGTGGCGTGCGGCGCCGAGCCCACCAGGTAGACCTCGGCCTTGAGTCCGCGCGCGGCGATCTCGGCCATCATCGGGTCGAGCACGTCCCAGCGCCACTGCCCCGGCTGCGGCTCGATCGTGTCCCAGTGCAGGTCGATGCGGACCCAGGACAGGCCCAGTGCCTGCAGCCGGTCCAGCTGCCGCGTCTGGCGCGCGGTATCGAACCAGAGCAGGTGCGCGTTGACGCCGAGGAAATCGCCCCACACCACCTCGCGTCCGGGTACCAGGCCGACCGGTTCCCGGGCCTGGCTGCTGCAGCCGCCAAGCAGCAGCAACCAGCCACCAAGCAACAGCGTGGCCACGCCACGCAGTACGTTTCCACCGATCATCGATGCACCTCCAGGACATGATTGAACAGACCGGCGAAGTGGCCGGCCACCTGGTCCCAACGGCGCTGCTCCCCGAGTGCGGCCGCCTGCCCTGCCCAGCGCGACACGCGCGTGGGCTCGTCGATCAGGCGGGTGATGGCCGCGGCCATCGCCTGTACATCGTCCTGTGGCACCACCTGGCCATTGCCTTGCGAGAGCTCCTCGGCGAAGGCGCGGGTATCGGTGGCCAGCACGCCACGACCACAGGCATGGGCCCAGGACAGCGCGCCACTGGTACCGCACATGCGCCCGAGCAGGCGGATCCGCCACGACTGCCGGTAAGGCAGCACCATCACGTGGTGGGCCTGGATGCAGTCGACGATGCGCGCGGCAGGCAGGTCCAGCTCCCAGCGCAGGCGGTCGCCGATGCCCAGCCCGGACGCCAGCGCCTGCAGCTGGGCCAGGTAGTCACCGCCTCCTGCAAAGGTCAGCTCCGGTGCGGTGCCGCCGGCCAGGGTCAGGCGCACGGCCGCGCGTGGACGCGCGGCCACGACCTTCGCCAGCGCCCGCAGCAGCATCTCGATGCCCTTGCCCGGATAGATGAAGCCGAAGTACAGCAACTGCAGCGTGTCCCCGGCTGGCAGCGCAACCGGCGTGACCTGTGGATTGCCATGGGCGATGCAGTGGACCCGGCTGCGCTCCACGCGCATGCGCCGCGCCAGCTGGTCGGCACCGGTGCCGGTGAGGGTGACCAGTGCGGACAGGCCGCGCGCCAACCGGCGTTCGCGGCGCAGCGTGGCGCGGTCGGTGGCCAGCGCGTGCAACTGCGGCAACGGCCGCGGCCAGCTGCCTATGCGCCGCCCCAGTGCGGACGGTGCCGGGTTGCGCCAGACCAGGCGCTCCGGATCGTGCACGGTGGCCGTCAGCCGCGGCCCGGTCGGCCGCGCCTGCAGTTGCTCCAGGTGCAGGAACTCGCGGGCGCGGCCGCCCCCGAGCTCGGCATGGACCAGGTCCACCTGCTTCCAGAACCCGTCATGCGCTGCCGGCCAGTGGCCGTCCGCATCCTGCGGCGGCACCACGACCTCCACCCCGCGTGCAGCCATCGCCGCGCGCCAGGCGCCGGCGTAGTCGGCAATACCGCTCTGCACGGGCGGCAACGGGGCAAGCAGCGCGATCCTCACTCAGTGGACCCCCAGCCAGCGGCCGGCACGGCCCCACACTCGCTGCGGGATCTCGTAGACGCGGCGGTTGAGCACGATGCCATCGGCCCGGCCCAGCGCGCCCCGCAGGGTGGCCAGCGCGTTCTCCACCGCCGGCACCGTGGTGCGGCGCGCCTGCACCACCAGCACCACGAAACCACAGTCACGCAGCGCCAGCAGCGCGCCTTCCTGGCTGAGCGGCGGCGCGGCACGCACCACCACCTCGCCCGGGCCGGCCACGCAGCCGTCTCCGTCGACCACGGCGTGGCCATTGCGCGCGAGCATCTGCCGCAGGTGGGCGGCGACGAAACGCACGCCCTCGCCGCACTGATTGGAGGTCAACCCGATGGTCAGGCCGGAGCTGGCGACCTGTGCCAGCGGCAGCCTGCAGTACAGCCGCAGCAACCCGGCGCGCAGCGCTGCGGCATCGGTGCCGGGATCAAGCTCGGGCAGTGTGGCCAGCACCGGGACGCCGAAGGTCGGCTCGATGCGACCACCATCGTGGATGCGCTGGTCCATGAGGTACAGCACGAACACCACGATCGCGGCCACCGCCAGCGCCACCGGCAGCACCAGTGCGAGCATCAGCATGCTCTTGGGGAACACCCGCGAAGGCGTATAGCTGGACTCGCCGACCAGCGCCACGTTGCTGAGGCGATGGCGGTTGAGGTCGCGGATCACACGGGCACGCAACAGGTAATCGGAGTACTGGGCGAAGGCGCGCTCGGCAGTGGACAGCTCCAGGCTCAGGCGGGTAAGCGAGGGCTCGGCTGCCATCACCGTCTCGCGCTCCTGCTGCAGCGCCAGTATCTGTGCATCCAGCTCAGCGACGTTGGCATCGATCTTGCCCATCGCCACCTGCGCGTCCTGCCGGTCCTGGCGCAGGCGCACGCCCAGGCTGTTGGGCGAGAGGTTGCGCGACCGCACCACCATTTCATCCAGCCGCGCGATCTGTTCGCCCAGCTCGAGGATGCTCTGTTCCACGGTCAGCACCGCCGGTGCGCCGGGAGTGTAGGTGCGCAGCAGTTCAAGGCGCTGCGCCTGCAGGCTGTTGTACTTGAGCTGCAGGTCCTGCCGGGCCGGGTTGAGGCTGATCTCGCGGTCGGTGACCACTTCGCCGTCCACCCGCGGCAGCTGCCGGTTGGCCACCTGCACGATGCCGGACAGCGCCTGGCGCTGGGCCATGAGGTCGCGGCGCTGGCGGTACAGCTGCTGCAGCTTGTCGGTGACATCGACGATGCGCTGCTCGACGCTGGTCGCATCGATCTCGCGCAACTGCCCGCGCATCTGCCGCTTGAGCGCGGCGATGCTTTCGTTGAGTTCGTTGCTCTGCGCCATGTAGAAGTCGAACAAAGCGTCGCCGCCGGCGGCCTTGGCGCGCTCGTCAAAGTACGCATCGACCCATGCGCGCGAGATCGCCTGCGCGATCTGCGGATCGCCCCAGGTCACGCGCATCTCCATCACGTTGGAGCCGGAGTCATGGCCCACGGACAGGCGCTTGGCCATGCGCGCGGCGAGGCGGTCGGCCGGCGGCGCCGGGTCCATCAGCCGCACCAGCACCAATCCGTCGCGTACTGTCTCCTTGGCCCAGGCAGCGGCCTTGCCAAGCTTGAACTTCACCCGCGCCCAGCCCCCTTCCGGCGGCACCGAGGACAGTTCCAGGTAGGCCTTGGCCACGCGCTGCATCACTGGCGTGCTGGTGGCCAGCTTCTCCTCGTCCAGCAGCGGGTCGCGTTGCGGGCTCTGCTGCACGAAGCCCGCTTCCGGCCCCGGCTGCACCGGCAGCTGTACGCTGGCGGTCTCGGTGGGCTTGACCAGCAGCCGCGCGTCGGAAACGTAACGGCTGGGCAGCAGGAACGCGCCCAGCACCACCACCACGAGCGTGGCCAAGAACGCCCAGCGGAACTCGCGGGAGAAGATGAAAAGCAGGCGCAGCAGGTCGCGGAAGCCGCGGATCTCGATCATGGCTGTACCAGGTCGTTGGAGTTGATGCGGTACTCGGGTTCGTTGATCTGGTAGTTCACCCCCAGCCCCACGCCCCGGAACAACAGCAGCTGGGTGACGTACATGTCCACCCGCTGGATTGCATTGCCGATGCGCGAGCTCGGCACGAACACCAGGTCTCCGCGCTGCAACCGCACTGGCGGCCGGCCGTTGTTGCTGCTGGCGAGCATGTCGGCGTAGTCGAAGAAGTAGATCTGCTGCGTGCCCTGCGCGTCCTCGCGCACCAGCGCCACGCGCCGCGCATCAGCCGTGGGCAGTACCCCGCCGGTGGCGGTGATGGCCTGGGCTACGGTGGAATGTGAGGCCAGCTCGAACGCACCCGGGTTGCGCACCGCACCGCCGACGAACACGCGGTTGCCCGGCGCCTCGGCGATGTTGATCGTCACCCGCGGGTAGCGGTAGATCGTAGCCAGCCCTTCGCTGATGTGCACGGCTACGTCCTCGGGGGTGCGTCCGGCCACCGGCACGGTACCCAGGTGCGGATAGGCGATCATCCCGTCCGGCCGCACCGTGAACAGTGTGGCCTCGTCGCGTTCGGCCGGCGACTGCGCGTCGCGCACGATGCGCAGCGTATCGCCGGCATGGATCAGCACCTGCGGCGGCGGCAACTGCTCCGGCGCGAACGTGGCCAGCTGGCGCCCGGAAATCTCCTTGCCGGGCGGCAGCCGCACCACGTTGGGCGTGCAGCCGGTACACAGCAGCAACAGGGCCATGGCCCCGGTCAACAACCTCACCATCATTGGCTCCCCTTCCAGTAGCCCGGGAACATGCTGACCCGGCGTTTGATTGATGCTGGCAACCAGCGCTCGAGATGCCCGAGGCGATAGCCAGCCAGCTTGGCGGCGGTGCGTACCAGCACCTCGCCGGCGCGCCGACGGCGTCCGGCAGCGGCCAGCGCGGCCAGCTCCGAGCGCACGAAGCGCAGGCCCTCGCCACCAGCGCTGCCAAAGCTGCGCGCGATCCAGCGCTCGCGGCTGTAGAACACGCCGATGTCGAAGTAACGGCGCATTTCTTCCAGCACCCGGTAATCGTGCGAATGCCAGGCCTGGGCCTCGGCGACGTAGGCGACCTGGTAGCCGGCCAGCAGCATGCGTCCGGCGACGTGCGCGTCCTCGCTGCCGATCACGTCGCGCGGGAAGCCACCGACCTCCTGCAGCGCGCTGCGGCGGTAGGCGGCGAACGCGTCGGAACTGAAGCAGGTCTTGATGCCCAGCTCGCCGGCGTCCTCCATGCGCTTGGTACGCGAACGCGGCGGATAGTTGAACTGGCGGCCGTGCGCGGCCAGCAGGTCGGCGCCAGGGTGCGGTAGCTGGCGGCCGTAGGCCACCCCGTTGCGCGGATCGGCCAGCAGGCCCTCGACCAGCCGGCGCAACGCATCCGGTGGCACCGGCACCGCGTCCTGGGTGAGGTACACCAGCACGTCGGCATCGACCTGCTCGGCGGCCCACTGGCGGGTCCCGCCGTGGTTGAACTGCGAGGCGGGAATGGCCAGCACGCGCGCGCCGAAGCCGCGCCAAAGCTCCGGGCTGCCGTCGGAGGACTCGCTATCCACCACCAGCCACTGCGCCGGCTGAAGGTCCTGCGCACGCAGTGCCGGCAACAGCCGCTGCATATGGGCACGGCCATTGCGCACCGGGATGATCACGGCCACCCGCGGCTGCATCAGTAGGCCGCCTTCATCGACAGGACCGCCGGCACCGTGCGCAGCAGCACATACACATCCAGGCCCAGCGACCAGTTCTCTATGTAGGCCAGGTCGTACTCGACGCGCTTCTGGATCTTCTCGACCGTTCGGTCTCGCCCCGGTAGCCATAGACCTGGGCCAGGCCGGTAATGCCCGGCTTGACCTTGTGCCGGGCCACGTAGTTGGCCACTGCCTGCTCGAACGGCAAGTCGGCGGCCTTGGTCGCGGTGGCATGCGGTCGCGGACCGACCAGCGACATGCTGCCTTCGAGCACGTTGAACAACTGCGGCAACTCGTCCAGGCTGGTGCGGCGGATGAAGCGCCCGACCCGGGTAACCCGCGGGTCGTCGCTGGTGGTCTGGCGCGCCGCGTCCATGTCGCGCTGGTGGTGGTACATCGAGCGGAACTTGTAAACCTCGATCAGCTGCTGGTTGTAGCCATAGCGCTTCTGCCGGAACAGCACCGGCCCGCGCGAATCGCACTTGACCGCCACCGCGACCAGCAGCATCAAGGGCGAGAGCAGCAGCAGCGCAATGCTGGCCAGGACGATGTCCTCCAGTCGCTTGAAGGTCGGCGCCCAGCCCTTGAGCGGCGGTTCGCACACGACCAGCATCGGGATGTCGGCGATCTCGGCCACACGCGGCATGGCGTAATCGAACGAGTCCATTTCCGGGACGAGGAACACTTCCACCGGCAGGCGGCGCAGCTCGGCGGCGTAGTGCTGGTTGCGGCGCGAGGCGGTCATTGGCAGCGCCACCAGCACCTGGTCGACCTGGTTGTCGCGGATCAGCCGCTCCAGCTCGTGGAAATCGCCCAGCAACTGCGCATGCAGGTCCACGTCCAGGCGTTCGGGTGCGCGATCATCGATGAAACCCAGCAGCCCCGAGCCGATCTCGCCATTGCGCAGCATGCGTTCGGCGAGCAGGCGGCCGTTGCGGGTCGCGCCCAGGATCACCGAGCGACCGACGAAATAGCCGCGACCCATCAACCGCGCGAACACGGCCAGGATCACCATGCGCCCGACCACCAGCAGCAGCGCGGTCAGCGTGTACCAAGCCATGGCCATCCCCAGCGAACCCTGCGAGGCGGGCACGAACACCGAATGCAGCAGCAGCACCAGGCCAAAGGTCGCCGACCACGCCAGCAGCATCCGCCGCAACTGCAGCTGGTTGGTGAACATCTGCCGCCCATACACCCCGGTCACGCCGAAGGCCAGCACGCAGACCACGCCGGCCATTACACCCAGCACCATTGGCTGCTGGTCACCGGCGTGGAAGTCCAGGGTCAGCGCAGCCGGGAGGGCGGCGACGAGGAAATGGTAGAGGCGCGCCAGCAGCCGCGCCCAGAGGATCACGGACGGCGCGGCACGCGATAGCGGTACATCCTGATGCAACAGGCGCATGGGTTCGCTCGGACGGATGGTGTCGAATCGGCAACCCGCCCGGCGCGCCGGATTCGACGCGACGACATTGGCTTGCCCCCTACAAACCAGGACTGCTACAGCTTTACCCCGGCATATTCCACACTTTTTTTGTGCGACGCGTCAATAAACGACTTTGGGAGGCTTGTCAAAACCGGCACGAAGGTGTGGCAGACCGAAACGCGGACACGTCGTACGCGGCGGCCCGTCCGGGGAACAGGGAGCCAGGGAACTCAGCCGCCGAACACCTGGCGACGGAAGTACTGGGTCGCCGCGTCGTCGCCGCCGGTGAGGATGGCCTGCGCATCGGTCAGGCTCATCGCCCGGATCGAGTCGCCCAGCAGCTCGGCAGCCACTGGTACCGCCTGCTCGGCGGCGCGGTTGAGGCTGAGGTGGAAGGCATCGACCCGCTCGCCCTGGCCGAACTGGCGCGCCAAGGTTTCGTACCTGGCCAGGCCCGACGGCAACGGGATGCAGTAATTGCTGCCCCAGAAGCCATCGTTGCGCCCCAGGGTGTTGAGCGCCCTGCTGGCGCCACTGGCCAAGGCTTCCTTCAGCCCGGCGGCAATCTCGCTCTGTGACAGCGCCCCGGTGGCTGCCGGGGAGGCGGCGGTCGCCGCAGCGGCTGCCTTGAGCTTCTCGCGCCCGCTCTTGGCCGAGGCCTGGGTCGCAGTGGCCAGGGCCAGCACGACCAGGGAGCCAAGGACGAGGGTTTGGGTGGATCGCTTCATGCGGGAAAGTCCGTGAGGGATGTTGAGAAGGTGGTGCTGCGCGTGTGCGGGCCGCCGGAACCACGCAGGAAGGGGGGCTCAGGCTTCCGGGGGCAGCTCGAACACCTGGCGCAGATAGGACAGGTAGCCGGGGTCGTCACACATGCTCTTGCCCGGCGAGTCGGACAGCTTTGCCACCGGCTGGCCGTTGCAGCGGATCATCTTGATCACGATGTTCAGCGGCTTGGGGCCCAGGTCATTGGTCAGGTGGGTACCGACGCCGAAGGCGACCTGGCTGCGGCCGCGGAAGTAGTCGTACAGTTCCATCACCTTGGCGATGTCCAGGCCGTCGCTGAAGACCAGCACCTTGCTCAGCGGATCGGTCTTGTTGGCCTTGAGGTGCTCGATGATACGGTCGCCCCAGGCAAACGGATCGCCCGAATCGTGGCGGATGCCGTCGAACAGCTTGCAGAAGTACATGTCGAAGTCGCGCAGGAAGGCATTGAGCCCGACCACGTCCGACAGCGCGATGCCGAGGTCGCCGCGGTACTCGCGCGCCCAGCCTTCCAGCGCGGCCGATTGCGAGTCGACCAGGCGCGGGCCCAGTGCCTGGAAGGCCTGCAGCCACTCATGGGCCATGGTGCCGTGCGGGGTCATGCCGTACAGCCGCGCGAAATGCACGTTGGAGGTGCCGACGAACTGGCTGCCGAGCTGGTCGCGGATCAGCGGCAGCATGTGCCCGTGCCACTGGTGCGAATAGCGCCGGCGGGTGCCGTAATCGGCGATGCGGCACAGCTCGAAACCCGGTGCGTCGCGCAGCAGCGCGGTCTTGGCCGCGAGCCGGCGCTCACCCTCGGCGAAGTCGGCGGTGGTGGTGTTGCGGAACCAGACCTCGTTGATGATCGCCAGCAGCGGCACCTCGAACAGGATCGTGTGCAGCCACGGCCCGGTGATGTCCAGTTCGATCTCGCCCGGCACGCTGGCCGAGGGACGCAGGTCGATGTACTTGCGATCCAGGTGGAACAGGCCGAGGAAATCGACGAAGTCGTTCTTGATGTAGCGCAGCCCGCGCATGTACGCCAGCTCTTCGTCGCTGAAGCGCAGGCTGCACAGGTGGTCGATCTCGACGTTGATCTGGTCGATGAACTGCGCAAGGTCGATGCCGGGCGTGCGGCACTTGAACCGGTACTGGACGATCGCGCCGGGGTACTGGTGCAGCACCGCCTGCATCATCGTGAACTTGTACAGGTCGGTGTCGAGCAGGGACTGGATGATCATGGCCGCATTATGCCGGCCCCCATCCCCGCCACCAGTGATGGCGCTGCCCGGCTCAGCCGCGCAGCAGGATGCGCGGGACCTGCACCGCGGCATGCGCCCAGATCGCCAGCCACACCGCCATGCGCATCGGCCACGGCCGGCTGGCCGCCTCGAATTTTCCGAAGTAGCGCCACATCCCGCGATGCTTGTGCCACTCGACGAAGAATGGCCGTGCCCGGCTCGAGACCCCGCGCACGTGCAGCACCTGCAGGCCGTTGGCGATGGCCACCACGGCCCCGGCCTGGCGCGCGCGGCGGCACAGGTCCAGGTCCTCGGCATGCAGGCGGTAGCCGGCGTCCCAGCCGCCGAGGCGACCGAACAGCGCGCGCGGCATCAGCATCAGCGCTCCGGAAATGGCGTCGACCTCCTGCAGCTGGCGCGAGCGGTCCGCTGCCACCGCCAGCCGCGAACCGGCACCGGGCGAGCGCAGCATCGCGGCGAAATCCGGGTCACGGCGGCGCACCGCCTCGTCGGCCCTGCCCTGCACATCGACCTGCTCCACGCCCAGCACGCAGTCGCCGCGCCCCTGCGCCAGTTCGCGCAGGCGGGCCAGCGTTTCGGGCTCGACCATCAGGTCGGGATTGATGAAGGCCAGCCACGGTGCACTGCCTTCGACCGCGCCCTGGTTGCAGGCAGTGGCAAAGCCCGGGTTGTCCGGGTTGGCGATGAAGCGCACGCGCGCATCGGCCAATGCGTGCTGCTGCACGATCTGCAGCGTGTCATCGGCCGAGGCGTTGTCGACCACGCGGATCTCGGCCACGTCGGCCGCCGCGCGCAGGCAGCGCAGGCAGCGGTCGATGGTGCTGCCGCTATGGAACGTCACGACGACGGCGGTGATGGCGTGGCTCACGGCGACTCCGGCCTGGAAGGACGGCTCAGGCGTCGAACAGGTCGCGCTGGGCCGCCGGCATTATCGCCTGCTCGTAGCGCTGCTGCAGTTGCGCACGCGCCTGCCGCAGCGGGTCCTGCATCAGGAATGCGGCCAGCCGCGACGGCCAGTTCGGCCAGCGGCTGGTCAAGGCATCAAGGTCGCCATCGGCGGGCATGCCCTCGCGGTGGCTGGCCACGAACGCGGTCTCGCACAGTGCGTTGCGCCAGCCCAGCCCGGCCATGCGCAGGCTGAGATCGGCCAGCGCGGCGTAGCGCGAGCCGTAGCTGCTGGCATCCAGGCCGCCGGCCTTGCGCCGGGCACTGCCACGCAGCGCGACCGCGTGGGACAGCGCCGAAGGCAGTTCCGGATGCAGCGGCGGCATGCTCGCGCAGGCAGCGGCCAGCCGCTCGGCGTCGGTCGGCCGCGGGTTGATCTCGCCGGCCCGTGGCCAGGCCACGGTCTCGCCGGCATTGCTCCAGGCCGTGGCGGTGGCAATAGAGGAATCGCGCGCCAGGCAGTCGGCCAGCTGCTGCAGCCAGCCCGGCAGTGGCTCGGTGTCCGGCGCCAGCACCACCACGTCGGCATCGCCGCAGGCATGCAGCATCTGGTCCAGGTGCGCGACCTCGCCGATGCTGCGCTCGCGCCGGGTGTATTCGGCCTGCATCTGCGTATGCGCCTGCCAGTGTTCGATCACCGCCTGGCCGCGCGGGCCGGCCTGGGCGTCATCGGCCAGCCACACCGCGGTGCCTGGCGGCGTGGATCGCTCCAGCGCGGCCAGGCAGGCATCCAGTGCGGCGTCGTCAACGCCCACCGGCAGCAGCACGAACGGGAGGCTCATGGCTGGCGCTGGGCAGGCGGGGTCAGCGGATCGAGCGCGCGGAACTTGCGGCCGTACTCGTCGGTGAGGTCGCGCGCTTCCTGCGGGTTGCGCACGATGGTCGGGGTCAGCAGCACGATCACCTCGCTGCGCCGCTTGTTCTGGGTCTTCTGCCCGAACAGCGCGCCCAGCACCGGGATCCGGCTCAGCCCCGGCACGCCGGAAGAACCATTGCTGGTGCTGTCGTCGATCAGCCCGGCCAGCATCACCGTGTCGCCGGCACGCACCGCGGCCTCGGTCTTCATCCGGCGCGTGTTGATGCGCACGTTGCCGTTGTCGTCCGGCTCGCCTTCCGGCGCGCTGACTTCCTGCACGATGTCCAGGAACACCATGCCGTCGCGGGTCACCCGCGGGCGCACCTTGAGGATGGTGCCGGTCTCCAGGTACTGCACGGTCGAATACTGGTTGTCGCTGATCCCCGACACCGACACCGAGTAGATCGGGATGCGGCTGCCGACGTTGAGCGTGGCCTCGGCGTTGTTGCGCACGAAGATCGACGGGGTCTGCAGCAGGCGGACATCCGAGACCTGGTCCAGCGCGCTGATCACCGCCGCGGCGTTGCGACCGAGGAAGGTCCAGCCCAGTCCGCCGGAACCGTCGCTGCCGACCGGCAGGATGCTGCCGGCGATGTCGCCCCATATGTTGCGGCCGAGCGCGCTGGGCAGGCCGGCCCCGCCCTCGCTGACCGGTGCATTGACGGCCTGCTCGAAGAACCAGTTCACGCCGTAGCGCAGCTGGCCGCTGAGCGCGACCTCGGCCACCTGGGCCTCGATATGCACCTGCATCGGCATCACGTCCAGCCGTTCGATCACCTCGCGGATCGACTGCCAGGCCTGCGGCGTGGAGCGCACCAGCAGGGTGTTGTTCTCCTCCACCGCCGACACGCCGACGCGGTCGCCTTCCACTTCAAGGGTGACACTGCCATTGCCCGCGCTGCGCGGCGAGAGCGACATCGACTCGCGGCTGGAGCCGCTGCCACCGATCCCGCTGCCACCCGCCTTTCCGCCATCGCGCACCTCGGCATCGCGGCCGTCCAGGCCGCCGCTGTCCAGCTGCACCGGGTTTGCGCCGGGCGCCAGGGACGGTGCCTTGTCGCCGCCACCGCGACTGCCGCCAGCAGACGCACCAAACACCTCGGACAGCCGTTCAGCCAGTTCGCGCGCCTTGATGTACTTCAGCTCGTAGGAGAACAGTCGGGCGCTGCCGCCGGCGCTGTCGATGCGGTCCAGCCATTGCTGGATCTGGTCCAGATAGCGCGCCTGCGGGGTGATCACCAGCACCGCGTTGGCGTTCTCCAGCGGCATGAAGCGGAACATGCCGGCGCTCGGCGTCCCGCTCTCCTCGCCGAACACCTTCTCCAGGTCGGAGGCGACCTGCTCGGCACGTCCGGACTGGATCGGGAACACGCCTACCGACATGCCCGACAGCCAGTCGACGTCGAAGATCTCGACCGTGCGCAGGTAGTTCTCGAGTTCGGCGCGGGTACCACCCAGGGTGATCACGTTGCGCGCGCCATCCACACCAACGATCGCGTTCGGCCGCGCGTACGGCTCGAGCACCTTCTTCATCTCGCTGGCGGAGATGTACTGCAGCGGCACCACCCGCACCTCGAAGCCACGCGCGGCCGCCGGCGGCGCGGTGCTCGGGGCGACGGTGCCGGCCAGTGCCTGGTCGGCGGCCACGATGTTGTAGCGGCCACCGCTGTAGACCATGCGCGCATTGTTCCAGCCCAGCACCATCTCCAGCAGGTTCAGCGCCTGCGACGGTGACACCGGGTTGGGCGTGGCCAGGGTGACGGTGCCCTGCACGCCCGGGGCGATGACGTAGTTCTGCCCGAGCATGTCGCCGAGGATGGCCTTGACCACGGCGTGCAGCGACTCACCCTCGAAGTTGAACGTGGCCGTGCCACTGCCGGCCATCGACAGCGACGGTGCCGGCGCAGCCGCCGCACTGCGGTTGATCACCGTGCCGGTGCCGCGGCGGATCACCGCGCGCGGATTGCTGTCGCTTTCGACCAGCTCGACGGTGGCCAGCGGCTGGGTCTGGGCCGAGCCCACGCCCGGCGCCACCAGCGGATCCTGGTTGCGCCGCACATCGGGCACGGGCGTGCTGGCACAACCGGCCAGCAGGCCGATGACCACGGGAATCGATGCGAAGCGTGACGTCATGCGCTCACTCTACTTGTTCGGGCCGGTGGGGCTGGCGTTGCGGTTCGGGGCCTGCTGTTGCTGCTGCAGCTGGCGGCGACGCGCCTGGATGCGATCGCGGATGGCCTGCATCTGCTGCGGCGACGGCGAGGTGGGCGTGTCGGCAGCCGCGTCGGCCGCGGGCGCCGGGGCCGGCACCGGATGGGCCGCCGGCAGCGGCGGCGTCGTGTTCCGGATGACCACGGGCGGGGGCGTCGGCGCAAGCGCTCCGTTGACGCCCGTCCCGGTCGCTGCCGCCGCCGCAGCGGCCGTTGCTGCGTCATTGCTGGCCAGCGGCGTCGGGGCGATTCCGCCCTGGCCATTGAAAACCTGCAGTTCCAGCACCTGGGTGCCACCTGGACCGCTGACGGTCGCCGAGCGTGGCTCCAGGGCCAGCAACTGCCAGCCGGCTTCGGGCGGGCCGCCCAGACGCAGGCGGATCGACTGGCCGTGTTCGGTGGTCAACGTGGCCATGTCCACGCCCGGGGTCATCAGCACGCCGGTCAGGCGCACCGCGCTGGTCGCCCCCTCGCTGTTGCCACCGAGCAGGAACGGCCGCGGCCGCCGGTCTTCGGAAAACAGCGGACGCGCGGCGATCTCGCCGTACTGCTCGATGCCGCCGATGCGTTCGGCGGTGGCTTCCGGCAACGCCGGCAGGCGACCGGCCAGTGCCGGGTCGGCCGGCAGCATCTGCACGCGCGTGCCGAGCCCGGCCAGTGCGGCGATCCACATCGCCAGCGCCCACAGCGCCAGCCCGCCCAGCCACCAGGTCCGCAGGTCGGTGTTGTCAGCGCGCACGGCCCACCTCCGCACTTGGCACGACGACCGAGGGGTTCAGGTAGCCGGACAGTTCAAAGCCCACGTCCAGCCCGTTGCCGCTGTCATTGGGGCCCAGCTGGTAGCGCTGTGCCAGCACGTTGAGGTTGTCGACGAACAGCCGCGGGCTGCCGCTTTCCAGTGCATGCAGCAGGGTCGCCAGTTCCGGGGTGCCGCAGCGCAGGCGCACCTGCACCGCGACCCGGGTGAACCTCTCGACGGTTTCCGGCGGCAGCGGCGAACGGGTGCTGATCGCGCAACTGCGGTTGCCCGGGCTGGCCGCCAGCACCGCCTGTTCCAGCCGCTGTACCAGCACCGAGGACGCCAGTTCGGCCGAGGCCTCGGGCAGGAAGCCTGGCTGCGAGGCCAGCCGCTCGCGCGCCTGCTGCAGGCGCCCGGCCACCTGCGGGGCCTGTTCGAGCTGGGTGCGCACGCGCAGCTCGCGCTCGAGCAGGGTGTCGATTTCGGCCTCGGTCGCGCGCAGTGGCACGGTGAACCACGGGTGCACCAGCACCAGGTAGGCCAGACCGAGCGCAGCCAGCAGCAGCGCCAGCGCTAGCCAGCGGTCACGGGGCGTGGGTTGCGTCGCCATCGACGGCCTCCGTGCGCGGTGCCGGCGCTGCCTGCAGCTCGGCGGTAAGGGTGAAGCGGTCGCGGCGGCTGCCATCGTCGCCCTGCAGCACACCGGTCAGTGCCGGCGTGCGCCACAGGCGCGAGCCTTCCAGCCGCCCCACCAGCGAGGAGGCGCTGTCGCTCAGGCCGATCAGCTGCAACTGCCCGCCTTCCAGCGAGAATTTTTCCAGCCAGGTGCCATCGGGCAGGCGCTGGCTCAGTTCGTTCCACACCTCGACCGCCGGCGGACGTTGCGCACGCTGGCGGTCGAAGAAGGCCGCGCCATCGACCAGGTCCTGCAGCTGCTGGCGCTGCTCGCCAACCGTGCGGGCACGCTGCGCGGCCACATCCACCTGCGCCTGCAGGTTGCGCGCGGCCTGGCGGCGATTGTCCAGCAACTGCCAGCCACCGCCCACCAGCGCCACGACGGCGGCCAGGGCGAGCAAGCGGTTCCAGCGCTGCATCGGGTCGCGCCGCTGCTGGCGCGCTTGCGGCGGCAGCAGGTTGACCCCCAGCGGCAGGCCCTGCGCGTCGGCGGCATCCACGCCGGCCAGTGCGCCCTTCCACGCGCCGCCCTGCCCGGCCAGCGCATCGAGCGTGGTGCGCGGCACCACCACCAGCTCCACGTCGAGCTGCCCGTCCTCGCGATGCCCGATGACGCGTGCATCGAAGTGGACCTGGTCGGCGGTGAACGGCGTCTGCCGGTCGATCTCGAAGCCGACCACGTCGCCCAGACGCGTGGCGGCGGCAGCCGGCAGGCGCAGGCCGCGGCGCAGCACGCTGTGCGCAGGCAGCAGCCAGTGGCACGGCAGCGCGGACAGGCGTGGGCCCAGCAGCGCTTCCACATCACCGGGCGATTGCGGCCACGGTATTTCGGCCAGCAGCACGCACTGACCGGCAGCGTCCCGCTCGATGCGCAGCATTTCGCCGTTTCGCCACAGCAGCAGACGCACGCGCGAGAGACCGAGCTGCTGTTGCCAGCGCGGCGGCAGCCATGCCAGCAGCGAACGCCGCCACCACGCCCAGAACCCGCGGGCGCCGGGCGCCATGCGCGTGGCCGTCTTCTGGAAATTGTCGCGCCACGCCGTCATCTGGTCCCCGTTCCGTGTTCCCAACGCAACACCGTATAGGCCATCCCCGGCACGGCCGAAGGCCCACTGCGCACCACTGCCCGTACCACCGTCTCGCGTTCCTCGTCGAGCTGCGCGCGGGCCTCGATACTATAGGTGCCGCTGCCCGGCGCCGAGGGTGGCGCTTCCGGATCCATGACGGCCGCCGCATCCCCGGCCTCGCGCGCGGCCAGCACGGCCGCTGCGTCCAGCCCCATTGCAGCCAGTACCGGGCCCGGCGCAAAGCGCGGATCCGGGCGCGAACGGTCGCCATATACCGTCACCAGTGGTACCAGCCGGGCCATCAGTCCGGCATCCATCCCCAGCACGCGCTGCAGTTCGCCGACGCTGTCAAAGCGGGCGTCCTTGGCGCCATACGGCAGGCCGGCAGTTGCGTAATCCGGATCCTCCGCGCCGCCCACCGGCTGGCGCAGGTCATCGCTGTCGCGCCAGTCGATGATCGCCCCGGCCAGTTGTTGCGCACGGTTGGGTTCAACCTCCAGTGCCTGGAACAACGCGGCCAGCAATGCCGGATCGGCATTGTTGATGTCGATCTTGCCGGACTCGTCGATGATGCGCAGGTCGATGCGTGCCTGATCGAACTGCCAGCGATAGCGGCGGCCATCGGCCAGCCACGCCGGCTGGTCCGGCGAGCCCTGCAGGCGCACGAGCGCGTATTCGATGCCAGCGCGTGCGCGTTCCTGGCCGGCGGCGGTCTCGGCCAGCACCCGGCCTTGCAGGTGCTCCACGCGCGCGGTCAACGCGAACGCACCGACCAGCGCGGTAAGCAGGGCCACCAGCCACAGCACCAGGACGAGGGCGGCACCGCGCATCCTCATGGATTCACGCCCACGTTGCCGTATTGCGGCAACGTCACCACCAGCGGCGGCCACGCAGGGCCTTGTGTCGGCTGCACCTCGATGCTGACCAGCACCGGCAGCCGCTCGGGCGCGTCCCACTGCGGCAGCCACGGCCCCAGCTGCCCGGTCTGTGCCTCGATGCCGCGGTAACGCAGGGTCACCGTCTTCAGCCCGTCGGCCAGCAGCTCCGGCGCACGTTCAGGCTGTTCGGGAACCTGCTCGCCGTCCTGGACCATCAGCAGGCCCAGCTCCAGACGCAGCCTGTCGGCTTCACCCACCACCTTGAGTTCATGCAGGTAGGGGCCGCCGCGGCCGAGGTAGTCGGGCACGTCGGCGACGAAGCGCAGTTGCCGCGCCTCGCCGGTGAAGCGCAGCGGCAGTCCGGTGGACTCGTCACGCGCCATCGCCACCGGCAACGCCGATGCCAGCCGCCGGCGCAGGAACGATTCCACCGCGCGCATCCGCTCGCCCTGCGCGGCCATCGCCTCGCCGCGCGCACTGACCGCCATCGCCGAACGCACCGTGGCAAAGGCCAGGGCCAGCCCCCCGGCAAGCAGCACCGTGGCCAGCAGCACCTCGATCAGGGTGAAGCCGGCACTGCGGCGCGCGTGCCGCCGCGTCACTGCAGCACCTCGATGTCGTTGGACGGCAGCAGCCGAAGGCTGCGCCACTGCATCTGTTGCCCGGGGCCATCGCCCCAGTGCACCTGCAGGGTGAGCTGCAGCAGTGGCGCATCGAGCGGCTTGCCGGGTTCGCGGAAAGGCTCGACCAACAGCGTCCAGCGGTAGCGGCCCTGTTCCCATTCGCCACTGCGCTGGCCTTGGACCAGTGGTTCCTCGATACCCAGGCCGGCAAACAGCGACTGCGCGTGCAGCGCGGCACGGCCGTGGTCGTCGGCCTGGCGCACCTGCCGGGCGGCGCCGGACAGGCTGCCCAGCAGCACCGTCAGCGCCAGCGCCAGCAGCGCGAAGGCGACGATGACTTCCAGCAGCGAATAGCCACGCTGCCGTGACCTCATCGCGCCGGCTCCGGACGCGGCCCCACGCGCACCTCGCCGGTGATCCAGCTCACCTCGATGCGCCACGCCGCCTCGCGCAGGGAAAGATCGATGCGGCCGCCGGTGGAAGCACCATCGTCGAAGAAGCGGATCGCGCCGACGCCGGCCTGCGGCTGCACCTCGCGCGCACCGGTGAAGGCGACCGCGACCTCGTCCGGCAGCGTTCCATGACGGCCTTTGGCACCCTCCCAGCGTTGCTGGCGCGGATCGATGCTGAAGGACTGCGGGGTACCGGTGGATATCGCAACGGTGCGCGCATGGCGCAACTGCGCTGCCACTTCCTTGGCGGCGCCACGCAGGCGCATGCCGTCGCGTCCGCCGCCCATCGCCATGGCCGACAGCAGGCTGACCACGGCGATCAATGCCACCACCAGCAACATCTCCAGCAGCGAGACACCGGCCATCGACGCACCCGGACGCACCCGCCGCGGGGCATCGCCGGCGAAGTGCGGGGCTGGCGCGGCAGCATGGAGCATGCGGCTGCTTATTCGTAACGGATGTCGGCGTCGTAGCTGCTGCCGCCGGCGCGGCCGTCCTTGCCCAGGCTCAGCAGTTCGAACGGCTGGCCGTCGCCCGGGGCGCGGTACTCGATGGCATTGCCCCACGGATCATTGAGTTCGGCCGGCTTGGCATACGGACCGAGCCAGTTGGCCACGCCCGAGGGCTGGGTCACCAGGTCATCGAGCTTGCCCGGCAGGCGGCCGGTATCGAGCTGGTAGTTCTCCACCTTGCCGGCCAGGGTCTGCACCTGCGATTTGGCCAGGTTGGCCTTGCCGCGATCGGCGCCACCCAGCACGCGGCTGCCGACCAGGGTCAGCACCGCGCCGATCAGGACGATGACGATGATGATCTCCAGCAGGCTCATGCCGGCCTGGCGGCGGGCGCTGGTGAAGCCGGAGCGGGAACGCGTGATTGCCATTGCCTGTTTCCTTTGCAGAGGGTCCAAGGGTTGCCTGTCGCGACGCGGCCGGCGGGGCTAGCCGATCGCGCTGGTCAGGTCATACAGCGGCACCAGCACCGCCACGATCACCACGCCGACCACCGAGGCCAGCACCAGGGTGATCGCGGGTACCAGCGCGGCAAGCAGCCGGTCGATGGTGCGCGCGGATTCGGATTCGAAGGTGTCGGCGGTGCGCAGCAGCATCGCGTCCAGCGCGCCGGATTCCTCGCCGACCTGGATCATCTGCACGGCCAGCCGCGGGAAGCGCTTGCCGCGCGCCAGGGCCACCGACAGGCCCTGCCCGTTCTTGACCTCGTCGGCGGCCTCGCCGACGTCAGCGCTGAGCGCGCGGTTGGACAACACGTTGCGGGCGATGCCCAGGGCCGCAAGCAGCGGCACCCCGTTGCGCAGCAGGGTGCCGAGAGTGCGGGCCAGCCGCGCGGTTTCCAGCCGCGCCACCAGCGGCCCGGCCAGGCGCGTGCGCAGCAGCCAGCCATCGAAGGCCAGTCGGAACACCGGGTCGCGGCGCTTGCGTTCGGCCCACAGCAGCAACAGCGCCGGCACCGCCAGCAGCACGAACCAGCCATCGCGCACCAGCAGCCCCAGGCTCAGCACGCCCTGGGTGAACCACGGCAGCGCCACGTCCAGGCTTTCGTACATCTGCGCGAACTGCGGGACCACGTAGCCCAGCAGGAACACCAGCGCGCCACCGACCACCAGCAGCAGGATCGCCGGGTATACCAGCGCATTGATTACCCGCCCCTTCAGCTCCTGGCTGCGTTCGAGGTAATCGGCCAGGCGCTGCAGGGTGTCGTGCAGGCTGCCGCCGGCCTCGCCCGCGCGCACCATGTTCACGTACAGCCGCGAGAACAGGCCGTGCTGGCGTTCCAGCGCCACCGACAGCGGCGCGCCACCGCGCACGGTGTCGCGGATGTCGCCGATCACCCGCCGCGACTTCTCGTCCTCGGGCAGGTCGAGCAGGATGGTCAGCGCACGGTCCAGCGGCTGGCCGGCACCGAGCAGGGTCGCCAGCTGCTGGGTGAAACGCACCAGCGCCGCGCCGTCGAACGGCCGCTTGCGCAGCAACTGCCGCAGCGCCCCGCCATCGAGCCCGGAGCCTGTGGCAGGACGCGCCTCGACCGGCAGGTGGCCCTGCTCCTGCAGCCGGGTGATCACCTCGGCGTCGCTGCCGGCCTCCATCTGGCCATCAAGCATTTCGCCGTGCGCGTCGAGCGCCTTGTAGTGGTACAGGGGCATCGTCGGTTCCGCTCAGCGCATCACGACGGCACGGTCGTGCTCATGCATCTTCGGTGACACGCAGGACCTCCTCGATCGTGGTCTGCCCGGCCAGCGCCTTGGCGAGCCCGTCCTCGTACATGGTGCGCATTCCGGCGGCGCGTGCGATCTGCTCGATCTCGCCCATGCCGGCGCGGCGCATCACCGCGCGCCGCAGCTCGTCGTTCATCACCAGGAATTCCATGATCGTGGTGCGCCCGGCATAGCCGGTCGGCGCCAGCTCGGAGGGCTGCGGGCGGTACAGGTGGATGGTGCCTTCGGGCTGCAGCCGGCGCAGGCCGAACTTCTCGATTTCCTCGGGCGAGGCCACATAGCGCTGCGCGTGCGCCGGCTCGAGCCGGCGCACCAGGCGCTGGGCAAGGATGCCGTTGATGGTGGAGGTCAGCAGGTAGTCCTCCACGCCCATGTCCAGCAGGCGGGTGATGCCGCCGGCGGCGTTGTTGGTGTGCAGGGTGGACAGCACCAGGTGGCCGGTGAGCGCGGACTGGATCGCGATGCGCGCGGTTTCCAGGTCGCGCATCTCGCCGATCATGATGATGTCCGGGTCCTGGCGGACGATGCTGCGCAGCGCGTTGGCGAAATCCAGCCCGATCTGCGGCCTGGCCTGGATCTGGTTGATGCCCTCGATCTGGTACTCGACCGGATCCTCGACGGTGATGATCTTGACATCGGCGGTGTTGAGCTGGCCCAGCGCGGTGTACAGCGTGGTGGTCTTGCCAGAGCCGGTGGGGCCGGTGACCAGCAGGATGCCGTGCGGCTGTTCCAGCACCTTGCGGAACTGCGGCAGGAAGGCGTCGGTGAAACCGAGCCGGTGGAAGTCGAACACCACTGTCTCGCGGTCGAGCAGACGCATCACCACGCTCTCGCCATGCGCGGTCGGCACCGTGCTCACGCGCAGGTCCAGCTCCTTGCCCTGCACCCGCAGCATGATGCGGCCATCCTGCGGCAGGCGGCGCTCGGCGATGTTGAGCCGGGCCATGATCTTGATGCGGCTGATCACCGCGGCGGTCAGGTTCACCGGCGGGCTCTCGCCATCCACCAGCACGCCGTCGACCCGGTAGCGCACCTTGAGCCGGTTCTCGAACGGCTCGACGTGGATGTCCGAGGCACGCAGTTCCACCGCCCGCTGGATCAGCAGGTTGACCAGGCGGATCACCGGTGCTTCGGAAGCAAGGTCACGCAGGTGCTCGATGTCGTCCACCGCGCCGGCATCGCCGTCGGCGGTCTCGACGATCGCGCCCATCGCGCTGCGCCCCTGGCCAAACCAGCGCTCGACCAGGTCATCGACCTCCGATCTCACGCCCACGTGTACGCGCACCGGACAACCACTGGCCAGCTGCACCGCCTGCTGCACGTAACCGTCGTGCGGGTCGGCCAGCCACAGGTCGAGCACGCCGTCCTCCAGCGCCAGCGGACAGGCGTGGAACTGCTTGAGGAAACGCAGGGACAGGCCCGGAGTATCGGCCAGCGCCGGCGGCGGTGCGCTGGGCAGCTGGCGTGCATCGAGCAGGGGCAGGCCCAGCACCTGGGCGCTGGTCTCGGCGTGGTCGCGTTCGGATACCAGGCCCAGGCGGGCCAGCAATGAAAGCAGGCCTCCGCCGGCCTCGCGCTGCAACTGGCGTGCACGCAGCAGGTCGGCTTCCTTCAAGCGGCCACGGGCCAGCAGCGCATCGACGATGCGGGCCTCGGCGTCGGTTTGGACGACGGAATCATCGACAGCCGTATTCACGCAACCTCCTGTGATGCACTCGACTTTAGCAGTTGGCGCCATCGGTTCGCGCCGCATGTGGTGTGATCCACCTGCCAAAAAACGAACCCCGGCCGAAGCCGGGGTTCACGGTGTTGCAGGAACCGGAGCTTACTGGCGGGCAACCAGGCTCACGCCGCTGTACGCCGAGGCACCGACCAGCTTGATGTAGTAGGTGCCGGCCACCGGCGCGGTGAAGCGCACGGTCTCGCTGTTGCCCGGGCGGGTCGACTTGGCGTCATGGTCGGTCGCGGTCGGCTCCTCGCCGAGGCTCACATACAGCGACACGTCGCCGGTGCCGCCGTAGGTCATGATGCTCAGCACCTGCCCGGCGCTGGCTTCGAAGCTGTACAGCGCTTCGCTGCCGGCCGCACCGGAGACCGAGACCACCACCTTGTTGGTCAGCGGTACTGCGGTCGGACCACACTGCTCGACCTGCGGGTCGCACGGTTCTTCCAGCGCCTTGTCCAGCGCGGCCCTGGCATCGACGATGCCGGTACCGATCGGGGTGCTGGCCGGCGGCGCGACCGGGAACGGGCGCGCGGTCTGCTTAAGCAGCGCTTCCAGCTCGGCCGGCGACAGCGGGTCGCGGCCGGCGGCGGCCAGCGCCCCCTGGACCAGCGCGGCAACGCCGGCCACGTGCGGCGAGGCCATCGAGGTGCCGCCCATGCCCATGTAGCTGTAGGCGCCCGAGGTCGGGGTGGTCGCGCCGTTGTATCCGGCCTGCCACACATAGCCACCCGGATTTCCGTCGACACTGCCACCACCACCCGGGCCGGAAAGATCCACACCCGCACCATAGTTGGAGTAGTAGGCGATGCCACCGGTGATGCGGGTTGCGCCCACGGAGACCACGTTGTTGCAGCCGGCCGGGCGGTAGTTGGCCACGTTGCCGGCGTCGTTGCCGGCCGCCACCACAACGGTGGTACCGCGCGAGACCGCGCCGTTGATCGCATCCTGGTAGACCGCGCCACAGGCGCCGCCGCCGCCCAGGCTCATGTTGATGACCTCGGCCGGATTGGTATTGGCCGGGACGCCACCCACGGTACCGCCCGAAGCCCAGGTCACCGCGTCGGCGATGTCGGACAGGTAGCCACCGCACTTGCCGAGTACGCGCACCGGCAGCACCTTGGCCTTGAAGGCAACGCCGGCCATGCCAATGCCGTTGTTGGTCGCCTCGGCCACCGTGCCGGCGACATGGGTGCCGTGCCAGGAGCTTTCCTCGGCCCGGGAGCCGGCATAGCACTCGTTGTCGTTCTCGACCCAGTCGCCGTAGTCCAGCGCGCCGGGGACGCGGTCATCGGTCGGACGGCGCGAGGTGTCGGCGTCGGAGATGAAGTCGTAGCCTTCCAGCAGGTTGCCGGCGAAGTCCGGATGACCAGGCAGGATGCCGGTATCCAGCACCGCCACGACTAGACCCTCGCCCTGCGCCACATCCCACGCGGCAGGAGCATTGATGCCACCGGTGGCGTTGTGCAGGTGCCACTGGTAGGTCTGGTAGTACTGGTCGTTGGGAACCAGCTGCGGCTGTTCCAGGCGGGTCGGCAGGTCCGCGCGCTGCAGCTTCACGTCGGCCTCGGCGTACTGCACGGCCGGGTCGGCGGCGATCTCGGCCACCACCTTGTCCAGGTCGCTGCGGCTCAGCCTGGCGTCGAGGCGGATGAGGTCGGCACCCACGCCCAGGGTGCGCACGTGTTCGGCACGTATGGCCGCGGCGCGGGCCTTGCCGGCGCCGAGGCCGGCGCGCGAAACGGCCGACTGCACCGCGGCCAGCTTGGCCGAGCGGTCACGGGCGGCGGCACTGCCCTCGCGGTACTTGACCAGGATGCGGCTGGAGCCCTGCACACCGGCTGGAGCCGCCTTGGCGGGTTCCTTGACCTGCAGCTGCGGCGCAGCGTGGGCGGTGGCGCCAATGGAAATGCCAAGTACCGCGGCGGCGAGTGCATTGATGCGAAGGTTGTGCTTGTTGATCACGTTGACGTCCTCTTCAAGTTTCATGGATCAGGCGACAGTTCAGGCCGAATCACTCCATGCGAAATCCGTTGGCCGGCCCAGCCAAGGTTCCTGCGGTCTGCCCCCTCAGGCCCACGCTGTTGAAGGACGGCGCCCATCGCGGACGCCGCCCGTGCCCCATCACCAGCCGAAGCCGGCACCGATGCCCACCGAGCTTTCATCGCTGGTGAACGCACCACCGAAGGTCACCGTGGCGCGCTCGCTGAGCGCACGCTGGTAGCCCAGCGACAGCGCCGACTGCCCGCTCTGGAAGCCCACGCCCACGCCGACCCGGTTCTGGGTGCGGATGCCGGCGGCACTGGTGGCCATGTTGAGCATCGCCGCATTCATCGCACCCTGGCGGTCGATGCGGCGGTCCTGGTGGTGCAGGCGGTTGTCGATCTCGGCCCGGTAGATGTCGAAGCTGTCGGCCATCGCGGTGAAGCGGGTATCGGTGTAGGCATTGGCCGTGGCGATGCCGCCGTCAAGCTGTGCCTTGTTCACCGCATCGGTGGCCTGGGTACCCGCGGCGACGTTGGCGATCTGCCGCTCGTAACCAGCGCTGCCCACCGACACCGTATTGGCACGGTCCGCAACCGCCCCCTGGCCCAGTGCCACCGCGCCCTGCGCGGTGACGCTGGTGCCCTGGCCGATCGCGGTACCCGAGGCGGCGCTGACATTGGCGCCCTCGCCCATCGCCACCGCATTGGTCGCGACCGCGGCAATCGTGGTGTTGGCGCCGACCGCGGTACTGCCGTCGGCGTTGACCCGCGCATTGCTGCCAATGGCAGTGTCGTTCGGGCCGTGGGCATAGGCGCTGCCACCCACGGCGGTGCTGCTGGCGGCGTTGGCCTGTGCCTGGCTGCCCACCGCAACCGCACCCTCGGCGCCGGCTGTTGCCGCGACCGGAGTCGTCGCCTGGATGCTGGCCCCCGAGGCCGCCGCCTGCGCGGTTTCAGGCACCTCGACTGCGGCCATCGTGGCGCTGCCGCGCGGGGTCTTTCCGCCGCTGTTGGCGTTGTTCAGTGCAGTGACCTGCTGGTCCAAGGCTTTCAGCGCATCGCCCACGTTGTTGTAGCTGCTGCCCTGGATGACGTAGGTGGGTGCGACGAAAGCGCCCTGCACGCCGACCGCGGCGCCGCCGCCGAGGAAGCTGGCGATGTTGCCCAGCGACTGGAACAGCTGGCCACCGTTGATGGCCTGCAGGCTGCCGGCGGCAATGGATCCGGCGGCGACGTTGTCCAGGCGCGTGCCGTTGAGACCGGACAGGGTGATCGTGTCGCGGCTGCTGTCATCGTAGGTCACGGCGTTGGCCGTGACGCCTTCCACCGTGCCGATGCGGCCGTCGATGTCGTTGACCCGGGTTTCCACTGCCCCCACGCGCTGGTTGGTGACGAACAGCTGGCCACCGTTGACCGCATCGGTGCTGCCACTGGCGACAACGCCCTGGCCGACATTGACGATGCGACGGGTGACCGGGCCGTCCGTGCCATTGCCGCCACCGACCGAGACCACGTTGGCCTCCACTGCACGCGAACCCGCGCCCAGCGCCACCGAGTTGGCCCCGGACACACCGGCGCCCGAACCGATCGCGATGCTGTTGGCACCATTGCTGGCGAAGGCCCCGTAGCCGATCGCGATGCCGTTGTTGGCGGTGATCGAGGTGGATCGGCCCAGCGCGACGCTGTTGGTACCGCGTGCCGACGCATCGGCGCCAATGGCGGTGGCGCCGGTGGCATTGGCAACGCTGGCGGTACCAACCGCAGTGCTGCGGTTGGCGCTGGCGTTGGCACCGGAACCGGCTGCGATGCTGTCGGTGCCGGTCGCCGCAGCCGAGCCGGAACCACTGGCCTGGAAGTACTGGCTGGTCGTCGCCGCGGACGAGGCCACCGCATCGAGCTGCGACTTGGTCACCGCGTCACTGGCGTTGATGCCCTCGCTGACGTTGGTGATGCGGCGGGTGACCGGCGAGGTGGTGCCGTTGCCACCGCCGACCGAGACCACGTTGGCTTCGGTGGCGCGCGAACCGGCGCCGAGGGCAACGCTGTTGGCGCCGTTGGCCCAGGCATTGGCACCGACCGCGGTAGCGTTGACGCCGCCGTAGGCGTACGAATCCTGGCCGAGCGCGGTCGCGCCCTGCGAGGTTGCCCAGGCGAATTCGCCAAGCGCGGTGGTCTGCCCGGCAGTAGCCCAGGCGGTCGCGCCGATGGCGGTGCTGTCCTCGCCGGTTGCACGCGAACTGGCGCCGACGCCAGTGCCGTACAGGCCGCTGGCGGTTGCACCGTAGCCGAGCGCCGTGGCGTAGTTGCCCGACGCGAGGCCACCCCAGCCCAGCGCTGAGGCGTAGTTGCCCGAGGCATCAGCGCCGTACCCCACGGCCGTGGTGCGGGTGCCAGCGGCACTGCTGAAGGCACCCACCGCCGTGTTGTAGTCGCTGGTGGCCTCGGCGCTGTAGCCCACGGCGGTGGACTGCAGTCCGCCGGCGCTGGCGGCTGCACCGCTGGCCGTACTGAATGCTCCGGTGGCCTGCGCTCCGGCACCCAGCGCGGTGGCGCCGGTTTCGCTGGCGGTTGTGGTCGCATCCAGCAGCACGTTGCCGTTGGCGTCTTCGTAGTACAGCGAGCCACCGATGGCGGTGGCCGAGTCGCCGGTGGCCACGGCGTTGAAGCCCGAGGCAGTGGCGTACTGGCCCTCGGCGTAGGCACCGCTACCCAGTGCCGAAGCGCCCTGGCCGATGGCGTTGCTGGCCGAACCCAGCGCGGTGGTGTAGTCGCCCTCGGCGTAGGCATTGGATCCGGCCGCCAGCGATTCCTCGCCAGCCACCAGCGCTTCACCCTCGCCCGTGGCCTGGAAGTACTTGCTGGTGGTTTCGGCCACTTCGGCCACGGCGTTGAGCTGGTCCAGGTTCACCGCGTCGGTGCCCTCGGTGCCCGCCGCGACATTGGTGATCTGGCGCTCGGCACCGACGTCACCGACGGACACGGTGTTGTCGCGCTCGGCCACCGAACCGGCACCCAGGGCCACGCTGTTTGCCGCGAGGGCAAACGCGCTTTCGCCCAGTGCCGTGGCACTGGCGGCATCGGCCCAGGCATTCCAGCCAACGGCAGTGGTGTAGTCATCGGTGGCCCACGCACCGGCACCAAAGGCTGAGGCACCGGTGCCCGAGGCTTGGACCGGGAGCAAGCCGCCGAAGGTGCTTCCGCCCACGGCCACGCTTTCATCGCCGGTGGCTTCACTGAACTCGCCCACGGCCACCGCGCTCACGCCCGAAGCCGTGGCCGCCACGCCGAC
Source organism: Stenotrophomonas sp. Marseille-Q4652 (assembly GCF_916618915.1). Taxonomy (NCBI): domain Bacteria; kingdom Pseudomonadati; phylum Pseudomonadota; class Gammaproteobacteria; order Lysobacterales; family Lysobacteraceae; genus Stenotrophomonas; species Stenotrophomonas sp. Marseille-Q4652. The sequence continues at coordinate 2,039,960 of NZ_CAKAKE010000001.1, forward strand.
GGCAGTCGTGTATTCGTTGGAAGCCACCGCACCATAGCCCAGCGCCGAGGACAGGTAGCCGCTGGCTTCGCTGTAACCACCCACCGCGGTGCCGCCCACGTCGCTGGCACTGGCGCGGAAGCCGGTGGCGGTGGACTGGTTGGCCGAAGCCACCGCCTCGTTGCCGGTGGCCGTGCTGTAGGTGGAGCTGGCCTGTGCGCCGGCACCGGTGGCGGTGGCGCCGATGTCACCGGCCAGCGCGCCGCTGCCCAGGGCAATGGCATTGACGCCCAGCGCCTGCGCATCGGCACCGAAGGCTGCTGCGCCGGCGTCCACGGCCAGCGCATTGAAACCCACCGCGGTGGCGGTATCGGCCAGTGCATTGGCACCGCCACCCAGTGCGGTGGCGCCGTTGCCGATGGCATTGGCCGCTTCACCGGCAGCGAGCGCGTTGTCGCCTTCGACATAGGCACCGGCGTCGCTGTCGTCGCTGCCGCTGGCCTGGAAGTACTTGCTGGTGGTTTCGGCCACTTCGGCCACGGCATTGAGCTGGTCCAGGTTCACCGCGTCGGTGCCCTCGGTACCGGCAGCCACGTTGGTGATCTGCCGCTCGGCACCGACATCACCGACGGACACGGTGTTGTCGCGCTCGGCCACCGAGCCCTGGCCCAGGGCCACCGAACCGATGCCGGCAGCGACCGAATCGGCGCCCAGCGCGATGCTGTCATCACCGAGGGCGGTGCTGAAGTTGCCCACCGCGGTGCTGTTCTCGCCCGCGGCCCACGCGGCACCGCCGACGGCGGTGGAGTAGTCGCCCGAGGCTTCGGTGGCGATCAGACCGGCCAGCGAACCACCCACGGCGACCGAGTTGATTCCGCTGGCGATGCTGCCCTGCCCGGCCGCGGTGCTGTAGTTGCCGGTGGCTTCGGCATCGCCACCCACGGCCACCGCGCCCGAACCGGAGGCGGTGGAGAAGTTGCCCAGCGCGGTGCTGTTGAAGCCACTGGCCAGCGCATAGCCACCGACGGCGGTGGCGTAGTTGGCACCGGCCTCGGCGCCGAAGCCGAAGGCCGCGGCCGTGGTGCCGTTGGCGATCGCCTCCGCACCCACGGCAGTGGCGCCGGTGCCGCTGGCGGTGCTGTAGTAACCGACCGCCGTCGATTCGGTGCCCTCGGCCAGGGACAGCGCGCCGCTGGCCAGACTCCCATCACCGCTGGCTACCGCGGCCGCACCGGTAGCGGTGCTCTGCTCGCCGCTGGCCTCGCTCTCGGCGCCCAGCGCGGTGGCGTACTCGGCGCTGGCACTGCTGCCGGCGCCGGCGGCCACGCTGGAGCCGCCCGACGCCGTGGACGCACTGCCGATGGCGACCGCGTTGCTGCCGGAGGCGTTGGCGCTGCCGTCGACCACGCAGTTGTCGAGGATGCTGCTATTGAGCACGACGCACGGCGCATTGCCGCCCACTTCCACCGACTGGGCCTGCGCGACCGGCGCGCCAGCTGTGCCCAGTCCCATCGCCAATGCCAGGGCGATCGCGCCAGAAAGCGCTTTCTGCGATCCATCGGAGGCGGATCGGCGCCCATCCATGACCACGCCCGCGCCCTGGCTGCTTGCCAGTTCCGAGGCCACGACCAGCTGCCCCAACGCCTTGTTCCAGACCTTCCGATAAATCCGATTCATCGTCATTCCGCTCCTAAATGGACTGGTTTTTTTTGTGCAAAAAAGCGCCGCCGCCGCACGTTCCCGTCCGACGCCCCCTGGCTTGTTGTGGACTCGACACCCGGGGAGATAACCGGGCACGGGAGGCTCACGCCTGTCGTGGTTGCCGATGGACCGGCAATCTGTGGATGGGCCGAGTGTTAGCCCGTCGTTCATCAAGCGTCAAGCTTTTGACGCTGTACGCGTCATTTTGTGACGCTATGTGGATATAGCGTGATGGACATCACGAATCGCGCGACAGCACAGGAACCGCCGTCAATCCCCCGCCGTTACAAGAAAAAAGCCCGCCGACACGGCGGTGTCAGCGGGCTCTGGGGTCTGCTGGAAAGTTTTGGCTGAACGATTCAGCCGCACCATACCCTTGCGTTGCGGAACAACCGCAGCCACGGCGAGTCCTCCGGCCAGGACTTCGGTGCCCAGCTGAGGTTGACCGTGCGCGGGGTGCGCTCCGGATGCGGCATCAGGATGGTGACGCGGCCATCGGTCGTGGTCAGGCCGGTGATGCCATCGGGCGAGCCGTTCGGATTGAGCGGGTACTGGGTAGCCACATTGCCCTCGCCATCGACATAGCGCAGGGCCACGCGGGCGGCGGCCTGGTCCACGGCACTGGCGAACTCGGCACGACCTTCGCCGTGCGCCACCGCCACCGGGATCCGCGAGCCGGCCATGCCGCGCAGCAGGATCGACGGCGACGCCACCACCTCCAGCAGCGCGGTACGGGCCTCGAACTGTTCGCCGCGGTTGCGCAGGAACTTCGGCCAGTGGTCGGCGCCGGGGATAATGTCCTTGAGCTGGCTGAGCATCTGGCAGCCGTTGCAGACGCCAAGGGCGAAGGTGTCCTCGCGGGCGAAGAACGCCTCGAACATCCGGCGCAGCGCCGGGCGCTCCAGGATCGAGGTCGCCCAGCCACGGCCGGCACCGAGCACGTCGCCGTAGCTGAAGCCACCGCAGGCGGCCAAGCCGCGGAAATCAGCCAGGTCCACGCGGCCCTCGATCAGGTCGCTCATGTGCACGTCGTAGGCACGGAAGCCGGCCCGCTCGAAGTTGTTGGCCATCTCGATCTGGCCGTTGACGCCCTGCTCGCGCAGGATCGCCACCTTCGGACGGCTGCCGGTGGCGATGAACGGCGCGGCCACGTCCTCGGCCGGGTCGAAGCCGAGCTTCGGCTTCAGACCGGGGGCGTTGAAGGCGCGCGCGAGCGCGTGCTCCTCGTCGGCCACGTCGGGGTTGTCGCGCAGCTTCTGCATAGCGTGGGTCACCGACCACCAGGCGTCGAACAGCTCTTCCCAGCGCCATTCGGCCAGCACCTTGCCCCCCAACGCGACGCGCACGCTGGGGGCGGTGCTGGGACGGGCGATGCGCTGCGCGCACTCGGTCAGCGCGTGGCGCTCGATCAGGTCGGCGAACGCGGCACGGTCCTCGGCGGCGACCTGGACGATGGCGCCCAGCTCCTCGTTGAACAGGCTGCGGAACGGATCGTCACCCCAGGCATCGAGGTTGATGTCCAGGCCCATGTGCGAGGCAAACGCCATCTCGCACAGGGCGGCGAAGGCGCCGCCGTCGCTGCGGTCGTGGTAGGCCAGCAGCAGGCCGGCCTGGCGCGCATCGCGGATCAGTTCGAAGAAACCACGGAGGCGCTGCGGGTCGTCCAGGTCCGGGGCTTCGCCGGCGAAGGCCGGCAGTGCGCTGTGGTCGGCATGCACCTGGGCCAGCACCGAGCCGCCCAGGCGCTGCTTGCCGGCGCCCAGGCCGATCAGCCACAGCTCGCTGTCGACTTCGCGCTCCAGCAACGGGGTCAGCTGCGGGCGCACGTCGGCGACCGGGGCGAAGGCCGAGATCACCAGCGACACCGGCGAGACCGACTTATGCGACTGGCCGTCGGCCTGCCACTGCGCCTGCATCGACAGCGAGTCCTTGCCGACCGGGATGCTGATGTCCAGCGCGGGGCACAGCTCCATGCCCACCGCCCTGACCGCGTCATACAGCAGCGCGTCCTCGCCCGGGTGGCCGGCGGCGGCCATCCAGTTGGCCGACAGCTTGACCGTATCCAGCGCATCGACCGGCGCGGCGCACAGGTTGGTGATCGCCTCGCCCACGGCCATGCGTGCCGAGGCGGCGGCATCGAGCAGCGCCAGCGGAGTGCGCTCGCCAATCGACATCGCCTCACCGGCAAAGCCGTCGAAGCCGGCCAGGGTGATGGCGACGTCGGCCAGCGGCAACTGCCACGGGCCGATCATCTGCTCGCGCGCGGTCAGGCCGCCGACGCTGCGGTCGCCAATGGTGACCAGGAAGTTCTTGGCCGCCACGGTCGGATGCGCGAGCACGCGCAGGCCGGCTTCGTGCAGGTCCAGGCCGCCGGTACGCAGCACCGGCCAGCGCGGGGCCGGCGGGTAGCTGGTGTCGCGATGCATCTTCGGCGGCTTGCCGAACAGCACGTCCATCGGCAGGTCGATCGGCGCGTCGGCCGGGATGTTGCCCGGGGTCGCGCCATAGGCCACGACCAGGCGTTCCTCGGCAGTGGCCACGCCCACGGCGGCGAACGGGCAGCGCTCGCGCGCGCAGATGTCCGCGAACTCCTGCAGGCGCGCGGCCGGGATGCCCAGCACGTAGCGCTCCTGCGATTCGTTGCACCACAGTTCCAGCGGCGACAGCGAGGGATCGTCGGTCGGCACCTTGCCCAGGTCGATCACGCCACCCACGCCGGAGTCGTGCAGCAGTTCCGGGATCGCGTTGGACAGGCCGCCGGCGCCGACGTCATGGAAGAACTGGATCGGATTGTCGGCACCCATCGCCACGCAGCGGTCGATCACCTCCTGGCAGCGGCGCTCCATTTCCGGGTTGTCGCGCTGCACGCTGGCGAAATCGAGGTCCTCGGCACTCTCGCCCGAGGCCACCGACGAGGCGGCACCGCCGCCCAGGCCGATAAGCATCGCCGGGCCGCCAAGCACGATCACCGCATCGCCCGGCTGCAGCTTGATCTTGTCCACCTGCACGCGGTCGATCGCGCCCAGGCCGCCGGCCAGCATGATCGGCTTGTCGTAGGCGCGGGTGATCTCGCCCTCCGGCAGCTCGAAGCTGCGGAAGTAACCCAGCAGGTTCGGGCGGCCGAATTCGTTGTTGAACGCGGCGCCGCCCAGCGGGCCGTCGAGCATGATGTCCAGCGCCGGGGCCATGCGCGGGTTCAGCGCGCGCGGCGCTTCCCACGGCTGCGGCAGGGTCGGGATGCGCAGGTGCGAGACCGAGAAACCGGTCAGGCCGGCCTTGGGCTTGCCGCCGCGGCCGGTCGCGCCCTCGTCGCGGATCTCGCCGCCGGCGCCGGTGGAGGCACCGGGGAACGGCGCGATCGCGGTCGGGTGGTTGTGGGTTTCGACCTTGATCTGGAACGCGCTGGGCACCACCGCTTCGCTGCGGTATTCACCACTGGCCGGATCCGGGCGGTAACGCGCGGCCGGATGGCCTTCGATCACCGCCGCGTTGTCGCTGTACGCGCTGAGCGTGTGCTGCGGGGTGGCCTGATGGGTGTTCTTGATCATCTTGAACAACGAGCGTTCCTGCTCGCGTCCGTCGATGGTCCAGCTGGCGTTGAAGATCTTGTGCCGGCAGTGCTCGGAGTTGGCCTGCGCGAACATCATCAGTTCCACGTCCGACGGCATCCGGCCGAGCTGGCCGAAGCGCTCGCGCAGGTAGTCGATCTCGTCCAGGGCCATGGCCAGGCCCAGGCGCTGGTTGGCCGCTTCCAGTTCGTCGACCGGGATGCGCTCGAGCTGGCCCCGCGCCGGCGTGGAGAACAGCGCCTGCGCCTGGCTGGCGTCATCGAGCAGCGACTGGGTCATCGGGTCGTGCAGCAGCTTGGCCACGGCGGCCTGCTGCGCCGGATCGGATGGCCAGCCGGCAAGATCAAGGCGGGTGCCGCGCTCGACCCGGCCAATGGCCAGGCCGGCGCCACGCACCAGCTCGGTGGCCTTGGACGACCACGGCGACAGCGTGCCCAGGCGAGGCACCACGAAGCGGCTGATGGACCCATCCTGACGCGCGGCGGCCTGCGGCTGTGCCTGCAGGATGCGCTGCAGGGTGGCCAGGTCGATGTCGGCACCTTCCTCGGCGCGGACGAAGTAGATGTGCCAGGCCCCGGTGATGCGCAGATCGGCGGCGATGGTTTGCAGTCGGGATTCGAGCCGAGCGCGACGGAACGGCGAAAGGGCTGCTGCGCCCTCGAGGACGATCATGTCCGGGAAACCGTGATTGGAAACGGGCCCACTATTCTACCCAAGCCGGCACGCGGCCGGCTGGGGAAGATCATCCGGCCCGGTGCATTGCGCCCCGGGCCGGGAAAATCAGCGGCTGCCGCCGGTGGCGGCGCTGCCCAGGCCTTCCAGCGCGGCCTTGAGCTGGGCCGGCGGCAGGTAGCCGCCGAGCTGGGTGCCGTCGGCGGCGAAGATCGCCGGGGTGCCATTGACGCCCAGCTGCTGGCCGAGCCTGTACTGCATGGCCACCGGGTTGGTGCAGTTGCGCGGGGTCACCGGCTGGCCGGCCTTGGCGGTGGTCAGCGCCTGCTTGCGGTCGGCCGAGCACCACACCGAGATCATGTCGGTGTAGTCCTTGCTGCCCAGGCCCATGCGCGGGAAGGCCAGGTATTCGACCGCGATGCCGTTGCGGTTGAGCTCGGCGATGTCCTGGTGCAGCTTGCGGCAGTAGCCGCACTCCACGTCGGTGAACACGCTGATGGTGTGCTTGGCGTTCGGCGGCGCGAACACGATGCGGTCGGCGTGCGGCACCGAGGCCAGCAGCTTGCGGCGATGGGCCAGCAGGCCCTCGCTGGTGGCCAGGACCTTATTCTGGATGTCGTAGGGCTGCGACTGCATCAGGTAGCGGCCGTCATCGGAGACGTACAGCACCTGACCGGACACCACGACCTCGCGGAAACCGGCGAATGGCGCCGGGCCGACGTAGTCCGGGGAGAAATTGGGGTCGAGCTGGGCCAGCGCCTCGCGCACGCGCTTGTCCGCGCCGGCATCGCTGGCCGCCGGGGCCTTGGCACCGGTATTGGCATTGGCAGGCGACGACGGGGGCTGCTGCGCGCAGGCGGACAGGCTGAGTGCGCCCAACAGCGCGGCAAGGGCAATACGGAGCATCGGCGATCCCGGTAGAAAGACAGGCGCGGATTCTCGCATACCGCCTGCGGCCGGGCCGCGACCGCCCTTGCCCGGTTCAGCGAAGGCCACCTAGCCGCGCGGGTGGTGGTGGGCGTGCAGTTTCTGCAGGTGTTCGCGCGCGACCAGGGTGTAGATCTGGGTGGTGGACAGCGAGCTGTGGCCCAGCAGCATCTGCAGCGCGCGCAGGTCCGCGCCGCGGTTGAGCAGGTGGGTGGCGAAGCTGTGGCGCAGCCCGTGCGGACTGATCCGCGCCGGGTCGATGCCGGCCACCGCGGCGTAGCGCTTCACCAGCCCCCAGAACTGCTGGCGGGTAGGCGGCTGGCGGTCGGGACCGATGAACAGCGGCACCTGGCCGTTGGCCGCGGCCGGTACCGCCGCCTTGCCCGCCAGCAGCGGCCGCGCCTCGTCGAGGTAGCGCTGCAGCCAGTGCTGGGATTCCTCGCCCAGCGGCACCAGCCGTTCCTTGCTGCCCTTGCCGGTCACCCGCAGCACGCCCTGGCGCAGGTTCAGCGCAGCCGCCGGCAGGTTCACCAGCTCGCTCACGCGCAGTCCCGCGGCGTACATCAGCTCCAGCATCGCGCGGTCGCGCAGGCCCAGCGGCGAGTCCAGGTCCGGGGCAGCCAGCAGCGCATCGATCTGGCTCTCCACCAGCGCCTTGGGCAGCGAGCGTGGCAGCTTCGGCGATTCGAGCAGGGCACTGGGGTCCTCGTTGCGCTCGCCACGGCGCACGCACTGGGCAAAGAACGCACGCAGGGCCGAGAGCAGGCGCGCATCGCTGCGTGGCGACCAGCCGTGCCACGCGCGCCAGGCGCGGTAGTCGAACAGGCCGGCGCGGTCGATCCCGGCCAGCCCGCCACTCGCCCCGTCGCGCCAGCGCGCCAGTCCTTCCAGGTCGCGGCGGTAGCTGTCCAGGGTGGTGCGTGCCAACCCCTGCTCGGCCCACAGCGCGTCCAGCGTGCGCTGGATCAGCGCGGCATCGTCGGCACGCAGCGGCGGCAGCTGGCGGGCCAGTTGGCGACGGTCGGCAGGAGTGGTCGGTGCGGCACTCATCGCGGCAAGGATAGGAGTGCCCTGCCCCCCTGCCTATCCCTGCGGCCACCGCGCTTCCGTATGCTGGCGCGATGGACACGCCCGAACCCGCTCCCCGACGCTCCCTGCTGCCGTGGCGGCTGCTGTCGCTGCTCTACGACCTGTGGCCGGCACTGGCGCTGTGGATGCTGGTGGCCTCGCTGTTCGTGGCCGGCTACACCCTGGCCGGGCACGGCGCGCGCGAGAACATCGCCCCGTTCAGTGCGCTGCAGTGGCTGCTGTGGCTGTGCTGCTGGATCGTGACCGGGCTGTACGCCACGGTGAGCTGGCGCCGCGGTGGCCAGACCCTGGGCATGCGCCCGTGGCGGTTGCACCTGCGTACCCGCGAGGGTGGCCAGCCCACGCGCAGGGCCGTGTGGCTGCGCTATCTGGTCGGCACGCTGTCGCTGCTGGCCGGCGGCCTGGGTTTCTGGTGGTCACTGGTCGACCGCCAGCGACTGACCTGGCATGACCGGGCCAGCGGCACCTGGCTGCAGCGCGAGGCGAAAAAGTAAGCCTCAGTCGCCGGTGCCGGGCTCGGGCCGCAACCGGTCCATGCGGATGCGGTTGGCAAACAGCGAGAACGCCAGCATCCCGGCCAGGCCATTGGCCCGACTGACCCAGTCCGGCAGCCAGCGCGGCGCGGCCAGCACCCCGGCCTCGAACAGCGGCGCCAGCGACTGCGCATCGCCCAGGGTCATCTTGCCGGCGAACAGCCAGCGGCAGACCTGCAGCTTCTCCTCGCGCAGCATCTGCCGGAAGAAGGTGTGCACCGACACCAGCCCGCGCAGATACACCGTGTCCTTGGTGAAGGCGGTGCCACCGGACGGCGGCACGCCGCGGAACACGCGCTGGGCCGAGGCAAAGCTTTCTTCCGGCGTCTGCCCGGCGTGGCGGAAGAAGCCGAACACCTCGATGAAGTCCGCGCCCTCGCGGGCCATGGCGATGGCCTCGATGCGCAGGCTGATGCGCTTGAGCCGCTCGATGTCGATGCTGCCGGTGATCTGCTCGGCGAACGTGGCCAGCCCTTCCTGGGTGGCGGTGGTGCGTGGCGAGGATAGTGCCAGGCTGGGCAGCAGCACCTGCTGCTGGCCGTTGAGCGCAGTCAGCGAATGCACCAGCGCCTCGTGGTGGAACAGCTGGGCGCGGTCGTAGGCACTGAAGCTGGCACTGGTCCGCAGGCGGATGCGGGTGGCGCCGGCGGCGGCCTTGGCGATCAGGTCCGGATCCAGTTCGACGGTGATGATGCGGGCATCGAAGAACCGGTCCAGGTCACCCTGCAACTGTAGCGCCAGCGCAATCGCCGAGACCGGCACGTGTTCCTCCGGCGCCAGCAGCTCGTGGTCCAGCTCCTGCGCGATCTGGATGAAGTGCCGCGCGGCCTCGCGGGTGGTCGGGCCGTGCCCGGGCAGCGGCTGTTCGGGCACGCCGAACAACTGCTGCGAATAGTCGCCAACGGCCGCCGTGCCCAGGCTTTCCAGCAGGCCGGCGGCCAGGTCCCAGCTGCGCGCCGAGTCGGCGATGTAGCGGCCCAGCGGATGGCCGGGATCGACGCTCGCACCGATGGCAGCCAGCTCGCGGCGCACGTCGGAGAAATCCAGCTTCGGATAGGCCACCTCGGGCAGCCGCGGCTGGCCGCGGGCCACGCTTTCCAGGAACGGGGCCTGGGTGGCAGCCGGCCAGCTGGTCAGCGCGAGCAGGCGGATGCCACGCACCGCGTGGACCAGGCGTGCATCCAGTTGCGCGTGGAGGGCGATTGCCGGATCAGTGTGCGTGCTGCCCATTGTCTCCCTCCCGTGCCCATCGGCTCAGCGCCGCTTGTTCTTCCCCACCGGCCGCCACTGCGTGCCGCGGCCGGCGCGGCGTTCGACCGCCTGCTCGGCCTGGCGCTGGGCCAGCTTGGCAGCCGCGGTGGCGACTTCCTCGGCCAGCTTGAAGTAGTTTTCCAGCCGGCTTTCCTCGATCAGTCCTTCCTCGATGGCCGCACGCACCGCGCAGCCGGGCTCCTGCTGGTGGGCGCAGTCGCGGAACCGGCACTGGGTGGTCAGCTCCTCGATATCGGCAAAGCCGCCTTCGGCCAGGGTCTCCTCGCCGGTCGGCTTGAGCTCGCGCATGCCGGGGGTATCGATCAGGCAGGCACCGGAGGGCAGCGGCAGCAACGCACGGTGGGTGGTGGTGTGGCGTCCGCGCGAATCGCTGCCACGCACCTCGCCGGTCTTCATCCGCTCCTCGCCGAGCAGGGTATTGGTCAGGGTCGACTTGCCGGCACCGGACGAACCGACCAGCACCACGGTCTGACCCGGGCCAAGCCACGGCGCCAGTGTCTGCAGCACCGCCGGATCCTTGCCGTTGATCGCATGCAGCGGGATCTCCTGCGCAGCCAGCTCCTCGAGCACGGCCAGCGCATCGTCGCTGTATTCGGTCTGGTCGGCCTTGGTCAGCAGCACCACCGGACGCGCGCCGCCCCCACCGACCAGCAGCAGGTAGCGCTCGATCCGGCGTGGATTGAAGTCCGCATCCAGCCCGCAGACGATGAACACGGTATCGATGTTGGCCGCGATCACCTGCTGGTGGTAGTGCTCGCCGGCGGCACCGCGCTTGATCGCGGTGCGCCGCGGCAGCAGGGCGACGATACGGATGCCGTCCAGCAGCACCCAGTCACCGACCGCCGCGCGCTCGTGGCTGGGGAAACGCGGGCGCTGCCATTCCGGCGGCGACTCGGTCTTGATCGCCGCCCCCGGCGCATCGGCGACCACGTAGCCGGAGCGGTGCTGCTCGACCACGCGCCCCGGCCGCGCCTGCGGATGGGCGGCGAAGGCCTCGCGCCAGGACGGATCTTCCGGTGGTCCTGGCCAGGGCCAGCCGATGGTGCGCAGGGCGGTGTAATCAGTTGTTTCAGTCATCGCGCCCATTCTAGGCGGTGCCCGCTCACCGCGCCCGCGCCCCCGGCCCGGAAGCAGGCCGACGCGGCGCTTCCGGGCAGCCGCCATGCAGTGCAGCAATTCCGCTACCATGCGGCCAGACGCCCCTTTCCGGCCCAGCAAGCCATGTCCACGCCCCCGTCCAAACCCCTGGCCATCCGCGAGCGCCTCTCCGAGGTCCGCTATGAAATCCGCGGCGAGCTGGCGCGACGGGCCCGGGAACTGGAGGCGCAGGGCCGCAAGCTGATCAAGCTCAACATCGGCAACCCGGGCAATTTCGGCTTCCGCGCGCCCGAGCACCTGCAGCACGCGATTGCCGATGACATGGGCCGCACCGACCCCTACACCCACCAGCAGGGCCTGCCGGTGGCGCGCGAGGCGATCGCCGCGGCCTACGCCCGCCGCGGCAGCCCGGATGCGCATCCGGACCGGGTGTTCGTCGGCAACGGCGTGTCCGAGCTGATCGACCTGTCGCTGCGCGCCCTGCTCAACCCGGGCGACGAGGTGCTGGTGCCCTCGCCGGACTACCCGCTGTGGTCGGCGGCGACCATCCTCAACGACGGCCGCCCGGTGTACTACCGGTGCGCGCCGGAGAACGGCTTCCAGCCCGACCCGGTGGAGATCGAGACGCTGGTGTCCTCGCGCACCCGCGCCATCGTGCTGATCAACCCGAACAACCCCTCCGGCGCCAGCTATCCGCGCGAGCTGCTGGAGAAGATCGTCGCCATCGCGGTCAAGCACAACCTGCTGCTGATGGTCGACGAGATCTACGACCAGATCCTGTACGACGACGCCGTGTTCCAGCCGGTCGCGCCTCTGGCCGGCGAGCATCCATGCATCACCTTCAGTGGCCTGAGCAAGGTGCACCGCGCCTGCGGCTGGCGCGTGGGCTGGGCGCTGCTGTCCGGCGACGGCGAACGCCTGGGCGAGTTCCGCGCCGCGCTGGACCTGCTCAGTGCGCTGCGCCTGTGTGCCAACGTGCCGGGCCAGTACGCGATTGAGGCCGCGGTCAACGGCCCGGACACGATCTCGCCGCTGTGCGCACCCGGTGGCCGCCTGTACGAGACCCGCCGCGCGGTGATCGAGGCCTGCGCGGCCAGCGAGCACCTGTCGCTGGTCGCCCCGGCCGGCGCGCTGTACGCGTTCCCGGCCGTGGTCGGCGACGCTGCGCGCGGGTTCGACGACCATGAGTTCGCACTGGAGCTGATGGATGAGGAAGGCGTGCTGGTCGTGCCCGGTTCCAGCTTCAACGTGCCCTACCGCCACCACTTCCGCGTGACCCTGCTGCCAGAGGCCGAGGTGATGCGCGAGGTGTTCGCGCGCATCGACCGCTGCCTGGCGCGCCGCGCCGAGCGCGTCACCAAGGTCGTACCGCTGAAGTCGCGCAGCGCGGTCGCCTGAGGCATGGCTCCTGCAACGGCGCGGCCATTGCCGCGGTTCCTCGCGCTGGGCGATTCCTACACGATCGGCGAAGGCGTTGCGGAAAGCGGATGCTGGCCGGTGCAGCTGGCGGCGTTGCTGGCCGACGCGGGCCAGCCGATCGCCGAGCCCCGGATCATCGCCACCACCGGCTGGACCACCGACGAGCTGGATGCCGGCATCGATGCCGCACAGCCGGTCGGGCCGTTCGAGCTGGTGAGCCTGCTGATCGGGGTCAACAACCAGTACCGCGGCCGCCCGCTGGACGGGTACCGCGGGCAATTTTACGCCCTGCTGGAACGTGCCATCGGCCTGGCCGGTGGCGAGGCGGCACGGGTGATGGTGCTGGCGATCCCCGACTGGGGCGTGACCCCGTTCGCCGTGGCCCAGGGCCGCGACCCGCAGCTGATCGCCACCGAACTGGATGCCTTCAACGCTGCGGCGCGCGAGATCTGCACCGCCCGCGGCAGCCACTTCGTCGACACCGCGCCCACCAGCCGCAGCCGCGGCGCCGAACCGGCGATGCTGGCCGACGATGGCCTCCATCCTTCCGCGGCGCTGTACGCGCTGTGGGCCCACCAGGCGCTGCCTTTCGCGCGCGCCATCCTTGCCGGAACAACGCCCTGAATACCGACGCCAGCACCCGTCCGCTGCCCGCCGCCACCGCCCGCCAGCTCGCCCGCGCCTTCCTGCCGGAACGGGCCTGGGGCAACCGCCGCGACTACTTCTACGCACGCAGCAAGCTGGCTACCGATCCGCTGTATCCGGGCGTGCTCGCGGCGCTGCGCGATTGTCGCGGGCCGGTGCTGGACCTGGGCTGCGGGCTGGGCCTGCTTGCCCATGCATTGAGGCACGACGGCCAGCACGAACTGGCCTACCACGGCGTGGACATCGACCGGCCCAAGGTGGAGAACGCGCAGCGCGCCGCCCAGGCTGCCGGCCTGTCGGGCGTGAGCTTTGCCTGGCATGACCTGGCGCGTGACCTGCCGGCACACCGCGGCAGCGTCGCCCTGCTCGACGTGCTCCAGTACCTGGATGCCGAGGGCCAGCAGCGCCTGCTGCGCGATGCCATCGGCATGCTCGCACCGGGTTCGCGGCTGGTGATCCGCACCACCGTGGCCGACCGCAGTGCACGTGACCGCACCACCCGCTTCACCGACCTGCTGGCCCACCTGGTCGGCTGGATCAGCGAGCGGCCGCAGCACTATCCGCGGCTCGACGACATCCGCGCCGCCATGGACGCGGCCGGGCTGGAGAGCCACTTCACCCCGCTGTACGGCAACACCCCGTTCAACAACTGGCTGATCGTCGCCACCCTGCCGGCGCGTTGAGCGTGTCGCAGCTGCCCGGCGCCGCCTCGACCCTGCGCGCGTCCGGCCCGCCCGGGCAGCCGCATTCCAGGCTGGGCATCGCCGCGCTGGTGCTGGCCGTGGTCGTCGCCGTGGCGGTCGCGGCCCTGCTGGCCGTGGCCACGCTGGTGGGTACCAGCTCGCCCGGCGGCACGGACGTGGACTCACCGCTGGCGATCGTCGTGGGGCTAGCCCTGATCGGCTCGATCCTGCTGGAACTGCTGGCGCTGGCCCTGGGCGCGGTGGCGCTGTGCCTGCCCGGCCAGCGGCGCCTGTTCCCGCTGCTGGCCGTCGTGCTGGCCACGGCCAGCTTCACCGGCCTGGTCGCACTGGTGCTGCTGGGTCTGGCCGCCTGAACGCACTGGCGCCACCCACTGCCGGTTTGCGCGGATAATCACCGGCTGGCGCTCAAGCCAGTCCTGCCGGCGCCTGCCGGCCCTTCGCGTCATGCGCGCCCCACAGGAAGCACCGTGAGAAAGACCTACCCGCTCAACATCGAAGGCCGCAACCGCGACCGTCTCGTCGAAGCCGCCAAGCACGACATCCGCAAGTACGCCCGTCGCGAACGCGGCAAGCCGCTCCCGGCCGGCGCCGACTTCTGGGATTTCGACAGCCGCTGCGGCGTGGACGAGGCCAGCGCGCAGCCGGTGCCGTTCGGCGAGCTGATCCGCGCGGTGGATGCGCTGGTGGCCGCCGGCAACGAGCAGTTCTTCGTCGAGGTGCTGCGCAAGCCGGCCAAGCGCACCCCGCGCCCGCAGGCTGATGTCACCGCCGAAACGGATTTCGACGACGAGGCCTGAGCCTTCAGTCGTCCTTTGCCGGCCCGCCCTCGCCGGCTGCGGCTGCGGCTGCGGCTGCGGCTGCGGCGCGCAGGCGGTCCTTGCGGCTGGGCCGCCTGCCCTTGATGCCGCCATTGCTGTCCGCTGCCGTGGCCGGCGCCGCCGGTTTCGCCGGGGCAGTCACCTGCGGCTCGAAGCCCGCCGCCTGCTCGCGCGGGATGCGCTGCCCGCGACGCTTCTCGATCAACCGCATATGGGTTTCGCAGTCGGCACTGACCAGGCTGATCGCCAGGCCCGGCTGGCCCGCGCGCCCGGTGCGTCCGATGCGGTGGGTGTAATCGGCCGGCGAACGCGGCAGGTCGTAGTTCACCACCACCGGCAACTGCGGAATGTCGATGCCGCGCGCGGCCACGTCGGTGGCTACCAGCACCCGCACCGTGCCGTCGCGGAATTCCTGCAGGCTGCGGTTGCGCCGCCCCTGGCCCAGGTCGCCATGCAGCGCCCGCGCGTCGATGCCGGCCTTGCCGAGTTTCTGCACCAGGTTGTCGGCGCCGTGGCGACTGGCCACGAACACCAGCACCTGGTTCCAGTCGTTTTCCTGCAGCAGGTGGCGCAGCAGCGCGGTGCGCTGCGTGGTGTCGGTGACCAGGGCGCGTTCGCGGATGGCTGCAACCAGCTGTTCGCCCGCGTCACCCGCGCGCGCCGGATCACGCAGCAGCGAAGCGGCCAGCTGTTCCACTTCGGCCGGGAACGTGGCCGAGAACAGCAGGGTCTGTCGCTGCGGCGGCAACAGCGCCAGCAGCCGCTGCAGTTCCTCGCCAAAGCCCAGGTCGAGCAGGCGGTCGGCTTCATCCAGCACCAGCATTTCCACCCTCCCCAGCGACACCGCGTTGTGCGCCACCAGGTCCAGCAGGCGTCCGGGCGTGGCGACGATGATGTCGGCGCCGCCCCGCAGCACCATCAGCTGCGGATTGATGGACACCCCGCCGATCGCCACGACCCGTTTGGGCGCAGCGGGCAATCCGTCGCCCAGTTCGGCGAGGGTGGCGTCGACCTGCAGCGCCAGCTCGCGGGTGGGCACCAGCACCAGTGCCGCCAGCCGGCGCGGGCGCGAGGGCTGGCGCGCCGCCAGGCGCTGCAGCAACGGCAGCGCAAACGCCGCGGTCTTGCCCGAGCCGGTGGGTGCCGCGGCGACCACGTCGCGTCCCTGCAGGATTAACGGCACCGCCTGCGACTGGATCGCCGTGGGTTGCAGGTAGCCGCGCCGCTGCACGGCGGTCAGCAGGGCCGGCGACAGGCCGAGCGGGGAAAAGGACATCGGGTTCCGGAATGGCTAAATGGAGTTGGGTAATGACGGCGGGGGCATGGCCCACCGGCCTTGCGAAGACGGTCAGCCTGGCAGCCGCGCCACCAGACCACGCTCGTGCGCGGCCTGCAGCACCGCCTCGATGATCCGCAGGTTGTGGCCGTGCCCGGAACCTTCGTGCAGCAGCACGATCGCCCCGGGGCGCAGGTCGGCGACGATGCGGGCCACCACCTGGTCCGGCTCGCAGGCCACGCCATCGAAACCACGCGCGCTCCAGCCCACGCGGGCCAGGCCATGCGCACGCAGCGGCGCGGCGACGAAGGGATTGGTCATGCCGACCACCGAGCGGTACCAGCGCGGCGGCGCGCCTGCGATGGCCGCCAGCGCCTGCTGGCACTGGTCGATCTCGCGCGCCATCGCCGCCGGGCCTAGCGCCCAGAAACGTCCCTGCGGGTGGCTGTGGCTGTGGTTGCCCAGCGAGTGCCCGCGTCTCAGCACCTCGCGCACCAGCTCCGGGCGTGCGGCCGCACGTTCGCCGACCATGAAGAAGGTGGCCTGCGCGTCATGACGGTCAAGCAGGTCCAGCAGCGCGGGCGTGTCGTCGGAGGGGCCGTCATCGATGGTCAGCCAGATCCGGTTGCCCGGCTTCGGCAGGCGGCTCAGCACCGGCGCGTAGAACGCTGTGTTGGGCAGGAACACCGGCACCACGAACATTGCGTGCGAGGCCAGCATCAGCGGCAGGGCCAGCATCCAGCCCTGCCACCACCACAGCCCCGCCACGACCCCCTGCGAGGCCAGCAGCCACGGCACCCAGCGCCAGGGACGGGTCGGGATCGCGCGCGCCAGGGACGGGCTCGGGGTTTGCGGTGCAGTCATGCCCCATGATGCCACGCCGCGTAGAATGGCCGTTCCGATTCGCTGCCAGAAATCCGCCGATGTCCCTAGATCCCGCCCTGCGTTCGCGCATTGAATCCATCCTCGGCGCCAACCGCGTCGTGCTCTTCATGAAGGGCCAGCCGACCATGCCGCAGTGCGGGTTCTCGGCCAAGGCCGTCGGTGCGCTCTCGGACCTGGGCGTGGAATTCGCCCACGTCAATGTGCTTGCCGACAACGAGATCCGCGAGGGCATCAAGGCCTACGGCGACTGGCCGACCATCCCGCAGCTGTACATCGACGGCGAGCTGATCGGCGGCAGCGACATCATCCTGCAGATGGCAGCCAGTGGTGAGCTGAGCAGCGTGCTCGGCCTGCCGGCCCCGGACCGCACCCCGCCGTCGATCACGGTCACCCCGGCCGCGGTGGAAATGCTCAAGGGAGCGCTGGCCGACGCCCCGGGCGCCGCGCTGCAGCTGAGCATCGATGCACGCTTCCAGCCGGACTTCCAGCTGGCCCCGTTCGATGCCAACGCCATTGCCGCCGAGTCCAACGGCCTGCGCGTGCAGTTCGACCTGGCCAGTGCCCGCCGCGCCGAAGGCATCACCATCGACTGGGTGGACGACATCCGCGGCAAGGGCCTGGCGATCGACAACCCGAATGCGCCCAAGGCCGTGCAGGAACTGGACCCGCGCGACGCCGACGACCAGGCCCGCGCCGGTGCAGTGACCCTGGTGGACGTGCGTCCGGCCGACGAGCGCGCCATCGCCGCGGTGTCCGCGCCGTTCCGCAGCTTCGACGGCGACGGCCGCGTCCAGCTCGAGGCCCTGCCCAAGGACACGCCGCTGGCGTTCCTGTGCCACCGCGGCGGCCGCAGCATGCAGGCCGCCGAGCAGTTCCGTGCGCTGGGCTTCACCCGCGTCTACAACGTCACCGGCGGCATCGATGCCTGGTCGCAGTCGGTGGACAACGGCGTGCCGCGCTACTGAGCGCACGCACCCAGCAACGAAAAACGCCGGCATCTGCCGGCGTTTTTCTATCTGCTTGCCGGCTCAGCCGGCGAAGCCGCCGGTAGCCAGGAAGTCCAGCTCCTCCGGCGTGGGAATGCGCCCCAGCGCCGCATTGCGGTGCGGGAAGCGTCCGAAGCGGCGGATGATGTCCCGGTGCAGTTCGGCGTAGCGCAGGTATTCCAGGTCGCCGAGCACCTCGAACATCGCCACCGAGCGCTCCTGGTCCAGCGGATCCTCCGAATGCTCGAACGGCAGGTAGATGAAGGCGCGCAGCTGCGGGGTCAACTCGCGGTCCAGGCCTTCCTCGATCGCGCGCGTGGCGTAATGCCGGGCCAGGCCGTCGGTAGCGTAGGAATGGGCCGTGTTGCGGAAGCAGTTGCGCGGGAACTGGTCCAGCAGCAGCATCAGCGCCAGCGCGCCTTCGGCGGTCTCCAGCCAGTCCTCGCAGGCGCGCCGCGCCGCGGCGTAGTGCGCATCGAGGAAGCGGCGGCGGAACTCGGCATCGAACTGGTCATCGCGGGCAAACCAGCGCTGCGGACCGGCCGCACGCCAGAACTCCACCACCTCTTTGGCTGCGCTCATCAATCCGCCTTCCTTTGCCATCTGCCGCAAACCGCCACTGCGCGGGTGGTCAAGCACGCCGCCTCCAACATCCTTCCACATCCCGATCTCCCTGCGCTCAGCCCATCCAGTGGGGCTGAGCGCGTTCAGCTTAACCTGCCACGCTATGTGCTGGCATCAGGTTTCAAACGCGGCGTTGAAAAGTAGAGCAGGCCGTCACCCGTTCCCCGCCTTCGGAGTTCGGCGATTCGCGGCGCGCCGGTTGTAGTCCGGAAAAGACCAGGGGCGGGTTGATTGGACTCCACTGGTCTGATGGCACGCGCAGGTCGCGTGGACTTGTCAGGTGACCCATGGCCGACGCACATCATCCCCGCTGCGTGCTGCACCGCGGCGAAACCGACCGGCCATTTACCTCGGCGCGCTGATACGCAAGGATGCCGGCGGCGAGGTGTCCCGGGACAGAGACGCGGACACTGCATTTGCGATAGGGTTCACACAAAATACGCCAGTGCATACCTAGGGGGGGGAGCCCAATGCGTGTTGGTATCGTCGTAGATTCGGCCTGCGATCTCCCGCAGGATTTCATCCGTGAGCACAACATTGTCCTGCTGCCGATCACGGTGCGCATTGGTGAGGCGGTACTCGCCGACCACCGCGACGAGGAAGCCACGCTGAGCTTCCTGCACGCACACGTGGCCGAGCACGGCGCCGAAGCGGAAACCATCGCCTTCAGCGTCAACCAGATCCGCGACCTGTTCCTCGGCAAGCTGGTGATCGATTACGACCATGTGTTCTGCCTGACGATCACCAAGACCCGCAGCCCGATCTACGACAACGCGATGCAAGCCAGCTTCGCGATCCTCAACGACTACAAGCCGGTGCGCCAGGCGGCCGGCCACAACTCGCCGTTTGCGCTGCGCGTGCTCGATACCCAGAACCTGTTCGCCGCGCAGGCGGTGATGGCGGTCGAGGCCGTGCGCCTGCGCGAAGCCGGTGCCGGCGTGCAGCAGATGCGCGAACGGCTGGAGACCCTGGCCGGCAACCTGCACGGCTACCTGGTCCCGCGCGACCTGTACTACCTGCGTGCCCGCGCCCGCCACAAGGGTGACCGCAGCGTGGGCCTGCTCAGCGCCGCGCTGGGCAGCGCGCTGGACATCAAGCCGATCCTGCACGGCCATCGCGGCGAGACCTCGCCGGTGGCCAAGGTCAAGGGCTTCGACGGGGCGGTCGCCAAGCTGTTCGAGTTCGCCGGCAACCGGGTCCGCTCCGGCCTGATGACCCAGACGCTGTGCCTGAGCTACGGCGGCGAGCTGTCCGACCTGCATGCCCTGCCCGGCTACGAAAAACTGCGCGCCACCTGCCAGGAACACCGGGTGACGGTCTACGAGAGCGTGATGAGCCTGACCGGCATGGTCAACGTGGGCAAGGGCGCGGTCGTGGTCGGCTTCGCCGACGGGCCGCACAGCTTCGAGTAGGCGGGAGGCACCGCGTCGTCATCGCAGGACGACGGCGCATCTGCCAGTTTCCTGCATCCGCCACGCCCACCCGGGGCGCGGCATCCGCAAGGAGGACCCGATGCCCGTGAAGTATTCCATCGCACTGCCCAACCCCTCGCTGGCCCGCGGCGCTGACCCGGACCTGTCCTTCAGTGCCAATGGCGCCGAAACCTTTGCCGAACAACTGCAGGATGCGCTGCGCTCGTCGGCGCTGTTCGAGCGCTGGCGTGACCGCCAGCCGGATCCGGACCAGGTTGACCCCGCCCTGGGTGCGGTCGACCCGCAGGCCGTGGTCACCGGCAAGCAGCAGGACCTGCGCATCAGCCTTGTCGCCACCACCTCGCTGCCGGGCGAGATCTTCAAGCAGCGCATGCGCCTGCTGGCCGGCTCGCACTGGGAACTGCGCGACGTGCGCTGAGCCGGGGCTGCCGCCCCGGCCCATGGTCAGGCCTCAAGCGGCGAAGGCGCGCGCGTGGTGCGCGATGTGTTCGCCGATGAAGCTGGCGATGAAGTAGTAGCTGTGGTCGTAACCAGGCTGCAGGCGCAGGGTCAGCGGATGACCGGCCGCGTCGGCAGCCTCCTGCAGCAGCTGCGGACGCAGCTGTGTTTCCAGGAACTCATCGGCATCGCCCTGGTCCACCAGCAGCGGCAGCTTGCTGCCGCCACGGCGCACCAGTTCCACCGCATCATGGTCCAGCCACGCCTGACGGTCCTCGCCGAGATAAGCGGTGAAGGCCTTCTGGCCCCACGGCACCTGGCTGGGCGCGACGATCGGCGAGAACGCCGACACGCTGCGGTAACGGTCAGGGTTGCGCAGGGCAATGGTCAGCGCACCATGGCCGCCCATGGAGTGACCGGCGATGCCCCGCACCTGGCTCGCGGCCGGATCGGCTTCCACCCAGGCCGGCAGCTCGTCGACGATGTAGTCGTACATCCGGTAGTGCGGTGCCCACGGCTTGCGCGTGGCATTGACGTAGAAGCCCGCGCCCTTGCCCAGGTCATAGCCTTCGGCATCGGCCACCTGCTCGCCACGCGGACTGGTGTCCGGGGCGACCAGGATGATGCCGTGCTCGGCGGCGTAACGCTGCGCGCCGGCCTTGGTGATGAAGTTCTGCTCGGTGCAGGTCAGGCCGGACAGCCAGTACAGCACCGGGCACGGCCCCTGCTGCGCCTGCGGCGGGAAGTACACGCCCACCGTCATGTCGCAGCCCAGCACCTCGGACCGGTGCCGGTACACGTCCTGCCAGCCGCCGAAGCAGGCGCGGTGTTC
Organism: Stenotrophomonas sp. Marseille-Q4652; assembly: GCF_916618915.1. Taxonomy (NCBI): domain Bacteria; kingdom Pseudomonadati; phylum Pseudomonadota; class Gammaproteobacteria; order Lysobacterales; family Lysobacteraceae; genus Stenotrophomonas; species Stenotrophomonas sp. Marseille-Q4652. Next base: position 2,060,860 of record NZ_CAKAKE010000001.1, read on the forward strand.
GATGCGCTCGGTCATCACTCCGCTCCCGGTTTGGAGGCCAGGCGGATCTCGCCGGCCTTCGGATCCTCCAGGTTGCCCCGGGCCTCGATCCGTCCCTCGTCGGCCAGCGCGAGGATCCGGCTAGCGTAGAACGCCTCCGGGATTTCCTCGTACTCGTCCGGCGCGGCGATCAGCACGCCGGTGGTGACCAGGCCAACCTTCTTCCACTCGCTGCCGAGCTTGGACAGGATCGCCTTGTCGATCCTGCCGATATCGCGCTCGCCCAGCCGCGCGATCGCCGCGCGGGCTTCCTCGTTGTCTTCCTTCCCGGACAGTGCCGCGGCCAGCGCATCCTTGTTCACCATGACGGGGCCCTCAGTAACGGATCACGGAACGGATCGACTTGCCTTCGTGCATCAGCTCGAAGGCGTCATTGATGTCGTCCAGGCCCATGGTGTGGGTCACGAACGGCGCCAGCTCGATCTTGCCGGCCATCGCGTCCTCGACCATGCCCGGCAGCTGGCTGCGGCCCTTGACGCCACCGAAGGCTGTGCCCATCCACTTGCGGCCGGTGACCAGCTGGAACGGACGGGTGGAGATTTCCTGGCCCGCGCCGGCCACGCCGATGATCACGCTCTGGCCCCAGCCGCGGTGTGCGCATTCCAGCGCCGCGCGCATCACGTTGACGTTGCCGATGCACTCGAAGCTGTGGTCCACGCCCCAACCGGTCATCTCGACGACCACCTGCTGGATCGGCTTGTCGTGCTCCTTCGGATTGATGCAGTCGGTGGCACCGAACTGCCTGGCCAGCTCGAACTTGGACGGGTTGGTGTCGATGGCGATGATGCGGCCGGCCTTGGCCTGGCGCGCGCCCTGGATCACGGCAAGACCGATGCCGCCGAGACCGAAGACGGCCACGCTGTCTCCTTCCTGCACCTTGGCGGTGTTGTGCACCGCGCCGATGCCGGTGGTCACGCCGCAGCCGAGCAGGCAGGTGTGCTCCGGATTGGCTTCCGGGTTGACCTTGGCCAGCGAGACTTCGGCGACCACGGTGTATTCGGAGAACGTCGAGCAGCCCATGTAGTGGTAGATCGGCTGGCCGTTGTAGCTGAAGCGGGTGGTGCCATCGGGCATCACGCCCTTGCCCTGGGTGGCGCGCACGGCCACGCACAGGTTGGTCTTGCCGCTCTTGCAGAACAGGCACTCGCCGCACTCGGCGGTGTACAGCGGGATCACGTGGTCGCCCGGCTTGACCGAGGTCACGCCCTCGCCCACTTCCACCACGACGCCGGCGCCTTCGTGGCCGAGCACCACCGGGAACAGGCCTTCCGGATCGTCACCGCTCAGGGTGAACGCATCGGTATGGCAGACGCCGGTGTGGGTGATCCTGACCAGGACTTCGCCGGCCTTGGGCGGGGCGACGTCGATCTCGACGATCTGCAGTGGCTGGCCAGCGGCAAAGGCAACGGCGGCACGGGACTTCATGGGCAACTCCTGGTTCGGGTACGAAGGATCATTTGAGGTAGCGGCGCACCAGCTCAAGCAGGGCTTCCACGCCCTGCTCGCGCTGCTGCGGCGAGGTCGCCGGATGCGCGAGCTCCTCGCGCAGGTGGCTTTCCAGCACCTGGGACATCAGGCCGTTGACCGCGCCACGCACCGCCGCCAGTTGCTGCAGCACCGGCGCGCAGTCGGCACCTTCGGCCAGCGCCCGCTCCAGCGCGTCCAGCTGGCCGCGGATGCGGCGCACGCGCGCCAGCGCCTTGTTCTTTTCGGCAGGGGAATGGGGCACGGTCGACCACCGGTGATGGTACTGGGGGGAAGTATAGGGGCGACGTCAACGGAACGCGACCGCCGATGCGCGTGTCCGGTTCCGGCCTGATTCCACGCTTTAGGAAGACCAGCACCATCGAATGGATTCCCCATGAAACCGCGCGTCCTGAGCCTGACCATCGCCACGCCCCTGCTGCTCGTGCTGCCGGCCAGCAGCGCGCAACAGGCCGGACCGCCCACCCAGGTCTGGATCGACGTCGCCACCCACCAGATGTCCGGCATGCCGGACATGGGCGCGCTCGGCGGCATGGCGGCGCGGATGATGGCCGGCGCCGGCGCAGGCCAGCTGCAGTATCCGGATACGCGCTTTCCGACCGGCAGCGGCAAGTTCCTCGACGTCGCCCTGCACAACCGCCTGAATCCGGGCGCGCCGGCCGAGCAGGCAGTACCGGCGGGACTCGGACTGGGCGCCACCCTGCCCCTGCTCCCGCCCACCGAACGCCCACCGGCGCCACGCGGCAACCAGCCCGGCAGCGAGATCGGCCACATGGCGGACGGGGAGATGCGGATGCTGTTCTACTGGGGCTGCGGCGCCGGGGTGCGCTCCGGCCAGCCGCGCGAATTCAGCGTCAGCGTCAAGAACGGCAAGGTCCAGGTCAGTGGCGAACCGCAGCAGGGACGCTATGCCCCCGACCGCGACATCGATCCGGATCCCTCCTACGCGCTGTGGCCCAACCGCCAGGCCCGCCAGCGAGCGCCGGCCAATGCCTCGCTGGTGGGCGCGCATCGCATCACCGGTGCCGGCGTGCCGGAATCGCTGAAGTTCGAACTGACCCGCAGCGCCGACTTCATGCCGGCCATTGCACTGACCAGCAGCGGCTCCCCGGCCACCGCGATCGAGGTGAACTGGAAGCCGGTCGACAACGCCCGCGCCTACTTCCTGCACGCAGTGGGCATGCGTGGCCGCGACATGGTCATGTGGAACAGCGCCGAGGTCGCCGACGCCGGGCAGGGCGTGATGCAGTACCTGGGCGGGTCGGTGCTGGAGCGCTGGATCAAGGAAAAGGTGCTGCTGCCGGTCACCATCACTTCATGCACGATCCCCGGGGGCATCTTCGGGGAGGAAGGCGCCGGCATGCTCAACATGATGGCCTACGGCCCGGAGACCAACATCGCCTGGCCGCCGCGTCCGGCCGATCCCAAGGCGGCATGGAAGCCGGAATGGAACGTACGCGTGCGCACAAAATCCACCGCCAGCGCGATCCTCGGCATGGACCTGAGCGGGGCGATGCAGGACAGCGCCGATCCCGAACGCGCCGACCAGCAGGACGCACCCGAGGACGGCAAGACCAAGAAACTGCTGCGGGGGCTGCTGCGCAGGCTGTAGCGGAAGACCCAGCGCCCGGACTGTGGCCCACCTGCCCGCGCCGCCCTGCCGCAATGGCTGCGCTGCGCTGTACGAGACGGGTACCCAGACGTGGAAGATCGCCTGGAATCCGGGCGATCCCAAGGCGCTTGCCAAGGGCAGTCCGGCATCTTGACCACCCGGAAGCTCTGCTGACATGTGGATCTGGCTACCGGCCGGTCCCCCGCCTTCCAGGAGCCTCGCCTACCACGGTGACCTTCCCAGCGTCCGCGCGTGCCCTCCGCCGGGCAGCTTGTGGTTGAAAAATGCGAATCATTCGCATCTAATGCGTTCTCCGACGTACGCCGCCACGCGGGCCGCCCCAGCACGGGACAGCCGGACCGCCCAGCCCCAGGCGCACCCCTCTTTCCGTCCGTCAGGTCCCTCATGTCCCGCATGCGCTCTACTGTCCTGCCCGTCCGTGCCTGCCCTCGCCTGCGCGCGCCCGGCCCCGCCGCTCCCCTGTTGCGCGCCGCCATCTGCGTGGTCCTTGCCGCGCCTGCCGGTGCCATGGCCCACGGCGATGACGCCGCCGGCTCCCTGGCCACGCCGCAGGAGCTGGATGCGGTCACCGTCGTTGCCCAGCGCGCGAATCGCGCCAGCAACGGTGCCACCAATCTGGACCTGGCGATCAAGGACACGCCGCAGTCGATCTCGGTGGTCGACAGCGAACAGATGGCGCGCTTCGGCACCGACAGCCTCAACGAGGCCCTGCGCCTGACCACCGGCATCCAGGTCGAGGAGTGGGAAACCAACCGCACCAACTTCACCGCGCGCGGTTTCGACATCGCCAACACCCAGATCGACGGCATCGGCCTGCCCAACAGCTGGGGCATCGTCACCGGCGCGCAGGACACCTTCGGTTATGAGAAGCTCGAGGTGATCCGCGGCGCCAACGGCCTGCTCACCGGCGTGGGCAATGCCGCGGGCACGATCAACTACGTGCGCAAGCGCCCGACCAACGAGCGTGCCGGCTCGCTGGACGTCAGTTACGGCTCCTGGGCCACCACCCGCGTGCAGGCCGACTACTCCACCCCGTTCACCGATACCGGCATGTGGGCCGGGCGCGTGGTCGCCGCCCACGAGCAGGGCGATTCCTACCTGCGCGGCAAGGACGACGAGCGCGACTTCCTCTATGCGGTGGTCGATGGCCAGGTCGGCGACAACGGTACCCTGGCGCTGGGCTATTCCTGGCAGGACGGCCGCACCGACGGCAACATGTGGGGCGCGCTGGGCTTCATGTACAGCGACGGCACCCAGGCCGAGTGGGACCGGAGCGCGTCGACCACCCAGGACTGGACGTTCTGGGACACCACCACCCGCACCGGCTTCATCGAATACACCCACCAGCTGGGCACGGACTGGCAGCTGCGGCTGTCCTACAACCGCCGTGACATCCGCAACGACGAGCGCCTGTTCTACGCCACCGATGCCGCGGGCACCGGCCTGGAGCCGGGCACCAACCTGGGCCTGTATGGCTATCCGTGGGGCGGCGCCGACCGCTTCAGCGCAGACCTGGCCACCGCCACCGTCAACGGCCGCTTCCAGCTGTTCGGCCGCGAGCACGAGGCGATGACCGGCGTCAGCTGGTCGCGCAGCGAAACCATCAGCAACCAGTACGCCGAGGCCTCCTGCGGCGGCCTGCCGTGTGGCTACTCCCCCATGCCCGGTTTCCCGTGGGCCGGCGACGTGGTGCCCGAACCGGTGTGGGGCACGCTGTCGACCTTCAGCACGCTGGACGAACGCCTGGCCCGCGGCTACGGCGCCGCGCGGCTGGCGCTGGGCGAGCGGCTCAAGGCGGTGGTCGGCGTCAACTGGGCGCGCTACCACCGCGACGGGATGAACTACGGCGTGGCCTTCGACCAGACCGAAAGCCAGACCAGTCCCTATGCCGGTCTGACCTTCGACTTCTCCGCCGACGTGCTCGGCTATGTCAGCTATTCGGACATCTACCAGCCGCAAAGCCAGTCCGACATCGATGGCCGCTACCTCGATCCCACCAAGGGCTCCAATTACGAGATTGGCCTCAAGGCCGAGTGGCTGGACAAGCGCCTGCTGACCACGCTGGCCGTGTTCCGCGCCGAACAGCAGGGCCTGGCCACCGGCGCCGGCTACAACGACCGCGGCCAGTTCTATTACGAGGGCGTGGACGTCACCTCCAGGGGCGTGGAGCTGGAAGCCACCGGCAGGATCGGCGACCACGTGGACGTGGTTGCCGGCTACACCGCGCTCAAGCTTACCGGACAGGATGGCGATGACACCTACCGCTGGGTGCCGCGGCGCACGGCTAACCTGCTGCTCAGCGCGCGCCTGCCGGCCTACACCGCGCTGTCCTTCGGCCTGGGCGGTCGCTGGCAGAGCGCGATCTCCAACGTCGAAAGCAACGGCTTCACGGTGCGCCAGGACCGCTATGCGGTGCTCAACGGTTTCGTTGCCTGGGACTTCGTCGACAACGCCACGCTGCGGTTGAACATCAACAACCTCGGCGACGAGAAATACATCAACACGCTGCGCTACAGCGGTTTCTACGGTCCACCGCGCAACTACACCCTGAGCCTGGACTGGCGCTTCTGAGCCAGTGCCGACAGGAGCCACCGCCATGTCCGCCAGCCTCCCCCATCGCCACATCACCCTGCATGTGCTCGTCCGCGTCAGCACGGCCGTGCTGGGCGGCTACGCCCTTGCCTGGGGCCTGATCGCCGCCAGCGCCAGCCTGCTGTTTGCCGCCGGCATGGATTTCCACGATGCCGAGTTCCTGGCCAGCCTGATCGGCCTGCTCGCCTTCCTGGGCGTGTTCCTGTGGGCCTTCGCCGCGCGCCGGGCGCGCACGGTATGGACAGTGCTGGTCGTGGCCGCCCCGCTACTGGCGGCGCTGGGCTCGTTCGTGCAGTCGCAACTGGTCTGAGGAGGAACGAGCATGTTCCAGAGCTTCCGCCAGGCGATGGCCTGGGTGCATACCTGGTTCGGACTGGTGCTGGGTTTCGTGCTGATGTCGGCGTTCTTCTTCGGCGCGCTGTCGGTGTTCGACCGCGAGATCGACCGCTGGTCCATCCCGTCCACGCGTTTCGATCCGCAGCCGATGCCCTCCTACGAGCAGATCCTGCGCCCGGCGTTCGAGCGCATGCAGCCCACCGCGCAGGCGGTCGAGGCGATGCGCCCGCGGGTCAACGGACCGATGCCCGGGCGCTACGACACGGTGGCCAGCTGGAGTGCCTACACCACCCACCGCGATCCGGTGCTGCAGCTGTTCGCCGGCTACCAGGTGCCGAACGCGCGCGATCCCGGGGAGCTGATCTGGGCCTACGCCACGATCGACCCGCGCAATGGCGCGCCACTGCCCGACGACCGGCTGAAGCTGGGCAGCGGCTTTTTCTATCCGATGCACTACAGCCTGACCCTGGAATGGAAGAACCTGGGCATCTGGATCGTGGGGTTCTCGGCGCTGGTGATGCTGGCCGCGCTGGTCACCGGGGTGGTGATGCACCGGCGCATCTTCCGCGAGTTCTTCACCTTCCGCCGGGACAAAGCCCCGCTGCGCAGCGTGCTGGACCTGCACAACCTGACCGGCGTGGTGGCGCTGCCGTTCCACTTCTTCTTCGCCCTGACCGGCCTGCTGATCTTCGCGGCGACCTACTACTTCCCGCTCGGCCATACCCAGCTGCACGACCTGCACGAGCTGCACGCCGAACGCGAAGCCCACGCCACCGGCCTGCCGCACCAGCGCGCCGGCGTGCCGGCCGGGCTGGCCAATGTCGATGCAATGGTGGCCGAGGCCCGTCAGCGCTGGCACGACAGCGGCAAGGCCGGCGACGTCGGCTTCCTGGTGCTGCAGCACGTGGGTGATGCCAACGGCTACGTCAGCGTGTACCGCGCCGGTACCGACCGCATCGCCCTGGTCGGCGATGGCATCCATTTCAATGCCGCCAGCGGCGCGCTGATCCGCGAGGACCCGGCGCCCACCGCGGCCGGGCGGATCAGCCAGTTCCTCACCGGCCTGCACCTGCAGCATTTCCGCCACTGGTTGCTGCGTTGGCTGTACGTGCTCGGCGGGCTGGCCGGCGCGGTGTGCCTCGCCACCGGCTTCGTGTTCTTCGTCGAGAAGCGCAAGCGCCAGCACGCCCTGCAGGGCAGCCAGGGCGCGCGCATCGTCGATGCGCTGGCGGTGACCACGGTGACCGGCATGGTGCTGGCCACCCTGGCCATCCTGGTCGCCAACCGCCTGCTGCCCGAGGACCTGCCGGCGCGTGGCGACTGGGAGCGCTACGCGTTCTGGGGCAGCTGGGCGCTGGCCCTGGTCCATGCGGGCTGGCGTAGCGCCGCGGTGGCGCGTGGCCTGGCCAATCCAGCCTGGCGCGAGCAGTGCGTGGCGATCGCGGCACTGGCCCTGGCCGCGCCGCTGCTCAATGCCGCCACCACCGGCGACCACCTGCTGCGTACCGTGCACGAAGGCAACTGGGCCATTGCCGGCATGGACCTGGCGCTGCTGGCCACTGCCGTTACCGCGGCGCTGGTGGCGCGGCAGCTGTTCCGCCGCCGTGCGCGCACCCATGCCGCCGGCCTCGCCCTGGAGGCCAGCCGTGGCTGAGCCGGCGATGGGCGCGCTGCTGTTGCTGGGCGCCACGCTGGCCGCCGTCGCCGGCATGGCGTGGTGGGCGCTGTCGCTGCCGGTCCACGCGCAACAGGTCTGGGGATTGGCCATCCCGCCCAGCCAGTCGCGCGTGCTGCGTGGTCTCGGCACCGCCGGGCTGCTTGCCTCGCTGGTGCTGTGCCTGTGCGCCGACCACGCCTCCATGGCGGTGCTGGTGTGGTTCATGAGCCTGGCCGGCGCCGCCCTGGCCGTGGCCTTCACCCTGAGCTGGCGACCACGCTGGCTGGGCGTGCTCGCGCCGTGGACGCACATGCGGCGTTGACCAGCGCTTCGCCGGCCACTCACGTCCGCGCCGGAATACTGGCCGCCTCCAGCGTGGACCAGGATCATGGGTGGCATTGCGGTGGGTTGTGCGGGCTGGTCGATCCCGGGCCAGTACCGGGACCTGTTCGGCGAGGGCGAGAGCATGCTCGCCCGCTACTCCACGCGCTTTGCCGTGGCGGAGATCAACTCCTCGTTCCATCGCCCGCACCGGCCCGACACCTATGCCAGGTGGGCGGCCGCAGTGCCGGCGGCGTTCCGCTTCTCGGTGAAGCTGCCCAAGCTGGTCTCGCACGAACTGGCGCTGCGCGGCACCGGCCCGGCGCTGGACCGCGTCCTCGATGAATCACAGGCGCTGGGCCGCAAGCTCGGCGGTTACCTGCTGCAGCTCCCGCCCAGCCACGCGTTCGATGCGCGTCGGATGTCCAGTTTCCTGCGCGTGTTCCGCCGCCGCAGCGATGCGCCCCTGGTATGCGAACCGCGCCACGCCAGCTGGTTCACCGACGCCGCTGCGCAACTGCTGGACGACCACGACGTCAGCCGGCTGGGCGCGGACCCGGCGCGGGTCAGCGAGGCCGCGCAGCCGACGCCGCATTCTTCCTGGCCCTACTGGCGCTGGCATGGCTCGCCACGGATGTACTACAGCAGCTATTCCGACGCCGAGCTGGAAGCGCTGGCCGCAACGCTGGCCGCACGCACCACGCGCGCGCCCCGGGCCTGGGTGATCTTCGACAACACCGCCCACGGTTTTTCCATCCCCAATGCCCTGGCCCTGCAGGCACTGCTGGCCGGCACGTCGCAGGAGCGCCCCCATGCCTGAAGGTCCCTCGCTGCTCATCCTCGCCGAAGCGGCGGCGAAATTCCGCGGCAAGACCGTGCGCCGCGCCAGCGGCAACAGCAAGCTTGACCTGACACGCATGGAAGGCCGCCGCGTGGTGGCGATACGCAGCTGGGGCAAGCATTTCCTGCTTGAATTCAAGGGCTTCAGCATGCGCGTGCACATGCTGATGTTCGGCTCCTACCGGATCGACAAGGACAAGGACGCCCCGCCTCGCGTGTCGCTGGAATTCGACAACGGCACCTTGAACTTCTACTCATCCTCCATCCGCTATATCGAAGAGCCGCTGGACGAGGTGTATGACTGGCGCGGCGATGTGTTGAACCCGGCGTGGGATCCGAAGCTGGCGCGCAAGAAGCTCAAGGCCGCGCCGGACATGCTGGTGTGCGACGCGTTGCTGGACCAGGACATCTTTGGCGGCGTCGGCAACATCATCAAGAACGAGGTGCTGTACCGCATCGGTGTGCATCCATCGAGCAGCGTGGGTGCGCTGCCACCGCGCACGCTGGGCAGGCTCATCGCCGAAGCGCGGCAATACAGCTTCGATTTCCTCGAATGGAAAAAGCAGTTCGTGCTGCGCAAGCACTGGCTGGTGCATACCAAGCGCACCTGCCCGGGTTGCGGCGGACCGATCACCAAGACCTACCTGGGCAAGACCAACCGCCGCACCTTCTTCTGCGAGCGCGACCAGGTGCTGTACCGCTGACCCGGTCCGCCCGGCTCAGTAGGCGAACTCGCTGAACACCCGGTCGATGTTGCCCTGCCACGGGCCATGGAACAGCTCGAGCTTGCGGTCGGCCGCGGACTTTCCGGAATCGACGATCTCCTGCAGCACGTCCAGGAAATGGCTTTCGTCCTGGCCGTCGGCGTTGCGCTCGGCGCGGCGGCGCAGGCCGGCCACCGAAATCTCCAGCGCCTCGCGCGCCAGGTCCAGCAGGGTGCCGTTGCGGAACGGCAGCTTGAGCCCATGCCTCGGCGCGCCATCGCGCAGCGCGTGGCGCTCGGCCACGCTGAAATCCCTGACCAGGTCCCAGGCCGCATCGAGCGCAGCATCGTCATACAGCAGGCCGACCCAGAACGCCGGCAGCGCGCAGATGCGGCTCCACGGGCCGCTGTCGGCACCGCGCATCTCCAGGTACTGCTTCAACCGCACTTCCGGGAAGGCGGTGGTCATGTGGTCGGACCAGTCACGCATGGTCGGCAGCTCGCCCGGCAGCGCCGGCAGACGGCCATCCAGGAAGTCGCGGAAGCTCTGCCCGCTGGCGTCGATGTACTGGCCCTTGCGGTAGCTGAAGTACATCGGCACGTCGAGCAGGTAGTCGACATAGCGTTCGTAGCCGAAGCCATCCTCGAACACGAAGTCGAGCATGCCGGTGCGGGCGGCGTCGGTATCGGTCCAGATGTGCGAGCGGTAGCTCTGGAAGCCGTTGGGCTTGCCCTCGGTGAACGGCGAATCGGCGAACAGCGCGGTGGCCACCGGCTGCAGCGCCAGCGACACGCGGAACTTGCGCACCATGTCCGCTTCGGAGGCGAAGTCCAGGTTGACCTGCACCGTGCTGGTGCGGGTCATCATGTCCAGGCCCAGCTTCCCGACCCTGGGCATGTAGGCACGCATGATCCTGTAACGGCCCTTGGGCATCCACGGCATGTCATCGCGCGCCCACTTGGGCTGGAAGCCCATGCCGAGGAAACCCAGCTGCAGCTCGCCGGCCACCTGCGCCACCTCGTCGAGATGGGTCCCGGTTTCCACGCAGGTCTGGTGGATGGTCTGCAGCGCGGCGCCGGACAGTTCCAGCTGCCCGGCCGGTTCCAGCGAGACCGAAGCGCCATCGCGCAGCAGGGCGATGACATGGCCGTTCTCCTGCACCGGCTCCCAGCCGAAGCGGACCAGGCCGTGGAGCATGGCCTCGATGCCGCGCTCGCCTTCGTAGGTGGGCGGACGCAGGTCATCCAGGCGGAATCCGAACTTCTCGTGCTCGGTGCCGATGCGCCAGTCCGCGCGCGGCTTTTCGCCCTTGGCCAGGGACTGGATCAGCTGGTCGCGCACGGTGATGGGCGTATCGGCGGCGTGGCTGGGGCTCGACAAGGGAAGGCTCGCAGGAAGGTCCGGGCGGGGGATGTGGGGACCGGCCCCGGGCATCGCAAGCCGGCACTATATCTCGGGCCCGCCACGCCACCGAGGGGCGTGCGCGGCCCACTGCATCCCACCGGCATCACCAGAACGGCAAGTGCCGCGTCCGGCCCGGCGCGCATGCTGCGGCCACCGGCATGACGCCGCAGTGATCAACCCCCCACTGCGGGGCGGGACCGCTCAGGCCGTGGGTTCTGCCGGCGCTGCCGGGGCACCCAGGCCGAGCCAGCCACCGATGATCTGGCGGGCTTCGTCCACACCCTGGCGCGATTGACTGGAGAAGGTCTGCACGCTGACGGTGTCGCCAAAGCGCGAGGCCAGTTCCTTCTTTACCTTCTGCAGGGTCTGCATCTGCTGGCCGCGGCCCAGCTTGTCGGCCTTGGTCAGCAGCGCGTGCGCCGGCAGGCCGCGCTCGACGGCGTAGCCGAGCATCTGCAGGTCGTAGTCCTTGAGCGGATGGCGGATGTCCATCACCACCACCAGGCCCTTGAGCGCCTCGCGGTTGCGGAAGTACCGGTCGATGAAGGCCTGCCAGTGCGCCTGCAGTTCCAGCGGCACCTTGGCGTAGCCGTAGCCGGGCAGGTCGACCAGGTGCGCTTCGGGGGTGACCCGGAAGAACACCAGCTGCTGGGTGCGGCCGGGCGTCTTGGAGACGCGCGCCAGGGCGTTGCGACGGGTAAGCGCATTGAGCGCACTGGATTTGCCGGCATTGGAGCGACCGGCAAAGGCGACTTCGGCGCCCACGTCGTCGGGCAACTGGCGGGCGTTGTGGGCCGAAAGCAGGTATTCGGCGCGTTCGAGGAGCTGTGACATATGTGTAGGATCGCATGCCGCGGCGGCCAGCGCCCGTGCCACGCCCCCCCGGGACAGGCGGGCGCGCCGGGCCGCCTGGCCGTTTTGCTGCACTGCTTCGTTGACCGGGCGGCAAAACGCCACTGATAATCCGGCGGTGCCGGTGGCTACCCCATCCGGCCCATACGGAGCCTCAGCATGCGCCACGCTCGCGTTCTTGCCGTTACCGTTTTCGCCGTACCGCTGCTTGCCGCCGTCGCCATCGCGCAGACGTCGGTGACCCCGATCCCGGACAACGCCCCGGTCCAGACCGCGTCGCTTGAGATCGATTTCTCCAGGACCCACTGGGGTGACGCCGAGGCTGGCACGGCCAAGGCCGCCGCCTGCGCCGCCTGCCATTCGGCCGATGGCAACTCCAGCGTCGAGATGTACCCGCGCATCGCCGGGCAGAACGAACGCTATGCCGCCAGGCAGATGGCCCTGATCGCCAACGGCCAGCGCCGCACTGGTGCGGCCGCGGCGATGGTGCCGTTCGTGCAGGACCTCACCGCACAGGAGATGCGCGACATCGCCGCCTACTTCGCCACGCAGAAGTCCGGCGCCGGCATCGCCGACGACAGCCCGGTGGCCGAGGGCCCGTATGCGGGCATGAAGTTCTTCGAGATCGGCCAGAAGCTGTACCGGGCCGGCGACGCAGAACGCGGCATCCCGGCCTGCATGGCCTGCCATGGCCCGACCGGCGCGGGCAATCCGGGCCCGGCCTACCCGCACGTCAGCGGCCAGCATGCGTCCTACACTGCGCGCCGGCTGCAGGAGTACCAGGCCGGCACCACCGACGAGATCGACACCGCCCACTTCCAGATCATGGCCCAGGTCGCCAAGCCGCTGACCCCGGACGAGATCCAGGCACTGGCCAGCTACCTGCAGGGCCTGCACGACCGCGCCGACGATGTCGAAGCCGAGGCGGCCACTGCCCAGGCCGGTACCGGCATGTCGCCGCAACGTTCCTGATCCTGCCGGTCGCCACGGCGACCCGGCAGGCGTTGTTCCCCGGAACGCCGGCCTCTGGGCCGGCGTTCTCTTTCCCACGGAGAAACCATGAAGCTTGTCCCCCGCCTGATCCTGATGCTGCTGGCGCTGGCGCCTGCGGTCACCCTTGCCGAAGACGCCAAGGCGCTGGTCGCCGATCGCGACTACCAGGTGATCGCCACTCCCGCCCGCTACACCGCCGAGGATGGCCGCATCGAGGTGGCCGAGGTTTTCGGCTACACCTGTGGCCACTGCGCCCACTTCGAGCCGATCCTGCAGCCATGGGTGGCGCGGCTGCCCAAGGACGTGCGCTTCGTGACCGTGCCGGCGGTGTTCGGCGGCCACTGGGACGCCTACGCCCGTGCCTACTTCGCCGCCGAGGAACTGGGCGTCGTCCACAAGACCCACGGCGCGGTGTTCGAGGCCATCCACCAGCGCGGCACCCTGCCGGTGCAGAACGTGTCGGCGCAGGAACTGGCCAGCTTCTACGGGGGCCTTGGCGTGGACCAGGCCCGCTTCGTGCAGGCCCTGCGCAGCGACAAGGTCGACGGCAAGCTCAAGGCCGCGCGCAGCTTCGCGGTCAATGCCGGGGTGCGCGGTACCCCCAACCTGGTGGTCAATGGCAAGTACCTGGTCCGTGGCAGCAGCTTCGAGGACGTGCTTCGGATCACCGATGCGCTGGTGGCCCGCGAGCGCGCCGCCAGGCGCGGGCGTTGACCACGAAGTCACGCCACCGCTCCTGCCCGGCTTCATAATGTGTCCCTGAAACCCGGGGCCGGAACCACGCCGGCCCCGCCTTTCGCTTCCTGCTGGAGATCCTCGATGAAGACCCGTTTCGCCCTCGCCCTGCTGGCCCTGTTGCCGATCATGGTCGCCTGCAAGGCCCAGGATGGTTCCGCCGACACCGCTCCGGCAACCAACACCCCGGCCACCAGCGAACCGGTCCAGCCGGCTGGCACCGACGCCACTGCCGACAGCGCCGACGAGGCCGCTACGGACACCGCACCGGCCGAAGGCGGCGAGGAAGCCCCGGCCCAGGCCGCCGCCCCGGTTCCGGCCCAGTCCCAGCCGGTCGGCCCGGCGCCGGTCGCCGGCACCGACTACGTGGTGATCGAGGGCGGCCAGCCGTTCCAGCCCACCGCCGGCAAGATCGAGGTGGTCGAGATCTTCGGCTACGTCTGCCCGGCCTGCTTCCGCTTCCAGCCGCTGATCGGGCCGTGGAAGGCCGGCCTGCCGTCGGACGTGAAGTTCACCTACGTGCCGGCGATGTTCGGCGGCACCTGGGATGACTACGCACGCGCCTTCTATGCCGCCGAGACCCTGGGCCTGCAGGAAAAGACCCACGAGGACATGTACGCGGCGATCCACATCCAGCAGACCCTGAAGGGCGAGCGCGGCCGTGACTCGGTCGAGGACATCGCCGGCTTCTACGGCAAGCACGGCGCCGACGCCAAGCAGTTCGCCCAGACCATGGCCAGCTTCTCGGTGGCGGCCAAGACCAACCGTGCCAAGCAGTTCGCCACCCGCAGCAAGATCACCGGTACCCCGTCGCTGATCGTCAACGGCAAGTACCTGGTCAAGGGTCGCAGCTTCGAGGACATGCTGCGCATCGCCGACCACCTGATTGCCAGCGAACGCGCCGCCCAGGCCAACTGACACGCGCACAGCCGGTCGACGTGAACTCCCCCGCTCCCCGCACGCTGCGACTGCTGACGGCCAACATCCAGGCCGGTTCCAGCACGCGCCGCTACAGCGACTACGTGACCCGCAGCTGGTCGCACGCGCTGCCGGCGGGGAGCAAGCGCACCAGCCTGGATGCCATCGCCAAGATGGCCCAGGGCCGCGACATCGTCGGCCTGCAGGAGGCAGACCCGGGCAGCCTGCGCTCGGGTTTCTCCAACCAGACCCACTACCTGGCCCAGCGCGCCGGCTTCAATTACTGGAGCCACCAGCCGAACCGGCGCATGGGCGGGGTGGCTTCCAGCGCCAACGGCCTGCTCAGCCGGCTGGAGCCGGTGGAAGTGCAGGACCACGCGCTGCCCGGCCGCATCGGCGGGCGCGGCGTGCTGCTGGCCAAGTTCGGCGATGGCGCCGAAGGGCTGGCGGTGGCAGTGGCCCACCTGTCGCTGGGCGCGGGCTCGCGCATGTCGCAGCTGGCCTTCATCGCCGAACTGCTGTCCGACCATCCCAACGCGGTGCTGATGGGCGACTTCAACTGCATGGCCGACCGACCGGAGATGCAGACGCTGTACCGCAAGACCACGCTGCAGCCGCCCGGCTGCCTGGTCCCGACCTTTCCGAGCTGGCGCCCCGAGCGCGCGATCGACCACATCCTGGTCAGCAGCACGCTGCAGCAGCGCGAAGTGGAAGCAGTGCCGGCGGCGTTTTCCGACCACCTGGCGTTAGCCATGTCGGTAGAGGTTCCGGCGCAGAGCCTTCGCGAGAAGGCCTGAAAGGCGGGGCGCCGCGCTCGGCAGCGCCCCGGCCCGTCCTCAGAAGCGCAGGTCCGCGCGCAGGTACCAGAAGCGCCCACCCGGGATGTCGTAGGTGGAGGCGTCATAGCCATTGAGCGAACACGACAGGCAGATCGGGGGATCCTTGTCGAACACGTTGTTCAGCCCGGCCGTCAGTTGCAGCCCCTTCATCCAGTCCAAGCGGTAGCCCACCTGCATGTCGTGGTAGGTGATGGCATCGAGCGTGTTGCTGCCTTCGGCCTGGTTGCTGCAGATCGGGAATGCCACCGCATCGCCGCAGTCTTCGGTCAGCTCGGAGATATGACGAATGGTCCAGGCCGCGGTCCAGTTGCCCAGGCGCCAGTCCAGGTTGGCGGTGCTGGTCCACTCCGGAATCGAGCTGTCGGCCACTTCGATGCCCGGTCCCTGCGGCTGGCGCTGGCCGGCTGCGCCGACGGCCTCGTAACGGCCGACGAAGGTGTTGTTCCAGCTCAGCTTGAAGCGACCGGCGCTGGTTTCCGGGAACGTCCAGTTCAGATCCACGTCCCAGCCATCGGTCTTGATCACGCCGAGGTTGGTCAGACGGTTGTTGAAGCCGTTGATGCCGCCGGTGGAGGCACGGGTGATGCCGCCGCAGTACAGCGGATCGAGGGTTTCCACGCACAGGTCGAGCTGGGTCTGGGCGTTGATCGCCTGGATCGCCCCTTCCACGGTGTGCCGGTAGAAGGTGACCTCCACGTCGAAGCGCTCGGACCAGCTGGCGTTGCTGCCGAACCACGGGCTCCACACGAAGCCGGCGCTGAAGCTGCGCGCCTTCTCCGCTTCCAGCGCCTCGTTGCCGCCGGTGGTGACCGAGATCTGCGAGTTCGGCTGCTGGAAGCCGGTGGGCACGCCCAGCGCGGCGCAATTGGCGGCGCTGCCACGCGGCGGGGTGCCGCCCAGGCCGATCGAGCACGGATCGAACAGCTGCAGGTCGCCGCGCGCGGCCGAACCGTACAGCTCGCCGATGGTCGGGGCGCGGAAGCCCTCGGCATAGGTCGAGCGCAGCACGAAGTCCTCGCTGACCTGCCAGCGCAGGCCGTACTTGGGCGTGAACTCGCCGCCGAAGGTGGAGTAGTCCGAATAGCGGCCGGCCAGGCTCAGATCCAGGCGGTCGCCCAGTGCCGAATCGGCAAACACCGGCACGCTCAGCTCCAGGTACACCTCGTTGACGTCGTACGAGCCGGAGGTCGGCAGCGACGGCACGCCGTTGTAGTGGCCGATGATGTTGAGCGGATCCGGATCGTAGGAGCCTTCGTACTTGCGGTACTCGTAGCCGGTGGCGAAGGCCACCATGCCGGCCGGCAGCTCGAACAGGTCGCTGCTCAGGTTGGCGGTGACCAGGCTCAGCTCGTTCTGGCTGCGGTCGCGGACCACCGGCTGGATCCAGGCCAGCATCTCCGGGGTGATGGTGCCCGGGCCGCCAAAGATGTTCAGCGGCACGCAGCCGGCCAGCGCCGCGCACGCGGCCGGATCACCCAGCGCCTGGGCGATGTTGAAGATGTTGTAGCTGCCGAAGTTGGTCTGCTTGGCTTCGTTCTTGCTGTAGGCGGCGTTGACGTCCCAGAACCAGCTGCGGCTGCCGGTCTCGAACGAGCCGACCAGGCCGGTGTTGAAATACTGGGTATCCACCCGCTGCTTGAACACGCGCGGGCCGCCTTCCACCGGGCGGCGGCCGATCATGATCAGGTTGTCGGCCGAGTCCAGGTCGAAGCCGAACGGGTTGTATGGGTTGAGCCCGGAAATGACGATCTCGTCGGCCAGCGGGTTGCCGGTGGCACCTTCCGGACCGAGGAAGATTGGCTCGGGTGCAGCCTGGTTGGTGGACTCGCGACGGTTGCCCAGCGCCTTGACGTACCACTGCACGTCGTCGTTGAAGAACATCCGGAACTGGCCGAACACGCCCTTGCGCTCGGACGGGGTCAACAGCAGGTTGTACTCGGCGAAGTTGAAGCGATTCGGCGTCAAAAACGAAATGAAGTCATCTGGATAATTGACACCGCCCGGGAACGACACGCCGTTCGGCGTGGTGATATTGCACAGAGCTATGTTGGGAGTGGCCGGGTTGTCATCATGGTCCACCAACGGGCATGCCGCCGAAGGCGTAGGGGCGATGAACATGAAACGGCCGTTGGGCGTTGCCGAGCTGGCGAACGCCAGCCCGGTGCCGGGCACCGGGAAGCGCGACTGCTCACGGTCGCGCGCATAGATCGGGTCCTGCTTCACCCAGCTGGCGCCCAGGAACAGGCTGGTGCGCTCGGTGCTCATGCCCCAGGCCAGGTCCACGCCCCTGTTGGCGCCGTCGCCCTCGCCGTACTGGCCGTAGTTGAGCGAGACCTGCGCACCGTCGAATTCGCGGCGGGTGATGATGTTGACGACACCGGCGATCGCATCCGAACCGTACAGCGAGGAAGCACCGTCCTCCAGCACCTCGATGCGCTCGACGATGGCCAGCGGGATGGTGTTGAGATCGGTCGACGAGCCCACGCCGGAAGCCGAGGATTCGTTGACCCAGCGGATGCCATCCACGAGTACCAGTACACGCTTGGAACCGAGGTGGCGCAGGTCGACCTGGGCCGAACCGGCCCCAACGCCACCGCCGTCGGGCGGAAACCCGAAGTTGCCCGACGAATTGAACTTGGCGTTGAGCGCCGATCCGGACCCGGTGAGTTCCTGCAGCACCTCGCCAATGGAGGTCAGGCCGGTGCGCTCGATGTCATCGCGGTAGAGGGTATGCACCGGCACCTGGCTCTCCAGCTCAGCCTTCTTGATGCGGGTTCCGGTGACCTGGACGCTGTCCAGGGTGGTGGTGCTGGTCGGCGTGTTGCCCTGATCCTGGGCCACGGCAACGACGGGAAATGCGAGCAATACGGACAGCTGTACAGCAGCGGCAAGGGGGCAGCGGTGCAGGCTCTTCATCCTTTCTCTCCTGAAGGAAACGTATGGCCATGGCGTCCCCCTTCACCACGGCTGTTCCGCTTGTAAACAATGCGTAAAACAACAACAAGTGCACACGTCGACTTTTTGGCTGAGCCGAGGCGGGCCGTGCTTCATCACTCCCATTCACATGCCGCCGGTATTCTTCGGCGCATGAAATCCATTGCCCTCGCCATGACCGGTGCGCTCGCCGTTGTTGCCGCGCTCCCCGCCCTTTCCCAGCCCCAGGATGCCCAGCGCGAAGCTATGCGCCGCGCGCTCGAGGACGCCGAAAGCGGACGACTCGACGGCAGCCGCGCCAGCGCGCTGCGGCAGCATCCGCTCTACGGCTGGCTGGAATACGCACGCCTGCGCCGCGGTATCGAGGCCGTCGACACGCCCCAGGCGCAGGACTTCCTCAAGCGCTACCAGGGCCAGCCGGTGGCCGAGGCGTTCCGCGGCGTCTGGCTGCCCGCGCTGGCCCGTCGCCAGGACTGGAGCGCCCTGCTGGCCAACTGGAAGCCGACCAGCAACACCGGCCTGCGCTGCGCCGAACTCACTGCGCGCCAGTCCACCGGCAAGGCCGATGCGCAGTGGACAAGCGAGGCGCAGGCCCTGTGGCGCAGCAGCGGCGCGTCGCTGCCCGATGCCTGCGATCCGGTATTCGCCGCGCTCGAGGCACGCGGTGGCCTGACCCCGGCGTTGCGCTGGGAACGCTTCGATGTCGCCGCGGCCGAACAGCAGCCCGGCGTGATGCGGGCGGCCGCACGTGGCCTGCCCGCCGCCGAACAGGCCATGGCCATGGATTACGCTGCCTTCGTCGAGAAGGTCCATCCGCGTGCGCTGGGCTGGCCGAAGAACGAGCGCAGCCGGAAGATCGCCGCCATCGGCCTGGCCCGGCTGGCCAAGGAGGATCCGGCACAGGCCGAACGCCTGCTGCCGCAGTACACCAGTGCGCTGCAGCTGGACGAGGCCCAGCGCGCGCGGGTGCTGTACGAGATCGCGCTGTGGACGGTGGCATCGTACGGGCCGGATTCGGCGCGTCGCCTGGCGGCGGTACCGGAGTCGGCCTACGACGAGCGCCTGCACGAATGGCGTGTGCGCGAGGCGATGGCCCGGGGCGACTGGGCGGCGGCACTTGTCGCAATCGGCAGGATGCCGGCGGCGCAGCGCAACGATCCTCGCTGGCGCTACTTCGAGGCGCGCCTGCTGGACAAGACCGGCAAGGCCGCGCAGGCGCGGCCGCTGTACAGCGCTGCGGCCAGCACCGCAACCTTCCACGGCTTCCTCGCCGCCGACCGGCTGCAGCAGGACTACAGCCTGTGTCCGAAGGAGCCCGATCCGGCCCCGGCTCTGCGCAGCGCCGTCAACCGCGATCCGGCGCTGCGCCGGGCGATGGAGCTGTACGCCATCGGCCGCACCAACTGGGCCACGCTGGAATGGAACGACGCCCTGGGCCGCTTCAATGACGACCAGCGCCGCGTGGCGGTGGCCGTCGCCCAGGACCACGGCTGGTTCGATCGCGCCGTGTTCTCGCTCAAGGGTGCCGAGGAACAGCGTCTGTACACACTGCGCTTCCCGCTGCACCACGACGGGGCGATCCGCCGCGAGGCCGAACGCAACGCCATCGATCCGGCCTGGGTGGCCGCGGAGATCCGCGCCGAAAGCACGTTCTATCCGCAGGCACGCTCGCCGGCCAACGCAATGGGCCTGATGCAGGTGCTGCCGGCCACTGCCGCGGACGTGGCCCGGACCACCGGCCTGGACTACGGCGGCGCTGCCAGCCTGTACGACCCGGATACCAACATCGCCATCGGCACCGCCTACCTGCGCCAGCTGATGGACAAGTACTCCGGCCTGCCGTACGTGACCATCGCCGCCTACAACGCCGGCCCCACGCCGACGGCGCGCTGGCTGTCGCAGCGCCCGGGTTACGAGCCGGACTTCTGGATCGAGACCATCAGCTACAAGGAAACGCGCGAGTACGTGGCCCGCGTGCTGGCCTTCAGCGTGCTCTACGACTGGCGCCTCAACGGCAAGGCGGTACCGCTGACCGAACGCATGCAGGGCCGCATCGCCAGGCCGACCAAGGCGTTCACCTGCCCGGGCTGATCCCGTGGTTCGCAGCACCGCGCGCAGCACGGCATCATGTGCGCATGAAGACCTATCTCGTCGGTGGCGCGGTTCGTGATTCCCTGCTGGGCCTGGCGCCCGGCGACCGGGACTGGGTGGTGGTCGGCGCCACCCAGCCACAGATGGAAGCACTGGGATTCCGCGCGGTGGGCAAGGACTTCCCGGTGTTCCTGCATCCGGATACCGGCGAGGAACATGCGCTGGCGCGCACCGAGCGCAAGTCCGGTCGCGGCTACCGCGGCTTCGTGGTCGACGCCGACCCGTCGGTGACGCTGGAAGAAGACCTGCAGCGCCGCGACTTCACCCTCAATGCCATTGCCCGCGACGAGGAGACCGGCGAACTGTTCGATCCGTATGGCGGCGTGCGTGACATCCAGCACCGCGTGCTGCGCCACGTCGGTCCCGCCTTCGTCGAGGATCCGCTGCGGGTGCTGCGTGCGGCACGTTTCATGGCCCGCCTCGCGCCGCTGGGTTTCAGTATCGCCCCCGAAACCATGGCGCTGATGCGGCAGATGGTCGACAGCGGCGAACTCGATGCACTGGTGCCCGAACGCGTTTGGCAGGAACTGCGCCGAGCGCTGGCCAGTGCGCAGCCCTCGGCATTCCTGCGCACCCTGCACGAGTGCGGCGCGCTGGGCGTCATCCTGCCCGAGGTCGAAGCGCTTTACGGCGTGCCGCAGCGCGCCGAGTTCCATCCCGAGGTCGATACCGGCCGCCACCAGGAAATGGTCAGCGACATGGCCGCGCGACTGGCCCCGGGCGACGACCTGGCCGGCTTTGCCGCGCTCACCCATGACCTGGGCAAGGCGCTGACCCCGAAGGACCAGCTCCCGCGCCACATCATGCACGAGCAGCGCGGTGTGGCCCCGCTGCGCGAACTGGCCTCTCGTCTGAAGGTGCCGGCAGAACACCAGCAGCTGGCCGAGGCCGTGTGCCGCGAGCACCTCAACGTGCACCGCATCGACGAGCTGCGCGATGCCACCGTGCTGGAACTGCTGTCGCGCTGCGATGGCTTCCGCCGCCCCGAGCGCATCGCCCGGATCGCGCTGGTGTGCGAATGCGACAAGCGTGGCCGGCTGGGTTTCGAGGACAGCGACTATCCGCAGGGCGAAACCCTGCGACGGCTGCATCGCGCCGCGCTGTCGGTGCAGGCGCGCGACATGGACACCAGCCAGCTCAAGGGCCCGGCCATCGGCGAAGCACTGAAGAAAGCACGCATCGCCGCCATCAGCGCGGCGCGCTGACCGCCGGGACGCTTACTCCCGATCGCCGCCGATCCAGGTCGCCTGCACCTGCAGTTGCGCGTCGAGCAGCACGAAGTCGGCGCGGTAGCCTTCGGCGATATGGCCGAGCCAGTCGTCCACACGCAGGAAGCGGGCCGGGTAGGTCGAGGCCATGCGTGCGGCCTCGGCCAGCGGCAATCCGAGCAGCTGCACCGCGTTGCGTACTGCGGTGGCCATGTCCAGCGCCGAGCCGGCCAGCGCGCCGGCGGCATTGCGCACCACGCCGTCGATGGCGGTAATGGTTTCGCCATACAGCGTGTAGCTCGGATCGTCGGCGCCGACCGACGGCATCGCATCGGTGACCAGGAACACCTTGCCGCGCGGCTTGGCCGCCAGCGCCACGCGCAGGCTGGCCGGATGCACATGGACGCCATCGGCGATGATGCCGCACCAGCTGTCGCGATCCTCCAGCGCGGCGCCCACCACGCCGGGCTCGCGCCCCTGCAGCTGGCCCATCGCGTTGTACAGGTGGGTGAAGCCGGTGATGCCGGCGGCAAGTCCGGCGCGGATCTCCTCGTAGCTGCCGGCGGTGTGGCCAGCGGCCACGATCACCCCGGCCTGCACCAGTTTGCGCACGGTCGCGGCCGGCACGCGTTCCGGGGCCAGCGTGAGCAGGGTCACGCCGTTGTCGAGCGAGGACACCAGCGCGACCTCGTCCGCATCGGGGACGCGGAACTTGCCGGCGTCATGCGTGCCCTTGCGCGCCGGCGCGATGTACGGGCCTTCGAGGTGGATGCCGATCACCCCGGGCACGCCCTCGGCAATGGCCTGGCGCGTGGCCGCGATCGCCGCGCGCATCACCTCGACGTCGTCGCTGATCAGCGTCGGCAGCCACGCGGTGGTACCGAAGCGACGATGCGCCCGACCGATGGCCCGCAGTGCCTCCACCTCGGGCTGGTTGTTGAACAGCACGCCACCGCCACCGTTGACCTGGGCGTCGATGAAACCGGGCAGCAGCCAGCCACCCTCCAGGTCAACCTGCTGGCCTGCAGCGGCCACCTGCGGATGGCTGTCGGGCAGCAGCGCGCTGATGTGCCCGCCCTCGACCAGCACCGCGAGGTCGTCGCGGAAATCTTCCCCGGCCAGGACGCGGCCGTTACGCAGTGCGATGTTCATACGGTTTCGGTGACTTTGTTCAGATGGGGAGGCAGGTCCGGGTTGAAGCTCCGGCGCAGCGCCAGCGCATTGGCGGCGCGGTAGAACGACTGGATGGCCAGCAGCGGCGTGCACAGCGGATGCGGCGAGGCCGCGACCGGCAGTTCGCCGCCACCGGCCAGCCACACCTGCGCGCCGCGGCGGCGGAATTCCTCCACCACCGCGCGCGTTCCGGTACCGGTTTCATCGGGCTGGGCGAAGGCCAGCACCGGGAATCGCGCACCCACCAGCGCCATCGGCCCGTGCTTCACTTCGGCCGAGCTGTAGGCCTCGGCATGCAGACCGCAGGTTTCCTTGAACTTCAGCGCCGCTTCCTGCGCGGCGGCCAGCCCAGTGCCACGGCCAAGCACGAACAGGTTGCGCGCCGGTACCAGGCCCTCGACCAGTGGCGACCAGTCGCAGTTCCACGCCGCATGCAACGCGTCGGGCGTCGCCTCCAGCGCGGACAGCAGCGACGGTGCCTGCGCCCAGTGCGCGCCCAGCTGCAGGATCGCCGCCAGCGAGGCGATGTAGCTCTTGGTCGCGGCCACGCTGCGTTCGGGGCCTGCACCGAGCGGAATGACGGTTTCAGCCAGCTGCGCCAGTGGCGAATCCTCGACGTTGACCAGCGCCACCACGCGCGCGCCGGCCGCACGCGCGGCCTCGGCATTACGCAGCAGGTCAGGGCTCGCACCGGATTGCGAGATCGCCAGGTACAGCGCGCCCCGCAGCTTCTGCGGCACTTCGTACACCGAGCCCACCGACGGCGAGGCCGAGGCAGTGACGATGCCCAGCTGGGTCTCGAACAGGTACTTGGCGTAGGTGGCGGCATGGTCGGAACTGCCGCGCGCGCAGGTGACCACGAACGGCGGCGGCGCGCTGCGCAGGGTGCCGGCCAGTGCCGCCACGGTGGCGCGGTTGCGGACGAACTGCGCGGCGACCACGTCGGCCGCCTGCGCGGCCTCGGCATGCATCAGGGTTTCGGTTTCGCGTGGCAGGGGCATGTCCTCAGCCACGAGGCTGCTCCCGGGCCAGGTCGGCAACGATGGTCGGCAGGCGATGCATGCGCCCACTTTAGTGCGTGACCGCTGCATCGTGCGCGAACCATCTCCTGCGCAGCAGGCGCAGCGGTTTGACACCGCCAGCGGCGCGGTTCCAGACTCGCCGCAGTTTTTCGCGCCCGAGGCATGCTTGGCCCCTAACCCGCTTCCTGTTGCTGCCGCGCCGGCGCCGCCGTTCTTCGCCGCCGATGTCGGTGGCACCCATGTCCGCGTTGGCGTGGTCTTGGTGGACGAGGTGGATGGCCCGGTCCGCATTGGCGGCTACCGCCAGTACCGCTGCGCCGACCATGCCGGCCTGGGCCCGATCCTGGCCGATTTCCTCGCGCACTCACCGTGGCTGGAACGCGGCGTGATCGCCTGCGCTGGCCACCAGCTGGCCGATGGCAGCGTGATCAGCGCCAACCTGCCGTGGCCGCTGTCGGTGGCCGCGATCAGGCAGCAACTCGGCCTGCAGGACCTGCGGCTGGTCAACGACTTCGAGGCGGTCGCACATGCCGCCGCGCAGGTCGAAAGCCAGCAGGTGCTGCAGCTCACCGGGCCGGCTGAAGCCGCGCGCGGGCCGATCCTGATGGTAGGCCCCGGCACCGGCCTGGGCGCGGCGCTGTGGATCCCTGCAAGCCACGGGGCCATCGTGCTGCCGACCGAAGCTGGCCAGTCCACGCTGGCCGCATCGACCGAACTGGAAATGGCCATCGTCGGCCAGCTGCAGGCCGGCCGCCGGCATGTCGCCATCGAACACGCGATCTCCGGCCCTGGCCTGCTCAACCTGTACAACGCGGTGTGCGCGCTGGAGGGAAAGACGCCTGGCCTGCAGGCGCCCGATGCCGTGAGCCGTGCCGGCTGCGATGGCAGCGACCCGCAGGCCGTGCAGGCACTGGAGGTCTTCTGCGCCCTGCTCGGCAGCACCATTGGCGACATGGCGCTGAACTACGGCGCCCACGCCATCTACCTGGCCGGTGGCATCCTGCCGGGCATCAGTGACTTCCTCGCCCGCAGCCAGTTCGCCGAACGCTTCCTCGACAAGGGCGTGATGCGCGAGGCGCTGCAACGGATCCCGGTACGCGTGGTCGAACACGGCCAGCTTGGCGTGATCGGCGCGGCGCGCTGGTACCTGCACCAGCTCCAGCACTGAGTTCTTCGCCTGCGTGCGCAGGCGTTTCCCGATGCGGCAAGCGCGAAGTGTCAGCGTGGCGCCTGCCAGCGCTGCAGCAACCGGCCCAGCGGGGTCGCGGCCAGGCTGAGGCCGGCAAGCACGCCGATGGTGTTGGCCACGGCATCCAGCGGATCAGCCACGCGCGCGGCGGTCAGCGCGCCCTGGGCAAACTCGATGCCCAAGCCGAGCGCGATCAGGCCGATGCCCAGCACGACCAGTGCACGCCATCCCTGCCACAGCTGGACGCCACTGCCGGCGAGGATGAAGTAGGCCAGGAAATGCTCGAGCTTGTCGCTGTTCTGCGGCAGGTCCAACGACGGCGGCGGGAGCAGACACGCGGCGATCACCGCCAGCACCGCGCACCACCACAGTCCCAGCCAGAAGCGCCGGTGCCTGAGCGCGATGGCCCCGCTCACAGTCGCCAGGTCAGGTCGCCAAGCGCGAACGCCGGCTCCAAGTCCACGTCGCGCATGAAGCCCATCACCTGGAAGCGCTCGCCCATCTCGGTCGGCAGGGTCAGGCGCTTGGCCTGCTCGCGCAGTGCGACCCGGCCTACTTCGTCGGCCGTGGCCTCGGCCTGTTCCAGCACGTCGGTCAGTCCATTGCCCAGCAGGAAGCTGGCCTGGGTGCAGTACCCGGCCAGGTCGAAACCGGCACCGGTGCCGGCCTCGGCCAGCGCGGTGAAGTCCACCGACGCGGTCAGGTCCTGCAGGCCTGGCCACAGGTAGGGATCGTTGTGCACGTGGTGGCGGTAGAACGCGCGCAGGGTGCCGTCGTCGCGGTCGTCCTGGTAGAACTCGCTGCGCGCGTAGCCGTAGTCGACGAACAGCATTGTGCCGCGCTGCAGGCCACCGACCACGGCCTGGATCCAGTAGGGCAACTGCGGCAGCACCTCGGAGCGGTAACCGCTGGCGAACGGCTTCTCCAGGTAACGTTCGATGTGGCGCACCGCGCCGAGCAGCAGCGCATCGGCCGGCTGCTCGCCACGCACGAAGCTGCCATTGCCATCCAGCTGCACGGTTTCCTCGTAAATTCGGCCGTCGCGCGCCATGAAGCGTGGCGTCGGCAGCGCATCGACCACCTCGTTGGCGAACAGCACGCCATCCCACTCATCCTCGAACGGGCGGTCCAGCCACTCCACCCGCGAGGCCTGTTCCGGATCGAGCTTGACCAGCCGCTGGTACTGGCGCTCGCGCAGGTCGGCGCTGGGTTCGAGGATGGCGTAGCGACCGGGCAGCGCATCGAGTGCATGCAGCTGTCTGAGCAGCACCTCGGCAAACGCGCCGCTGCCGCCACCCAGCTCGAGGAAGCGCGACTGCGGACCCAGCTCGCGCAGCACCGGCGCAATCGCCCTGGCCATGGTGGCGGCAAACAGCCCGCCCATTTCCGGCGCGGTGACGAAGTCGCCAGCGCCACCAAACTTGCTGGCACCGGCGCTGTAGTAACCCCAGCCCGGCGCGTACAGCACCAGCTCCATGAACCGCGAGAACGGGATCGCACCGCCGCTGGCCTGGATTTCCGCACGCAGGTGCGCGGCCAGCTGGTCGCTGTGGGCAAGCGCTTCTGTGTCGGGCGTGGGCAGGTCGGAATGCATGGCACGGTGCGATATGTGGACAATGCACAGCATAGCCGAGCAAGGAAACCGCAGATGACCGATACCTCACCCGTGGCCCTGGTAACCGGCAGCGCACGCCGCATCGGCGCGGCCATTGCCCGCCACCTGCATGCCCACGGCTACCGCGTTGCGGTGCATGCGCATACCTCGGCCAATGAACTGCAGGCGCTGGCGTTCGAGCTGGAAGCCGCGCGCCCGGGCAGCGTGCTGGCGCTGGAAGCGGACCTGCGCGATGCCGATGCGCTGGCCGACATGGTCGAGCAGTGCGTGACGCAGTTCGGTCGGCTCGATGCGCTGGTCAACAACGCCTCCAATTTCTATCCAACCCCGCTGGGCAAGGCCACCGCCGAACAGTGGGACGACCTGTTCGCGGTCAATGCGCGCGCGCCGTTCCTGCTGGCCCAGGCCGCGACCACGCAGCTGCGCCTGCACCGCGGCGCGATCGTCAACATCACCGACCTGCACGGCAGCCAGCCGCTGCGCCAGCACGTGGCCTACAGCGCCGCCAAGGCCGCGCTGGAAATGCTCACCCGCTCGCTGGCACTGGAACTGGCACCGCTGGTGCGGGTCAACGCCATCGCCCCGGGCGCGATCCTGTGGCCGGAACAGGGCAAGGACGATTACGCCCGCCAGCAGTTGCTCGAACGCACGCCGCTGGGGCGCATCGGCACCGTGGAGGAAATCGCCGAAGCGGTGCGCTGGCTGCTGGCCGATGCCCGCTTCGTCACCGGCCACACCCTGCGCGTGGACGGCGGCCGCACGCTGTCCTGATCACGCGGCAGCAGAAGCGGCCCGCGTCAGTCTTCCAGCGCGACGGCGTCGAAGTGGTCGTGGTACTGCGGATGGGCCTGCCACATCGTGGCGAGGTCGCGCCCGGTCACCGGATCGACGAAGCCAGGCGCGATGTCGGCCAGCGGCTTGAGCACGAAGGCGTGCTTGAGCTCCGGGCGCGGGATGCGCAGGTGGCCCGGGCCCTCGACCACCGCATCGCCGTAGTACACGACATCGATGTCCAGGGTGCGGTCGCCATGGCGCGGTCCACTGCGGTCACGTCCGTGCGCGTCCTCCACCGCATGCAGCCAGGCATCGAGCTCCTGCAGCGGCAGCGTGGTCTGCAGCTGCACCGCGGCATTGAGGAAGTCCGGACCGTCAAATCCGACTGCCGCCGTGCGGTAGGCCGGTGACACCCGCAGCGCGCCGAAGCGCTCGCGCAGCACCGCCACCGCCGCCTTCAGGTAATGCAGTGGCTCCAGATTGCTGCCCAGGCTGAGGAGCACGGTTGTCATGGCCTTTACACACCGCCCCGGGGCAGCCGCATAGAATCAAGGGCGCACATCATATGGCACCGACATGACCTATTGCGTAGGCATCGAAGTGGCGGAGGGCCTGGTGTTCGCCGCCGACACCCGGACCAACGCCGCGCTGGACGACATCCGGGTCCACCGCAAGCTGCACGTGTTCGAGTACCCGGGCCAGGCCGCCTTCGTGGTGATGACCTCCGGCAACCTGGCCACCACCCAGCTGCTGATCTCGCGCCTGCGCCGTGATGCCGACGATCCGGACCACGCTGGTCCCAGCCTGCGCAGCTTCCGCCACCTGTTCGAGGCAGCCGCCTACGTTGGGCAACTGCTGGTGGACAGCCAGGTCAAGGCCACCGAAGGCAATACCGATGCCGGCATCAATACCCAGGCCTCGCTGATCTTCGGCGGCCAGATCGCCGGCGAGCGGCCCGGGCTGTACATGATCTATCCGCTGGGCAACGCGATTGCCGCCTCGCCCGAAACGCCCTTCCTGCAGATCGGCGAATCCAAGTACGGCAAGCCGATCCTGGACCGCATCCTCACCCCGCGCACGCGGCTGGAAGACGCCGCGCGCACCGCGGTGCTGTCGCTGGATTCGACCATCCGCTCCAACCTGTCGGTGGGGCTGCCGCTGGACCTGGCACTGATCCGCGATGGCGAGCTGCGCGTGGGCCGTCAGATGCGCCTGGATGCCGACACCCCGCTGTACCGGGACATCCACCGCGACTGGGCGATCCGGCTGGAACAGGCCGTGGCCAGCCTGCCGCGGTTCCCGTGGGAGGAGCAAGGGCAGCGCGGCGACTGACCGCCGCGCTGCCTTGCCATCAGCCGCGCGCCAGCGCCTCGGCCACCATCTGGAAGGCGCGCTGCATTTCCAGCGGCTTGCGCAGCACGTGGACCTTGGTCTCGCGCGGGAAGCGGGCGCCATTGAGCGGTGCCGCGGCGTCCTCCAGCACCACCGCCGGGCCGCGGTAACCGCTGGCGACCATTTCCTCGAGCAGTTGCGAGGCGGACATCAGCGGGATGCCGCTGTCCACGATCAGCAGGTCGGGCATGTGCCCGTCCTGCACGTAGCGCAGCGCCTGGGCGCCGTCGACGGCCAGGTGCAGCTCGTACCCCTGGCTGGACAGTGCGTTGCCCAGCAGCGACAGGCGCGTGGCCTCGCTGTCGACCACCAGCAGCGACTGCCCCTTGCCCAGCGGCACCGACGGGGCCGGCTCGGCCTCCTTGCCCTTGCCCTTGCCATGCATTGGCAGGACCAGGTCGAAGCGGGTGCCCTCGCCGGGGCGGCTGTCCACGTGGATGCTGCCGCTGCAGCTTTCGATGATGCGCTTGCACGACACCAGACCCAGCCCGGTACCGCCGGGCTTGGTGGTGAAGAACGGGCTGAACAGCCGCGACAGCGTGGCCGGATCCATGCCCACGCCTTCGTCGGCGATGCGGATGCACAGCACACGGCTGCCGTCGACGCCTTCGGCCTGCGAGGCCGCCAGCAGCAGCCGGCCGCCGTCGGGCATGGCCTGGATCGCGTTGAGCGCCAGGTTCAGCAGCGCCTGCTGCAGCTCGGTGTAGTTGGCCTCCACCGCCAGGCTTTCATCGGACAGCTCGATTTCCAGCCGCACGTTGGTCGGCATGTTGCTCTTGAGCAGCATCTCCAGCGCCTGGAACAGGCGGCGGATCTCGATCTTCTCGGCAGGGCGGTTGGAGCCGCGCACGAAGGACAGCATCGACTCGGCCATCTCGTGACCGCGGCGGCCGCATTCGGTGATGACGTCGGCCAGCCGTGCCATCTGCGGGTCGTCGCTGCGGCTCTTGATCAGCTCGGGCACGATCAGCAGCGGTTGCAGGATGTTGCGCAGGTCATGGCTCAGGCCGGCGGCGAGCAGGGCCAGGCTTTCCAGCCGCTGCGCACGCATCAGCTCGTTCTCGACCTGGCGACGCTCGCGCTCGACCCGGCCCTCACGGATCGCGCGGGCAACCGCCGACGGCAGACGCGCCGGCTGGTGCTTGATGATGTAGTCGTTGGCGCCCTGGTGCAGCGCCTCGACCGCGGTTTCCTCGCCCATCGTCCCGGAGACGAAGATGAAGGGCGTGCCCGGCACCATCTCCTGCACGATGCGCAGGGCCTCGTAGCCGGAGAACCCGGGCATGCTCAGGTCGGACAGGACGATGTCCGGCGGTGATTCCTGCAGTGCCGCGCGCAGGTCAGCATCGCTGTCCACGCGCCGGAAGCTGGCCTCAAGGCCAGCCTCCACCATCTGATCGCACATCAGCTCGGCGTCTTCCGGCGAATCCTCTACCAGCAGGACGTTCACCAGGCCGAGCGGGGCACCTTGTCGTGGCATGCGCCATTACTCGCGGTCCGGGGCCTGGTTGATCACCGCCCAGAACGTACCCAGCGTGCGTACCGCCCCGAAGAACTGGTCCACGTCCACCGGCTTGACCACGTAGGCGTTGACGCCAAGATCCCAGCTGCGGGCCAGGTCGCTTTCCTCGCGCGATGAGGACAGGATCACCACCGGCAGGCGCTTGAGTTCCTCATCGCCACGGATGCGCTGCAGCACCTCGAGGCCGTCCATGCGCGGCATCTTGATGTCCAGCAAAAGCACCGCCGGCAGGCCTTCCTCGCGGTTGGCGAAGGCGCCACGGCGCAACAGGTAGTCCATCGCCTCCACACCGTCCTCGACGTGGACGATGGGGTTGGCCAGCCGCGCATCGCGCAGCGCATCGATCGCCATTTCGGCGTCGGCCGGGCTGTCTTCTGCAATCAGGATCGTACGGAGTGGATTCATGCAGGTTGCCCTGTATTGAGTGCGTCAAGCGCGGGAGGAAGTATGAAATGAAAGGTAGCACCGCGGTCAACCTCGGCCTCGGCCCAGATGCGGCCACCGTGGCGCACCAGCACGCGGCGCACGCTGGCCAGGCCGATGCCGGTGCCGGGGTATTCGCTGGCCTTGTGCAGGCGCTGGAACACGCCGAACAGCTTGCCGGCGTAGGCCATGTCGAAGCCGGCACCGTTGTCGCGCACGGTGAAGTGGTGGCTGCCGTCCGGCTCCCGTGAATAACCGATCTCGACCACTGCCGGGTCGCGCGCGGCGCTGTACTTGATGGCGTTGCCGAGCAGGTTCAACCACACCTGGCGCATCATGTTCTCGTCGGCCACCAGCATGGGCAGAGGCGCGATGTGCCACTCCACACGACGCTTGGGCCCGCCGTTCTCGGCCTCGGTGGCCAGGTTGGCGTCGAGCACGGCGCGGGTGTCGGCTACCATCGACTGCATGTCCACGGCCTGCATGCGCATGGCACCGCGGCCAAGGCGCGAGTACACCAGCAGGTCGTCGATCAAGGTCGCCATGCGCCTGGCGGAGCTGCCGATGATGTCCAAGTAATGGCGGGCCTTGTCGTCGGCGCTGTCGCCCAGGTAGGCAGCCAGCTTGTCGGCAAAGCCGCCGACGTGGCGCAGCGGCGCGCGCAGGTCGTGCGACACCGAGTACGAGAAGGCCTCCAGCTCGCGGTTGACCTCGGACAGCTGCTCCACCTTGCCCTCCAGCTGGCTGTTCAGTTCCTCCACGCGCGACATCACGGCGCGCTGCACGGTCACGTCGCTGACGGTCATCAGCACGACCTCGTCGTCGCTGTCGGGCAGCGCCATGCGCCGTGCGTTGACCAGCATGTTGCGGACGCGGCCATCGCCACCCTCCTGTGCGAGCTCGTAGTCCCAAAGCTCGCGGCCACGCAGCAGCACGTCGGCCAGGCGCTGGCGCATCGCCGGGTCGTTCCAGATGCCCTCGCCCACCTCCTGCAACGGGTGTTGCAGCAGGTCTTCCTCGATGCCGTACAGCTCGGCAAAGGCCGGGTTGTACAACAGGATGCGCTGGTCCCGGTCCAGCAGCACGATCGGCTCGCGCACGGTCTGCAGGATGGCGTTGGCACGGGCACTGGAGCTGAGCGAGGCGCGCTCGGCGACCAGGCGGTGCTCCATCTGCCGCTTCAGAAGCCACAGGATCAGGACCAGCAGCGCCAGCTGCAGCGCCAGTGCCGTCCACGACACCATGTTGGCCAGGCGTTGCTGGCGCTCGGCGATCGCGCTGCGCTCCTTCAGCAGGTGCTGTTCCTCGGCCTGCAGCTCCTCGATCAGCTCGCGGATCGGGTAGCGGACCGCCATCTCCTCCAGCAGCGTGCGCTGGGCTACCGGATCGCTGGTGGTGGCTATGCCGTGCAGCAAGGCCGTACGCCGCTCCAGCACCGACTCGATCCGGCCTACCCGTACCAGCTGGCGCGGATTGTCCTGCAGCAGCTGCTCGAGCTCACGCAGCACCGGTTTGATCTGCTCCGCGCGGGCGTAGCGGTCGCGTACTTCCGGGGTATCGATGCCCTTGGACAGGTTGTATGCGGCCGACTCGGCATCGCGCACGTTGGCCTGCAATCGGTACACGGCGGTTCCCACCGCCTGCGTGTGGGTCACCCAGCCCTCCGCGTCGTCCACTTCACTGGACAGCTTGCGCAATGTCAGCGACGGCACCACCAGGATCAGGATGGCGGCCAGGCCCAGCGCGCGCAGGCGCCAACGGTCCCAGCCGTCATCGATCAAGGTCTTCTGCATGCTTTCCCCTTCATTCCTGCGACAGGCCGTGGGGCACAGCATAGTGCCCCGCCACGACCGGTAAACCGGCGAGGATGGAGATCATGATGTGGGCGCCGCGTGAAGACGATCTACCGGCCGACGAAAAAAGGCGCGCCATGGGCGCGCCTTCGTGTGGGGATTGCTGCGTTGATCAGCGCGTGGCCTTGGTGTCCTTGGCCACGGTCAGGCCCGAGGCATCGACGTCCTTGACGCCCTTGATGCCCTTGGCAACGCTGATCGCGCGGTCATGCTCGGCCTTGGAGTCAACGGTGCCGCTCAGGGTCACCACGCCATTGACGGTTTCGACCTTGACCTCGGTGCCCGGGACGTTCTTGGTGGTCAGCAGGTCAGCCTTGACCTTGGTGGTGATCCAGGTGTCGCTCACCGGCTCCTGCGACTCCGTACGGGTGTTGTCGGTACGGGTCGGCTGGTCGTCGGCCATCACGCTGCCGGTAGCGGCCATCAGCGACAGGGCCAGGGTGGAAGCGAAAAGGGTCGAAGAGCGCTTGTTCATGTTGTCTCCTGCGTTGGGTGTGGCGTCATCTTGTCCGGCCCACCATTCAAGAGACGTGGGCACAGGATCAGCGGGCCGTGAAACATTCAGTGGCTTCTGCAGCGCATGAAGAACACCGCTCATGGCACGTCGGTCCGGTGCACGGCGTGGCCCCCGAAGCCGTTGCGCATCTCCGCCAGCAGCCGATCGGCAAAGGAATTTGCTTCGCGCGAGCGCAGGCGCTCCAGTAAGGAAAGAGTGAGTACCGGCGTGGACACATCCAGGTCGATGGCTTCGCGCACCGTCCAGCGGCCCTCGCCCGAGTCCGGCACGTAGGGCGCAATGCCCTGCAGGGTCGGGTTGTGCTTCAAGGCCTCGGTACCGATATCCAGCAGCCAGGAACGCACCACGCTGCCATGGCGCCAGACCTCGCCGATCTGGGCCAGGTCCAGGTTGAATTCTTGCTTCCGCTCGAGCAGGGCGAAGCCTTCGGCATAGGCCTGCATCATTCCGTACTCGATGCCGTTGTGGATCATCTTGCAGTAGTGCCCTGCCCCCAGCGGGCCAACATGGGCCCAGCCGCGGTCCGGCGCCGGTGCCAGGGTGGAAAACAGCGGATGCAGTGGCGTCACCACCGCCTCGTCACCGCCCACCATCAGGCTGTAGCCCTCGCTCAGTCCCCAGATGCCGCCGCTGGTGCCGCAATCCACGTAACGGATCCCCTGCCCGGCCAGCCGCTCGCCGCGGGCCTGGGTGTCGCGGTACCAGGAATTCCCGCCGTCGACGACGGTGTCTCCCGGCGCCAGCCGCAGCAGGAGCTGGTCGAGCATGCCATCGACCACGGCAGACGGGATCATCAACCACACCACCCGCGGCGCCGGCATGACCTGCAGGAGCGCATCCAGGCTGGCATGGGCGGTGATGCCATGGCCGGTCGCCTCGGCCCGGGCCGCCTCCCCGGGGTCGAACCCCTGCACGCGGTGGCCACCCAGTTGCAGGCGGCGGGCCATGTTGGCCCCCATCCGCCCGAGTCCGATCATTGCCAGTTCCATGTCCTGCCTCCTGCCTTGGAAAGGATGTGTTTCGCCGTAACCTCGCCCGTCGCCGCGCAGTCGCGCAGCCGGCGTTGAAGCCAGCGCTGGTAGAGCGTGGTGTGCAGGTTGTGCAGCGCCAGGTTGAACGAGTACGGGGTGCGCGGGTTGCGGTCCAGCAGCCGCACGACGTGGTAACCCAACGGCCTGGTGCCGAGCGGATGCACGTAGACCAGGAACTCGCGGTAAACCGGCTCATCCAGCAGGGTCTCGACCTCGACCAGCACCTCGCGCTGCTCTGGCGACAGTCCCTTGCGGGCCCAGGGCTCGCGCTCGACCAGCAGCCGTTCGAAGCGCCGCGGCCCTGGCCCAGCCAGCCTGCGTGAAAGTTCCCAGATGCGGTGGTTGAGCCGGTCGTAGTGCTCGAAGCCCCCGTGCCGCTCCAGCGCCTGCGCGGCAGCTTCGCTGACCTCGGTGACCACGAAGTTCTCGGCCTGGTTGTGGATGTCGTCCAGATGGCTGCGGTCGAACACATGCTCGATGAAACCCGGCACGCCGATGAAGGCCTGCCGCCCCATCCGCGCGGTGCGCCGCGCCTTGCCATCGGCGAAGAACTCGCCGGCACTGCTGCCCAGCAGGATGCTGTCGGTACGGTGCAGGGTCAGGAAGGTACCGATGGACAGCTCGCCGGGCGCGAACTCCGCGTCGAACGCGACATCGCCGTAGAGCTCGCGCTGGGTGGCCAGCTGCGCGATCTGGCGGCCGACGCCGCATTCGGATCGCACGCGGCCACTGTAGAACGCTTCCAGCGCCTGGCTGTTGCTGCCCGCCGGCTGGTAGCCGCGGCCGAAGCTGCGGAAGCGCTGCCAGCCCTTGCGCTGCGCGCCGCCCACGCCAAAGCCGATCCAGCCCAGCTGCAGCGCCGAGAAACGGTAGCCGTCATTGCCCTCCAGCGCCTGCGCCGCGCGACGCGTGGCCTGGCCCAGTTCGAACATGTAGGCACAGCGCGTTGCGGGGTGCTGCAGCAGTTCCTGCACAAGGGCCGTCTCATCGGCATCGGCCAGCGTGGAGGGGACCAGCACGCGCAGGTCACCCGCAGCATGCGCATCGGCAAGGTCTGCGCGTCGGCAGACCTCGCCCCCGACCACCTGCGGCGCGGCCACCTCGGCGGGCTCGAAGCGCCAGCCCAGGATCTGCAGCAGTTGCCGCTCGCAGCCGGCACTGGCCAGGCCGGGCAGCAACGTCAGCACTGCAACCATCGCTACGACATGACGCCGGCTCACTCCTGCTCCATCGGTTCCTGCCCGCCCATCGCGTCATCCGTGGACGGGCCGCGCAGGTAGTACTGCAGGCGACCGAAGAAGCGCTGGTAGAACGGGGTCTCGGTGACCGTGCTGCTGGCAATGCGCACGAGCGAATCCTCGCTGCTGCCGAAGGGCAGCGATACCGAACCCAGCGCGCCAACGCCGACACTGGCCGAGGTCGGGCTCTTCTTCAGGGCATAGCGGTCCTGCACCGCGCTGGCGAATACCAGCGCACCACTGCCCTGCGCCGCACAGGAAACGCGCAGCACCAGTTGCTCGTGCTGCTCGTCGCGCGGCTGGAAGTTCTTGCTGCCTTCCACCATCGCCGCATCGGCGCGGGTGATGGCATAACCCTCGCCCAGCAGGGTGCGGCGTGCGGCCTCGCAGGCCTGTCCCGGACTGGCGGCCACCAACCGCGAGTAAGTGTCGCCGGCATCGAAGGATTCGCGCAGCAGCGTGCTGTCGGCGGCGCGGCCGCCGCAGCCGCTCGCGACGACGGCCAGCATGGCCCACAGTGGGACGGACTTGTTCATGGCAGGGCCCGGCAGGGGAAACCGCCTGACCATAGCGCCGCCGTTGTAAGGGCCGGGTCTAAATGCGAAGGGCCGGCAGATGCCGGCCCTTCGCGGGTTGCGTTGGCAGAAGCCTTCAGTCGGCCCAGCGGCCGACGCCGGTGGACTGCGGCAGTACCTGCGCCGACAGCGGGCGGTCAGCCTCGAGCAGGTTCACCGCATCGGCCAGGATCGCGGCCGACTCACGCAGCAGCGGGTCCGGGCGCTTCTCGGCAGCCTTCTCACGGGCGGCATCCTTGACGATGTCGCGCTCGTTGCCGGTCAGGCCGTCATCGCTGTCCTCGGCCAGCGGGTCCAGGGCCAGGCCCAGCTGCTTGCGGATTTCCTGCCGTTCCTTGCGCTGCTTTTCCTGGCGCTCGCGCTCGGCGCGGCGTTCCGCCTCGTTGAGCGATACCGCCTTCTTGGCCGCCTCGGCGCGGAACTGCTGCACATCCTCGTTCCACCACTTGAACTCCACGTCCTCGGCAACGCGGCTCCTGTGGCGGGTTTCCAGCTTGGGCAGCAGCGGCGCGAAGTTGCCGTAGCGGGTATGAGGAACCGCGGCGATGCGGGTCCACGGCAGCGCGTTGTCGTAGGTGCTCTCGCCGAACTCGCTGGCGTCCACGCTGGCCGGGAACGCCAGGTCCGGCACCACGCCCTTGTGCTGGGTGCTGCTGCCGCTGACGCGGAAGAACTGGGCGATGGTCAGCTTGACCTGGCCAAATCGCTGCTTCTCGCTGGCCGGCCAGCGGTCCAGGTCGACGATGTTCTGCACCGTGCCCTTGCCGAAGGTGGTCTCGCCAATCACCAGGCCACGGCCGTAGTCCTGGATGGCGCCGGCAAAGATTTCCGACGCCGAGGCCGAACCGCGGTTGATGAGCACCGCCAACGGACCATCCCAGGCGACATCCTGGTTGCGGTCGCTGTTGACGGTGACGCGGCCGCCGGATTCGCGGACCTGCACAACCGGGCCCTGCTCGATGAACAGGCCGGTCAGTTCGATCGCCTCGTCCAGCGAGCCGCCGCCGTTGTTGCGCAGGTCCAGCACCACGCCGTCGAGCTTGTCGGCCTTGAAGCCGGCCAGCAGCTTGGCCACGTCACGCGTGGCCGAGGCGTAGTCGGTGGCGTTGCGGCGACGGCCCTCGAAATCCTGGTAGAAGGTCGGCAGCTTGATGATGCCGATGCGGCGCTCGGGCTCGCCGGCGGCGCCGGGCAGGGTCATGGTCTCGCCCTTGGCGGCCTGCTCGGCCAGGCGCACCTTCTGCCGGGTCAGGGTGACGTGGTGGTGCTTGCCGTCCACGCCTTCCTCGGCCGGGATGAATTCCAGCCGCACCTGGGTGTCCTTCTTGCCGCGGATCTTGGCCACGACGTCGTCGATGCGCCAGCCGATCACGTCCTCGACCGGACCGGACTTGCCCTGGCCGACGCCGACGATGCGGTCACCCGGCTTGAGCGTGCCGTCCAGCGCGGCCGGGCCACCGGCGATGATCTCGCGGATCACGACCATGTCGTCCTGGCGCTGCAGTTGCGCGCCAATGCCTTCCAGCGACAGCGACATGGCCTGGTTGAAGTTCTCGGCGGTGCGCGGGGTGAAGTAGTCGGTGTGCGGATCGACCGCGCTGGTATAGGAGTTGAGGAAGAACGAGAACACGTCCTCGCCCTTGAGCTCGCCTACCGACTTGAGCAGCGTGGCGTAGCGCTTGTCCAGGGTCTTGCGGATCTCGGCGGCAGGCTTGCCGGCCAGCTTCAGCCGCAGCCAGTCGTTCTTGACCGACTTGCGCCACAGCTCGTTGAGCTCGGCATCGCTGGCCGCCCAGGCGACGTCCTTGCGGTCGTAGGCGAAAGTTTCATCGCGGGAGAAATCTGGTTCCTGCTTCAGCAACTGGCGCGCATAACCGATGCGTTGCTCCACGCGCTGGCGGTAGACGGCGAAGATCTCGAACGCCGGATCCAGCTCCCCGCCGCGGATCGCGCCGGCGATGCCGGCCTTGAACGGCTCGAAGCGGGTGATGTCGGCCTGGGTGAAGAACTGCTTGCCACCGTCCAGCGACTCCAGGTAGCGCTTGAACACGTCCTGCGAGGTCTCCGCGTCCAGCGCGCGCGGCCGGTAGGCGTAGCGGCTGTCGGAGAGCAACCCGTACACCAGCTTGGCCGTCGTCGCCTGGTCCGCCGTCGCTGCCGAAGGCAGCAAGGGGGTATCGGCGCGCGCCAGCAGCGCGACCGGCGCCGACAGCGCGAAAGCCAGCAGGAAGGCGGGGACTCTGTAGTTCATTGCGTACTCTGGGCACCTGGCCGGAAGGGTGAGACTGCGTGGAACTGTGACATCCGGACAGTGCCGAAAGTTGCGGCACTTGTCATCCGGATACCCAGCCTAGCGGCCAGCCCGTAGTGAATTGTGAATCGATGCGGCACGCCGGGCGGCCGTACGCCGCCGCCCGGTACCGTGGGCTCAGCCGGCGACGCCGGCGCCTGCCGCCTGGCGGTCTGCGTGGTAGGACGAACGTACCATCGGCCCGGAAGCGACATGGCTGAAGCCCAGCGCGTTGCCGTACTCCTCCAGTTCCTTGTATTCCTCCGGCGTCCAGTAGCGCAGCACCGGGTGGTGGTGTGCGGTCGGCTGCAGGTACTGGCCGATGGTGACCATGTCCACGTCGTGCGCGCGCAGGTCGCGCAGGGTCGCCTGCACCTGTTCCATGGTCTCGCCCAGGCCGAGCATGATCCCGGACTTGGTGGCGATGGCCGGGTGCTGGGCCTTGAAGTTCTTCAGCAGCGTCAGCGACCACTGGTAGTCCGCGCCCGGACGTACGTTGCGGTACAGGTCCGGCACGGTCTCGATGTTGTGGTTGAACACGTCCGGCGGGTTCTGCGCCAGGATCTCCAGCGCGCGCTCCATGCGGCCCTTGCCGCGGAAGTCCGGGGTCAGGATCTCGATGCGGGTGCCGGGCGACCTGTCGCGGATCGCCGCGATGCAGTCGACGAAATGCTGGGCGCCGCCGTCGCGCAGGTCATCGCGGTCGACGCTGGTGACCACGACGTACTTCAGGCCCATGTCGGCCACGGTCTGCGCCAGCGAGGCCGGTTCGTTGGCATCCGGCGGCTTGGGCCGGCCGTGGGCCACGTCGCAGAACGAGCAACGGCGGGTGCAGACCTCGCCCAGGATCATGAAGGTGGCAGTGCCGTGGCCGAAGCATTCGTGGATGTTCGGGCAGCTGGCCTCCTCGCACACGGTCACCAGGCGGTTCTCGCGCAGCTTGGCCTTGAGGTTGGCCACGGCGTTGCCGGACGGGATGCGCACGCGGATCCACGAGGGCTTGCGCAGCACCGGCGCGTCGGCGAACTGGACCGGCGAGCGGTTGATCTTGTCCCCGCCCAGCTGCTTCACGCCCGCCTGCAGCGGCGCGGTGGCGGTCGGGGAATCGCCCTGCACGACCTGCAGGGGAATGGCACGGGTGGTGGATTCGGTCATGGTGTGCTCGACGGCATCACGCCGCGGGAGTGAGATCGGGCAGGCCGGCGTCGGCCCGCAGTTCCAGCCCGAACTGGCTGGCGAGGTGGGCCAGCAGCACCGGCTTGACGGCGTCCAGCCCCGAGGGACCGCCCAAGTCTAGCACCGAGGTCACCTGCAGGCCCTGGTAGCCGCAGGGGTTGATGCGGTGGAACGGCTCCAGGTCCATGGCCACGTTGAAGGCCAGGCCGTGGAAGCTGCAGCCGCGGCGCACGCGGATGCCCAGCGCGGCGATCTTGGCGCCACCCACGTACACGCCCGGCGCGCCTTCGAGCCGTTGAGCGCCAATGTTCCATTCGTCCAGGGTGTCGATGATCGCCTGCTCGATCCTGCACACGTAATCACGCACGCCGATGCCGAGCCGGCGCAGCTCCAGCAGCGGATAGACCACGATCTGGCCGGGGCCGTGGTAGGTCACCTGGCCGCCCCGGTCCACGTGCAGCACCGGGATGTCGCCCGGCGCCAGCACGTGCTCTTCCTTTCCGGCCTGGCCGAGGGTGAACACCGGATCGTGCTCGACCACCCACAGCTCGTCGGTGGTGGCGTCATTGCGGGCATCGGTGAACCGCTGCATCGCCCGCCACACCGGCTCGTAGGGCTGGCGGCCCAGGTCGCGGACCACGGCCTGCGCGGCCGTGGCGGTCACAGCGTCCACTTCACTTCCGGGTGGTCACGCAGCACCACGTGCGCGGCGTCGTACTGCGCGCGGCTCTCGGCGTGGAACGCGATGCGGACCGACACGTACTTGCCGTTGCTGGAGTGCTTCCAGGTGATGTGCTCGTGCCGCACCTGCACGCCGGCGGTTTCCAGCAGCCGGGGCAGTTCGGTTTCCAGTCCGATGCCGGCCGTGCCCATGGCACTGAGCTCGAACACACCGGGGAACTGGAAGCCGTGATCGGGGTTGTCGGACTTGATTTCCATCGCCCCATTATCGGGCCGGGCCGGGGCAAACCCAAGTGCGCCCGGCGCTCTGCGACAGGGCTTTCACCCGCGGGCAAGGATCCTGCATGGGCGCAAGCGCACCCGCACGCCGCCGGCAACGCTGCGGTGCACAGGCGCGGCGACTGCCCGGCGTCCCCAGCGGATATGCTGCGCGGCGCCGCCCCTCCCCCAAGCACGGAAGCCCCGATGCCAATGCGTTCTCCGCTGCATGCCGCACTGGCCGCCCTTGGCGCGCTGGCCCTGTCCCTGCCCGGCGCGGCTTGGGCGCAGTGCACCGACAGCCGATTGCAGCAGACCCCGCCGGGGGTCAACTTCCGTGTCGACAACGACCTGTTCGGCGGCGAGCAGCAGGACCAGGGTTACACCAATGGCGCGGTGCTGACCCTGGTCTCGCCCAACCTGGCCGACTACACCGACGACCCCTGCCTGCCGCGCCTGGCGCGCTGGGTGAACCGTTACCTGGACCGGTTCCAGCCCGGTCTGTCCGACCAGCAGAACATGGTGTTCTCCCTCGGCCAGGGCCTGTACACGCCGACCGACTACACCCGCACCGACCTCATTCCGGATGACCGCCCCTACGCGGCGGTGCTGGTGGCCAGCTTCGGTTACAACGCCCGCAGCGACACCCGCCTGCGCACCACCCAGCTGCAGCTGGGCGTGGTCGGCCCGGCTGCGCTGGGCCGGCAGGTGCAGCACGCGGTGCACAAGTTCACCGGCAGCCAGGATTTCCGCGGCTGGGACAACCAGCTCCGCAACGAACCCGTGGTCGGCGTGGTGCACGAGCGCATGCGCCGCTGGGGTGATGCCGACGGCAACGCCGCTGGCTGGGGCTGGGACGCGATCTCGCACTGGGGCGGCGCGCTGGGCAACCGCACCACCCATGCCAACGCCGGCATGGAAGTGCGCTGGGGCTGGCACCTGCCCGATGATTTCGGCAGCACACCGCTGCGCCCGGCCGGCGAGAACACCGCGCCGTCGCATGGCCGGCCTTCGGACTGGGGCTGGCATGTGTTCGCCACCAGTGACGGTCGCTGGGTGCTGCGTGACATCACCCTGGACGGCAACACCTTCCGCGACAGCCATCGCGTGGACAAGCGCCCGCTGGTGGGCGAGCTCGGCTACGGCATGGCGTTGATGCACGGGCGCTGGAAGTTCGCCCTCGCCCGCTATCACCGCAGCCGCGAGTTCGAGGGACAGCGCCAGTCGCCCGTGTTTGGCAGTTTCACCATCAGCCGCCTGCTCTGATCCGACGGAAACGACGCGGGCGACCCTGAGGCCGCCCGCGCGCAACAGCATAGAAGACCGGGATTACCTGGCCAGCTCGGTGTTGGTCGAGTTGACCCAGCCCTTGTTGCCCAGTTCGTCCTCGACTTCCCACATCATCCCGTCCTTGTTGCCGGTGGGATACAGCAGCATCCCCGGATCAAGCGAACGCACGGCCGTACCGGTGCCCTTGGCGTTGGCCAGCAGGCGCGCGGTCTTGGTCACGCGCAGGGCCTGGCTGACGTTGGCGGCGGAGGCGTTTTCGGGCATTCCGCCCAGCTCGGTGATCAGGTTGGTGTAGGCCTGCAGGTAGGCCAGGGTGATGACCTGGCCGATCTCGGTGTTGGCGTAGCCGCCCACGCCGGCTGCCCCCAGGCCACCCCCGCCGAACAGGCCGCCGCTGGCGCCGAAGCCGATGTCGGTCTTCTTGGCCGAGCCCTCGGCCATGGCCACCTGCTCGGAGGAGCGCACGTCGGTCACGGTCAGCACCACGTCAGCGGTCTTGCGCTTGAAGTTGAGGCCGCCCACCACCGCGCCGGCACGACCACCGACCAAGCCACCGATCAGGCCGCCGATGGCATTGCCGCCGGCATTGCTGTTGGCACCGATCAGGTCGGGAACCAGCACATAGTCGGCCGCCTTGATCTGGCCCTTGCCGATGTTGGAGCCGCGGCGCAGGTCGCCTTCGGACGCCAGCGCGCGCTCGGCCTAGGCCGCGGCCATGCCGGCACCGCGATCGACCAGGGTGAAGCAGCGCGACTTGTTGACGAAGACCTTGATCAGCTTGGACGGCGCCGGCAGCTGGTATCCGGTCCACCAGCTCACCGCGTCCTCTGGCTCGATCACCGAGATCGATCCCAGCGGCTTGGCGCACGTCGGGATCTGCGCCATCTGTTCCTGGCGACGATCCTGTGCGCTCTGCCGTTGCGCGTGTGCCGGCGCCGCCAGGGCGAGCGCGGCGAGCATGCCCACGGCCAGTGCCGCCGGGCGACCATACGAGTTCAACATTCCTGTATCCCCTTGCAAGTCCATTGAGTGCCGCTCCGGGCACCCGCCCCTACTTGGAGCGGACGCGTATTACCGCATGGTTGCGCCGCCGTGCCAACGACCGGGCCCGGAAATGCAGACAGCCGGCACGAGGCCGGCTGTCTGTTGCGGTGCAATAGGAGGCTGGCTTATTCGGATTCCCACCACATCCAGAACGCATCCCACAGGCGCTTGAAGAAGCCGGCTTCCTCGACCGCGCTGACCGCCACCAGCGGCGCCTGGGCGACAACCTGGCCATCGAGCGTGACTTTCACCGTGCCGATCTGCTGGCCGGCGGCGATCGGCGCTTCCAGCACCTTGGGCACATCCATGCTCGGCTTGAGGTCGTTGTAGCGGCCGCGCGGCAGGCTCACCAGCAGCGGCTGGGACACGCCCAGTTCCACCTGGTCGGCCTTGCCCTTCCAGATCTTCTGGCTGGTGACGACCTTGCCGGCTTCGTACAGGCGGTGGGTCTCGAAGAAGCGGAAGCCCCAGTTGAGCAGGGCCAGGCTGTCATCGGCGCGCTGCTTCTCCG
The DNA here is from genome assembly GCF_916618915.1 of Stenotrophomonas sp. Marseille-Q4652. Classification (NCBI taxonomy): domain Bacteria; kingdom Pseudomonadati; phylum Pseudomonadota; class Gammaproteobacteria; order Lysobacterales; family Lysobacteraceae; genus Stenotrophomonas; species Stenotrophomonas sp. Marseille-Q4652. Next base: position 2,104,075 of record NZ_CAKAKE010000001.1, read on the forward strand.
AGCTGCCGCCCATCACCGCGGCGATCAGGCGCTGGTCGCCACGCTGGGCCGAGGACAGCAGGCAGTAGCCGGCCGCCGAGGTATGGCCGGTCTTGATGCCGTCCACGCTCTGGTCGCGCCACAGCAGCAGGTTGCGGTTCGGTTGGGTGATCGAGCCTACGGTGAATTCCTTGATCTTGTTGTAGGCGTAGGTCTCCGGGAAATCGCGCACCAGCGCACGGCCCAGCAGCGCCAGGTCATAAGCGGTGGAGTAATGGCCCTCGGCGGTCAGGCCGTGCGCGTTGACGAAGTTGGAGTTCTTCATCCCGATCTTGGCCGCGTAGCTGTTCATCAGCGAGGCGAACGCCTCCTGGCTGCCGGCCACGTGCTCGGCCAGGGCGATGGCCGCATCGTTGCCCGACTGCACCGCCATGCCCTTTTCCATTTCCTCCAGGCGCGCGGTCTGGTTGACCGGAAAGCCGGAGTAGCTGCCGTCGGTGCCGGCACCACCTTCGCGCCAAGCCCGCTCGCTCATCATCACCTGGTCATCGAGGCCGACCTTGCCGTTCTTGATCTCGGCGGCCACGACGTAGGAGGTCATGACCTTGGTGATGCTGGCCGGGGCGACCTGCTCGTGGATGTTCTCGCCTGCCAGCACCTGGCCGGTGGCGTAGTCCATCAGGATCCACGCGGTGGAGGTGCTGGGAACCGGCGCCGGCGGCGTGGCAACCACGGCCGGAGCTGCGTCAGCCGCGGCCGGAACGGGGTTCGGCGTGGGCATGGGCGTCTGGGCGAAGACCAGGCCGGCGGCGAACGTGGCCACGGCGGCGGCGGCAAAGCGGAATTTCATGGGACAACTGCTCCTGGAAGGGGCGCGGAGATCGAGGGGGCATTGTAGGCCCATGCAATCGCCTGGGCCGACGCAGTGGAGGCGGATCAGTCGCGGACGATCTGCGGACGACCCAGCCCCAGGCTGGCGATGCGACCGGCCAGCTCGGCAGCACTGTCATGGTCGCTGGCCGCCACGCGCAGGCGCCACAGGGTGCGCCCGCCACTGACGATGTCGCTGAGCGTGGCCCCGGCAATGCCGGCGGCCGAGAGCTGGGTCAGGGCACGGGTGGCATTGTCGCGACTGGAGAAGCTGGCCACCTGCAGCAGCACCTTGCCCAGCGCGGCGCTGGCGGCGGGGGAAGGTTCGGTCACTGCGGCAGCGGTGGCGGGAAGCGCGGCCACCGCCACGGCAGCGGGTGTGGCCGCGGTTGCCGCCGAGGTCGTGGCCGGGCGACCGGTCGCCACCCGCACGCCCTGCTGCTTCATCCAAGCATCGAAATTGTCCGCCGAACCCGGCGTGGCCGACTCGGCGACGCGGTAGCGCCACTTTTCCGCGGCGTTGTCGGCGCCCTGCACTGCCGCGACCACCGGTGCGGTGGCGGGCAGGCGCTGGACCAGCTGGTCCATGTCGCTGGCTGCGCGGGTCGGTGTGGCGGTCGTGGTCGAACTTGCCGGCGCGGCCTTGGCCGGGGTGCTGCCGCGGCCGGAGCGACTGGCCAGCAGGCGCTTGTTCTCGCTTTCCGGGGTCAGGGCGGTGACTTCGACGCGGCCGGTACCGCGCTGGGTGATGCCCAGTTTCACTGCCGCGGCATAACTCAGGTCGATCACCCGGCCATCGTGGAACGGGCCACGATCGTTGACCCGCACGATCACCGACTCGCCGGTATCCAGGTTGGTGACGCGGGCAAAGCTGGGCAGCGGCAGGGTCTTGTGCGCGGCGCTGAAGGCGTACATGTCATAGACCTCGCGGTTGGAGGTCAGGCGCCCGTGGAACTTGCTGCCGTAGTAGGAGGCGATGCCCTTTTCCGAGTAGCCCTCGACCCGGTCCAGCACCTTGTACTCCTTGCCCAGCACCAAGTACGGCGAGCGGTTGCCGACCGGCGAACGCGGCTCCTCGCGCACCACCGGCTCGGGGATGCAGGCCACGTTGGGCACGTAGCTGGGCGTGGAATCCTTGACCCCCGGCTTGTACAGGCCGCCGGCGGTGTAGTTGCCGCGGGTGCTGGGATCCTCCTTGGCCGGCGCATACGGCGAGCCGTCCGGACAGTCGGCGGCCGCGCTGGCGCGGGGGCCGCCGCTGGCAGCACTGCCCGCAGTTGCGGCCGGACCGGATTTGCGCGGCGCGCTGCTGCAGGCCGCAAGGCCGAGCATCACCAGCGCCGCCACCAGCCACCTGCTCGTCCTCATGCCGGCGGCAGCTCCTTGCCGGCGATGGCCTCGGACAGCTGGAACACGGCCATCGCGTACATCTTGGAGAGGTTGTAACGGGTGATCGCGTAGTAGTTCTGGAAGCCCAGCCAGTACTGCTTGCCGCTGCTGCCTTCCAGCGTCACCGGCGTCGCGGTCGCGGTCGGATCGACGGTGCCCACCGGCCGGTAACCGCGTGCGGCCAGGTCGGACAGCGTATGCGTGGGCAGCCACTCGGTCGGATTGAATTCCTCCCGCCCGGCATCCAGCGTGGCCGGCACCGCCACCTGGCCACCGGCCACCCAGCCGCCCTTCTTCACGAAGTAGTTGGCGATGGAGGCGAACACATCGGCGTGGCTGGTGAACAGGTCGCGGCGGCCATCACCGTCGCCGTCGACCGCAAAATCCAGGTAGCTCGAGGGCATGAACTGGCCCATCCCCATCGCCCCGGCATAGCTGCCCTTGAGTGTGGTGATGTCCAGCTTCTCCATGCGCGCAAGCTCGAACAGCTTGGCCAGCTCGTCACGGAAGAACAGCTCGCGGCGCACCTCGCGCTCGAGCTTGTCCGGGTCGCCACTGCGCGGGTAGTTGAAGGCCAGGGTGTACAGCGCGTCGAGCACGCGGTGGTTGCCCATGTTGCCGCCGTAGCTGGTCTCCACGCCGATGATGGCGACGATGACCTCGGCCGGGACGCCGGTGCGTGCCTGCACCTGCTGCAGCGCCTGGCGATGCCGGGCCAGGAACTGGCGGCCGCCGTCGATGCGCGCCTGGCTGATGAACATCGGCCGGTACTCGTTCCACGGCTTGACCCGCTCGGCCGGGCGCGCCATCGCCGCGATGATCGGCTGCCGCACCTGCGCCTGGTCGAGCACGCCGGCGACGTAGGCCGGCTCCAGCCCGTAGCGGGCGGCGGTATCGCGGATGAAGTTGGCCCGTGCGGTCTCCAACGGCACCGGCGTCAGGTCCACCGGCGGCAGGTTGCTTGCGGCCTCGGGCTGCGCTTCGGCCGGGCCGGATCTGGGCGGCTGCGGCGAGCCGGCGGCCGGCGATGCGGTGGGCGGAAGCGTCGGCTGGGTTGCGCAGGCAACCAGGCCGAGGGTGATGAAGCAGACCAGTGCGCGTCGAATCATGACCCGAGGTTAGCAGGTCATGGATGAATTTCCAGCACTAACGCCATGAATCACAAGAGGATTGCGGCAGTTCGCCAGGAGCTGTGGAGGCGGCGCAATGAATGCGGCGACGGCAGCAAAGAGGGAACGGCCGGCTGCGCCCCCATCCCCACGGGCACAACCGGCCGTCCGGCCGGATCCAGTGCGGGTGTGATCCGCGACTCCCCTCGCGGACCCCTTCCCGAATTCGGCGGTGATCCGGTCAGGATCACTCCCGTTGCAGCCAGGGTTGCCCCCCAAAGGCAGACCGGCGCAGCGGGAGCACATTGTCACCCAGCGCTATTCACGATGTCTTGATCACGATCAAAGTATGGCCCCGCCCAGCGGCTCAATGCCCGTGGACGGGCCGGTGCGAGCGGATGGCCATCACCAGGCCGAAGCCGGCCAGCAGCGACACCGCCGAGGTTCCGCCGTAGCTGATCAGCGGCATCGGCACGCCCACCACCGGCAGCAGGCCTGAGATCATGCCGCCGTTGACCAGCACGTAGACGAAGAAGGCCAGGCCGGTGGCGCCGGCCAGCAGCCGCGACCAGGTATCGCGCGATTCCACCGCGATCCACAGGCAGCGCCCGATCACCACCAGGTACAGCGCCAGTACCACGGCCACGCCGATCCAGCCGAATTCCTCGCTCAGCACCGAGAAGGCGAAGTCGGTGGTCTGCTCGGGGATGAAGTTCAGGTGCGACTGGCTGCCCTGGCCCCAGCCCTTGCCGGTGAGCCCGCCCGAGCCGATCGCGATCTTGGACTGGATGATGTTCCAGCCGGCGCCGAGCGCATCGGCCTCCGGGTCCAGGAACATCATGATCCGGTCCTTCTGGTAGGGACGCAGCAGCCAGATCCAGGCGATCGGCGCGGCGGCGGCCACGCCGCCCACGCCCACGCCGACCCACCACCACGGCAGGCCGGCCAGCAGCAGGACGAACGCACCGGAGGCGGCGATCAGCACGCCGGTGCCGAAGTCCGGCTGCAGCATCACCAGCCCGGTCGGCACGCCGATGATCACCGCCGCGGTCAGCACCACCGGGATGCGCGGCGGCAGCGGCATGCGGTTGAGGTACCAGGCCACCATCATCGGCAGGCTGACCTTGAGCAGCTCGGCCGGCTGCAGGTAGAAGAACCCCAGGTTCAGCCACTGCCGCCCGTACTTGCCGGTGCCCAGCACGAACACCGCCATCAGCGGGATCATCGACACCGCATAGATCATCGGCGTCCACGCGCGCAGTCGTGGCACCGGCAGGCGCGAGATCGCCCACATCGCGCCCAGGCCCACCGCAAAACGCGCACCCTGGGCGATGACCAGGCGGCTGCCGCCGGCGCTGTCGAGCACCGCCAGGCCAATGGCCATCAGCGCGGCCAGGGCCAGCAGCAGGATCCAGTCCAGGCTGCGGCTGAAACGCACGCCCATGTCCCAGGCCCAGCGCAGGAAGTCCCTCATCGCGCGTCCTCCGTGGTCGGTGCACGTGCCGGCGCGAGCGGCGGCTGGCCCTGCGGCGCGGGAGCCGGCGGCACCGGCGCGGGGGCGCCCACCATCACCGGCAGGTCTTCCAGCAGCGCCGCGGCCGCATCACCGGCCTGGCGCAGGCCCGGGTCCTCGGCATCGATCACCGCGGTCCCGATGGCGGTGGTGCCGCGCTCGGCATCCAGCGGTTCCAGCCCGTCAGGCAGCTGGCCCAGCAGCCAGGCGTCGAACACCTTGCGGGCGATCGGCGCGGCGGCCGAACCACCGTAACCGCCGCCCTCCACGGCGATGGCCACGGCGATGGTGGGCTCCTCGGCCGGGGCAAAGCCGATGAACAGCGCGCGGTGGCGCAGGTGCATTGGCAGGCTCTTGGGATTGGTCGCGGCGGTGCCCTTGCGGCTGACCACCTGTGCGGTACCGGTCTTGCCGGCCATCAGGTAGGCCGCGCCGGAGGCCACGCGCCAGCCGCTGCCACCGGGCTGCATCGTGCCCATCATGCCCTCGCGCACCGCCTGCAGGTTGGCCGGGTTGGGGCTGATCGGCTTGCCAGCCGGTTGCGGCAGTGGTGCCCAGTCATGGTCGAAGCCGGCGCGGGTCTCCTTGACCAGGTGCGGGCGGCGCAACTGCCCGCTGGCCAGGCCACCGACGCCGCGTGCCAGCTGCAGCGGGGTCACCTTCCACAACCCCTGGCCGATGCTGGCGTTGACCGTGTCGCCCGGGTACCAGCGCTCCTTGCGCGCCTTCATCTTGGCCTGCGGCGAGGGCAGGATGCCTTCGATCTCGCCGAGCAGGTCGATGCCGGTCGGCTCGCCGAAGCCGTAGCCGGCCATGTACTGGTCGAAGCGCTCGATCCCCATGTCGATGCCGAGCTGGTAGTAGTAGGTGTTGACCGACTGCGAGATCGACTTGCGCAGGTCGGTCCAGCCATGGCCGCCGCGGTTGGCATCGCCCCAACCACGGCCCACGCCCGGCAGGTAATACATGCCGCGCGAGAGGATCCTGTCTTCCGGCCGGCGGATGCCGCTGTCCAGGCCGGCCAGGCCGAGGAACGGCTTGACCGTCGAACCCGGGGCCACGCCGCCGAGCACCAGGCGGTTGAACTGCGGTCGCGACGGGTTTTCGTTGAGCCGCTTGAAGTCGGCGTGGGAGATGCCGTTGACGAACAGGTTGGGGTCGTAGGACGGCAGGCTGACCATGGCCAGGATCTCGCCCGTGCGTGGATCGATCGCCACCGCCGAGCCTTCCTGCTCGCCGAAGGCGGCGACCATCGCCCGCTGCAGGTCGGCATCGATGGACAGGCGCAGGTCGGCGCCCGACTGCGCCGGCACCCGGCCCACGGTGCGGATCGCGCGGCCCTGCACGTTGGTCTCGACCTGCTCGTAGCCGACCTTGCCGCGCAGCTCGGTCTCGTAATAGCGCTCCAGCCCGGACTTGCCGATGTGGGTCAGCGCCGCATTGCCCTCGCCCAGCGTGCCCAGGTCCTTCTCGTCGATGCGGCCGACGTAGCCAATGACATGCGCGAACAGCTCGCCGTACGGATAGCGGCGGGTCAGGTAGGGCTCGAGCTCGACCCCGGGATACTTCCAGCGGTCCACCGCGAAACGCGCCATCTCCTCGTCGGAAACACGCAGCTTCAGCGTCACCGGCAGGAAACTGCGACGCGCCTTGCGCGAACGGTGGAAGGCCTCGATCTCCTCGTCGCTGATCGCGAACAGCCCGCGCAACCCTTCCAGGGTCGCGTCCATGTCCTTGACCTTGTCCGGGGTGATGTCCAGGCGGAAGGCCGGCACGTTCTCGGCCAGCAGCCGCCCGTTGCGGTCGTAGATCATCCCGCGCCCGGGCACCACCGGCCGCGGCTTGATCCGGTTGGCCTCCGAGCGGGTGGCGTAGATGTCGTGGTCGAGCACCTGCAGCTTGAAGTACCAGCCGCCCAGGCCGAGCAGGGTCAGCAGCACGCCAAGGAAGCCCAGCGCGGCGCGGCGCCGGAACTGCTCGGCCTCGGCGTGTGGATTCTTGACCTGGCGACGCGGATACATGGCTCAGCGCCTGCGCCGGCCCAGCCGCACCGCGTCCAGCAGCACGAACATCGGCAGCCACAGCAGCATGCCCAGCAGCGGTGCCCACCAGTAGGCCCACGGCAGCACCGGCTCGCCCACGGCCAGGTGCAGGGTGGCGCTGATGATGCGGTCGTTGACCAGCAGGCCGCCGATGGCCAGCGCCTGCTGCGACATCGGGAAGAAGCGCAGGCGGGCACGGAAGCGCTGCAGGATGAAGGTCATCACCACCAGCCGCAGCGCCTGCTCGCCAAGCAGGGTGCCGTAGAGCATGTCGGCGACCAGGCCGGCGGCGAAGGCAAAGCCCAGGCCGACGCGGTCGGGGGTTTCCACCACCCAGTAGGCCAGCACCAGCGCCAGCCAGTACGGACGCAGCGGCTGCAGCAGCGAAGGCAGCGGCACCAGGCCCAGCAGCAGGGCCAGCAGCAGGCTGACCGGCAGTATCCAGGCGCTCTCGCGGAAACGGCTCATGCGCGCGGCTCCTGCGGAGGAGTGGCGGCCGGGGCATCGGAGGCGGGCGTGGTGCCCTGCTTCTGCTCCGGCTCGGCCTTCGGCGTATCGACACCTTCGTCGGCCGGGGCGGCCGGCGCCACCCGTACCGGCGGGGCCGAGCGCAGCAGCAGCACGTCGCGGCCGCGGTCCAGCTTGGCGGCCGGTTCCAGCTCGCCCACCAGGAAGGCGTGGGTGTCGTCCGGGCGCAGGCGGGTGATGGTGCCGACCGGGAAGCCGGACGGGAAACGGCCACCCAGGCCGGAGGTGACGATCTCGTCGCCCACCTCGACCCCGGCGCTGAGCGGGATGTCGCGCAGCTCCAGGGTGTCGCCGCGGCCGTAGACGATCAGGCGCACGCCGGTGCGGGCGACGGTGACCGGCACCGCGTGGTCCGGATCGGTCAGCAGCAGCACGGTGGCATGCAGCGGGGTGACCTCGATCACCTGGCCCATCAGGCCGCCGGCGTCGATCACCGCCTGGCCCACGCGTACGCCCTCGCGGCTGCCGGCGGCCAGCACCAGGCGCTGGCGCACCGGGTCCAGGTCGATGTCCAGGATCGGTGCCAGCTGCACGTCCAGCCCGCTGCGTTCAGCCACGTTGAGCAGCTCGCGCAGCTGGGCGTTGTCCAGCGCCGCGGTCTGCAGCCGGGTCAGGCGCGCGTTGGCGATCAGCAGTTCGTTGCGCAACTGGCGGTTCTCGGCCACCAGCTGCGCGTGGCTGGCGGCATTGTCCTTGACTTGGCTGCCCAGCCGGCCGGGCAGGCCGGCCAACGCCCACAGCGGCTGCACCAGCACGTTGGCCTGGCTGCGCAGGCGCGACAGCCAGCCGCCCTGGTTGTCGAGCACGATCAGGGTGATGGCCAGTGCCAAGTACGCCACCAGCCGCAACGGACTGCTGGCATCCGTCGGTCGGGAAGCTACGGGAGGGCCGGCGTAGGGAGGCACGGAAGGTCCGGGGCGGGCATCAGTCAAGGGGTGGAATACGACGACGCCCCATCGGGCGAGGCCGGCACGCACGGGGCGCGGCGGCCATCACGCCGACGGGGCGCGTGGCACGGCGCCTCACTCGGGAGCGAAGAACTCGTTGCCGTGCATGTCCACCAGTTCCAGCGCGCGGCCACCGCCGCGGGCCACGCAGGTCAGCGGGTCGTCGGCGACCTGGACGTGCAGGCCGGTCTCCTCGGAGATCAGGCGGTCCAGGTCGCGCAGCAGGGCGCCACCGCCGGTCAGCACGATGCCGCGCTCGGCGACGTCGGCGCACAGTTCCGGCGGGGTCTGCTCCAGCGCCAGCTTGACCGCCGAGACGATGCCGCTGAGCGGCTCGTGCAGGGCCTCGAGCACCTCGTTGGAGCTGATCTTGATCATCTTCGGCACGCCCTCGGCGAGGTTGCGGCCGGAAATCTCCAGTTCCTTGACCTCGGTCTGCGGGTAGGCACAGCCCAGCTCGACCTTGATCCGTTCGGCGGTGGCCTCACCGATCAGCATGCCGTGGTTGCGGCGCACGTAGTTGGTGATCGACTCGTCGAAGCGGTCGCCGCCAATGCGCACCGACGCCGAGTAGACGATGCCGTTGAGCGAGATCACCGCCACCTCGGTGGTGCCGCCGCCGATGTCGATGACCATCGAGCCACGGGCCTCGGTCACCGGCAGGCCGGCGCCGATCGCCGCGGCCATCGGTTCCTCGATCAGGTACACGTCGCGGGCACCGGCCTCCTCGGCCGATTCCTTGATCGCGCGGCGCTCGACCTGGGTCGAGCCGGCCGGCACGCACACCAGCACGCGCGGGCTCGGGCGCAGGAAGCGCGACTTGTGCACCTTCTTGATGAAGTGCTTGAGCATCGCCTCGGTATAGGTGAAGTCGGCGATGACGCCGTCCTTCATCGGGCGGATGGTGGTGATGTGGCCCGGGGTACGGCCGAGCATCTGCTTGGCCTCGGCGCCGACCGCGGCGACCGAACGGGTGCCGCCAATCGCACGGTCCTGGCGCACGGCGACCACCGACGGCTCGTTGAGCACGATCCCCTGGCCGCGCACGTAGATGAGGGTATTGGCCGTGCCCAGGTCGATGGACAGGTCATTGGAGAACATGCCACGCAGCTTCTTGAACATCTGGGGAGTGATCCTGAGGGGTGTCGTGCCCGGGCCGGATGGCGAAAAAATGGGCAGAAATCGAGGTCGGCTAGCCTAGCAACCTCCCCCTTCCCGGGCAAGGCGGAATCAACGGAAAACCGCGGCCCCGCTCGCTTCCGGGCACCGCCGGACAGCCCCGGTTCTGGCCCTGCGCCGCCGCACCCGGTAACCTTTGCACCGCCGCGCGCCACGCGCGCCCCCACCCCCACCCCGGTCCGCGGGTGGAAACCCCCTTTGTATAGGCCGTTGCCGATGTCTGCTTTGATCTGTGGTTCTCTTGCCTTCGACACCATCATGGTGTTCCCGGACCAGTTCAAGAACCACATCCTGCCGGACAAGGTCCACATCCTGAACGTGTCGTTCCTGGTCCCGCGCATGCGCCGCGAGTTTGGCGGCTGCGCCGGCAACATCGCCTACAACCTGAAGCTGCTGGGCGGCTCGCCGGTGCCGATGGCCACCGTTGGCCAGGATTTCGCCCCGTACCGCGAGCACTTCATCGAGCAGGGCATCGACCTGTCGCAGGTCAAGGTGATCGATGAGCTGTTCACCCCGCAGGCGTTCATCACCACCGACCACGACAACAACCAGATCACCGCCTTCCACCCGGGCGCGATGATGCGATCGCACGAGAACCACGTGAAGGACGTGCCGGGCATCACCTTCGGCATCGTGGCCCCGGACGGCCGCGAGGGCATGATCCAGAACGCCAACGAGTTCCTGGAGCGCGGGATCCCGTTCATCTTCGACCCGGGCCAGGCCATGCCGCTGTTCAACGGCCCGGAGCTGCGCAACTTCATCGAACAGGCCGACTACGTGGTCGTCAACGACTACGAGTCCAACCTGCTGCAGGAGCGCACCGGCTGGACCGAGAAGGACATCGTGCAGCGGGTCAAGGCCTACATCACCACCCAGGGCCCGAAGGGCGCGGTCATCCACACCCCGGAAAAGAGTTTCCATGTGCCGCCGGCACACGAGCGCCGCGTGGTCGATCCGACCGGCTGCGGCGACGCCTTCCGGGCCGGCCTGATCTTCGGCATCGAGAAGGGCTACGACTGGCTGACCGTCGGCCGCATGGGCAACCTGATGGGCGCGCTGAAGGTCGAACACCCGGGCACCCAGAACCAGCGTTTCACCTTCGACGAGTTCAACGAGCAGTTCAAGCAGCAGTTCGGCTATTCGCTGTAAGTCCCGCCCGACAGCAACACGACGACGGCGCCCGGGGGCGCCGTTGTTGTTTCCGCAGCCGCAGTTGCGGCGCTCAGCCGTGCAGGCCCTGCCATAGCTCCAGCAGTTGCACGCAGTCGCGCACCTGCCAGCGTGCCACGCCCGGCCAGGGATTCCGCCCTTCGGGGTCGAGCAGGATCCCGGGCACGCCGGCGGCCTGCGCACAGGCGATGTCGTGCAGGTGGTCACCGACCATGCGCATCGCCGCCGGGGCCACCTGCCAGCGCGCAGCGAACCAGCCCAGTCCATCCGGGGCCGGCTTGGGCGCAGCCTGGTCGCGCCCGAGGATCTGCGCCGGGTCGAAGCAGTCCTCCAGCCCGATCGCAGCCAGCGTTACTTGGGTCAGCGCGTGGTCGTTGCGGGTCAGGATGCCCAGCTGCACGCCGGCCGCTCGCAGTGCTCGCACCAGTGCCACCGCGCCGGGCGCGGCGATCGCCGCCTCGGCCAGACCCTGCTCGTGCTGCCTCAGCCAGCTTCGCGCCTGGTGCGCACGTGCCGGCGGCAGCGCGGCGAGGTGGGCGAGGATGTCCTCCCCGGCCGGGATCGCCAGCTCGCGCCGGATCAGCGCAAAGTCGTGCACCGGCACGGTCAGGGTGCCGTCCAGGTCGAACACCCAGTGCCGGCTGAGGACCAGGTCCTCCAGCGCGGCCGGACCCGGCCCGCGGGCCATTGCGTCCATCAGTCCCAGCCCGGCAGCTGGGTGCCATCCAGCCCGCCGGTTTCGAACAGCACCTCGCGGGTGCCGCCGGCCTTGACCGGGAATTCGATCTTCATCGTCGTGGCCTGCCGCGCCAGCTTCCACAGCGCGCGGTTGTCGGTGATGAACATCGCGGTGGCCTCGTCGGTATCCGGGCGGTGCGCGGCCATCGTGCGCGGCCGGGCATCATCCACGGTCACTGTCACCTGGCAGCGCTGGTAGCACGCCCTGGCGAAGTCGCTGGCCTGCAGCACCAGGTAGGCGTGGCGCTTCCACTCCGGATGGTCGCGGAACACCAGCTGCACCGGCCTGGCACCGCTGCCGTCCACATCCACCGGCTGCTTGCCGTAGATCGCCGCCGAGCGCTGCATGCCCTTGCTGCCGACCGACACCTGGTTGTAGTGCCACAGCGCCTGCATGCGCCGCAGCTCGCGCGCGGCCTCGGCCTTGGCCTTGACCTCGGCGTAGCCCGGCTCGATCCGCGCGGCGACGTCCGAACCGGCGTACTGGTCGAAGATCGCGGCGCCATGGATCCGCGCGCGGTCCCAGTCCTGCGCCGCCACCGCCTCGTCGTAGCGCGCGGCCACCTCTTCGGCCTTGGCCTCGCGCTGCTGCCGGGCCTGCGCTTCAACGGCGGCCTGCGCCTGGCGCTCGGCTTCCGGATCGGTGCAGCCGGCCACGGCCAGTGCGCACAGCGCTCCCAGGACAATTCGCTTCATTCCACTGCTCCCATTGTTCGTGCGTGCCACGCGGGCGGACGCCTACTTTATCGGCAGCCCCGTGGCCGGGCGAAAAAAAGGCGGGCCCCGCAGGACCCGCCTTTCCTTGCAGACGCTGGCGCGGGTTACTTCGCGCCACCCTCGGCCTTGGCCAGCATGTCCTGGACCGAGGCGGTGGTGATCGGGTGGTAGCCCGGCTTGGCGCGCTCGAACACTTCCTTGGCAAACGCCAGGCCCTCGGGCGTCTTCACCAGTTCGGCGTAGATCGGCAGGATCAGCTTGCGACGGCCGACGCGCTGGATGAACTCACCGGCCGCTTCCTGCGCCTGCGTATAGCCGCTGCGGATCGCCAGCGGGTACCAGCGCATGGCGATCTCGCCGTTCGGGGTGCCGGTCAGCTTGTAGGCCTGGTCCAGCTTGGCCAGCAGGGCTACGTCCTGGGTCTGGCCCAGCCCGCTGATGAAGTGCACCCATTCCTGGGTGGCCCAGGCATTGGTCAGCTGGCTGTTGGGCAGCTGGCCGCTGCCGAGCAGGGCGATGCGCGCGGTATCGACCAGGGCAAGGTTGCGCGAGGCCGGGGCCGGGGCGCTGGCCGGGATGCCCGGCTTGTTGAGCCACTCGTCCAGCTCCTGCGCGGTCACCGCATGCGGGTGTTTGGCCAGCAGCTCGGCCTGCAGGTACGCCACGAAGGCATCGGTATCGGTGCTCTTGAAGGCATGGGAGTCGAACCAGCCACGCAGGAAGGCATCGAACACCTCGCGGCCGACACGCTCTTCCAGGAACTGCAGGAACCAGGCGCCCTTGTCGTAGGCCACGCTGGACAGGGCCTCGTCCGGATCCAGCTCGCCGAGCGGAGCCAGCGCCAGCACCTGCTGGGCCTGCGGGGTCTCGGCGATTTCCGCCTTCAGCCCGGTCTGGTCGATCATCCGCTCCATCTGGGCCATTTCCTTGCCGTAGACAGCCTCGACGATGCGGCTCTGCACGTAGCTGGTGAAGCCCTCGTTGAGCCAGATGTCCTTCCAGCTCGAATTGGTCACCAGGTTGCCGGACCAGCTGTGCGCCAACTCGTGGGCGATCAGCGAGACCAGCGACTTGTCACCGGTGATCACGGTCGGGGTGGCAAACGTCAGACGCGGGTTTTCCATGCCGCCGAACGGGAACGACGGCGGCAGCACCAGCATGTCGTAGCGGCCCCAGCGGTACTCGCCGTACAGCTTCTCGGCCGCGACGATCATCTTCTCGGTGTCTTCGAACTCCTTGGCGGCCCTGGGCGCCATCGACGGCTCGGCCCATACGCCGGCACGGCCGGAGATCGGCTGGAACACCAGGTCGCCAGCGGCGATGGCCAGCAGGTAGGACGGGATCGGCTGCGGCATGGTGAAGCTGTACTCACCATCACGCGCGGCCTTGGAATCGTTGTCGGCGCTCATCAGCACCATCACGTCCGGGCGGCTGCTGACCTTGGCGCTGTAGGTGAAACGCACGCTCGGGGTGTCCTGCAGCGGCACCCAGGAACGGGCGTGGATCGCCTGCGACTGGCTGAACATGAAGGGCAGCTGCTGGCCCTCGGTCATCGACGGTTCCAGCCACTGCAGGCCCGAGGCGGTCGGCGCGGTGCGGTAGGTGATGGCGACCTTGGCCGGCTGGCGCGGGGTCTCGATGGTCAACCTGCTGCCGAACACCTTGTCGGCGTCGGCCAGCGTGAACAGCAGCGGCGAGGCGTTGCCCTGCGCGTCGATGGCCTCGACCTTCTCGATGGTCAGCTCGCGGGTATCGAGCACCAGCTCGGCGGCGTCCTTGTCCTTCCACTCCAGGGTGCAGGTGGCAGTGCCACCGATCTGGCGCGCGTCGAAGTCCAGCTTCAGGTCCAGCGCCAGGTCCTTGATGACGACCTTGTCCGGCTGTGCGTAGGAGCTCTCGTCGTGGCTGCGGTTGACGGCTTTCACGGCGGTGTCGGCAGCCTTGGTGGTGACGGGTTCGGCCACGGGAGCGGTGGAATCTTTGCCACAGCCGGCGGCCAGGGCAATGGCCAGCGGCAGCATCAGGAACGGTGAGCGCATCTAATCAGGACCAATCGGGGTGAAACGTGAAGTTTACCCCCTCGCGGCCACCGCGCTGCCCGGACGCGCAGGACGCGCCGCCGGCCGGGGCCGGCAGCGCGCACTGGCTGTGCTCAGACCTTGTAGCCGGAATGGATCGAGACGATGCCGGCGCTGAGGTTCTTGTAATGGCAGCGGGCGAAACCGGCCTCGCCCATCATCGCCTTCAGTTCTTCCTGCGGCGGATGCTTGCGGATGCTCTCGGCCAGGTACTGGTAGCTGTCGGCGTCGCCGCGGGCGAACAGCTTGCCCAGCGTCGGCAGCACCTTGAACGAATGGAAGTCGTAGATCGGCTTGAACCACTCGGCGGTGACCTCGGAGAACTCCAGCACCCGCGCCTGGCCGCCGACCTTGAGCACCCGGTACATCTCGCGCAGTGCGGCGTCCTTGTCGGTGACGTTGCGCAGGCCAAAGGAGATCGTCACCAGGTCGAAGCTGGCATCGGGGAACGGCAGCGCCTCGGCGTTGCACTGCACCCATTCGAAGCCGGACACCTGGCCACGGTTGGTCATGCGGTCGCGACCCACCGACAGCATGCCGGCATTGATGTCACCCAGCACCACGGTGCCCTCGGCACCCAGGCGCTCCTTGAGCAGCAGCGCGATGTCGCCGGTACCGCCGGCCAGGTCGAGGACGCGGTCGCCCGGCTTCACCTGCGCGGTGGCCACGAAGTAGCGCTTCCACAGCCGATGGATGCCCAGGCTCATCAGGTCATTCATCAGGTCGTAGTTGTCGGCCACCGAGGTGAACACCTGGCCGACAAGCTTCTGCTTGTCCTTGGCCGGTACGTCGCGGAAGCCGAAGTGGGTGGTGCCGGTCTTGTAGGGGGATTCGCTCATGGGGCCGATTATCGCACCGCCGGCGTGATTGCGGCCGCTATCATCGGCGTCCTCGTGGCCCGCCCGGCCACCCCACGCCCCGGATTTCCCATGATCGCCAACCCCGACTACCGCGCCCTGCTCGACACCGCCATCAACGAAGCCCGCCAGGGTCTGGCCGAGGGCGGCATCCCGATCGGCGCGGCCCTGTACCACGGCGACGGCCGCCTGCTCGGCTGCGGCCACAACCGCCGCGTGCAGGAGGATGACCCGTCCATCCACGGCGAGACCGATGCCTTCCGCAAGGCCGGCCGCCAGCGCTCCTACCGCGACACCATCATGGTCACCACGCTGGCCCCGTGCTGGTACTGCTCGGGCCTGGTACGCCAGTTCAACATCGGTACCGTGGTGGTGGGCGAGTCGGTCACCTTCCAGGGCGGCATCGACTGGCTGCGCGAGAACGGAGTCAAGGTGATCGACCTGGCCGACGAGCGCTGCATCGGCATGATGCGCGACTTCATCGCCGCCCAGCCGGAGCTGTGGAACGAGGACATCGGAGAATGAGCCGCAGCGCCAGCCCGAAACGCGGGCGCAGTCACGGTCTGGAAGCAAAGTCTGCCCGTTTCACCTCCACATAACGCCTTCATTGCGCGCCGCCGATAATGTTGAAGCCCCGGCGACGAGGAGGTGTGTGATGCATGCCCAGCCCAGGCTTGAACCTGACCGGAGCCTCGCCATCGCGCGGACACGCGAGCGGTTGCGCGCGCATTACCTGCGCCACCGCAACTCGCCGCCTTTCTGGGACGCCTACCAGCACCTGCAGGATGAGCTGGCTGCCAGCTTCCCGGATGATCCCGTCGGAGCCTGCAACCTGATGGCGCGGATTGCCGAGACCCTGGGGGCGGTTCCGCGCGCCCAGCTGCTGGATCGGCCGGACGAAAGCTGCTGACCCGAGCGCGCGTAGCGGTCCCGGCAATGCCGGAAACGACGATGGCGACCCTCGGGCCGCCATCGCGCAACACACCAGGAACTGGATCAGAGGATGTAGCGGCTCAGGTCCGGATCCTGCACCAGCTCGCCCAGGTGCGAGTCAACGTAGGCGCGGTCGATGGTGACGCTGTCGCCGCCGCGGTCCGGGGCCTCGTAGCTGAGCGTGTCCAGCAGCCGCTCCAGCACGGTGTGCAGGCGGCGGGCACCGATGTTCTCCTGCCGCTCGTTGACCTGCGCGGCGATCTCGGCCAGACGCTCCACGCCATCGGTGGAGAACTCCACCGACACGCCCTCGGTCCTGAGCAACGCCTGGTACTGGCGGGTCAGCGCGGCCCTGGGCTCGGTGAGGATGCGCACGAAGTCATCCTTGCTCAGCGCGCCAAGTTCCACGCGGATCGGGAAGCGGCCCTGCAGCTCGGGGATCAGGTCGCTGGGCTTGGCCAGGTGGAAGGCGCCCGAGGCAATGAACAGGATGTGGTCGGTCTTGACCGTGCCGTACTTGGTCGACACGTTGGAGCCTTCCACCAGCGGCAGCAGGTCGCGCTGCACGCCCTCGCGGCTGACATCGCCGCCACCGACGTTGTCACCGCGCTTGGCGACCTTGTCGATCTCGTCGATGAACACGATGCCGTGCTGCTCGCAGGCCTCGATCGCCGCGCTGCGGATGTCATCCTCGTTGACCAGCTTGCCGGCCTCTTCCTCGATCAGCAGCGGCCGCGCGGCCTTGATCGTCATGGTGCGCTTGTTGGACTTGGCGCTGCCGAGGTTGGCGAACATCGACTTCAGCTGCTGGCCCATTTCCTCCATGCCCGGCGGGGTCATGATGTCCATGGACACGTTGGCGGCGATCTCCAGTTCGATCTCCCGGTCGTCCAGCTCGCCGTTGCGCAGCATGCGGCGGAACTTGATGCGGGTCTCGCTGTCGGCGGCTGACGGTTCGTTGCGCGCAGCCTCGGCGTCAAACCCAATACCGACGGCGCGACGTGGCAGCAGCGCATCGAGGATGCGGTCCTCGGCGCGCTCCTCGGCCTGGGTGCGCACGCGAACCTTGGCCTGCTCGCGGTAGAGCTTGACCGCGGTATCGGCCAGGTCACGGATGATCTGCTCCACGTCCTTGCCGACGTAGCCGACCTCGGTGAAACGGGTCGCCTCGACCTTGACGAACGGCGCGTTGGCCAGCGTCGCCAGGCGGCGCGCGATCTCGGTCTTGCCCACGCCGGTGGGACCGATCATCAGGATGTTCTTGGGCATCACCTCGTTGCGCAGTTCGTCGGGCAGCTGCATGCGCCGCCAGCGGTTGCGCAGGGCGATGGCGACCGCGCGCTTGGCGTCGTGCTGGCCGACGATGTGGCGGTCCAGCTCCTGCACGATCTCGCGCGGGGTCATCGTCGAGGAGGAAACTTCAATCTTGTGCGACATGTCGGTTTCTCGTGTGCGCCCGCGCAATTGCGCAGGCGATGGAACGAATGGGATGGGCAGCGGTCTCCGGCATCGGCCGGGGCGCGGTCATCAGAGCTCTTCCACCACCACGTTGCGGTTGGTGTAGATGCAGATGTCACCGGCAATGCCGATCGCCTCGGTGGCGATGGTCCTGGCATCCAGCTCGGTGTGCGCGACCAGCGCGCGTGCGGCCGACAGCGCGTAGGAGCCACCGGAACCGATGGCGATGATGCCGTCCTCCGGCTCGATCACGTCGCCGGTGCCGCTGATGATCAGCGAGGTTTCCCTGTCGGCCACCGCCAGCAGCGCTTCGAGCTTGCCCAGCCGGCGCTCGGTGCGCCAGTCCTTGGCCAGCTCCACGGCCGCGCGCTGCAGCTGGCCGTGCTTTTCGAGCTTGGCCTCGAACAATTCGAACAGGGTGAAGGCATCGGCGGCGGCGCCGGCGAATCCGGCCAGCACCTGGCCCTCGCGGCCCAGGCGACGCACCTTGCGCGCATTGCCCTTCATCACCGTGTGGCCCAGCGTGACCTGGCCGTCGCCGGCAATGGCCACCTTGTCGCCGCGGCGGATGCACACGATCGTGGTGGCGTGGAAGACATTCGGGTTCTGGCTGGGATCCATCGCGGTACTCCGTTGTGAACCCCAGAAATGGGGCCCACGACAGGTGATTCAAGCCATCTCGCCATATCCGGAACAGTCCGCGGTTTACCGCGGCGACAGGCAGCCTTGCCCCTGCGTTGCCGCCGCGTCGAGCTCCACCTGGCCGAGCAGCTGGCGCGTGCCGTCGGCATGTCGAGCTCGATCCGGTAAAGCCCCGGCAGCACCCACGCCATCGCCTGCGCCTGCCCATCGGCCAGCGGAAACTGGTCGGCGGCAATGACCTGCTGATCGTCGCTGCCGGCATCGAACACCCGCAACAACGCCGGCTCCACCGACGGCGGCACGCACAGGTGCAGCGGCACGCGCCCGGGCAGCGTTGCCAGCCAGCCCGGGCGTGCGTCGACCGCGGGCACCGGCAGGTGCACGACGACCCAGTCGGCCTCGGCCGTCGGCGCGCGGCCGCCATCGACCACCGCCTGCACGCCGGCCTGCGGCGGTGTCGGCCAGGCCGCCGGATCATCTCCCGTGCAGGCCGTCGCGCCCTGGCGGATCGCCAGTGGCTCGGTGCCGGTCATCGCCATCAGATGGGAGGCCATCCAGCGCGCCTCGCTGCGCTTGTCCAGGTGCGAGCCGCCGACGTAGACCAGCAGCCGCTGCCGGGGATGGGCCTGCAGCCAGTCGGCCAGTCGCTGTGCCTGCATGCGTTCGCGCGCCTCGCGGCTGGCCACGTGCACCGAGGCCTCGTAGGGCAGCAGCTCCCAGCCCAGTGCCAGCGCATGGCGGACTGCTGCGGCGAACACCGGGTCGCGGGTATAGACGCCGCTGCCGGCGCGCACCCGGCCATCGGCGGTGCCGGCGACCACATCATCGGCAAAGGTCTCCGCGGCCAGCGCGCGCACGCCCTGTGCATGCAGGCGGTCGATCAGCTGCTGCAGGAAGGCACGATGGCGGCTGCGGCCATGGCTCTCGTTGAGCATCACCACGCGGCGGTCGCGCATCGCCTCGTCGAGCACCGGCAAGGCATCGCGCCAACGCGTGTGCGCTTCGAATGCCGGCAGGGGCCGGCGCTGGCTGCAGCCCAGCGCCTCGTCGCCGGCCACCGCGGCCAGCTGCGCCAGCAGCTGTTCCTTCCCGGGTCGGGGTGGTGCCTGCCGGACCAGCTGCAACGAATGCCATGGCGTATTGCCGGTGGTCAGGGCGTGATAGGGCAGCGCGCGCGCCGATTGCGCCGCCAGCAACAACAACACCGCCAGGCCCCCGATTGCCCACTGCCGCATGTCCACCCTCCGCATTCCTTGTGCGTCCCAGCATCGGCAAGCGGCGCACCGATCGCAAGCCGCGGATCGCGTCAGGCGGGCGTGATCGCGCGGCGTGTGACCGCGGTGGTCTTCGTCGCCGCGAGCTTGCCGGAAGCTCCAAGGTCACGTTGCTGTTGCGAAATCCCAACAGGTTCGTCCGCATGCACGTCGCCACGCCTCCCCGCATGCCCCTGTCGCTGGACCGCCTGCTCGAGCTGGTAGGCGCCCAACAGGGTGTCGGCGTGTTCGACCAGACCGACACCCTGCCTATGCCAACGACTTCTACCGCTAGCTGCTGCACATCCCCCCGCCGGCGAGCTGCCGTGCTGGAAGGACATCCTTCGCAGCAACCACCTGCGCCAGACCGGCAACCGCATTGCCACCACGGACTTCGAGGCCTGGGCCTCGGCCGCCTCTCGCTACGGCAGACTGCCGTTCCGCGCCTTCGAGGCCGACCTGCACGATGGGCGCTGGATCCACGTGGCCAAGACCACCCTGGCCAACGGCCCGGCCGTGACACCGGCGACATGCTGCTGCGCCACTTCGCAGGCCCGGTCCCAAGGCCTGGTGCGCCGCGAGGACGTGGCCGCTCGCTGGGGCCGGGAATCCCTGTTGTTGCTGCGCGACATCGATGCGGACGCCGCGCACGACGTAGTCGAGCATGTGTTGGCCAGGTGCGCGACAGGTGCCGCTGCCGCAGCATCGGCAGTTCCGTGCATGCCGCGCTCAAGCGCGCGGACGAAGCGCTGTACGCGGCCAAGGGCGAGGGCCGCGACCGCCGGTCACGCACTGAGGATCGTGCGCCACAAGGCGCGCGCTCAGCCCGCCAGCGGCTCGCTGCCGCCCTGCCCCTTGCGCTTGGCGCGCGGATGCGCGGCGTCGTAGACCTTGGCCAGGTGCTGGAAATCCAGATGGGTGTAGATCTGGGTGGTGGAGATGTCGGCGTGGCCGAGCAGCTCCTGCACGCCGCGCAGGTCGCCCGAGGATTCGAGGATGTGGCTGGCGAAACTGTGCCGCAGCATGTGCGGGTGCACGTGCTTGAACAGGCCCTGGCGCTGGGCCAGCTGCTTGATCCGGATCTGCACCGCACGCTGGCTGATGGGCGCGCCGCCGCGACCGGGAAAGACCGGCAGCGCTGGCTGGCCGCCGCTGTTCACGCGCCATTCCTCCAGCGCCCGGCGTGCATGCGAGCCCACCGGCACACGGCGCTGCTTGCCACCCTTGCCCAGCACATTGACCACGCCGGCGGCGAAATCCAGATCACGCCAGCGCAGCGCACACAGCTCGCTCAGGCGCAGTCCCGAGGAATAGAACAGCTCCAGCAGCGCACGGTCGCGCAGGCCCAGCGGTGCGTCGGTGGGCAGTTCGACCAGCTGCACCGCCTCATCGGCATCAAGCACCTGCGGCAGCTTGCGTGGCGCGCGCGGCGCACGCAGCGCCGCGGCCGGGTTGGTTTGTATGCGGCCATTCTTCAGCAGCCACTGGTAGAAGCTGCGGCAGGCCGAAAGCCGGCGCTGCAGGCTCTTGGGCGAGAGGCTGCGGCGGTGCTCGCTGGCGATGAACTGCCGCAGTTGCTCGCTGGCCAGCGCCTCGATGCCCACACCAGCCTCGCCCGCCCAGCCGGCCAGTGCAGCCAGATCGCGGCGGTAGGCATCAAGCGTGTGCGCCGAGGCACGCCGCTCGACCTGCAGGTAAGACAGGAAGTCCTGGCAGGGATCCATGCCGGTACTGCCCAGGCGGATCAGGCCGTGGCGAAACGCTGCAGGGCCACCGCCAGCGACTCGCCCATCATGCGCAGGAACAGCGTGCCCATGCCTGGGTAGAAACGGTTGGGGTCATGGCTGCCGACCGCGATCAGGCCAACGCCCGGCAAAGGCAGCAACGCGGTGGACTGCACCTCGCCCACGCGCTCGCCGTACAGCAAGGTGTTCTTCTCCGGCTGCAGGCGGCCGCAGATCGGCTCGCCGTCATTGAGGCAGTCGTGGAACGGGGCCAGCGCCGGGTCGCTGCCGCCATGCACCTGCAGCCACGGTGCCTGTTCCAGCCCGGCTACCGGCTGCAGCAGCACGATGCGCACCAGGTCGCCGGCGAAATCCTCTTCCAGCGAGGCCACCATCGCGCGCAGCGTATCGGCGGCGCTGGTCTGGCGCATCAGCGCCAGGGTCAACTGGTGCGTGCGCACGGCCAGGCGCTCGTTGACCTGGGCATTGCCGGCCAGTTCGCTCAGCCGCCGCGACAGCTCGCGGTTCTTGTCACGCAGGATTTCCAGCTGGTAGCTGGCCAGCGACGCGGTCGGGCCGTCATCGCGCGGCACCACCATGGTCAGTGCCAGGTCCGGGAACTGCTTGAGGAAGGTAGGGTGGCGCCGCAGCCACGCCGCCACCTCGTGGGCACCGATCTTTTCCAGGGTATCGCTCATCCGTTCCACTCCCCATCGAATACGAACGCCGTTGGCCCGGACAGGATGATCTGCGCATCATCCGCTGGCCAGCGCACGCGCAGGTCACCACCGGGCAGCGAGATCACCGCATCGCGGTCCAGGCGGCCGCGCTGCATCATCACCACGGCCGCGGCGCAGGCGCCGCTGCCACAGGCCAGGGTCTCCCCGACCCCGCGCTCGAACACCCGCAGCCGCGCATGGCCAGGGTCGAGCACCTGTACGAAACCCACGTTCACCGACTCCGGGAACGAAGCATGCTGCTGCAGCAGCGGACCGAGGCGCTCCACCGGGGCGGCATCGATCAGGCCCACTTCCAGTACCGCGTGCGGATTGCCCATCGACACCGCACCAAAGCGCACGCTCTCCCCCTGCAGCGGCAGCACGTATTCCTCGCGCGACCGCGGAAAACCCACCAGCGGGATCTGCTCGGGCTCGAACTGCGGCACGCCCATCGCCACGGCGAACTCGGCTGGGCCCAGCTGCTCGACGCGGTGGCTGTCGCCGGGGCTGTCGATCTGGAAACCACCGGCCGGGTCCACGCCATCGCGGACCAGCCAGGCCGCCACGCAGCGCGCGCCGTTGCCACACTGCCCGGAGCTGGAACCGTCCGAATTCCAGACGCGGTAAGAGGCCACGGAGGCGGGATCACGCGATGCCTCGATGGTCAGGATCTGGTCGCAGCCCACCCCGGAATGGCGGTCGGCCAGGCGCGCGGCCAGCTTCGCATCCGGTGGCGGCGTGCCATCGCGCAGGTCCAGCACCACGAAATCATTGCCGGCGCCATGCATCTTGGTGAAACGCAGGCGGCCGTCGGCCGGCTTATTCATCCGAATCCGCGTCGGCGGGCACGGTCTCGCCGGCATCCTCTTCGATCGCCTGCTCGGCGGCCTCATCGGCCTCGCCGTTTGCCTCGTCGACAGGCTCCACGGCCTGTTCCTCGATCGGCACCGGTTTCTGCGGCATCACCAGCGGGCCCTTGTTGCCACAGGCGGTCAGGACCAGCAGCGCGCATGCCGCCGGCAGCAGGAAAAACAGCGAATTGGGCTTCATCTTCATGCGCCCGAGTATAGCCACCCGGCATGAAATCCGCCGCGACACCAGCGCGCCCGATTCAGCGTTCGCCCGGTGGCAGCGGCCGTGCCCACAACCAGGTCGCGACCACGACCATGCAGCCGATCGACAGCCATTTCACCCAGGCCAGCGGCACGCACCAGAGCATGACCAGCGCGCACAGCAGCATGGTCAAAGTCGCCATCCACTTGGCGCGTCGGCTGACCGCACCGTGCGCATGCCAGTCGGTGATGACCCGACCGAACCGTGGGTGGCGCAACAGCCAGTCGTGCAACCGGTCCGAGCCGCGCGCGGCGGCCCAGGCCGAGATCAGGACGAACACCGTGGTCGGCAGGCCGGGCACGAAGATGCCGACGATGCCCACGCCGAGGCTGGCGTAGGCCAGCACCCACCACGCCCAGCGGAACCGGCTGGGTGGCCGTGAAACGGGACGGGGCTCGGGCGGCAGGTGGGGCGACATGCCGCCAAGCATACCGAGCCGGTGTGGATGAGCATCCACACCCTCGTTGGATCACTACCAGGCGGGGCGGGCGCACCTTGCGTCCCGCCCACCGTGCAGGGCATCGCCTCAGAGCTCCCAGCGCCAGTCCAGATGCGCGCCCAGTTCCCTCACCTCTCCACCCGCCCGGCCCTGCATCGCCATCGACAGGCGACTGTTGGCCGAGGTATTGACCGCCACGCCCAGTTCGGCGATGCCCAGGTTGCGTGCCAGGGCCACGCCGCCGACGTCGAAGCCATTGCTGCCGGCGACAAAGCGCTGCGCAGAGAACGGCCGCAGGTCACCCTGCGCGTTCTGCCAGGCCAGGCCAGCGCTGAGGGTAGCTGCCTCGTCCTGCCCGGCACTGATGTCCCAGCCCATGCGCAGGCCAAGCGTGGTGGTCCAGTAGGTATCCCTTCCTGCCTCCACCTGCAGGACGGCGTTGCCTCCCCTCTCGACGAAGGCGTCAGTCTCCACGCGGCCGTGGGCAGCACCGACATAGGGAACGAATTGCGCGCCACCCAGCGCCAGCTTCCACCCGGCCTCGGCAAACAGCGTGGTGCCACGGGCGTCGTAGTCGGAATGCAGTGATTGGGGCGCGACACCCACACCCAGCTGACGACGGCTTCCGACCGAGTACTTCGTGTGGCTGCCACCCAACAGCAGCGACCAGGCATGGTGCTCGAAGCCGGCGTAGAGGCCACCGTGGACCGAGTCGATATCGGTCGCCGCGGACAGTGAACGCTGCTGCACCCGCTGCTCCTGTTGGCCCAGCGCCATGCCCAGCACGAAGGCATCACCCAGGCGTCCGTCAACGCCGACGACCAGACCGTTGCGACTGGAGTGCAGGCGGTGGGCCTCGCTCCCCGCGTCATTGCGCGCCGACGCTCCGCCACCCGACAGCCACGCCGAAACGCCCAGGTCCCGACTGTCCGGATCCGCGTTGTGCATCCGCTGGCGGATGCCGTCACGCAGCAGGCGGTCTTCCAGCAGCACGCCGCGGTTCGAGGCATGCAGTTGCCCGGAGAGCTGGTCGAACGCCGCCAGCGCCTCGTCTTCCGACAGTTCCAGCAACCCGTTGTACAGGGCCAGCGCATCGCCGGACTGGACCAGGCTGTTGAGCGCCCTCGCGGTGGCGTACTGGTTGGCAGTGCGCGCGACGCGATCAAAGACCAGCGGCGGAGCCGGTGACGGTGCCGTGGGGTTGGGCGAAGGCGTGGGTGCAGGCGTGCCGGGGTTGTTGCCCGGATCCGGAGGGGGTGGGGGTCGGGGTCGGGGTCGGGCCGCCCGAGGCTGCCACCGCCAGGGTGAGCACCACGCTGGTATCGGTATAGCTCAGGCTCGGGGTCAGGAAGGCCGAACGTGTGGTGACATCATCGAAGCGCCCGCTGACCCCAGCCTGGGCGGTGAGGATCGTGTAGGCCTGACCGTTCTGGTAACTCACCTGCGGATCCAGGGTGGTGACCCGCACGCCGGTCGGCCCGCCAGTGAACCCGTCATGCGCGCCGATACGGGCCTTGCCCGTGATCTGCAGCAGGTCCGACTGGCCATTGCCCCGCACGTCCACGTCGTAGAAGGCCTTCTTATCCGGCGCCAGCAAGGTGCCGTTGTTGAAGTAGGCATCGCCCTCGATGCGCAGCGTGCCGATGCCGCCGTCACCCGGCGCCACCGTGCCACCCTGCAGGATGACCAGCTCGCCCAGGGTGCCGCTGCCCGCCAGCACGCCAGCGAGGGAGACGGTAGCCGTCGACGTGCGCTCGCGCACCGGGGTTCCGGAATGGACGATTTCCTGTTCGAAGCCGGCAGTGCCGTTGACGACCAGGGTGCCGCCGGTGACCCGGAGCTGCTGGTCGGGCTGACTGCCGCGGGCATCCGCCCTGCGGACGGTGCCAATGTCCGAATCGATGACCAGCCTGCCGCCGGCCACCTCGACCTTGCCCCGATAGCTGGACAGGTCGCCATCAAGCGTGGTGGAACCGGCCAGTGAACGGATGACGCCGCCGTCTTCACTACTTTCCAGCGCATTGACCAGCACGTAATCGTCGTGGGAATGGTTGAACAGCAGCGTGCCGTTGGATTCGAGCTGCAGGCGTGTGTCCACATCGACGCTCCCGGCCGCGACCGCCTCGGCAAACACCATGGCCGCAGCCTCCTGGTCCCACGCCGCCCAGCCGCCACCCAGCACCAGGTAACCGCCGCTGGTCAGCAGTACGCCCTCGCCGTCGGCACCGATACTGCCGCCCTCGCCGAGCGCGAGTACGCCAAACCCGTCGAACACGCCCCGGCCCACCTTCAGCTCCTGGGTCGCGTGCAGGCGCGCACCGTTGCCCTGCACCCTTACCTGCTCGACCTTGATGACCGGGCGCATTTCCGCCGAATCGCCACCGCCGGAGATGTGGGCGGTCGCCGTCTCGATGCGTGCGCCGTCCAGTACGTCCAGGTTGGTCCGGGTCTCGAACACGTCGCTGTTGCTCCACAACGTACCGGCACCACGAAGGGTGGCGCGACTGCCATCGGCTGCGTAGCTCTCCTGCAGTCGCACCTCGGCAGAGAGCACCTGGGCCTGCTCCTCGATCAGGGTGTGGTCAGAGAGCACGAGCTGCCCCACCTCCAGCCGCGAGCCAGTACCGGTCACGTGCACGTGGCCGGCCTGGTCGTAATCACGGCTGATGGCTTTCGAGTCCTCGGCCGCCAGTCGCGCGCCGGCAACCGCGCCGCCGTTGCGCACGACCAGCTCGCCCTTCGCCTGGGAGCCGACGATGATCTCGTCCGAGGACAGCAGCGAACCGGCTCCATCCACAATGATCCGGCCATCAGCCCTCTCGGTGTCACTGATGATCACGCGGCCGGCGCTGAGCTGGCCGCCCTCGAGGATGTTGACCAGGCCAGTGGGGCCGTCCGGGTCCGTACCGGCCCGGCCACGCACGCGCAGGTCGCGTTCGACCCGTACCTCGCCGGCCTCGGCAACGGTGAGCGTGCCCTTGCCCTCCACACCCACGTCCAGATGGTTGCCCTTGACCTCGAGCAGCGACCCGGGGCCTGCGACAAGCGCATGGGCGGCCCCGCCATCGCCGGAGCCCAGGCCCAATCCATACAGGTGAAACCCGCTCCAGCCGGCGGTCGTGGTGAGCCGGCCACCCTCGACAACCGCCAGGCTGCCGTTGCCCTGATGCCCGGCGGCCAGCTGGGTCACGCGCATCGTGGAGCCGTCACCGCGCACGGTAAGCGACCCTGTGGAACCGGCTGCTCCGGCCAGGCGGGTATAACCGCCAGCGGCGGCATCAAGCGTGCCGCCATCGACGACGGACAGTTCGCCCACTCCGGCCAGTCCGATGTCCAGCACACGGCTGCCATGCACCAGCCACTGCGACCCGGGCCCCTGCACGACCAGGCTGCCGTGGCTGTCGGCCAGCACCCCAAGGCGCAGCTGCCCACTGGCCACTACGGCCCCATCCTTGACCAGAACGCTACCGGCACTGTCGCTGCCAATGTCCACGCCCGTCGCGAACGTGGTGTCCTCGTCGATCGTCCTGTCCTCGTTGATGAGCGCCTGCGCAAGCGCCGGGGACATGGTGGCGAGCATCGGAATGGCGAGAACCAGCGACATCACGGCGGCCAAGGGATGCGGGCGGCGACGTGGCGCCGCGCTGCGGGCCGCGCCGGCGCGATGACTGACCACTTCGCTGGCGACCTGCACTACGCCGAGACGCCGGTTGAAGACAAGACGGAAGATACGGTTCACCAATTCTCTCCAGGGAATGAAAGACCACCGAGCCTTGCGCGCGGGGGCATGCCAGGCGATGGAAGGACATCCGGGGAGGGAATACGCACGAGGCCATGCGGCAGCTTCTGGCGGCTGCCGGGCATCCTGCGTGCGTGATTCCTTCCCTGGAATCAGGCGTGGGCGGGGCCCATGCCGGGAAGCGTCGGCTTCCTGGAACGCATCCTAGGCAACCGGCAAACCCTGGCCAGCTACGCCAGCGCGCACACGCGGGTAGGACAACTGCCCATGCAGCAGGAAGCGTGATCGCCTGCGCAAAGACACGCATGGCACGGGTGAAAAAAATCGCGCGGTTGCCCGCGCGATTCCTCCGGCTGGATTGTTGATGCGACTCAGCGTGTTTCCACGCCCAGCTGGTCCAGCACGAACGCATAGGTCTCGGCCAGCTCGCGGTAGCGACGGAAGCGGCCGGACTTGCCGCCGTGGCCAGCTTCCATGTTGGTGCGGAACACCAGCGGATGCTTGCCGGTGTTCTCGTCACGCAGCCTGGCCACCCACTTGGCCGGCTCCCAGTACTGCACCTGCGAGTCCCACAGGCCGGTGCCGACGAACAGCGCCGGATAGGCCTGCGCCTTCACGTTGTCGTAGGGCGAGTAGGTGAGCATGTAGTAGTAGAACCTCTGCTGTTCCGGGTTGCCCCACTCGTCGTACTCGTTGGTGGTCAGCGGGATCGACGGATCGAGCATGGTGGTGACCACGTCCACGAACGGCACCTGCGCCACCATCACCCGGTAGTCGGCCGGCGCCTGGTTGGCCACCGCGCCCATCAGCAAGCCGCCGGCACTGCCGCCCGATGCGCCGACGCGGTCCTTGGCCGCGTAGCCCTGCTCGACCAGCGCGCGGGTGACGTCGACGAAGTCGTTGAAGGTGTTCTGCTTGTTGAGTAGCTTGCCGCTCTCGTACCAGGCACGGCCCATCTCCTCGCCGCCACGGATGTGGGCGATGGCATAGACCACGCCGCGATCAAGCAGGCTGATCACCGGCAGGTTGAAGCCCGGATCCATCGACATGCCATAGCTGCCGTAGGCGTACTGGTACAGCGCCGCGCTGCCGTCCTTCCTGAAGCCTTTTTTGTACACCAGCGACACCGGCACCCTGGCGCCGTCGCGTGCGCTCACCCATACCCGCTCGGTCTGGTACTGCGACGGGTCATAGCCGATCACCGGCTGCTGCTTGAGCAGCTTGCGCTCACCGGTCACCACGTTGAGCTCGTAGGTGGTGGCAGGGGTGGTCAGCGAGGTGTAGCTGTAGCGCAGCCACGGCGTTTCCGGCTCCGGGTTGACCGACAGGCCCATCGAATAGGCCGGCTCGTCGGCCTTGACGAACTCGCTGCGGCCATCGGCGAACAGCAGGCGCACGCGCTCCAGCGCCTCGGCGCGCTCGGCGATCGCGGTGAAACCGTCGAACAGCTCAAAGCCCTCGACCAGCACGTCCGGGTCATGGGCGACCCAGTCCTGCCACTGCGCACGCGAGGTGGCATCGGACGGTGCGGTGACCAGCTTGAAGTTCTTGGCACCATCGGCGTTGGTGCGGATCACCCAGCGGCCGTTGTAGTGGTCGGCGTCGTACTCGACATCGCGCTGGCGCGGCGCCAGCACGGTGAAGTGGGTCGGATCGCTGGCCGGGGCATAGCGTTGCTCCGAGGACACAGTGCTTTCCACGCCGATGGTGATGAAGCGATCGTCGCGGGTGCGGCCGATGCCCATGTAGAAGCTGTCGTCCTCCTCCTCGTAGACCAGCACGTCCTGGCTGGTTGGGGTACCGAGCACGTGCTTCTTCACCCGCACGGTGAGCAGGGTTTCCGGGTCGTTCTCCACGTACAGCAGGGTCTTGTTGTCGTCGGCCCAGACCACGTTGGGCGAGACGCCCTCGATCACATCGTCCAGCACCTTGCCGGTAGCCAGGTCCTTGAAGCGGATCGTGTACTGGCGGCGGCCCACCGCGTCATCGGCCCAGGCCAGCAGGCGGTTGTCCTGGCTGACCTCCATGGCACCGACGCTGAAGTAGCCCTTGCCCTCGGCCATCACGTTGACATCGAGCAGGATCTCTTCGGGCGCGCCCATGTCGCCCTTGCGGCGGGCGTGGATCGGATAGTCCTTGCCGGTCTCGAAACGCGTGTAGTACCAGTAGCCGCGCTCGCGGTACGGCACCGAGGCGTCGTCCTGCTTGATGCGGCCGACGATCTCGCCGTAAAGCTTCTCCTCCAGCGGCCTGAGCGGGGCCATCACCGCGTCGGTGTAGGCGTTCTCGGCCTCCAGATAGGCCAGCATCTGCGGATCCTTGCGCTCGTCATCGCGCAGCCAGTAGTACGGATCCTGGCGCTCGGCCCCGAATGGCGCCTTTACCGTGTACGGGCGCTTGGGCGCATCGGGCGGGGTCGGCAGGGGCGCGGCGTTGGCAGAAGCAGTCATGAGGCTGGCGATCACAAGGCTGAGGACAGGTTTCATCAATCTGGGCTCCGGGCAGGAAAGCAAGTTTCCGCGACGCCCGAGTGTGCCACGACCGGCACGGGCTGCTGACCCGGCCGTATCATGCGCCGATGCCTACCCTGCCCCCACCGGCGCCCGGCTACAGCCGTCGCAGCCATGAAATCGCCCCGTTCCACGTGATGTCGCTGCTGGCCCGCGCGCAGCAGCTGGAGCAGGCCGGCCACGACGTGATCCACCTGGAGATCGGCGAGCCGGACTTCACCACCGCCGATCCCATCGTGCGCGCCGGCCAGGCCGCACTGGCCGCCGGCCATACCCGCTACATGGCAGCGCGTGGCCTGCCCGCCCTGCGCGAGGCGATCAGTGGCTTCTACCGCAGCCACTACGCGCTGGACATCGATCCCGAGCGCATCCTCGTCACTCCCGGTGGTTCGGGCGCGCTGCTGCTGGCCTCCAGCCTGCTGGTGGACCCGGGCCGACACTGGCTGCTGGCCGATCCGGGCTATCCGTGCAACCGCCATTTCCTGCGCCTGGTCGAAGGCGCCGCGCAGCTGGTGCCGGTCGGTCCGCAGACCGCCTACCAGCTGACGCCCGCACTGGTCGAACAGCACTGGAACCCAGATAGCGTTGGTGCGCTGGTCGCCTCCCCGGCCAATCCCACCGGCACCGTGCTATATCCCGGCGAACTGGCCGCGCTGTCGCAGTCGCTGCACGCGCGCGGCGGCCACCTGGTGGTGGACGAGATCTACCACGGCCTGACCTACGGCATGGACGCACCCAGCGTGCTCCAGGTCGATGACGAGGCCTTCGTGCTCAACAGCTTCTCCAAGTACTTCGGCATGACCGGCTGGCGGCTGGGTTGGCTGGTTGCCCCACCGCAGGCGGTGCCCGAGCTGGAGAAGCTGGCGCAGAACCTGTACATCAGCGCGTCGAGCATCGCCCAGCACGCAGCGCTGGCCTGTTTTGGCGACGAAGCGATGGCGATCTTCGAGCAGCGTCGCGAGGCCTTCCGCCAGCGCCGTGACTTCCTGCTGCCGGCGCTGCGCGAGCTGGGCTTCCGCATCGAGGTCGAACCGCAAGGTGCGTTCTACCTCTATTGCGATGTCAGTGCGTTCACCGACGACGCCCAGGCCTTCTGTGCACACTTCCTGGAGACCGAGCACGTGGCGTTCACCCCGGGCCTGGACTTCGGCTCGCACCGCGCCCACCAGCATGTGCGCCTGGCCTACACCCAGGAAATCCCGCGGCTGCAGCAGGCGGTGGAGCGGATCGCGCGCGGGCTGCGCAGCTGGCAGGGTTGAGCACGCAACCACCGACCCTCTGCCAGAAACAACAACGCCGCCCGGGGGCGGCGTTGTTGTTTCGGATATCCGAAAGGGCTTACTTGCCGCCCAGGCGCTCCCACAGGAAGCTGTAGGCCAGTGCCTGCATGTGCGCTGCCTGCGCGTTGTTGGCTGCACCACCGTGGCCGCCTTCGATGTTCTCGTAGTAGGTCACGTCCTTGCCGGCCTCGATCATCTTCGCCGCCATCTTGCGGGCGTGGCCCGGATGCACGCGGTCATCGCGGGTGGAGGTGGTGAACAGCACCGGCGGGTAGTCCTTCTTCGCATCGAACAGGTGATACGGCGAGAAGGTCTTGATGAACTCCCAGTCGCTGGTGTCCGGATTGCCGTACTCGGCCATCCACGAGGCGCCGGCCAGCAGGTGGCTGTAGCGCTTCATGTCCAGCAGCGGCACCTGCACCACCACCGCACCGAACAGTTCCGGGTACTGGGTCAGCATGTTGCCGGTGAGCAGGCCACCGTTGCTTCCGCCCTGCACGCCCAGGTGCTCGGCAGAGGTGATCTTGCGCGCGGCCAGGTCGCGGGCCACGGCGGCCATGTCCTCGTAGGCCTTGTGGCGGTTCTGCTTGAGCGCGGCCTGGTGCCAGCGCGGGCCGTACTCGCCACCGCCGCGGATGTTGGCGACCACGTACACGCCGCCCTTCTCCAGCCAGGCGCGACCCATGCCACCGGAATAGCTGGGGGTCAGCGAGATCTCGAAGCCACCGTAGCCGTACAGCAGGGTCGGGTTCTTGCCATCCAGCTTCATGTCCCTGGCATGGACCACGAAGTACGGCACGCGGGTGCCATCCTTGCTGGTGGCAAAGTGCTGCTCGATCACCTTGCCTTCGGCATTGAAGAACGCCGGCATGGTCTTGAGCACCTCCGGATGCTGGCCGATCTGCGCCAGCGACAGCGTGGTCGGGGTCAGGTAGTCGGTGACCGTCAGCCACACCGCGTCGGACTCGTCGCTGTCCACCGCGCCGACACCGATGGTGCCGAACGCCGGGGCGCCGACGAATTCGCCCTTCTGCCAGCCCTGTGCACCCGGGGTCAGCACCACCAGGCGGTTCTTGACGTCATCGAGGATGTTGAGCACGACGTGCGACCTGGTCCACACCGCACCGGCCAGCGAGGTGGTCTCGGTGGGGGCGAACAGCACCTCGAACTCGCGCTTGCCGGCCATGAACTCGTCGAAGCGGGTGACCAGCAGCGAACCGGCCGCATAGGTCTTGCCGCCCACGGTCCACGGCTCGCGCAGCTCCAGGCTCAGCCACTGCTTGTGCAGGCCCTTCTCAGCCGAGTTCGGCGCATCGATCCTGGTCAACGTGCCGTCGTCGGCGCGCAGGTACAGCTCGTTGTTGTAGAAGGCCAGCGTGCGGCTGACCAGGTTGCGCTCGTAGCCCGGCGTGTCATCGTGGATCGCCGCGATGTACATGTCCTCGGCCTTGCCTTCGTAGACCACGGTGGCGCTGTCCATCGGCGTGCCGCGCTTCCACAGCTTGGCGATCCGCGGATAGCCGGAGGTGGTCATCGAGCCATCTCCGAAATCGGTGTAGACGAATACGGTGTCGCGGTCGATCCAACCCAGGCCGCCCTTGGACTCGGGACGGAAGAAGCCGTCCTTGATCCAGCTCCTGCTGGCCAGGTCGAACTCGCGGGTAACGTCGGCATCGGCGCCACCGCGCGACAGCGCGATGAGGCAGCGGTTGTAGTCCGGGCGCAGGCAGTCGGCGCCATGCCACACCCAGTTCTCGCCCTCGGCCTTGTTCAGCGCGTCCAGGTCGAGCACGGTCTCCCACTTCGGCGAGGCCTTGCGGTACTCCTCCAGCGTGGTGCGGCGCCAGATGCCGCGCTCGTGCTGCTTGTCCTTCCAGAAGTTGTAGTAGAACCCGCCCATCTTGTAGACGCCGGGGATCTTGGCGTCCGAATCCAGCACCTCGCGGATGCTGGCTTCCATCTGCTTGAACTGCGGGGTCTGCGCCAGGCGCGCCTCGGCCTTGGCGTTCTGTTCCTTGACCCAGGACAGCGGCTTGTCGCCGGTCACGTCCTCCAGCCAGGCATACGGATCGTTCGGGGTTTCAGCGTTGGCCATGGTGGCGAAGGCAGCGGTGGACGCCAGGCCGGCCAGCAGGCAGGCAGAAGCAAGTCGGGTCATTGCGGCTCCAGGAAGTCATAGGCCGGCAACGCTAGCACAGCGCCTGCCGGCCGCACCCTGTCGAAGGTCAGGCCGCCGAAGACAGGCGCCGACGCGCCGCGACAGGACGGCGGCGGGCCTGCGGGCCACTGCGGCGCTTGCGCTGCGCGCCCGCCTTTCCGCCCAGCTTCGGCAGGCGGAAGCGGTACAGGCTCCACCACGCCACCATCGGCATGCCGACCAGCCACAACGGGCCCCAGCCCAGCCAGGCGTTGTAGCCGCGTGCCGACGGCCACACCAGTACGAGGGCCAGTCCAGCCAGCGCGACCTGGCGGACCCAGCGCAGCACGCGCGGATCAGGGGTTTGCTGGTAGTCACGACGGGTGTGGGGCGAGGTCTTCATGGCAGCTCCGCAACAGGTCAGGTGCGTGCAGCATCGGCAGTCGTCATCTCACAGGCTGCGACCTAACATTGACAACACCGTCGCCCGGCATCTGCCAGGCTGCGGCTCCCTCCTTAACGTGTCCACTGATGCGCCTGACCCTGAAGCTCGCCGCCGTGCTGCTGTTGTCGCTCCCCGCCCTGCCGGCGATGTCGGCCGAGCCCGCCCCGCCCGCCGTGGCGAGCGAAGGCATTGCCGACGGCCCGATCGACCTGCATCGTTTCAGCGGCCGCTGGTTCGTGATCGGGCGGGTGCCCAACGTGATCGAGCGCGGCCACGTGGCCAGCGTCAACGACTACACGCTGCGCGACGAGGACAAGGTGGCGATCCGCTACAGCTACCGCGACGGCTTCGACGAGCCGCTGGAAGAGCTCAGTGCCCGCGCCAGCGTGGACGGGGAAAGCGGCAACCGCCTCTGGCGCACCTGGTTCTTCAAGGTGGTGCCGACCCGCACCCGGATCCTGGAAGTGGCCCCGGACTACTCCTGGGCACTGATCGGCTATCCGGGCCGGGAGATGGCCTGGATCTTTGCCCGCGAACCAGACATGGACAGCATGCTGTACCGCGAGCTGGCCACCCGCCTGCGCGAGCAGTACGGGGTCAACACCGACAAGCTCAAGCGCGTGCCGCAGACCCGCGAGCAGGTCGGTCGGCTGGGCTTCGAAGTGCCGAAGCGAAAGTGAGGCCAGCGTCCGCCTTGCGCGGGCGCCGTCTCAATTCTCGTAGTTGCTCAATGCCAGCGACAACAGCGCCTTGGCCTGCTCGCGCAGCGAGGTCGGCTCGACGATCTCCGCATCCGAACCGTAGTGCAGCACGTCCATCAGCAGCTCGCGCGAGACGCTGTAGGGCAGCTTGAGCTCGTAGCGGCCGTCGGGCAGGAAGCGGCCCTGCTGCCTGGAATGCCAGTGTTCGTCAGCCACCCAGCGCGCGGCCTTGGCACTGAACACGATCGTCGCCCAGCCCTTGGGCGGGCCGGAGAAGATGCCGTAGCTGGCAGCCAGCTGCTCGTCCAGCTCGCTGTCGGCCACGTCGCGGGCCGGCTCGTCGAGCAGGCGCGCCTGGTTGATGCGGTCCACCGCGAAACTGCGCACCGCCTCGCGGCCGTGGTCCCAGGCATCCAGGTACCAGTTGTCGCGGTAGTGGGTGATGCGTTGCGGAGAGACGGTGCGCCTGGTCGCCTCGTCAGTCGAGCGAGCCCGGTATTCGAAGGTCAGCTGCTTGCGCTCGAGCACCGCCGAGGCCACCGCACGGAAGCTGGCCTCATCGAGCTTGCGCCCGCGGTGCGGGATCACCCGGACCCGCTCCACCGGCCATGAGGACACGCCGGCCTGGGCGGCAAGCAGTGACTCGATGCGCTGCTGCAGTGGCGCCAGCACCGAGGACAGCACGCCGCCGCCGGTGCGGGCCAGCAGGTGCTGGGAGGCCAACAACGCGTGCAGCTCCTCCGAGCTCAGCCACAGCCCGGGCAGTTCAAAGCGGTCACTTTCCCCGCTCTGGTAGCGGAAGCCCGCCTCGCCATCGCCCTCCACCGGCGCCATCAGCGCGTCGCGCAGGAAGGCGAGGTCGCGGTAGACGGTCGCCCGTGAGCAACCCAGTTCGTCCTGCAGCCGTGCCACCGTCACCGGATAGCGTGCGGACTTGAGGAGACGATGCAGTGCGTTGATGCGTTCATAGCGGTCCATTGGCCGATTATGTCCGAGACGCAGCCGTCGTGGCGCCTGCCAGGCGATGGCGCCCGGACCGGCGCGGATCCGCTGGGCAAACGGCGACCAGATGGCCGCGGACGGCCCGCAACCTGGTCGGGTTTCCCAACTGCAGGTAAAGGCGGCGGTACCCGCGCGCCGGGGTGCGGGGTGTCTTCCGGTATCATCACGCGCCTTGCAGCACCTGGCTGTTCCCCCACGGAGGTCGTTGATGTCCCTGCGTTTTTCCCTGTTACTGCCGCTGTTGTTGACCGCGCCGATGGCCTGGGCGCAGGAGTCCACCGACCCGGCCGCGATGTCCTCGCCGTGGAGTGGCAGCGGTGGCGAACTGGGCTTTGCCTCGGCCCACGGCAACAGCAGCACCGAGAGCTTCAACGGCCGCCTGCGCCTGCGCTATGCCGATGGCGACTGGATCCACAGCGGCGACCTGTTCGGCCTGCGCTCCAGCGCCGAGTACACCGAGACCGCCGATGACGGCACCACCACGCGCAGTCGCCAGACCACGGCCAACCGCTACACCGTCAGCGCCGGCAGCGCGCTGCAGCTGGGCGAGCACCGCCAGCTGACCGCGACCGTGCGCCATGAAAGCGACGACTTCGCCACCTATGACCGCCAGTCCAGCTTCGGTCTGGGTTACGGCACGCGGCTGATCGACACCGAGCGCCTGAACCTGGACGCGCAGATCGGCCCCGGTGTGCGCCGCACCCACGAGGCGGAGACCGACGAGACCCGCACCGGCCTGATCGGCCGCGGGCTGTTCGACCTCAAGTTCTCGATGACCGAGAACACCGACCTGGTCAACACGCTGCTGATCGAATCCGGCTCGTACAACACCTTCGCGCAGAACGACTTCGGCGTTTCGGTGAACATGAACGCCCATTTCGCGCTCAAGGCCGGCTGGCAGGCCCGCCACAACAGCGACGTCACCGACGACCGCCGCAAGACCGACACCCTGACCACGATGAACGTGGTCTACACCTTCAAGTAATCAAGGCGCTCGACCCGGCGCAATGCCGGGTCAGGCCTGCGCCAGCAGCTCGCCGGCGCCGGCATCGAGCAACAGGCCGGCGACCTGCCGGCCCAGCGCGTCG
The DNA here is from genome assembly GCF_916618915.1 of Stenotrophomonas sp. Marseille-Q4652. Classification (NCBI taxonomy): domain Bacteria; kingdom Pseudomonadati; phylum Pseudomonadota; class Gammaproteobacteria; order Lysobacterales; family Lysobacteraceae; genus Stenotrophomonas; species Stenotrophomonas sp. Marseille-Q4652. Next base: position 2,140,374 of record NZ_CAKAKE010000001.1, read on the forward strand.
GGATCCGTGGCCGGGCCACGCGCTTCGGCGCGCACTATCCGGCCATCAGCCGCACTGCCGACCAGGCCCTGCAGCCACAGCTGACCGCCCTCCTCCTGCGCGAAGGCCGCCACCGGCACATGGCAACTGCCATGCAGCGCGCGGTTCATGGCCCGCTCGGCTTCCACGCAGCGGCGCGTCGGCGCATCGTCCAGCGCGGCGAACAGCGCCTGCGCCCGTTCATCGTCGCCGCGGCATTCCACCGCCACCGCGGCCTGCGCGGGTGCCGGCAGCCATTCCGGTGGGGTCAGGCGCGCATTGATGCGCTCGTCGAAGCCCAGCCGCTGCAGCCCGGCACAGGCCAGGACGATCGCGTCGTAGCCACCGGCATCGAGCTTGGCCAGGCGCGTGTTGACGTTGCCGCGCAGGTCCAGCAGCGCCAGGTCCGGGCGACGCGCGCGCAGTTGTGCCTGGCGGCGCAGCGAGGAGGTGCCCACGCGCGCACCGGGCGGCAGCGCGTCGATCGAGGCATACAGGTTCGACACCCAGGCATCGGCCGGATCGGCGCGGGTCAGGATCGCGGGCAGCGAGAACGGCTCGTCCAGCTCCATCGGCACGTCCTTGAGCGAATGCACCGCGCAGTCCGCCTCACCCCGCAGCATCGCCAGCTCCAGTTCCTTCAGGAACAGGCCCTTGCCGCCGATGGCCGCCAGCGAGCGGTCCAGCACCTCGTCGCCCCGGGTGCTCATCGGCACCAGCACCACCTCCAGCCCCGGGTGGGCCTGGCGCAGGCGTTCGGCGACATGTTCGCTCTGCCACAGGGCAAGCGGGCTCTTCCGGGTGGCGATTCGCACGGTATCCATGCCGGGCATTATCGCGGACCCGGCGTCGCGATCACAGTTGCCGCAATTCCTGCTTCAGGCTGGCCACGCAGCGGCGGCTCACTTCCAGCGGCTGCTTGCCATCGCGCAGCACCGCCTGCACCTGGCCGCCGCCATTGCGGCGCAGTTCCACCAGTTGCTGGCGCGCGACCAGGCAATTGCGGTGGATGCGGATGAAGCGCGAGGGGAATTCCTCCTCCAGCGACTTGAGCGATTCCTCGATCAGGTCCTCGCCGCGCGCGTGGTGGACCACCACGTACTTTTCCTCCGCCTGCAGGTAGTGGATGTCCTCGACCGGAATCAGGCGCAGGCTGCCGCGCAGGCGCGCGCACAGCAGCGTACGTGCCCGCGACGGCATCGCTGCCTGCGCGCCGCCACGGCCGGCGACGAAGGTGCGCGCACGCTCCAGCGCCGCCGCCAGCCGCTCCGGGCGCACCGGCTTCATCAGGTAGTCTATGGCCGCGGCCTCGAAGGCCGACAGCGCGTGGGCGTCGTAGGCGGTGCAGAACACCACCGCGGGACGCGGTTCGAAGCCCGCCAGGTGACGGGCCGCTTCCAGGCCATCGATGCCGGGCATGGCGATATCCAGCAGCACCACGTCCGGGTGGTGCTCGGCACAGGCGTGCAGGGTCTCGGCACCGTTGGCCGCCTCGGCCACGATCTCCACCCCGCCATGCGCCTGCAGCAGCGAGCGCAAGCGTTCGCGTGCCAGCGGCTCGTCGTCGGCGATCACCACCTTCAACTGGATACCTCGTTCAACGGCAGCGTGATTGCACATTCATAGTAGCCATCGCTCCATCCACCCGTCATCCGCGCCGCTGGTCCGAAGCGGTAGCCCAGCCGGTGGGCGATGTTGCGACACGCGTGGCCGGCGCCGTTGCCCAGCGGCAGGTGCGCGGTTCCCGGTTCCGGGGCCGGATTGCGGATCAGGAGCCGCAGCGCCCCGGCTTCGCGATGCACGGAAAGCTCGATGACTCCGCCTTCGGGGAGTTTGGAGATGCCGTGCAGCACCGCGTTCTCGACCAGCGGCTGCAGTACCAGCTGCGGCATCGGCAAGGTCCAAGGTACACTCTCGTCCAGCTGCCACTCCACGTGCAGGCGCTCACCCAGCCGCAGCGACTCGATCGAGAGATAGCGCTGGGCCAGCTCGATCTCGCCGCGCAGGGTGGAACTGGTCTCGCCCGCGACCAGCGCCGCGCGGAACAGATCGGACAGGTCGAGCACTGCGCGCTCTGCCACGTCGGCGTCGCGCCGGACCAGCCCGGCGATGAGGTTCATGCTGTTGAACAGGAAATGCGGGCGAATGCGCGCCTGCAAGGCATCGGCCTGGGCCTGGGCATGGGCCAGCACCTGCGCACTCCAGCGATCGCTGACGTAGAAATGGCGCAGCGCCAGCGCGCTGATCAGGGCCACCATTGCCGCGCAGCCCAGGCTGAAGCGCCAGAACCCGGCGGGCGCGATGCCCCCGGGCATCTCGCCCATCACCGAGTACAGCCCGTGCACGATGCCGGCGCAGACCCACGCGATCACCCCGGCCAGCGAGACCGCCGCGACCGAACCGAGCGCCTGCGGCAAGTCCGAAAGCGTGCGCCGCGAAACACAAAGCGCGCCAGTCACCGCCAGCGCCGTCCACAGCGCCAGGCCGCTGGCGTACAGGAACTGCGCAAGGGTCCATCCGGCCGCGGCCGAAGGTGCCAGCGCAAGGACGACCACGACCAGTTCGGCCATGCCCAGCATGGCCGCGACCCGGTGCATCCGGCACAGGTCCGGCAGCCAGACTTCCCCGCGCGGATCGCTCATGCTCAGCTTCCTGCGAAGCGCTGTTCAAGCCAGTGGCCAAGGTCGGAAATTTCCTCGGCGCAGACCTGGTGGGCCATCGGGTAGCGATGCCACTCCACGGCCAGCCCAAGCTGCTGCAGCAGTTGCGCGCTGTGTTCGCCGATCTGTACCGGGATCACCGGATCGCTGCTGCCGTGGGCCATGAACACTGGCTGCGCGGCGGCCGCCCCGGTGAGGCTGGCGCGGGCTGCATCGGGATCCGGGATGTAGGTGGACAGCGCGACCAGGCCACCCAGCGGCTGGTTGCGCGCGAGACCGGCGGCCAGGGTGATCGCGCCGCCCTGGGAGAAACCAGCCAGCAGGATGCGTTCGGGCGCCATGCCGCGCTCCTGCTCACGTGCGATCAGCGCTTCGACCTGCGCCACCGAGTCGGCCACGCCGGCTGCATCGGCACGCGAGCGGAAATCCAGGCTGAGGATGTCGTACCAGGCGCGCATCGGCACGCCGTTGTTGATCGTGACCCGGCGTACCGGGGCGCGCGGGAAGACAAAGCGCAGCGCCGGCCAGTGCGGGCGCACCAGCTCCGGAACGATGGGGGCAAAGTCATGTCCGTCCGCGCCCAGGCCATGCAGCCAGATGATCGACCATGCCGGGTTGGTCCCGGTTTCACGCTCCAGTGTTTCCAGCATCAAAGCGACTCCCGAAAGGCAGCCTGCATTATGCCCTGCACCGTTACTGCGCCGGTCCGGCCATGGCCTCTGCCGCCTGCCGGCGCAGCTCGGCTGCGCGCAGCAGCAGCCGCGGCGGGTCATGCTCCTCGGGAATGGTCAGCACGCGGTGGCGGGCCAGCCATTGCCCGGCCGCGCGCGAGGAGGTCAGCTTGACCACCGGGATCGCCAGCACCATGCCGATCACTACCGGGGACATCCACGCTGCCAGCGACGGCGACACCGCGTAGGCCATGCCGCCGGCCAGCACGCCGAACAGGCTCAGGCCACCGTAGCTGCGCACCAGCGCCCACCACGGCACCGTGCCGTCGTCGCGCTGCTGTGCGTCCCAGCCCGAATCCTTGCCGGCCAGCACCTCGGCCACCCCGCGCGACTGCAGGTACATCACGATCGGCGCCATCAGCGCTGCCAACAGCGTCTCCAGCAGCACTCCGAGCAATGCGCGCAAGCCGCCACCGCAGCCACGCCGCTCCGCGGGCGCGAGCAGCAGCGCGATGTAGCCCATCGCCTTGGGAGCGAGCAGCACGGCCATCGTCACCGCGAACACCCACACCACGCCGGCCTGGTCCTCGTGCCGCCAGTAGTGCACCGGCGAGAACGGCAGGTGCAGCGCCTGCGCCAGGTCGATTCCGCCCTGCTGCAGCGGGATGGCGATGCCGATCAGCATCAGCATCGCCCACATCGGCGCGGTGAAATAATGGGCGATGCCGCACAGCATGTGCATGCGGCTGATCCAGTGCAGGCCACTGGCACCCACCACCTTGGAATGCTGCAGGTTGCCCTGGCACCAGCGGCGATCGCGCACCAGCAGGTCGGTCAGCGTCGGTGGGCCTTCCTCATAGCTGCCGCCCAGGTAGGGCACCATGTGCGTGGACCAGCCACCGCGGCGCATCAGCGCGGCCTCGACGAAATCGTGGCTGAGGATGTGGCCGCCGAAAGGCTGCCGCCCGGGCAGCGCCGGCAGGCCGGCATGGTCGGCGAAGGCACGGGTGCGGATCACCGCGTTGTGGCCCCAGTAGTTGCTCTCCGCGCCGTGCCACCACGCCACGCCATAGGCAACCACCGGTCCGTACACGCGGCCACCGAACTGCTGCATGCGGGCAAACAGGGTGCGGCCGTTGACCACCACGGGCAGTGACTGGATCAGCCCCACGTCCTGGTGGCGTTCCATCGCCGCGCACAGGCGGATGATGGTGTCGCCGGTCATCAGGCTGTCGGCGTCCAGGATCAGCATCTGCGGATAGGCACCACCGAAGCGGCGCACCCAGTCGGCGATGTTGCCGGCCTTGCGCCCGCTGTTGTCGCCACGCCGGCGGTAGAAGATGCGACCGTGGCCCCCGGCGCGTTCGCACAGCTGGGCGTAGACGCGCTCCTCCTCGCGACCGACCTCTTCGCGACGGCTGTCACTGAGGATGAAGAAGTCGAACTGGTCGAGCTGGCCGGTAGCGGCGACCGACTCGTAGATCGCCTGGAGCCCGGCCATCAGCCGACCCGGCTCCTCGTGATAGGTCGGCATCAGCAGCGCGGTGCGCGTGGACAGCCGCGGCAATGGCTGGGCCGGATCGATACCGAGCTTGCGCAGGCCGCGCACCAGTGCCTGGAAACCGGCGAGCGAGCCGACGAAGGACAGCGCGACCCAGGCGAACAGCGGCACGAAGAACATCATCAGGCAGGCTTCGAGCACGGTGATGCCACCGACCGCCAGCACGTCCCACATCATCCACGACGCCATCGTGGTCATCACCAGGGTGCCGCCGAACACGAACAGTCGGCGCCAGAAGATCAGGCGCGGCGCGGTCGGCAACCGGCGGTTGTACAGCCTGCTCTCGCGCAGCGACTGCTCCGGCATTGGCAGCGGCGACTCAGGGGGCAGGACGGCGTGCCCCGCATCAGGCGTGGGGATTGCGGATTCACTCATGGGACGACCGCAGGCTCCTTGCAGAAGGACGGCATGGACCGCGGCGGCAGTGCCGGGCTCATCCAATTCAGGTTAGTTGAAAAACGCGGCGGCGGTGCGAAGACACCACCGCAGATTGTCGATGTCGCCACACAGGGCCAGGCATTTTCCCACTCCGCGCGACATCGGGCGCAGTGAACTACTTAGTTTTGTGATCACCTCAGCGCCATTCCTTCACCTCGTTCACCGTATGTTCGGGGCCCCGATCAAAGGTGGTGAGGAGAGCAATGCAAATGGGCACGCGGGCCGCCCCGATGGTTTTGGACGTGGAAGCCGAACTGGCCTACTGGCGTGCCGAACATGCTGCCGGGCGCCTGGGCAAGCATGGCTTCGGCACCTATGCGCTCGCGGTCAAGAGCGCGTGCGATGTCTGGCTGCACACACCACGCGCCAATGAGGAGCGTCGCCTGGAAACACTGCGCGAACGCTACGAACTCAACGTCATGAGCCGCCTGCAGTGGGATGAGGCAGCGGATCTGGCAAAGCGGGTATGGCGCCATCTCGGCGCAGACGCCTGAGCCAGGAAGCAGAAACCGTCGCAGCCGAGCCAAGGTGCCGGCTGCGGCAATGCCTGAAGTGCTTCAACGCGAGTGGAAGGACATGGGCCCACCAGCAACCACATACATGCTGCAACTACTTGTAATTACTAATTTTTCAAGCGCGGCGAAGAATCAAAGACTCACTAATTGACTCACTTTCCACTGGCTCGTACCAGACGACTCTGGACAGCGCCAGACAGCGCTCAGCAGAAATGACGGGAGGTAGTAGTATTACTAACAACCATCTGATCAAGACCCAGCCCTCGGCTGCGGCCTACAAAGCTCATGCCTCTCGTCACTCCGACAGTCATACATCTCCAGAACTCGCTGCCATCCCTGCCATTGCCGGTGCTTGCCTCCACTGCCGCCTGCGGCTTTCCCAGCCCTGCTGAAGACTTCTTCCGAGAAGAAGACCGCTTGGATCTCAATGCCAAGCTGGTGCCTAACCCACCAGCTACGCTCCTTGTGCAGGCCGACTGCGGCGGGTCGATGGCCGATTTCGGTATCCACGACGGCGATCTCTTGGTTGTCGATCGTTCGATCAGCCCACGGCCTGGGCACACTGTCGTGGCTCTGTGGGAGGGCGGCTTCGTCTGCAAGAAGCTCTACATACGTAACAACTGCATGGTCCTGGCCAGCGGTAGCGGATATCCCTCCATCATCGTGCCAGAGGATGTCGAGCTGGAAATCTGGGGGGTGGTGCGCAGTTCCATCACCCAGCACCTCTGATCTCAACTCCTGATACATGAGCCCCGTACCGTGCCCGCATGCGCTACGGACTTATCGACGGCAACACCTTCTATGTCTCATGCGAGCGGGTCTTCGACCCCAAGCTGCGAGGCAAACCCACTGTTGTGCTTGGCAATGGCGATGGATGCTGTATCGCCCTGTCGCCAGAGGCGAAGGCCTTGGGATTGAAAATGGGTATGCCCATCTTCCAGGTCCCCAAGGACATCAGAAAGCAAGTCCTCGTCAGGTCAGCCAACTTCGCGCTGTACGGGGATCTGTCAGCCAGGATTGTGACGATTCTTCAGGATCTCTTCCCCAGGGTGGAGATCTATTCGATCGATGAAAATTTCGTCGACCTGGAAGGCCTCAAAGACCCTCTTGCGGCCTGCCTGGAAGCACGCCAACGCATCCTGCAATGGGTGGGCATTCCCTGCTGCGCTGGCCTGGGTGCCACACGCACCCTGGCCAAGGCAGGCAACAAGCTCGCCAAGGACCAGTCCAAGCGTGCCGTCCATGCGGGCTCCTTAGCCGTCTTCCATGCGGTAACCCCCCCGCTTTTAGCGGACTCCAAAAGTGGAGCTAAGTGGCGAGTGCCAACTTCTGCATCGGTGTGATGCCGCCGAGCGCCATGTTGGGGCGCTCGTGGTTGTACGTCCATAGCCAGCGGGTGGCCTTGTCCTGCACCTGCTCGATCGAATCGAACAGGGTGCGGGCGAGCCAGGCATAGCGCACGGTGCGGTTGTAGCGTTCGACGTAAGCATTCTGCTGCGGTTTGCCCGGTTGGATATGCTGGATGTCGATGTTCCTGTCCTTGGCCCAAGCCAGCATGGGGCCGCTGATGTACTCCGGGCCGTTGTCGCAGCGGATCACCCGCGGTTTGCCGCGCCATTCGATGATCTGTTCCAGCGCACGGATCACCCGCACCGCCGGCAGCGACAGATCGACTTCGATCCCCAAGCCCTCGCGGTTGAAGTCGTCCAGCACGTTGAACAATCGGAAACTGCGGCCGTCGCTGAGTTGGTCGTGCATGAAGTCCATCGACCAGACCTGGTTGATCGCCTCGGGCACCGTCAGCGGCTCGGGCCGCTCACGTACCAACCGCTTCTTCGGCTTGATCCGCAGGTTCAACTCCAGCTCCCGGTAGATGCGATATACGCGCTTGTGGTTCCAGCCAAAGCCCTTGACGTTGCGTAGGTGCAGGAAGCACAGGCCGAAGCCCCAATCCTTGAACGTCGTCGTCAGCCGAACCAGCCAGTCGGCGATCCGTGCGTTCTCCTCGCTGGCCTTGACCTGGTAGCGGAAACAGGTCTCGCTCAGATCGAAGGTCTGGCAAGCGTGCCGGATGCTCGTGCGCCCGCCCTGTACCGCCCATCGGGCCATCTCCCGGCGTTGAGATGGCCTCACCATTTTTTTGACAGCGCCTCCTTCAGCAGGTCGGCGCTGAGCTGCGCGTCGGCGTACATCTTCTTCAACCGCCGGTTCTCGTCCTGCAGCTCCTTGAGCTGGGACATCAGCGACGCGTCCATGCCGCCGAACTTGCTGCGCCACTTGTAGAACGTCGCCGAACTGATGCCGTGTTCGCGACATAGCTCCGGCACCGGCGTGCCGGTTTCGGCCTGCTTGAGCACGGCAATGATCTGGCTGTCAGTAAAGCGGGACTTCTTCATGGAACCTCCTCGGGGAAGACTACGAGAAAATTCCACTTCTGACGTCAGCTAATTGGCGGGGGGATTACCGGTAGAACCCAATGCTTCGCCGCAGGCTGGACATCTGTGATCGCAGAAGATCCCCGTCGGGCAGGTCGTCACCCCAGAGAGTGTGCTCAAGCTGCCGCCTGGTCACAGCGGCAGGACTTGCCCGCATCAGCGCTTCAAGGAGCTTCCTGCAAGCTGGGTACAGATGCAGTCGTTTTCCAGCCCGTGTGGCCTCCAACGTACTCAGGTCCAACGTGAGCTCTCCGATCAGCAGCCGCCTCCTTGTTACGCGTCCCTCCGTACGGGAAACCAACGCCTCTAGGCGAACTTCGAGCTCCGGGAGCTCAAAAGGCTTGGTCACATAGTCATCTGCACCGGAGCGGAAAGCGATGATTTTGTCCGAGAGCGCAACCTTTGCAGCCAACATCACAACAGGAACTGAAACACCGTGATTCAACCGCAGCCTTCTCAGAACCTCCGGGCCTTCCATGCGAGGAAGCATCCAATCAAGAATGACTGCGTCGTAACCATTGGACGCCGCAAAGTGAAGGCCGGCGATGCCGTCCCCGATGGTATCAAGCTGATGCCCTCGGGCCTCGAAGTAGGCCAGAATCTTCAAAGCGACTTCTCGATCGCGCTCAATCACTAGAATTCGCATGTCACGACTGACGGAAGCCAAGGAGCCTCAGCGCATTGAATACAACCAACAAGGTTGAACCTTCATGCACTGCCACAGCCGGTCCAATGCCAAGACCTAGGATGGTCGCAGGAACCAACAACGCTACGACGCCCAGGCTCACATACACGTTCTGACGGATCACCCGTTTCGTGCGTCGACTAAGCGCTACAGAGAATGCAACCTGTCTCAAATCCTCAGACATAAGCGCGACGTCGGCAGTCTCCAGCGCTACGTCCGAAGAGGCGGCACCCATTGCAATTCCGACGCTGGCACTAGCCATTGCGGGTGCGTCATTCACACCGTCGCCGACCATTGCCACTCGCTCCGTCTCCTTCAACTGACGTATTGCCTTCACCTTGTCGTCAGGCATGAGATTTCCCCATGCCTCGTTTAGACCCACGTCCGTTGCCACGGCTTGAGCTACAGTCTGGTGGTCGCCAGAGATCATGATCATTCGTTGGATGCCCAAGCGCCTTAGCTTGTCCAGGGCTTCACGCGCCTCTGGCCGGGGCGTATCCATAAGGCCGATGACACCTAGGTCGCGATCACCTAGGCGAACGGCCATCGTGGTTCTGCCGGCGTTACGGAGCTCCTCAATGGCAGACTCCGCACCCGCGGATAGAGCGCCAATGCCGTCGTTACCGAACATTTCTGCCTTTCCTATCCACACGTCAATGCCGTTCACCTTCGCCTGAACGCCTCTTCCAGCGAAGTTAGCGAGGTCTGTCGCTACCATGACCGGTCCATCGCCCAGGCGAGTATTACCATCTCGAACGATAGCTGCGGCCAAAGGGTGGTCACTTAAAGCCTCGACGGCGACGGCAACGTGAAGCAGTTCCTGCTCTGTCGTTCCCTGCATCACTTTGATGTCGGTAATTCGCGGCTTGCCTTCAGTGAGCGTTCCAGTCTTGTCGAACGCGATGGCGCGGATCATTCCTAGCTCTTCGAGTGGCGCCCCACCTTTGATGAGCACACCACCACGTGCCGCTCTTGCGATGCCCGCCAGAACAGCACTTGGCGTGGCTATGGCCAGTGCACAGGGGCTCGCTGCCACCAAAACTGCCATAGCACGATAGAAGCTGTCACGGAATGGCTCATCAACCACAACCCAGGAGAAAAGGAGGAGCACAGCCAGAATCAACACCGCGGGAACGAATACTCTCTCGAACTTGTCCGTGAAGCGCTGCGTGGGCGACTTCCTAGTCTCAGCCTCACTTACCATCTTGACGACGCGGGCCAGTGCCGATTCGCCTGATCGACGCGTGACTTCAACCTCCAGGGCGCCGGAGCCATTGATAGTGCCGGCGAAAACACGTGACTCCATTACCACCGAATCAGGTCGATCCCGTGCTAGAGCAGCGTCATTGACTGCCAGCTTATCAACCGGGATGCTTTCCCCGGTGACAGGGGCTTGGTCAACGCTGCTAGCCCCTTTGATAACGAATCCGTCCGCCGGCATCCGGTCATTGGGACGTACGACCACCACATCTCCAGGTATCAACGATTCAACCTGGACTTCCACGACCTGCCCATTCCTCAGCACCCTGGCAGTTTCTGGGGCAAGCTTGGCGAGAGCTTCTATCGCACGTTTAGCCCGGCCCATCGCGTAGTGTTCAAGGGCGTGACCGAGACTGAAGAGGAACAGAAGCAAGGCGCCTTCGGCCCATGCGCCGAGCGCGGCTGCGCCTGCCGCTGCAACCAGCATCAGCGTATCGATCTCAAAGCGCTTCAGCTTGATGTTCCCGATCGCCTCGCCAAGCGTGAACCAGCCGCCAAAGACGTAGGCTGCTACGTAAAACGCTGTGGGGATCCAGGGCGTTTGGGTCAACCCAAGCTTTTCAATCGCAAATCCCACGATCAGGAGCAGGCCGCAAGCAAGTGAGAAGATCAGCTCACTATTGCCACCTAGCGTGCCCCCGTGGGAATGACCGGGGTCCTGTCGGTCCTTGTGATCGTGTCCTTCGTGCTGATCCTTCAAATCTCCCCTCGGACTCGGTGGCTCTTGCGCTACACCCAGCGCCTCAAGCTTCGCTCTCAGCTCCGCCTCGCCTGTCTTGGCTCTCTCGTACTCGATGCTTATGCCACCAGCTGGGCTGGTGGTGGCTTCAATGACGCCTGGTACGGCCTGCACTTGCGCCGCAATTGTCCTTGCCTTTCGTGCGTGAACGGCCGAACCAAGCTCCAAGAAAAGGTGGCCATACCGATCACCCAACTCAATGCCCACGGATGCCGCCACCTCTCGCACTCGCTGAAGCGAGACGATCTCGGGGTCGTAATGAATGCAGAGCGTTCCGAGAGCTTCGTCGCTACCCTCGCGAATGTGCACGCGCGATACTCCCTCCATGTCCTGAAGACCAGCGACCAGCCTCTGGACGCAGCTGTCGTCCCGAGAGACACCTGGGAGTATTACTGGCAGTTCGAGTTCTGTGGTCAGGTTCATTTGTTCCCTCCAACGTCATAAAAATGGAACGGGAAGTCCGGCAGGCAGATGCTCTGCCGGGCCCAAACACTCCATCATTCAGTGGACAGTTTCCGGTTGCCCTTTCGGGCCTGCCTTGGCCAAGCGTCCCGCAAATGTCGGCAGCACAAGAAGTGTTAGCACTGTTGCGGTCAACAGGCCGCCAATGACCACCGTGGCGAGAGGCTTCTGCACCTCAGCACCAGATCCACTCGCAATAGCCATTGGAATGAAGCCAACGATCGCCACCAGCGCGGTGGTCACCACCGCGCGAATTCGGCTGCCGGCACCGTTCATTGCAGCGATCAATGGACTGTCACCTGCATCAAGCCTCTCTCTGATGGCTTGCATGAGCACCAATCCATTCAGGGTCGCAACACCCGATACCGCGATGAATCCGACGGCGGCAGATACCGAGAACGGCATACCACGCACCAGCAACGCGAGAATTCCGCCAACCAGGGCCAGTGGGACGCAGGTGAACACCAGGCCCGCCTCCTTTGCGCTGCCCAATGCCATGAACAGCAGGCTGCCGATCAATAGGAAGACAATCGGAACAACTGTCATGAGTCGCTTTTCAGCCCGCTGCAAGTTCTCGAACTGACCTCCCCACGTCATGTGGGCGCCCGGCGGAAGCTGTACGTCCTTCACCGCCGCCTGGGCCTCTCCAACAAACCCGCCCAAGTCACGACCGCGAACATTTGCCTGCACCACCACACGACGGCTTCCATTGTTTCGACTGATCTGGTTCGGCCCCTCGCTGATCTCAATGCGTGCGACAGAGGAGAGCGGCACGATGCCCCCAGTTGGAGTTGCAATCGGCAGTGACGCGAGCTGATCGGGGTCATTGCGTGCATCGTCGCCGAGGCGCACAACAACATCGAACCGGCGGTCGCCCTCGAAGATCTTGCCTGCCGCAGCGCCGCCAATACCGGTTGAAAGCGCGTCGCTCACGTCCGCTGCCGTGAGGCCATACTGCGCAGCTGCAAGATGATCGATTGCCACATTGAGCGTGGGCAGGCCGGAAATCTGTTCAACACGGACATCCGCTGAGCCCTGGACATTCCTCAGCTTCAGCGCGACCTGATCGGCAACAGCTTGCAGTTGCTCGAAGTTGTCGCCGTAGATCATGACGGCCAGGTCCGTACGCACGCCTGAGATCAGCTCATTGAAGCGCAGCTCGATGGGCTGGCTGAATTCAAAGCTGTTGCCTATCTGCGAGGCGGCGATCTTCTCAAACCTTGCAATCAGATCCTCCTTGCTCAGGGAAGAGTCTGGCCACTCCTTTCTCGGTTTAAGTACGATCACACTGTCGGAGATGTTGGTCGGCATGGGGTCGATAGCTGCTTCTGCAGTACCGGTCCGCGAGAAGACCGTCACAACCTCTGGTTCAGCAGCAATGGCCTTCTCCAGCGCCAATTGCATAGCCAACGATTGCTCAAGCGACGTAGATGGCACACGCAACGCTTGCATAGCGAGATTTCCCTCATCAAGCGTTGGCATGAACTCTCGACCCAGCATCGTAAAGCCGACCACGCCCATCGCGAGCATCAAAATGGCGCCAGCGAACACTGCCTTGGGCCTACGAATCGCCGCTTGGATCGCCGGTTCAATACGGCCGCGCAGGACGCGGATGATGGCAGTCTCATGTTCTTCGTCCTGGTCGCCCTCGTGTCCTTCCTTCTTCGCGTGGAGCTTGGGCTCCCTGACCAACAGGGCAGCCATCGCCGGTACAAAGGTGAACGAGAAGATAAACGCGCCAACGAGGGCGAGCATGAAGGTGGCGGCCATCGGTTGGAACGTCTTGCCCTCCACACCTTCCAGCGTAAGGATCGGTGCGAACACCAACAGGATGATCACCTGGCCGAAGGCTGCAGGGCGCGCCATTTTCCTCGCCGAGTCGGCGGCCACACGCAGTCGCTCCATGGCATTGAGGGGTCGGCCGAGTTCCGCACGCCGCTTGCCAAGCATCAGCAGGGTGGACTCGATCACAATTACCGCGCCATCCACAAGGATGCCGAAGTCCAGCGCACCCAAACTCATGAGGTTGCCGCTGATGCCGAACTTGTTCATGCCGATAACAGCGAAGAGGAACGACAGCGGAATGACCAATGCGGTGATGGCTGCCGCCCGCAGGTTGCCCAGCAGCAGGAACAGCACAACGACGACCAGCAGGGCGCCTTCGGTCAAGTTCTTGGCGACAGTCTTGACGGTGGAGTTAACCAGCACACTACGGTCCAGCACTGGCTCTGCGAAGATATCGGCGGGCAGAGATTCGTTGACCTGTGCCAGGCGCTCAGCTGCAGCTTGAGCGACGGTGCGGCTGTTGCCGCCGGCGATCATCAGTGCCGTGCCCAGTACCGCCTCATGACCATTTCGGCTAGCTGCACCAAGCCGTGGGGCGCGCCCCATACCGACCTCGGCAACATCGGCCACCCGGATGACCACACCGTCCTTGGTGGCCACCGGCGACTGAGCCAAGTCGTCGGTCGTCAGGGCAAGGCCGTCTGCCCTAACGACCAGGCCTTCGCCCGCACGCTGGACGAAACCCGCGCCAGCCTGGACGTTGGAGCGTTCCAGTGCTTGGACCAGATCGGCCAGACCCAGGTTGTATGCCGCCAGTCGAGCGCTGTCGGGGTAGATGCCGTATTCCTTGACGTACCCACCCACCGTATCAACACCGGCCAGGCCGGGGCTGGAGCGCATCTGTGGTGCGATGATCCAGTCCTGGACAGTACGCAGGTACGTTGCGCGCTCCTGGGCGGTTCCAAGACGATCGCCCTCTGGTGTCAGGTAGACCTCACCCTCTTGCCAGCCAGCCTGGCCGGGCTTGGCCAGCTTCTTGGGGTCGAATGGCTTGAAGTCCACCGTCCACATGAGAACCTCGCCCAGCCCGGTTGTAACCGGGGAGAGCATGGGGGACACGCCCTCGGGCAGATCTCCGGCAGCCTCCCGCATCCGCTCTGCCACCTGCTGGCGGGCAAAATAGATGTCGGTCTGATCAGTGAAGATCGCCGTGACCTGAGAGAAGCCATTGCGCGACAGGGAACGAGTTGTATTCAGACCCGGGATGCCGGCCAAGGCCGTCTCCAGAGGATAGGTAACCTGGCGTTCAATCTGCTCCGGTGTGAGGGCAGGTGCAATTGTATTGATCTGAACCTGGCGGTTGGTGATATCTGGTACAGCATCGACTGGCAGCTTGCTCAGTTGGAACAAGCCAAAGCAGGCGATCAATGCAGCCAGAAACACCACGAGCCAGCGGAACTTGACCGCTGCTTCAATGATGATCTTGAACATGGTGTATGAGTTCCCTTAGTGGCCGTGCTCGGCTTCGCCCTTGGCCAGTTCGGCCTTGAGCAGGAAGGCATTGGCTCCTACGAGGCGCTCACTACCTGTCAGACCGTTAAGGATTTCGATTCGATTACCTGCACGACGGCCAGCGAGTACCGGCGTTGCCTTAAAGCCTCCCTCGACAGCAACGAACACAACACTTCTGCCATCAACGCTTTGGACCGCATCCGCCGGGACGCTCATGCCTTCAGCTGCGCCATCGGCGATGATTACCGCCGAAACGGGCGAGCCGGCCGGTGGCAACTTCTCCGAAATTGGTTTGGCGCGAATGGTCGCGGTGCCTCCCTGCTGCATCACATTCGCAGCGGCGGCAATCACCTCAGCTTCGAAGCTTCCGCCCGGGCCAGTCACTTCCAGCTTCATTCCGGGCACCGCGAGAGTGGCCAGTGCTGGCGGTGCAGTGAATACGAGTTCATTCATGTCCGGATTGGAAACCTCCGCAACAAGCGTTCCAGCTGAGACGACACCACCGGGCGTCACTTGGACGTTGCCAACCACGCCAGCGACAGGACTGGAGATTGTCACCCGGCCGGAACTGTCCGGAGATCCACTGGCCGCTACCTGTGCACGTGCAGCACTAGCGGCGGCATCAGCGGCCAAAGAGCGCGCGCGCGAGGCCTCCAGCTCCTGGCGAGCCACTACGCCCTGCTCGACAAGAGACTTGTCGCGGCCGTAGGCCAGGCGAATGGCTTCGGCCTCCGCCGCAGCGGCAGTGGCGGCGGCTTTGAAGGTCGCAGCTTCTCCACTGACAATGATCACCAGGGGCTGGTTGCTCTTGACGGCTGTACCCGGCGCAACAAGCACGCGCTCAACGCGGCCGGTGACCGTTGAGGCGATGGCAGCACGCCCCCCGATGGCCGGCTCGACGCGACCTGCAAGGCGGGTCGATGCGCCACCGCCGCGGCCGACAGCCACCACGCCGATGCCAGATGCCTTGATCTGGTCAGGCGTCAGCTTGACTACACCTTCCTCGGACTCCTCTTCGCCATGTTCGCCATCACCATCACCTTCACTGTGCGCCTCGGCGGAGCCCGGCTTTGCGTCAGCTGCGTGATCGTCGTGACCATCATCCTTTCCAGCCGGCTTTTCTGCCTCCGTACCGGTGGATTTGGCATCCTCCTGCGCCCCGCCACTGCATGAGGTCAGCGCGCCGGTCATCATCAAGGTAGCCAGCAGCGTCGCTCCGATGAGCGTCTTGTTTCCGTACTTGTTCATTTTGCCTCCACAAACGGTGCGCGCCCTTCAAGGCGGGCGAGGTCGATTTCTGCTGCCACCCGGCTAAGACGGGCATCCACAGCACTGCCACGCGCAGCGATCAGGGTTGATCGCGTGCTGCGCAGCTCCAATTGCGATATACGACCTGCCTCAAATCCGATGCGGGCCAGCCGATAGGCTTCATCTGCGGCCTGTACGCTTTCATCCGCTGCTCGTACGCGGCTGTTGGATGCCTTGAGACTCGCTACCGCTCCCAAACGGGCCGCCTCACTGTCACGCCTCTGAGCCTCCAGAACCGCTTCGGCAGCACGTTGTTCCGCATAGGCCGCCTGGATCGCACCGCGGTTACGGTCGAATAGGGGAATCGAAAGGCTGATGCCCACGTTGTAGGCCTGGTCGCCTGCTTGGCGGAAGCGCGTCTGAGCCACGGATGCACTCAGTTGTGGCAAGGCACGCTTGCGCTCGACATCGATAAGGCGGCCGGAGGCTTCCGCTTCAGCTTGGGCAATGCGAACGGCAAGCGGGGCGACCTCAATAGCGACTGGGTGAGAGGGCACTCGGTCAAGCAGGCTTTCGCCGATGTCGGTCAGCGGGCTGTCCACTAAGGACACCCCGGCTAGGCGAGCAAGCGCCGCATCCCGGTAGGCCTCGGCCTCATCTAGGCTGGCCTTTGCATTGGCGACCTCGCTCCGTGCCTGCACACCGCGCAGGTTGGGCTCACGTCCCCCGCTGACCATCGCAGCTACCGCCTTGGCGTCCTGTTCAATCAAGGCCAATGCCTCGCTGGCCAACTCATATCGGCGCAGCGCAGCCTCTGCTTCGGCGTATGTCGCAGCCAGGCGACCCGCTGCGTCACTGCGCATCAGATCACCCCGCAAGCCTGCAGCCCCAGCCTCCGCACGCGCGGCGCGCACTCGGGCCCCTCGTTGACCCCAAATCTCCAGCGGCTGGGAGAGGGTGACAATGCTGTCAGCGTTTGAGAAACCTTTGTAGGGACCAGTGCCGTAGGCGTTCTCCGCTTCGATGGAGACCGTCGGATTGGGCAGTGCCCGAGCCTGTTGTACCCGCGCCTCGGCTGCCTCAGCCAGCGCGACGCCTTGGACCGTCGCAGGCATCTGGTTCAAACGAGAAAGCAACGATTCGTAAGATGGTGCAGTTTGAGCAGCTACATGCCCGGTTGGCACCAACGCCAGCAGAACAGCGACAGCCAACCCGGTCGCTGAAAGCGACCGACCCGTCAAAATCGACATAAAAACTCCCGTAAATTATCTGAGCGAACTACCCGCAAATGCGGGGCAGAGCCAGATCAGATACGGGGGGGGCGCATGGGTCCGTCGAGTCGGAGGGCGTAGACGTCCCCGTGCTCGGTACTGTGCAGCGAAATCCGGCCATCGGCGAACAGATCGTCGTGACCGGCAGCTGGGAGGCTTGCCGTTGAATGGTGGCAATGCCCATGGCCACAGGCATCGGCACTGGACGAATCCTTGCTCTTGCTCGACTCGGAGTCTGAATCACTTTGCAAGGCGTGCACATCGCCCACGCTGACCGTCGCTTCTTGCGCGCACGCCAATGCCTCGGCCACAGGCACGACCACGAACACCGCCAAAAGCAGCAGCATCAGGTATATACGAATAGCAGGCAGAGAGCGACGCATTGGGAAAGGCTAGCAACCTCTTTTGGACGGATACAATTACATAAAAACACTACGGTGGCTGTGCTTGAACGCACCCGAGCCCCGTTCAGGTCGGGACCCGGGGAATCAACCCACAAGGATAACGGCCCATGTGAGGGCGACATTGCAAAGAGCCACGAACACCGCAGCCGACCCCATGTCCTTCGCACGACCAGCCAGCTCATGGATTTCTGGGCCATACCGTTCGATCACTGCCTCGATAGCGGAGTTCAGCAGCTCGAATGCCAAAACGAACAGTACGCTCCCCATGAGAAGCACTCGCTCTACCCCTGAGTTGCCGAAAAAGATAGCTGTAGGTAATGCCACCGCGGCCATAACAACTTCCAACCGAAACGACGATTCATGCAGCCAAGCTGATCTCAGTCCCTGGAGAGACCAGCGAAGCGCCTCAAAGACGCGCGCAATGCTCCGCGGACGATGACCGTACATATCTGCCACTTCGATGATTCCTTCTTTTGGGCCCAAGAGACGCTCACGGGTCTTCCAACAGCGATACTCGCCGTGGTCGGCTATAGGCTGTGACCGGCGTTGCTGGTACAGCCTGAGAACAGATTTAGGCTCTCGTCTAGCACCGTCGTCCTAACCTGCATCAGGCCAAGCACAGAATGGAAGAGGTTGTCGTGGCTGGCCGGCTGCTTTGATCGGTCCCGGACACATTGAAGGTCCAGGTTGTTGCTGCTCTTCATACCATCAGACATCCACATCACCATCGGCACCTTGATCTGAGTATCAGGGGCGATAGCGTAGGGGAGCCCGTGAAGATAGACGTTCGCCTCCCCTAATGACTCGCCGTGGTCGGAGACATAGATCAGCCCGGTATCGTGACTCTTGTCCTGTTCAAGCATGCGAATTGTCTTTGCAAGGAAGTCATCTGTCGCAAGGACCGCGTTGTCATACGCATTGACGATTTCACCGCGTGTGCACTTGCCCAAGTCTGCGTTTCGGCAGTCGGGAGTAAATTTCGTCAGATCTTCCGGGTATCGCTTGAAGTAGCTGGGTCCGTGGTTCCCCAACTGATGTAGAACGACGACGACATCACCAGGGTTGTCCTCGATCGAGTCATGCAGACCTTGCAGCATAATCTCGTCACGGCATGCTTGGTCGTCGCACAGAACATCCTTGGCGGGCACGCGATAGGATTCAAATGCCAGATCAGAGCAGACGCCCTTGCATCCAGTCTGGTTGTCACGCCATAGGGTCCTGACCCCGGCACGCTCCAGAACATGCAGAAGCGACTCCGAACCTTTGATCTTGTCTCGGTCGTAGTCTCGCCGCCCGTACGCAGAGAACATACAGGGCACCGACACTTCGGTGTTTGACCCGCAGGCGGTCACGTCTGAGAAATTGACGACGTCCAACGCTGCCAACTGAGGCGTTGTCTGTCTGCCATATCCATTCAAACCCCAGTTCTGCGCACGAACCGTCTCACCTACAACGATGACCAAGAAGTGGGGCTTCGCGCCTGGCGGATGAGGCGTCATCATGGCATCGGGGCCAACCACTTGGATCGGACCGCGCTCCGCACGGGTGTCCTCTCGCACAACCTTCGCAATGGAAGCGATGTAGTTTCCAGGGTTTGCAAGGTATCTGACTTGCTTGTGAGGGTTCTACCCCGGGGTTCACCCCCGTTTTCACGGACACTTACAAGAAGGCCGATTCAGGCCATGAGGAGTGTTCATGTCAAAGCGTCGTAAGTTCAGTGCCGAGTTCAAGCGTGGTGCAGTGGAGCAAGCCAGTCGGCCAGGTGTCAGCTGCGCCCAGGTAGCCCGTGAGCTGGGCATCCGTGACAGCCTGCTGACTCGCTGGAAGCGGGAGGCACAGGCGGTGGGAAAAGCCGCCTTTGTTGGCACCGGTAGCCCGCGTGACGAGGAAGTTGCCCGGCTCAAGCGCGAGTTGGCCCGGATCACCAAGGAGCGGGATTTTTTGCGAGAAGCGGCGACGTTCTTTGCCAAGGCATCATCCTGAGGTATCAGGTGATCGAACGTTGCCGCGATGAGTTTCCGATTCGCCTGATGTGCCGCTGCCTGCGGGTATCGACCAGTAGCTACTACGACTGGAGCAAGCGACTGCCCAGTGCTCGACAGCACGACAACGAGCGCTTGCTGAGCCGTATCCATGCGCTGCACCAGAACAGCCGGGGCACGCTGGGGGCCGGCCGCATGCAGGAGGATCTGGTCGAGGAAGGGTTGTTAGCCAGTCGAAATCGGGTTGCCCGATTGATGGCGGCAGCGGGCCTGCAGGGCTGGCCACGCCCGAAACGGCGTGGCCAGCGCGCTCAACCGGCACTGACGCCGCCGGGCGTGCGTAACCTGTTGGAGCGTGATTTCAGCGCCTTGGAGCCGGAAACCAAGTGGGTGACCGACATCACCGAGATCAAGACCCAGCAGGCCAAGCTGTATCTGTGCGTCGTGCTGGACCTGTTTGATCAGCGCATTGTGGGTTGGTCCATGCACCACCGGCAGGACCGGCAGATGGTGATCAGGGCCGTGCAGATGGCGGTTTGGCAGCGTCAGGAGCAGCATCCGCTGATCCTGCATTCCGATCGCGGCAGCCAATTTCGTAGCGGTGATTACCAGGATTACCTGGCCGCCAATGGCCTGCTCTGCTCGATGAGTGCGGTGGGGCATTGTGGCGAGCGCGTAGCCTGCCCTCGGGGCACAATGCCGCCTGCGAGGGGTTCTTTGGTCTGCTCAAACGCGAGCGGATCT
Source organism: Stenotrophomonas sp. Marseille-Q4652 (assembly GCF_916618915.1). Classification (NCBI taxonomy): domain Bacteria; kingdom Pseudomonadati; phylum Pseudomonadota; class Gammaproteobacteria; order Lysobacterales; family Lysobacteraceae; genus Stenotrophomonas; species Stenotrophomonas sp. Marseille-Q4652. The sequence goes on from NZ_CAKAKE010000001.1 coordinate 2,160,764, forward strand.
ATCGCACAACGTATCCAACACTCGATGCCGCCCGGTCCGATGTGTTCGAATACATCGAGCGCCGCCACAACCCCAGGATGCGACGGCGACGGGTCAAACAGGACCAGAAGTTTTCAGCCCTTTCCAAACAGTCCGTGATTTCGGGGTAGAACCCCATTGAAGCCCCGGAGCTCTAGCCTGACATCATGACCCGTCTCGAAAGAACGACGTCACCCGCCATCAGTAGCGGGGCGGTTTAGAGTCTAGGGGGCGACGTTACCTACACGCAGGCTGTCCAGATAGTCAGCTCACGCCTGCACCTCCGCCTTACGCAGCTCGCCAGGACGAGTAAAGACCAGCGGAGCCAGTCGCAAGGCGCGCAGCGTGGTGAACTGGCCGTATAGCGTTCGATGGCATGCAAACGCCACTTTCAGCAAGGCATATCTGCACCAATTGCAAGCGTGCACACGTCCAGAGTGATCCAGTAGCAGCCAGCCTCCAATGGCATGCCAGATGGCATACCAGCCGGGCCATGAATGAATGAAATCTCTTGTAATTCAATGGATTACTTCAAGTATCTGGCGAACTAGCAGTTATGCGCGCTTAGCGAGAAACGGGGAAACCTTGGGCTGTTCTTCGCGCAGGCGATCCAGATAGTCCGACCAAGCCTGCATCATCTTTCGACGCTCGGGCAGATGGGTGGCACGGTTGTAGGCCCGACCGAGGGGATCCTTTACGGCATGCGCCAGCTGATGCTCGATGTAATCAGGGCGATAGCCAAGCACCTCATCCAGTATGGTTCGTGCCATCGCACGAAATCCATGCCCAACCATGGTGTCCGAATCAAAGCCCAGGTTGCGCAAGGCCGCATTGAGCGTGTTCTCACTCATTGGCTTATGGGCAGTACGGACACTAGGGAAGACGAACTCACTGCGCTTGGTGTAGGGGTAGAGGCCCTGCAAGACATCCACCGCCTGCCTGGAAAGCGGGACGATGTGCGAAGTCTTTGTCTTACTGGTCACATACCGCCACTCGGCAGCCGCAAGATCGATGTCAGCCCATTTGGCCTGCCGCAGCTCTCCTGGGCGCACGAACAGCATTGGAGCCAGCTTGAGGGCAGCCTGCGTCACAAAGGCCCCCTGGTAGCCCCAGAGAGCGCGCAAGAGCTCACCGATTGCAGCAGGCTCGGTCACACTGGCGAAGTGCTTGGTCTTTGGTTGCTCCAACGCACCTGTGAGGTCCTGTGCGGGATTTCGATCAGCTCGCCCCGTGGCAATGGCATAGCGGAAGATCCTGCCGGCATGCGCCCTTGCCCTGTGTGCCGTCTCAACGACCCCTCGCTGTTCAAGCTTCCTAAGCGCCGCCAAAAGGATGGGCGCACTAACGTCACCGATAGGCAAGTCAGCCAGACCTGCCAGGTCCTTCTCGATCAACCTTCGCTCCCGCAAGACAGATCCAGGAGACAGCCCTTCCTTCGTCCGCTTGGCCAATAGCTCAAGGCCAATGGCACTGAAAGTGTTGGCAGACCGCTCCCCCTGCACTGCTCTCTCGATCCTGGCCATCTGTGCGGGGTTTGCACCGCTGCGCAACTGAGTACGTAGACGATCCCGCTCGGCTCGGGCAGCCTGCAGGGGCATCGAAGGGTACTCACCTAGAGTGACGATGCTTGCCTTGCCCAGGTGGCGGTAGCGGTAACGCCAGACCTTAGCGCCTGATGGACGAACTTCGATGCACAAGCCATTGGCGTCAGCCACCCTGAAGGGACTTTCCCTGGGCTTGAGTGCGCGCAACTTGGTGTCAGTCAGCATGTGAGTCAAGATCCTGTGAGTCACCCAGGGCCACACAGCCCGATGACACACACACTGACTCACTTTTTTAGTGGATGCAACCGGATGACGACAGACACAGGCGGACATCCTACCGTCGTGAAAGCCAAGATATACGTGGATAAATAGACTCTTTCGGACACTCGCGGATGTCTATGTGGTGGGCCCACCAGGATTCGAACCTGGAACCAAGGGATTATGAGTCCCCTGCTCTAACCGTTGAGCTATAGGCCCGCAGCAGCTGGCTAGTGTAGTGGAGTCGTCGCGGGATCGGCCAACGCCGGCGAGGGATCTGCTTGGCGGGAGGGTGCCGATGCCTGGAAACGACGATCCCCGCCTGGGCGGGGATCGTGTTGAAGCGGTGATGCGCTGGATCAATCGATGTCGAGGAAGCTGCGCAGCTGCTCCGAACGGCTCGGATGACGCAGCTTGCGAAGCGCCTTGGCCTCGATCTGGCGGATGCGCTCGCGGGTGACATCGAACTGCTTGCCCACTTCCTCGAGGGTGTGGTCGGTATTCATGTCGATGCCGAAGCGCATGCGCAGTACCTTGGCTTCCCTCGGGGTGAGGCCGGCCAGGACGTCGCGCACCGTTTCCATCAGGTTGATGTTGGTGGTGTTGTCGATCGGGGACTCCACATTGGTGTCCTCGATGAAGTCGCCCAGATGCGAATCCTCGTCGTCGCCGATCGGGGTTTCCATCGAGATCGGCTCCTTGGCGATCTTCATCACCTTGCGGATCTTGTCCTCGGGCATGTCCATTTCCTTGGCCAGCTCCTCCGGCGTGGCCTCGCGGCCGTACTGCTGGAGCATCTGGCGGGAAATGCGGTTGAGCTTGTTGATCGTCTCGATCATGTGCACCGGGATGCGGATGGTCCGCGCCTGGTCGGCGATCGAGCGGGTGATCGCCTGGCGGATCCACCAGGTGGCATAGGTCGAGAATTTGTAGCCGCGGCGGTACTCGAACTTGTCGACCGCCTTCATCAGGCCAATGTTGCCCTCCTGGATCAGGTCCAGGAACTGCAGGCCGCGGTTGGTGTACTTCTTGGCGATGGAGATCACCAGACGCAGGTTGGCCTCGACCATCTCCTTCTTGGCCTTGCGTGCCTTGGCTTCGCCATAGGCCATCGCGCGGCTGAGTTCCTTGAGGTCCTCGAGACTGAGCATCGTCGTCTTCTCGACGTCGATGGTGGCCTGCTGCTCGCTGATGATCTGGTCCTTGACCTCGCGCAGCGCGGAAGACCACTTCTGCTTGCGCTTCAGTGCGTCCTCGACCCACTCCAGGTTGGTCTGGTTGCCTTCCCAGGAACGGATGAAGTCCTTGCGCGGCATGCGCGCGGTCACGGTCGCCAGGTGCAGCACGCGGCGCTCGTGGTTCTTGATCGAGGTCATGACGTCGCGCAGCTGCTTGACCAGCAGGTCGGTCAGCGGCAGCGGCAGCTTCAGGGTCACCAGCGTGGCCGACAGCTCCTCGCGGAGCTTGGCCATGGCCTTGGCGTCGCCCTTGGCATGGGCCTTCTTGAACTTGGCGAAGTCGCTGGCCAGCTGCTCCATGCGGCGGGCCACTTCCTCCGGGTCCGGACCGGTCGGGCCGGCGTCGTCTTCGGTGGCGACATCGTCATCGGCGTCGTCGTCATCCACGGCCTCGGCGTCGGCATCGGCCTCGACGGGGGCTTCCGCCACCACCGGCTCCGGCTCCTCGACCAGGTCGTTGAAGCCGACCACGATCTCGGCCAGGCGCTTCTTGCCTTCCTTGTGCAGTTCGTAGTCGGCCAGCAGGGTCTCGATCGCGAGCGGGAACTGGCCCAGGGCGGCCTGGACCTGGCCCAGGCCTTCCTCGATGCGCTTGGCGATGGCGATTTCGCCTTCGCGGGTCAACAGCTCGACCGTGCCCATCTCGCGCATGTACATGCGCACCGGGTCAGTGGTGCGACCACCCTCGGTGTCCAGTGCAGTCAGTGCGGCAGCGGCTTCCTCGGCGGCGGTGTCATCGACCTCGCGGTTGCCGGTGTTGCCGTCGTTGAGCAGAAGAGTCTCTGCGTCGGGGGCCACCTCATGGACATCGATGCCCATGCCCGTGATCAGGCCGATGATGTCCTCGATCTGCTCCGGGTCGACCATGTCGTCGGGCAGGTGATCGTTGACTTCGGCGTAGGTCAGGTAGCCCTGTTCCAGGCCCTTGCTGATAAGTTGCTTGATATCGGATTGCTGGGCAGGACGTTCGTTGGCCATGTAATGCTCGCGCCACCGGCAGGAATAGAACCTAGCATTATACCAGCCACGGGCCGGCTTCCGCCGGATGGTGGTTCCGGCGGGCTAGGGTCGGAGGATGAAGGTCACGGGGCCGTCATTCACCAGACTCACGACCATATGGGCACCGAATCGTCCGGTTTCCACCCTTCCGGCGTGTTTTTCCCGGCAGATCGCCACCAGTTGATTGAACCCGCGTTCAGCCTCCCCGGGCGGCGCGGCCGTGGTGAAGCTCGGGCGCATGCCCGAGGCGGTATCGGCGGCCAGGGTGAACTGGCTGACCAATAGCAGCCCGCCGCCGGTATCGCGCAGGGAGCGGTTCATCCTGCCGGCCTCGTCGGAGAACACCCGGTAGCCCAGCAGCCGCTCGGCCATGCGCTGGATCCGCGTCTCGGTGTCCCCCGGCTCCACGCCGACCAGGGCCAGCAGCCCGGGGCCAATGCTGCCGACCACCTCCCCCTCGACCACGACCGAAGCCCGGGTGACGCGCTGGATCAGGGAAAGCATCGGAAACTCCTTGGAAACGGGCGCGGAACATAGCATCCGTCCCCGGCCGGCAATCGGGGAACGACCGGCAGCGGCTAGACTGTTGCGATGAATCCGGCCTCCACTGCCCGCCTCTACCACCGCCTCGCGTCGCTGTTCACCCGCCTGCCCTGGCCGGTGCTGCGGACGCTGGCCGATGCGCTGGCCTGGGTGTGGATCGCATTCAACGCGCGCGAGAGCCGGGTCATCCGGCGCAACCTCGAGCTGGCCCTGCCCGAGCTGGACGAGCCGCAGCGCCGCCAGTTGCACCGGCTGACCATGCGTACCACTGCCCGCCAGGCGCTGGAAACCCTGCGCCTGTGGTCGCGCCCGGCCGCCGAGAACCTGCGCAGCCACTTGCGCGAGCGCCACGGCGAGGCGCTGTATGACGCTGCCCTGGCCTCGGGCCGGGGGCTGATCGTGGTCGCCCCGCACTACGGCAACTGGGAGCTGCTCAACCAGTGGCTGGCCTCGCGCGGTCCGATCGCCATCGTCTACGCCCCGCCGGACTCGCCGGTCGGCGATGCCTTCCTCCAGCGCGTGCGCGGGGTGGACAACATCCGCCAGGTCCGTGCCGAGGGCCCGGCGGTGCGCCAGTTGTTCAGGACGCTCAAGGAAGGCGGCGCGGTCGGCATCCTGCCCGACCAGCAGCCCAAGGGCGGCGACGGCGTGTTCGTGCCGTTCTTCGGCGTGCAGGCGCTGACCATGACCCTGGTCAACCGGCTGGCCGAGCGCACCGGCGCGACGGTGCTCTACGCCTGGTGCGAGCGCACCGGCCCGGACCTGCAGTTCGCCCTGCACGTGGAGCCGGCGCCGCCGCAGATCGCCGATCCCGACCCGGTGGTGGCCGTGACCGCGATGAACGCCGACATCGAGCGCATCGCCTGCCGTTCGCTGGGCCAGTACCAGTGGACCTACAAGCGCTACACCCTGCGCCCGCCGGGCAGCGGCGAACCCAATCCCTATGCGACCGCGCGGCATCCGCACTGAGCCACGCAGTCCCGCAGCACCGGCCACCGGCTTGAATCGGCCGGCCGCACCCCCACTTGGTGACCCGATGACGTCCTCCACCGCCTCCCTGCCCCCGCACGCGCCGCCCTTCGGTCACCCCGGTGCCATCCGCTGCGAGCGTGCGGTGGCCGAACTGCGTGCCGGGCGCCCGGTGCTGGTCGACGACGGCCAGGGCCGGCGAATCGCCACCATCGCGCTGGACAGCAGCAGCCCGCAGGGCTTCGCCGCGTTCGCCGAGGCGGCCGGACAGTCGCACTACCTGTACCTGACCCCGACCCGCAGCCAGATCCTCGGCGTGGTCGCACGCACCGGTGCACGCATTCCGCTGGCCGGCCGCGGCTTTGCCGAACTGGCCGAACTGGGATACCGGCGCGAGCCGACCGCCCTGCCCGCCGGCTGGCAGCCGGGTGACGAGCTCGACGCCGCGGCGGTGGAACTGGCGCGCCTGGGCCTGCTGCTGCCGGCGATGATCGCCGCGCCACTGGCAGCCAACGACACCGCCTTCGATGGCTGCGTGCCGGTAAGCCTGCAGGACCTGCAGCAGGGCGCGGGCCAGGCCGCCCGCGACTACGAACTGGTGACCCGCTCGCCGGTGCCGCTGCGGGGCCTGGGCATGACCGAGTTCGCGGTGTTCCGCGGCGGCATCGCCCAGCGCGACCAGACCGCGATCATCGTCGGCGAACCCGACTTCTCCGGCGTGGTGCCGGTGCGCGTTCACTCCTCCTGCCTGACCGGCGACCTGTTCGGCTCGCTCAAGTGCGACTGCGGTGACCAGCTGCGGCTGGGCCTGCTCAAGCTCAAGGAGCTGGGCGGCGGCATCCTGCTGTACCTGGACCAGGAAGGCCGTGGCACTGGCATCGCCGCCAAGATGCGCGCCTACGGCTACCAGCATGACGGCCTGGACACCATCGACGCCGATGCCCAGCTCGGCTTCGGTGCGGACGAGCGCCGCTACGGCAGTGCCGTGGCAATGCTGCGCGGTCTTGGCGTGCAGCGCGTGCAGTTGCTGACCAACAACCCGACCAAGGCCCAGCGCCTGCGCAGCGCCGGCATCGAGGTCACCGAGTGCGTGCCGGTGACGGGCGAGATCACCCCCGAGAACGAGGGCTACCTGCGCACCAAGGCCGAACGTGCCGGCCACCACCTCGACGTCGATGCGCTGATCCTAGCTTCGCAGTAAGCCAGGCCTCCGGCCCGGGGGCGGGCGATGTTAGGCTCGCGCGCATCCGCCGGAGACACCTGCTTGCACCCGCCCAGCACCGACACCGAAGCTCCTTCGACCCCGTTTCCCTTCGCCGATGAGCCCGCCTGGCAGCAGTTGCCGGGCCGTGGTGCGTGGCTGGCCGCCACCGGCGGCGCACTGACCATGGGCATCGTGCTGGGCATGGCCGGCTTTGCCTTCTCGCTGCTGCTCGACCGCACGCAACTGCTGCCGGCAGTGCTGGCCGCCGGCGGCACCGGCGCGGTGTTCGGCGCCTGGTTCGGCTTCCGCCGCCACCGCCGCACCTTCTGGCACCTGGACGAACACGGCCTGGGCCTGCGCCGCGGCCACTGGTGGCACAGCGAAACCCGGGTGCCGCTGTCGCGCGTGCAGCACCTGGACCTGCGCCGCGGTCCGCTGGAACGTGTCGCCGGGCTCGGCACGCTGGTGGTCCACACCGCCGGCAGCCGGCACAGCGCGGTGTCCATCGCCGGGCTGGACCAGCACGATGCCGAGCACCTGCGCGACCGGCTCTCGCGCCAGCTCGACGAAGACGACGCGCTGTGAGCACCCGCGCGATTCCCGCAGCCGTCGACCACCGGCTGCACCCGTGGTCGTGGCTTTTCGTGCTGCTGCAGCAACTGCGGCAGTTCCTGTTGCCGCTGGTGGCGTTGCTGGTGTTCGGCAACCGTGGCGACCGCGATGAGCTCGTCGGCCACCTGGTCACGCTGGGCGTGGTCGTGGCGCTGGTGGGCACCGCGGTGCTGCAGTACCTGACCTACCGCTACCGAATCGGCAACGACGGGCTGAGCATCCGCAGCGGGATCCTGGCCCGCAACCGGCGCGAGATCCCGTTCGCCCGCATCCACAACGTCACCGTGCACCAGAACGTGCTGCACCGGCTGTTCGGCGTGGCCGAGCTGCGCCTGGAATCGGCCGGCGGCGACAAGCCCGAGGCACAGATGCGCGTGCTGCGGCTGGACCAGGCGCTGGCGCTGGAGCAGCTGATCCGCCATCGCGGCCACGCCCCGCAGGCGATGCCAGACGCGATACCGCAGCCCGCGCCCGCACCGGACGTGCTGCTCGCACTGCCGGCCGGCGAGCTGGTGCGCCTGGGCCTGGTTTCCAACCGCGCGCTGGTGGTGCTGGCAGCCGCGTTCGGTGCCGGCTACCAGATGTTCCCGCGGCAGGTGGTGGAAGGATTCATCGAGCAGCAGGGCCGGCAGGTGTTCGGCTATGCCAGCAGCCTGCAGCTGGGCAGCTGGACCACCGCGGCCACCGTCTCCGTCGGGCTGGTGTTCGCACTGGCGGTGATGCGCCTGCTGTCCATTGGGCTTGCGCTGCTGCAGTACCACGACTTCCGCCTGAGCGAAGGCGATGGGCGGCTCACCGTCGAGCGCGGCCTGCTGACCCGCGTGCGCGCCAGCGCGGCACCGCGCCGCATCCAGGCCTGGACTCTGCGGGAAGGCCTGCTGCACCGCCTGTTCGGACGCCGCAGCCTGCGCATCGACATCGCTTCGGGCTCGCCCCAGGACGAGCACGGCCGCGCACTCAAGGAGCTGGTGCCGATCGGCCGGCCGGAAACCTGCGATGCCCTGATCAACCACGTGCTGCCGGCGGTGCAGTGGCCGCCGATGCAGTGGCAGCCGGTGGTCACCTCCAGCTGGTGGCGGCTGTGCCTGCCGGCGCTGCTGCTGGTGCTGCTGGCCAGCGGCCTGGCAAGCCTGCGCTTCGGCGCGTGGGGGCTGCTGCCGCTGCTGTGGCTGCCGTGGTCGGCCTTCAAGGCGCACCGCCAGGTGCTGCGCATGGGCTGGTCCGTCGACGGGCACTGCGTCGCGCTGCGCGGCGGGTGGTGGAACCGCTGGTGGCGGATGGCCGAGCTGGACAAGCTGCAGGCGCTGCAACTGCGGCGTTCGCCGCTGGACCGCTGGCTGGGGACGGCGACACTGACCCTGGATACCGCAGGCGCCGGAGCCGGCCCGGCGCTACAGCTGCAGTTCCTGCCCGAGGCCGAAGCGCGTGCGGTAGTGGCCCGGCTCTCCCGGGCACTGGCCCGGCGAAAGCTGCGCTGGTAACGCGGCTCAGGTCCGCGCCGGTCCCCAGTAGCCGATGCGCTTGCGCAGCTTGATCTTGCGCCACCAGTTGCGCGGCTTGGGCTTGCGGTTGCGCCCGCCCCTGGCGACGAAATCATCGATCGCCTGGAGGATGCGCTCGGCCGACTGGCCATCGCGGTAGGGGTGCAGCTGGTCGGCGAACTCACGCACGGCGGCCATCAGTTCCGGCGGCCGGGACAGCGCGCGGCGGATCGCGGGCTCGAAGTCCTTCGGATCATCAATGTCGATCAGCTGCGGGCCGGGACGGCGGTTCTTGAACGTCACCACCGGCTTGTAGGTGAGCAGGAACTCGTTGAGCGCCGACGAGGTATCCGAGCACATCATGTCCACCTGCGGGAACAGGTCCAGGATGTTGTCGTTCTCGGCGAAGGTCAGGTACTCGTTCTGCAGTGCCTTGTATTTGGCCACCAGCTCCGGGTCCATCTTCGGATGGAAGGTGACGATCCAGCGCCACTCGCCTGTGCGCGACAGCCGCTTGATCTCGTCATGCAGGATCGGGGCGGCGCTCCACGACGGCGAGAACGTGGAGTGGTACAGGATCACCGGCGGGTCGCGCACCGGCTCGGGCTCGTCGCGCAGCTGGCTCATGAACGGGTCGATCTTCGGGAAGCCGGTCTCGACCACCGAGAAATGCCCCTGCTCCCCGGCCAGCTTGCCGAACGCGGCGGTGTCGCGCGGGCCGGTGGTGCAGTACAGGTCGAAGAAGCCACGGATGTAGATGTGGCGCGGCTTGCCCGCATCGAAGCCGTGGAAGGTCTCGACCTTCACGCCGGGGAAGAAGTGCGGCACCGCGTTGGATGAGGTGATCACCGCATACGGGTTCCAGGCGCGCACCTGCTCGACGGTCAGCAGCTTCTCGTCGGGCGCCAGGTCCTCGGCACCGGGGCCGTCGAAGAACCATGCCGTCTCGTCACCCCGGGCGCGGATCGCCGCCTGGATCGGACGCAGGATCGCCAGCGCGTAGCGTTCCGAACCGTACAGCAGGTAGTGGCGTGGCACGTGGTGGCTCCTGGTATCGCGTGGGGCGGCAATTATCGCATCGCCAGTGTGGCAGGTGGCTGCTAGGCTGGCCGCCGGTTCCCGCCGTTTCCCGTGCATGTCCAGCCCGACCCCGACCGTTCCTGCCGACCGTCCCCGCCTGTCGGCCTGCATCATTGCCTTCAACGAGGCCGACCGCATCGGCGACTGCCTGGCCTCGCTGTCGTTCTGCGACGAGATCGTGGTGGTGGATTCGTTCTCCACCGATGGCACCGTGGAAGTTGCCCAGGCCGCCGGCGCACGCGTGCTGCAGCGCGCGTTCACCGGTTTCCGCAGCCAGAAGGCGTACTGCGTGGAGCAGGCCAGTCATGACTGGGTGCTGTGCCTGGATGCCGACGAGCGGGTCAATGCGACCCTGCGTGCGGCCATCGAACAGGAGCGCGATGCCGGTTTCCCGAGCGGTGTCGGCTACCGCTTCGCGCGATGCTCGGAATACTTCGGCCGCTTCCTGCGCCACGGCACTGCCTACCCGGACCGGGTGCTGCGATTGTTCGACCGCCGCCACGGCGGCTGGCGCGGCGAGCGCGAGATCCACGAGGCGGTCAGCGTCGACGGCACGGTGGCGCTGCTGCGCGGCGACCTGCTGCACCACCCCTACCGCAGCTTCCTGCAGTTGCTGGACAAGAAGCAGAAGTATGCGCGGATGATGGCCGAACACGAGTTCGCGCGCGGCAAGCGCGCCACCCTCGGCAAGCTGGTGCTGGCACCGGCGTGGCGCTTCGTGCGCAGCTACGTGGTCAGGCGTGGCTTCCTTGATGGCTGGCCGGGCCTGATCGAGGCCTTCGTCAGTGCCAACTACGTCCGGCAGAAGACCATCATGCTGTGGCTGCTGCACAACGGCCAGCCACTGGTCGACCCGCCGCGGAATCAGCCGCGCGGCTGAGCCGCCACCGTCCGCGCCCGCAGCACGGCAAGGCCCATCAGCACGCCGACGATGCTGACGTAGAAGCTGGCGGTGATCTGGTGGGCGAACATCGACTGGGTCAGGCCGCACAGCGCGTAACCGACCACGACCATGATCCCGGCCGCCGCCGGCCCGCGGAATTTCCCATGGCCGCTGCGGCGGTGCAGACGTGCGAACAGCAGCAGCGGCACGCCATAGATCGCCAGCAGCAACAGCACGCCGGGCACGCCGCGGGTGGCGGCCCACTCGGCGAGGTCGTTGTGGGCGTGGCTGAGATGGCAGCGCGGCGCGGACTGCTGCTCGAGCGCGCATTCGGGCAGTCGCTTCATCGCCTCGTCGAAGCGGTCGATGCCCACGCCGGTCAGCGGATGCTCGCGGAAGGTATCCCAGGCCACCCACAGGCGCTCGACGCGGGCACCAGCCGAGGAATTGGTATCGCCACGCTCCAGCCGCTCCACGTCCTGGCGCAGCTCGTCCAGCCGCAGCCGCTCGCTCAGGCCCGGCACCATCAGCACCAAGGTGGCAGCCACGGCCAGCAGTCCGGCCAGGGTCAGCAGCCGGGTGCGGCCATCGCGCCAGCGCGAACCCAGGCCGATCGCCACCAGCAGGGCCAGCAGGCCCAGCCACACGCCACGGCTGCCGGTCAGCACGATCACCGCGCAACCGGCGACCAGCCCGGTGGCCACCCAGCGCCACTGCCCGTGCGGGCGGCAGAACACCAGCAGCACCATCAGCATCAGCACGATGTCGGCCAGCACGATGGCATTGGTCCAGGCTTCGGCACGCCACGCGCCGCCGGCCACCTGCACCACCGCCACCGGCAGCGCGCCGAACAGGCCGAGCAGCGCTCCCACCCACAGCGCCGAAGCGCGCGGCCGCAGCGCGCAGGTCCACAGCATCGCCCACGGGATGACCACGAAGCGGCTGTGGTTGTCGAACTCACGCAGGTCCTGGCCGAACCACCCCATCGAGACGATGGCGCTCAGCATCACCACGGCGGCCAGGCCGGCCACGGTGCCCAGCGCGGGCTGCCCCACGGCCCGGGCCTGCCACAGCCGGTCAATGCCCAGCACGCTGGTGGCCAGCAGCAGCAGGCCGAACGGCAGCAGGTTCCACGGGGTATTGACCACCAGCGCCGGCAGGCAGGCCAGCGCCAGCGCCGCCAGCCACTGCAGTGTCCGGGTACGGGCGGTCATGGGAAAGGCGGCATCGGCCGCCGGCTGTGACTTGCTGTGCATCGTGCGAATACTGGGCCCCGTGCTATGAACGGCTCCTTCCGGAACCACTGCTTCCTGCTCCGCCCCACCCTGGCCCGGCCAGTGTGGGCGCGCTCCATCCCTGCCAGCTGCGCTCATTCAGACTCGCCGTCCTGCTGTTCGCGCTGCTGCTGGTCCAGCGCTGCGGCTCCTGCCACGCAGGGTCCGTTGACCGCGCCGGCCGGCACCAGCCACCAGCGGCGGCGGTTGGCGATCCCCGCCAGCTCGGCCCGCGCGCGATCCACGCAGTCGAGCATCGCCGGCTCCTGCACCAGCAACCAGCGCTGCGCCGGTGCCTGTGCCTGCCAGGCCACGCCGCGGCGCAGCTGCTCGTCCCATGGCACCTTGAAGCCGAAGTCCTGCGCCGGGCGATCGGCCATCAGCAGGTTCTGCTCCTTCCAGGCCACCAGTCCCAGCTCGGCCCCGGCGTCCAGGCGCTGGCCGACGCTGCGCATCAGCCCGGCGGCCGAGCCGGAATCGTTGAGCAACGGATAGCCGAACAGGCCATAGGCCACCCAGAACCCGGCCAGGGTCGAGGCCAGCGCCGCGTGCACCCGTCGCCAGCCGAACAACAGCAGGCTGCCCGCACCCCAGGTGCCGATCGCCAGCATCACCCAGGCCAGGGTGTCGACGGTGGCGGCATCCAGGCCCCGGTTGGCCATCAGCCGCGCCTCGAACGGAGGCGAACCCGCCAGCACCGCCACGCCGGCTGCCAGCAGCACGGCCACCAGCACCCCGGCAAACCCCAGCAGGGCGGCCTTGAAGCCGCGCCGCCGCAACAGGCCCGGCAGCAGCGGTGCCAGCGCCAGGCAGAACATCGGCAGCGCCGGCAGGATGTAGACATCACGCTTGCCGGCCGGAATCGAGAAGAACACCACCACCATCGCCCACCACGCCAGCGGCAGCAGGTAGCGGGCGTCACGCCGGCGCAGGCGGCGGCGCCAGGCCGGAATCGCCCACGGCACCGCCAGGAAGGCCGGCAGCCACATGGTCAGCATCGTGAGCAGGTGGTACCAGGGCGGCTGGTGATGGTCCCAGGAACGCGTGTAGCGCTTGGCGGTCTGGCGGAACAGGATGTCGTCCAGATAGGCGCGGTATTCGGCCGTCCCCTGCGAAAGTGCCGACCATGCCACCGGCACCAGCCACAGGCCCACGGCCGCCAGCAGCGCGAGCGGGCCAAGCCAGAAGCGCCAGTCACGCAGCAGCCGGAAATCCATCCGCGGCCAGCGCAGCGCCATCGCCAGCACCGCCGGCAGCAGCATCAGCAGCGCGAGCACGCCCACGCCCTTGGTGATCACGCCCAGCCCGGCGGCAAACCAGCCCAGCACCCACCAACGCCACGCCGGCCCGCACAGCAGGTGCCGCAGCAGGCCGTAATTGGCCAGGGTGATGAAGAACACCACCAGCGGATCGATCTGCGCCTTCTTGGCCTGGAAGGTGAACTGCAGCGCGAACAGCAGCGCCCAAGCCGCGTACAGGCCCACGCGGCGCGTCCACAGCCTGCGCCCAAGGTCGTAGACGCAGGCCAGGGTGCCCAGCGCCGCCAGCAGCGAGGGCAGCAGGAAGGCGATGCGCCAGTTGCCGGTCACGCCGTGGAGCGTGGCCTGCCACCACATCAGCATCGGCGGCTTGTCCGAGTACAGCTCCGATCCGCGGTGCGGGAACAGCCAGTTGCCGCTTTCCACCATCTGCCGGGCGGCCAGCGCAAAGCGCGGCTCGTCCGAGGGCCAGGGGTCGCGCAGGCCGAGGCCGGCCCCGAGCACCAGCAACGCCATCAGCACGAACAGCCAGAACTCTCGGGACGCACGGGTTGCGAACATGGGGTGCCAGGAGGTGGGAGGATTACTGCTTTACCAGTCGCGCGTAGAAGAAGCCATCCCCGCCCTGCTCGCCCGGCAGGCGCTGGCGCGCCCCGCCCTGGTCGTGGCCGAAGGCGGCCGAGAGCGGTTCCAGGGAGGCATCCGGCGTACGCGCCAGGAAGGCCTGCACCTGGTGGTGGTTCTCCCTGCGCAGCAGCGAGCAAGTGGCGTAGACCAGCACCCCGCCCGGGCGCAGCACGCGCCAGGCGGCATCGAGCAGCCGTGCCTGCAGGGCGACCAGCGCGTCGATGTCCTCCGGGCGGCGGTGCAGCAGCACGTCGGGCTGGCGACGGACCACGCCGGTGGCCGAGCATGGCGCGTCCAGCAGCACCGCATCGAACGGCTGCCCATCCCACCACCTGTCAACGTCGGCGGCATCCACCGCGCGCACCTCGGCCTGCGCCCCGACGCCGGTACGGGCAAACGTGTCGCGGATGCGCTGCAGGCGCCGGGCGTCGACGTCCAGCGCCAGCAGACGAAACTGCGGATCGCGCTCGAGCAGGTGCGCGGACTTGCCGCCGGGCGCGGCGCAGGCATCAAGCACCCGCGCGCCCGGATCGGGGGCCAGCGCATCGGCCACCTGCTGGGCGGAGAGGTCCTGCACCGACACCGCACCGTCGGCGAAACCGGGCAACGCACTGACCGCCACGGCCACCGGCAGGCGGATCGAGTCGGCCGCCAGCGGCGAAGCTTCGGCCGCGATACCGGCTTCGTGCAGGCGCTGCAGGTAGTCGTGGCGCGAATGCTGGCTGCGGTTGACCCGCAGCCACAGTGGGGCCGGCTGCAGGCTGGCCTCGAAGATCGCCTCGGCGTGGTCGGGCCAGTCGTGGCGGACCCGGTCGCGCAGCCATGACGGCCACGCCTTGGCCGCCGGCATCACCGGCAGGCCTTCACGCTGGGCGCGGCGCATCAGGGCGTTGACCATGCCGGCCTGGCGTTCGCGACCCAGTGCACGCGCCGCCTCGACGGTGGCCGAGACCGAGGCATGGGCCGGCAGTTGCAGCACGTCCAGCTGGGCGAAGCCGGCCATCAGCAGGCCACGCAGGTCATCGTCACCGCGGCCCAGCGGCTTCTGCAGCCACTGCTGCAGGGCCGCCTCGTAGGCGACGCGGCGGCGCAGCGCGGCAAAGCAGATCGCCTCGAGCAGCGCGCGGTCGCGGCTGTCGGCCAGCTTGGGCAGGGCCGCGCCGAGTTCGGCCTTCAGCGAGCGGCCCTGGCGGACCACCGCAGCCAGCACGCGCGCGGCAAGCATGCGCGTGGCCACGCCGGGCGCCTGCGGAAGACGGGACGGAGCGGTGCCGGTTGCCATCGATCAAACTCCCGCCAGGAGGTCGCGACGGGCGTTGAGGTAGTCAGCCGCGGTGATCGACTTTCCGCCCTCGCGCTGGACCACGCGCAGGCGCAGCGCGCCCTGGCCACAGGCAATGTCGATGCCGTCCTTGCTGGCGGCCAGCACCGTGCCCGGGGCCTTGCCCTGGTTGTCGGCCAGTGGCACCGCGCCGTGGATGCGCAGCCGCTCGCCGGCCAGGCTGGCCTCGGCGATCGGCCAGGGATTGAAGGCGCGCACGCGCCGCGCCAGCGCCGTCGCGTCCTCGTTCCAGTCCAGACGGGCCTGCGCCTTGTCCAGCTTGTGGGCGTAGGTCACGCCAGCCTCGGGCTGCGGCTGCGCCACCGGCTTCAGGCCGGCGCGCAGCAGGCCCAGGCCGTCGGCCAGCACCTGCGCGCCGAGTTCGGCCAGGCGGTCGTGCAGCTGGCCGCCGGTATCGCTGTCGCTGATCGGGGTCTTCTGCGACAGCAGCACCGGCCCGGTATCCAGGCCGGCTTCCATCTGCATCAGGCACACGCCAGTCTCGGCGTCACCGGCCTCGATCGCACGCTGGATCGGCGCGGCGCCGCGCCAGCGCGGCAGCAGCGAGGCATGCACGTTCCAGCAGCCGTGGGTCGGGATCTCCAGCACCGCGCGCGGCAGGATCAGGCCATAGGCCACCACCACCATCAGGTCCGGCTGCAGCGCGCGCAGCTGTTCCTGCGCGGCGGGGTCCTTCAGGGTTTCCGGCTGGAACACGGGGATGCCGCGCTCGATCGCCTCGAGCTTCACCGGCGAGGCCATCAGGCCGCGGCCACGGCCGGCAGGGCGGTCAGGCTGGGTGTAGACGGCCACCACTTCCTGGTGGCGCGCCGCCGCCCGCAGGCAGGGCACGGCGAAATCCGGGGTGCCGGCAAACACGATTCTCATGTCAATTCCATTGGCAGAAAGGAAAACGGCGCCGGAAGCCGGCGCCGCGTGCTGGCGGGCCGGCGATTTACCGGTCGACGCCGCGGGCGACCCGTGCCGGGCACGGGCTCACGCTCAGGCGACGTGCTTGCGCGCCTTGGCCAGCTTCTTGCGCACCATCTCCCGCTTCAGCGGGGACAGGTAATCAATGAACAGCTTGCCATCCAGGTGGTCCATCTCGTGCTGCACGCACACGGCCAGCAGGCCGTCGGTGGTCAGCTCCTGCGGCTGCGCATGGCGGTCGAGGTAGCGCACGGTGATGCGGTCGGCGCGGGTGACGTCGGCAAAGATGCCCGGCACCGACAGGCAGCCTTCCTGGTAGACCTTGCCGCCGTCCTTGTCGACGATCTCCGGGTTGATGAACACCATCGGCGCGCTCTTGTCCTCGCTGACGTCGATGACCATGAAGCGCTTGTGCACGTCCACCTGCGAGGCGGCCAGGCCGATGCCCGGGGCGTCGTACATGGTTTCGAACATGTCATCGACCAGCGTCTGGAACGCCGGGTCGGTCACTTCCCCGGCCGACAGCGGCGCGGCCTTGGTGCGCAGGCGGGGGTCGGGGAACTCAAGGATGGGGAGCAGGGCCATGGCGATACCGATGGGGGGCGCCGGACAATTCGGCAGGACGTCCCAATTCTAGCGCCAACGCTTGCGCTGCGCCCCCGTATCTGCACTATAGTGCGCCAACCTGTTGGGGAATCAGGCAGATCGCTACCATGCTCAAACAACTCCGCACGGCTGCTGCCGTCGCGATGCTCTCCGTTGCGTCCTATGGCGTGGCGGTGGAAATGAATGCTTCGCACCCCGATACCTACGTGGTGCAGAAGGGCGACACGCTGTGGGACATCTCCGCGCGCTTCCTGAAGAAGCCGTGGCTGTGGCCGGAGATCTGGCAGGCGAACCCGCAGATCCAGAACCCGCACCTGATCTACCCCGGCGACGTGCTGAGCCTGGCCTACCTGGACCGCGTCGTGGCCCGTCCGGGCCCGCGCCAGGACGCCCCGATCAACGCCATCCCGCTGGCTGACGTCGAACCGTTCCTGAAGAACCTGAGCGTGGTCGACAGCTTCGAGGAACTGCCCTACGTGGTGGGCCTGGAAGACAACCGCCTGCGCGCCAGCGCCGGCCAGTCGGCCTACATTGCCGGCCTTGACGCTGCCCAGCCGGGCCAGCGCTATGCCGTGGTGCGCCCGACCGTGCGCTTCGCCCAGCCCAAGCCGACCGAGGACCTGGACGCCTACGGCCGCGCGACCCCGGGCAGCGGCAACCTGTGGAGCAACTACATCCCGCAGGGCGACCGCAACGAGTTCCTCGGCTACGAACTGGCCCAGGTGAACGTGGGCACGATCACCCGCGCCGCCGGTGCCGGCAGCGACGTGGCCACCCTGCTGCTGCAGGACAGCGACCGTGAAGTCCGCGCCGGCGACCGCCTGGTCCCGGTGCAGGCCAACCCGTATGACCTGCAGTTCATTCCGCATGCCCCGTCCAGCCAGGCGCTGGAAGCCGGTGCACGCGTGCTGGCGGTGGCCGATTCGTTCACCTCGGCCGGTCCGCGAAACGTGGTCGCCATCTCCGCCGGCGCCCGCGACGGCGTGGACAACGGCACGGTGTTCTCGATCTGGCGCCAGGGCAGCCACGTCACCGACAAGAAGGGCCACCCGCAGTCCTCGCGCATGGACGATGCCATGGTCGCCGGTGCCGGCCGCTTCAGCCTGCCGGACGAGTACGCGGCCCACGCGATGGTGTTCCGCACCTTCGACAGGGTCAGCTACGCGCTGGTGATGGAAGCGGTGAAGCCGGCCCGCGTGGGTTACCAGGCCAAGCACCCCGACGCGCAGTAAGCGGCAAACCCTGACATACCCAGACGACGGCGCCCGAGGGCGCCGTCGTCGTTTCCGGCCGATGCTGGCGGGATGACCGCCGCCGCCCGCCACTCCATCCAGCAAGCCCTGCTCGCCCTGGTCCTGGCCGCCGGCCCGACCGCGCCGCGACGCCACCTGCTCGAACGCTTTCCCGACCCGGCCCAGGCACTGGCGGCAGGGCCGGAAGCCTGGATCGCCGCCGGCTGCACCCAGGCCCAGCGCCAGGCGCTGGCCCATCCGGACCAGGCCACCGTCGAACGCACCATGGAATGGCTGGCCGCGCCCGGCCACCACCTGCTCGGCTGGCACGACCCGGACTATCCACCGTTGCTGCGGCAGGCGCCCTCGCCGCCCCTGGCGCTGTTTGTCGATGGCGGGCCGGCCCTGGCCTGGCACCCGGCGGTGGCCGTGGTCGGCAGCCGTTCGCCCAGCCCCGGGGGCCGCGACCACGCCCGGGACTTTGCCGCGCAGCTGGCCGCCTCCGGGCTGTCGGTGGCCAGCGGGCTGGCCTCCGGCGTGGATGCGGCCGCCCATCAGGCTGCCCTGGCCCGGGCGGATGGAATCACCGTAGCCGTCATCGGCACCGGAGCGGACATCGCCTACCCACGCCACCATGCCGGGCTGCAGGCGCGCATCGCCGAACGCGGCGCGGTGCTCAGCGAATACCCACCCGGGACCGGGCCGCGCAGCGGGCACTTCCCGGCCCGCAACCGGATCCTGGCCGGACTGGCGCTGGGCACCGTGGTGATCGAGGCGGCCGAGCGGTCCGGGGCACTGATCACCGCCCGGCTGGCGGTCGAGGCGGGGCGCGAGGTGTTCGCCCTGCCCGGCTCGATCCACAACCCGATGGCCCGCGGCTGCCACCGCCTGATCCGTGACGGGGTCCAGCTGGTGGAGTCGCCGGAAGAGATCGTGCAGACCCTCGCGCCCGTGGCCGCCCAACTGGCCTCGGCCTTGCGGATCCGCCTTCGCGCCCCCATCCATTGCCCGGAGCCGGCCCACGCGCCGGCCTACGCCCCACCGGACACCGACTACCAGCGATTGTGGAATGCGCTGGGTTACGACCCAACCGGTATGGATTCATTGATCGAGCGGACTGGATTGACGGCTGCAACGCTGTCCTCCATGCTGCTGGTCATGGAACTGGAAGGACGGGTACTGGCCACCCATGGCCGCTACGTCCGCAAGACCAGTTCCTTCACCTCCCACAGCGTCTAGCGACGCAGGCCGAGGGCAATGAAAGAGAGCATTCTGGATGTCCTGCTGTACCTGTTCGAACACTATTTCAGCGAGGACGCCGACCTCGTCCGGGATCGCGATTCCCTGCAGAACGGCCTGATCCAGGCCGGCTTCAGCCCCACCGAGATCAGCAAGGCCTTCGACTGGCTCGATGCCCTGGCCGAGCAGCGCCCGGCACTGGCCCAGGCCCGCGTCGATGGCCCCGTGCGCATCTACCACGGTCCGGAGCTGGACAAGCTGGACGTGGACTGCCGTGGCTTCCTGCTGTTCCTGGAGCAGCACGGGGTGCTGGATGCCTGCCAGCGCGAACTCGTACTGGACCGGGCCATGGCCCTGGACCAGGACGAGCTGGACCTGGACGACCTCAAGTGGGTGGTGCTGATGGTGCTGTTCAACCAGCCCGGCGCCGAGGCGGCCTACGCCTGGATGGAAACCCAGATGTTCATCGACGAGCCCGAGCCACTGCACTGAACCCGGGCAGCACCGACGCAAGGAGCGACGGGCGTGATTGAGTGGTTCTACGCCGAGGGCGACCGCCAGCACCGCGGCCCCCTGGAAGACGCGCAACTGCGCGAGCTGTATCGATCCGGTCGCATCGGTGCCGACACCCTGGTGTGGCGCGACGGGCTGGCCAGCTGGCAGCCACTGGCCAGCCAGGCTGCCGAACTTGGACTTGAAGAACTGGCCCACGCCTCCGCCGCGGCCAGCCCTGCCGTGCCCCCGTCCCTGCAACCCACTGCCACGACCGCGCCCGCCGGGGCGCCGCCTGCCCGTGGCCTGTCAGGATGCGGCCTGGCCGCAGTGGTGGCGGCCGTCGTCGGCGTGGTCCTGCTGGCCCTGCTGGGCACCATGGCGGCCATCGCTGTGCCGGCGTACAAGCAGTACGTATTGCGCTCCCAGGTCGCCGAAGCGCTCGTCGAACTGGCTCCGCTCAAGGGGCGGATTGTCGAATTCGTGGACGAGAACGGCCGTTGCCCGGTCAAGGACGACGCGGGCTTCGGCCCGGCCGGGCGTCTGGCTGGCCGCCGCATCGGCAGCGTCCGCGTCGGCCGCTTCGACAACGGACACTGCGGCCTGGAGGCGCGACTGGACCTGCCGGGCAAGGCACTGCACGATGCCGCGCTCTGGCTCGACTACGACGCAGCCAGGCGCCGCTGGGAATGCAGCTCGGATGCCGATGACCGGTACCTTCCGGCCAGCTGCCGCGGCTGACGCACGCCAACATCCAACAGGGGGAAACAGATGAGTGAGTGGTATTACGCCGACGCCCGGCGCCAGCAGCATGGCCCGGTGTCCAGCGAGGAGCTGCGCGCGCACTTCGGTGCCGGCACCGTGGACCTGTCCACGCTGGTGTGGCGCGAAGGCATGGCGCAGTGGCAGCCGCTGTCCAGCATGGCTGCCGAACTGGACCTGCAGGAGCCGGCGCCCGCGCCGGAACCGCCTGAACCAACCTTCGGCATCGACCTGCGTGGCGACCTGAGCGCGATCGAGAACGGCACCGCCACCTATACCCCCTACACCGCCCCCAGTGCCGACCTGCAGGCCAACAGCGCCATCGTGCTGGGCGGGGAGATCGTCCTGGCCGGTTTCTGGAAGCGGGTGGCGGCCTACTTCATCGACAGCGTGATCGTCGGCATCGGCGGCGCCGTCATCGGCATGATCGCCGGTGCAGTGATGGGCGTGGGCCTGCTATCACTGGGCGGCAATGCCAGCGGCCCGGGCTTCCTGCTGGTGCAGGTGGTGAACTACATGCTGTCCCTGGTCATCGGCGCGGCCTATTACGCCGGCTTCCATGCCTCCAGCGGCCGCGCCACGCCGGGCAAGATGGCCGTCGGCATCAAGGTCGTACGCCCCAACGGCGAAGGCATCACCCTGGCGCGCGGCATCGGCCGTTACTTCGCAGCGATCCTGAGCGGCCTGCTGCTGTGCATCGGCTACCTGATGGCGGCCTTCACCGAGCGCAAGCAGGGCCTGCACGACCTGCTCTGTGACACCCTAGTGGTGGACAAGTGGGCCTTCACCGAGCATCCGGAGTGGCAGCAGCGCAACCTGGGCACGGTGACCATCGTGATCCTGGCCCTGCTCGGCGTGGTCGCAGCGCTGCTGGTGCTGGGATTGCTGGCCATGATCGGAATGATGATGGCCACCCTCAGGTGACCCACGCCGGGCCGTTGCTTGACAGTGGCGGCCCCGGCGTGATTCCACTAGAAAAGGAAGAAAGCTGAACGCCCGGGCCCCGCCCCGGGCGTCGGCATGTCCAGATCCCTCGCCTCCGCTTCACTAACGTGGGCTTTTGAGCCACCCTAGCGCCCCCCGGGCGCCCCCTGCCCCAGAAAGAACCAACATGCCCAAGCACCTGCTCATCGTCGAATCGCCGGCCAAGGCCAAGACGATCAACAAATACCTCGGCAAGGACTTCACCGTCCTGGCCTCGTATGGGCATGTGCGCGACCTGGTTCCCAAGGAGGGCGCGGTCGATCCGGACAATGGCTTTGCCATGCGCTACGACCTGATCGAGAAGAACGAGAAGCACGTCGAGGCCATCGCCAAGGCGGCCAGGTCGGCCGACGACATCTATCTGGCAACCGACCCGGACCGCGAGGGCGAGGCGATCAGCTGGCACATCGCCGAGATCCTCAAGGAGCGCGGCCTGGTCAAGGACAAGCCGATGCAGCGCGTGGTCTTCACCGAGATCACCCCGCGCGCCATCAAGGAAGCGATGAACCAGCCGCGGCCGATCGCCGCCGACCTGGTCGATGCGCAGCAGGCGCGCCGCGCGCTGGATTACCTGGTCGGCTTCAACCTGTCGCCGGTGCTGTGGCGCAAGGTCCAGCGCGGTCTATCGGCCGGCCGCGTGCAGAGCCCGGCGCTGCGCATGATCGTCGAGCGCGAGGAAGAGATCGAAGCCTTCATCGCCCGCGAATACTGGTCCATCGGCGCCGAGTGCATGCACCCGCGGCAGCCGTTCACCGCCAAGCTGATCAAGCTGGACGGGCAGAAGTTCGAGCAGTTCACCATCACCGACGGCGAGTCGGCCGAGGCCGCGCGCCTGCGCATCCAGCAGGCCGCCGCCGGCGCCCTGCACGTCACCGACGTGGCCAGCAAGGAGCGCAAGCGCCGCCCCGCCCCGCCGTTCACCACCTCCACGCTGCAGCAGGAAGCCTCGCGCAAGCTCGGCTTCACCACCCGCAAGACCATGCAGGTGGCGCAGAAGCTGTACGAGGGCGTGAACATCGGCGATGAGGGCACGGTCGGCCTGATCTCCTACATGCGTACCGACTCGGTGAACCTGTCGCAGGATGCGCTGGCCGAGATCCGCGACGTGATCGCGCGTGACTACGGCACCGCCTCGCTGCCGGACAAGCCCAACGTCTACACCACCAAGAGCAAGAACGCGCAGGAAGCGCACGAGGCGGTGCGCCCGACCTCGGCCCTGCGCACCCCGGCCCAGGTCGGCAAGTACCTGACCGACGACGAGCGCAAGCTCTACGAGCTGATCTGGAAGCGCGCGGTGGCCTGCCAGATGATCCCGGCCACCCTCAATACCGTCAGCGTCGACCTGTCCGCCGGCAGCGAGCACGTGTTCCGCGCCAGCGGCACCACCGTGGTCGTGCCCGGCTTCCTGGCCGTGTACGAGGAAGGCAAGGACAACAAGAGCGCCGAGGACGAGGACGAGGGCCGCAAGCTGCCGCCGATGCAGCCCGGCGACAGCGTGCCGCTGGACCGCATCCTGGCCGAGCAGCACTTCACCCAGCCGCCGCCGCGCTTCACCGAAGCGGCCCTGGTCAAGGCGCTGGAGGAATACGGCATCGGCCGTCCCTCGACCTACGCCTCGATCATCCAGACCCTGCTGTTCCGCAAGTACGCCGAGATGGAAGGCCGCAGTTTCAAGCCCACCGACGTGGGCCGCGCGGTGTCCAAGTTCCTGTCCGGCCACTTCACCCGTTACGTGGACTACGACTTCACCGCGCGCATGGAGGACGAGCTCGACGCCGTCTCCCGGGGCGAGGAGGAGTGGGTCCCGCTGATGGAGAAGTTCTGGGGCCCGTTCAAGGAACTGGTCGAGGACAAGAAGGAATCGCTGGACCGCACCGACGCGGGCAGTTCACGCGTGCTCGGCATCGATCCCAAGAGCGGCAAGGAGGTCAGCGCGCGCATCGGCCGCTTCGGCCCGATGGTGCAGATCGGCACCGTCGATGACGAGGAAAAACCCAGGTTCGCCTCGCTGCAGCCGGGCCAGAGCATCTATTCCATCTCGCTGGAAGACGGCCTGAAGCTGTTCGACATGCCGCGCGTACTGGGCGAGGACAATGGCCAGGAAGTCAGCGTCGGCATCGGCCGCTTCGGTCCCTTCGCCAAGCGCGGCAGCACCTATGCCTCGCTGAAGAAGGAAGACGACCCGTACAAGATCGACCTGGCCCGCGCGGTGTTCCTGATCGAGGAGAAGGAAGAGATCGCGCGCAACCGGATCATCAAGGAGTTCGAGGGCTCGGACATCCAGGTGCTCAACGGCCGCTTCGGTCCCTACATCAGCGACGGCAAGCTCAACGGCAAGATCCCCAAGGATCGCGAGCCGGCCTCGCTGACGCTGGAGGAGGTGCAGCAGTTGCTGGCTGAAACCGGCAAGCCGGTGCGCAAGGGCTTCGGCGCCAAGAAGGCGACCAAGAAGACCGCCGCCAGTAAGGAAGCCGAGGCCAAGCCGGCAGCAAAAAAGGCCGCCAAGAAGGCCCCGGCCAAGAAAGCGGTGAAGAAGGCGGCCAAGAAGACCACCAAGAAGACCGCGGCCAGGAAAGCCAGCGCCGGCTGACCCCTGCCGGGCGTGCGGGAGGATAATGGCCCGGCCTCTCCTTCCGTGGTTCCCGGCATGAAAGAACTCGACCTCGCCAGCGCCATCGCCTGCCTGCACCAGGGCGGCGTGATGGCCTATCCCACCGAAGCCGTCTGGGGCCTGGGCTGCGATCCGCGCAACCATGCCGCGGTGAGCCGGCTGCTTGCGCTCAAGCAGCGGCCGGTGGAAAAGGGCCTGATCATGGTTGCCGCCGACATCGGCCAGCTGCAGCGCTGGGTGCGCCTGGACGCCCTGCCCGACGATCGCCGTGCCGAGGTGCTGGACAGCTGGCCCGGTCCCAATACCTGGATCATTCCCGCCGGCGAGCTGACCCCGGAGTGGATCCGCGGCGAACATGCCGGCGTGGCCGTGCGGGTCAGCGCCCACCCGCTGGTGGCCGCACTGTGCCGGGCCTGGCAGGGTCCGCTGGTTTCCACCAGCGCCAACCGCGCCGGCGAGCCGCCGGCACGCAGCCGCGACCAGCTCGACCCGGTCCTGCTGCAGGGCCTGGACGGCGTGCTCGATGGCGCTACCGGCGAGCTGGGCCAACCCACGCGCATCCGCGATGCACTCAGCGGGGACACCCTGCGCCTCTGAGCGGGCGGCCGCCACGGCCGCATCACGGCGGCCCTCCCAGCATCAGCGTTGCGGTGTAATGGGCAAACCTGCGATGCGAGGAGGGCGGACATGGTGATCGACGACAGCCGCAACACTGCGGCAGGGGTGTCCCCGTGAGCCGTCTGCTTGCTACCCATGGCGCGGTGCTGCTGCTGGCCGCGGCGTCGGCTTCAGCCATTGCCGCCGATCCCCCACCGGGCAACGTGCGCATCTACCGCTGCGTGGACAGCTCCGGCGCGGTCTCGCTGCAGGACGAGCCCTGCCCGGGGTCGCGCCAGCAGGTGCTGGACATGCAGCGGCCCCAGGATCCGCCACCCCGCAGCACCCCGGCCGCCGCATCGGCCCAGGCCGACAAACCGGCACGCGAGGTGCGTGAGATCCGGGTGGTCACCGTGCCGCCGCCGCGACCGATGTACGAATGCCTCACCCCCGACGGCGAGCGCTATACCAGCGACAGCGCCGAGGGCAATCCGCGCCAGGTGCCGGTATGGGGCTATGCCGTGGCGCCCGCTCCCGGCCCTCGGCCGGGTGCTGGCCCGGGCCCGGGCCCGGGCCCGGGGTCGGGGTCGGGTCGGGCCGGGGCCGGGGCCGCGCCCGGGACCGCGGCCACCGGCGGGCGGGATCCGGCCCGGGCATGGCGTGGTCGTGCCGATCGGGACGACCGTCGTGCGCGACAGCTGCCATGCACTGCCCCAGGCCGAGGTCTGCGCGCGGCTGCGTGACCGCCGCTGGGAGCTGATCCGCCGCTACAACAGTGCGCTGCAGAGCGAGCGCGAGGAACTGGTGCGCGAGCAGCGCGGCATCGAGGCGCGGCTGGACCAGGACTGCGGCGGCACATGAGCCGGCTGCCCCCGACCCTGCTGCTGATTGCCACCATGTCGGCGGCGCACGCCGGCGAGGTGGTGATCTACCGCTGCGTCGATGCCGGCGGCGCGCTGGCGATCCAGAACATGCCCTGCCCGGCACCCGGCAGAGCCGCCGGGTGATGCAGGCGCCGCAGCCTGCCGTCGTGCCGATGCCCCCAGCGCCGTTGCAGGCACAGGCGGCCCCGCTCCCGTCGCATGTGCCCGGACCAGTCAGACCCACGCCCACGCCGGAACCCGGACCACCGCCGGTGCCTGCGCCACCGCCGCCGCTGTTCCAGTGCAGCAGCCGCGACGGCGGGCAATACCTGCAGGAAGATCCCGAGCCGGTGCCACGCTGCGTGCCACTGCGTACCGTAGGCCTGGATGGCAACCGCGGACCGGTGCCGGTGAGGCCTGCGAGGTGGTGCGGGACCGATGCCAGCCGGTTGCCGCCGAGGCGCTGTGCGACAGCTGGAAGCAGCGCCTGGCCGAAGCCGGGATGCGCTGGCGGCTGGCCGGCAGCCGCGCCGGGGATGCCGATGGCGCCGAGTTCC
Organism: Stenotrophomonas sp. Marseille-Q4652; assembly: GCF_916618915.1. Lineage (NCBI taxonomy): Bacteria > Pseudomonadati > Pseudomonadota > Gammaproteobacteria > Lysobacterales > Lysobacteraceae > Stenotrophomonas > Stenotrophomonas sp. Marseille-Q4652. The sequence continues at coordinate 2,186,947 of NZ_CAKAKE010000001.1, forward strand.
AGCGCCTGCTGGCCGTCGTCCAGGCCAGCGACTGCCCGGGCTGATCGCCGCGCGTGATCAGAATCCGTAGCGCAGGAAACCGCCGTCCACGGCAATGCATTCGCCGGTGATGTAGCTGGAGGCCGGCAGGCACAGGAAACCGACGGCCGCGGCCACTTCCTCCGGTTCGCCGATGCGGCGCATCGGCGTGCGCGCAATCACTTCCTCGTAGTAGTCCGGATCGGACAGCGGGCCGGAGGTACGGCGGGTGCGGATGTACCAGGGCGCCACCGAGTTCACGCGAACGCCGTCCTCGGCCCATTCGCAGGCCAGGTTGCGGGTCATCTGCTGCATCGCCGCCTTGGTCATGCCGTAGACCACGCCGCTGCGCACGTGGGTGATGCCCGAGACCGAGCCGACATTGACGATGGCCGAGGACGCGTGCCGGGCCAGCAGCGGATGGGCATAGCGCGACAGCTCGAAGGCCGAGAACAGGTTGGTCTCGAAGATGCCGCGCCACTCATCCTCGGAGTAGTCGTTGGCCGGCTTGGTGATGTTGCCGCCGGCGTTGTTGACCAGCAGGTGCAGGCCGTCGGCGTGGTCCTCGACCCAGTCCAGGATCGCCTGACGGTCCTCATCATCGGAGACGTCGGCGGCCAGGCCGTGGATCTGCCGGTCGGGGAAGGCATCGGCCAGCTCGTCGCGCACGGTTTCCAGCATTCCCGCATCGCGTGCCACCAGCATCAGGTCGGCGCCGAAGCCGGCCAGCTCGCGGGCAATGGCCAGTCCGATGCCGGCGCTTGCCCCGGTGACCAACGCGGTCTGTCCATCCAATCGCCAACGCTGGCTCACCTGCTTCTCCTTCGTATCGTTCGCAATGCCACGCCCGGGAGAGGCCCGGGAGCGAGGGAGTAGGATACCGTCACCGTCCCGGGAGACCGCGCCGATGAAGCTCCGTTATGCGCTGCTGCTGCCCCTGCTGACCGCCTGCCGGCCCGAACCGCCCTCGACCGAACGCCCGCCCGAGCCCCAGGCGACCGCGCTGCGCGAGGCCATGCAGCAGCCGCTGGAGCGGGCGCAGGCCGCCGACGCCGCCGTGCAGCAGGCCGCGCGTGCCCGCGACGCGGCACTGGAAGTGGCCACCGACACGCTGGCCGAAACCACAAAACAGTGACGCCGCCCCGAAGGCGGCGTCATGCTGGCAGCAACTGGCGATCAGCCCTGCCCGCGGCAGGCGTGGATCAGAACCCGCAGAAACAGTAGGCCAGCGACCGCACGGGTGCGCCATTGCGGTCCTTGACCGCCTGCTCGACGAAACGCAACTGGGTGTCCATCTCCGGCAGGGTGCGCGCCAGCATCATGCGCGCCACGGCCGAGTCGGCCAGCGCCCAGCTGCCGATGCGGCTGCCGGCAAAGCCAGCCATGAACTGCGCGAACGGGCTGGCCGCCTTCTCGATGTAACGCACGCGGTACTTGCCCGGCTCGCCCAGGCTGGCGCGCTCGGCGGCATCGGCCACCGCGTCCTGCAGGCCACCGAACTCGTCGACCAGGCCGCGATCGCGGGCCTGCGCACCGCTCCACACGCGGCCACGGGCTACTTCGTCCACCGATTCGACGCTGCGGTCGCGCGCCTTGGCGACCTTGCCGGTGAAGTCGGCATAGCCCTTGTCGATCACCGACTGGATGACCTGGCCCACAGCCGGGTCCAGCGGACGGGTCATGTCGAACGCACCGGCGAAGCGGGTGGTACCCACGCCATCGGTATGCACGCCGATCTTGTCCAGGGCGCGGCTGAAGTTGGGAACCATGGCGAAGATGCCGATCGAGCCGGTGACGGTGGATTCGTCGGCGTAGATGCGGTCGGCGTCCATGCTGATCCAGTAGCCACCGGACGCGGCCAGGTCACCCATGGACACCACCACCGGCTTGCCGGCCTGCTTCAGCGCGACCACCTCGCGGCGGATCTGCTCGGAGGCGAACACCTCGCCACCGGGCGAATCCACGCGCAGCACCACGGCCTTGACGTCGTCATCCTCGCGGGCGTGGCGCAGCAGCGCCGAGGTCGAGACCCCACCGATGCGGCCGGCCGGCAGGTCGCCGCCGGCGATCTCGCCCTCGGCCACCACCACTGCCACCTGCGGACGCTTGTCCAGCGGCGACTTGCGGCTGTCGACCTGGGTCAGGTAGGCATCAAGGTTGATGTTGCGGAAGCCTTCATCGGCATCGCTGTCGGCCACGCCACGCTCGGCCAGCAGCTTCTCCACTTCCTCGCGGGTCTTGAGGCCATCGACCAGCTTCTGCTGCAGGGCAAAGCGGGCCAGGTCGCCCCCGGCGGCGGCGATGCCTTCGGGCATGGTTTCGATGCCCGCAGCCAGTTCGGCCGGGTCCAGCTTGCGTGCGGCGGCGATGTCGGCCAGGTAGCGCTGCCAGACATCATTCATCCAGTACAGGTCCGCTTCCTTGGCATCGGGCGAGGCAGCATCCAGCACGTAGGGTTCGGCGGCGGATTTGTATTCGCCGACCTTGAACAGGTTCACGTCGACGCCCAGCTTTTCCTGCAGACCGGTGCGGAAGTACTGGCGGTAGCGGCCCAGGCCCTCCAGCAGCACGCTGCCCATCGGGTCGAGGTAGACCTCGTCGGCCTGCGCGGCCAGCAGGTACTGCCACTGGCTCATGCTCTCGCTGAAGGCCACGACCTGCTTGCCGGACCCACGCAGGGTCTGCAACGCGGCGGCGACCTCGCGCATCGAGGCAAAACCCGACGGCTGCAGTTTGTCCAGCTGCAGCAGCACGCGCTCGATCTTCTTGTCCTTCTGCGCCGCCTCCAGCGCGCGCAGCAGGTCGCGCAGCTGGATCTCGTCGGCGCCGGTGTCGCCCATCGCCTTGCCCACCGCGCGGCTCACCGGGTCGGCACTGTACTGCTCCACCAGCCGGCCTTCGGGCGCGATCACCAGGGTGGTGCGGTCCTGCAGCGGCTTGACCCCGCTGCCACGGGTGGCGGCCACGACTATCACCAGCAGCACGAAGAACAGCAGGCCGAAGAACAGCAGGTTGAGGATCAGCCGCCGGGTGAAGTTCATCACGTCCCACAGGCCGACGAAGAACGCGGCGATCGGGTTGCGACGTTGCGGGTAATTCATTGGGGTCTCCAAGGGACGAACAGCGGCGTTGGTACGGGAAGGAGGATAGCCGGTGGCCTGTGCACGGACATCGGCCTGAAGTCAGGGGTGGCGGTGGCTCGGCACCCGGCGGCTGCTGACCGACAGGCGCCAGCCCATCATCACCGCCGCGCTGGCCAGGCCCAGGATCAGGCCGATCCACATGCCCTGCGGGCCCATGCCCAGCCCCAGGCCAAGCCCGGCGCCCAGCGGCATGCCGATGCCCCAGTAGGCGAGCATGGCGATGAACATCGGCACGCGGGTGTCCTTGAGCCCGCGCAGCGCGCCGGCACTGAGCACCTGGATGCCGTCGGGCAGTTGGAACGCGGCCGCGTACAGCAGCAGGATCGCCGCCAGCGAGGCCACACCCAGGTCATCGGTGTACAGCCGCACCACGGCGTTGTGGCCGAGCAGCAGCACGGTGATCGACAGCAGCTGGGTGACCAGCACGATCGCCACGCCCGCCCAGACCGCACGGCGCACGCCCATTCCGTCCTGGCGGCCGACCGCATGGCCGACCCGCACCGTGGTCGCCTCGCCCACGCCCATCGGGATCATGAAACACAGCTGCGCCACGTTGATCGCGATCTGGTGCGCGGCCGCCTCGGTGGCACCGATGCGACCGATCAGCAGCGCGGTGACGATGAACAGCCCGCCTTCCATCAGCACGGTGATGCCGATCGGCAGGCCGGTACGCAGCAGGTCGCCGATGGCGCGGCCGTCCGGGCCATCGAAACGGGCGAACAACTGCAGGTTGGCAAAGCGCCTGGTACGCGCCAGGTACAGCGCGAAGGCGCCGGCCTGCAGCCACATCGTCACCGCCGAGGCGATGCCCAGGCCGGTGGCCCCCATTTCGGGGAAGCCGGCGCGGCCATTGGTCAGGGCCCAGCCCAGCGGCGCCAGCACCAGCAGCCCGCCAAAACCCAGCACCATCGTCGGCAGCGTCCAGTGCATGCCCTCGCTGAGGTAGCGCATGCAGAAGTACAGGGTCAGCGCCGGCACGCCCCAGCGGATCGCATGCAGGAAGCCGGTGGCCCCGGGGATGATGTCAGGCGCGATGCCGAAGGCCGGCAGCAGCGCCGGCACCACGCTGAGGAACACGAACATGCCGGCCGACAGCAGCAGCGACAGCCACAGGGCCTGCCGGAACAGCGGGCCGATGCGCTCGTGTCGGCCGCCGCCGTTGAGCTGCGACACCGAGGCGGTGAGCGAGATCAGGGTGCCGATCGGCACCAGCATCGGCAGCCACAGCAGCGCCGTACCGATGCTGACCGCGGCAAAGGTATCGGTGCTGTGGTGGCCGGCAATGACGTTGTCGACGAAGGAGATCAGGCCGGTGGAAACATGCCCCAGGACCAGGGGCAGGGCCAGCAGCCCGGTCTTCCGCACTTCCCCGAGGAAGCGTGGACGGGCAGGAGCAAGCAGGGACATGGGATGACCTGGCGACTGCGGCGCGCCGAACAGCGCGGGTACCGGGTCGCGGCAGCCGGCTATCTTACCCGGCCTGGCCCGCCGACCGGCATCGCCGGCGCTGCAATGGCGTGTTGCGGTTCAAGCTTGCACGCCGTATCGCAGGATCAGCGCACGACCTGCGCCTGCAGCCAGGCATCGCGGTTGGCGGCGGTGGTGGCCAGCAGGCCGGCCCGCACGCGCTCGCGGTCCTGCGGTGGGGTGCGCTGGGAGAGCAGCACCAGCTGCTGCAGCTGCTTTTCATCGAGCTGACGGAGCAGGGCCAGCATCGGCCCGCGCTGGCCGTCGGGCAGGTAGCCCAGCAGCGGCTGCAGCTTGGGCCAGGCCGCACCCAGCCGCGGGCCCAGCCGCCAGCCATCGCGGTACAGGCGGTCCTGGTTGCGGAACTGCACCTGCAGCGCCGAACGCCGATCGCCCGGCAGCGCCGCGTACGCGGCCGCGGCGTGGCGGACCCGCTGCCGCTCGGATTCGTCCAGTGCCCGCCAGGCGGCGTATTGCATCCGCAGTTCGCGCTGCTGCGCCGGGGTCAGCGTGGACCAGTCCGGGACCGCGCGCGGCGCGGGGGCAACCGCGGCCGGGGTTTGGCTGGCCCCGGACACGGTTGCCGGCAGCGGCGGCGCGGCGTGGGCCACCGGTACCAGCAGCAGGGCCGCCAGCAGGGCCAGCAGGGCCAGCAGGGCCAGCAGGGCCAGCAGCAACTTATTCGTCGGCATCGACGGTCTCCAGGCCGGCGGCGGCCGGTTCCGGCCGGCTCGGTTGGGTGTTGGATTCGTCCACCGGCAACGGCCCACCGGCCGCGAACCAGGCGTGGAAGTCGGCCTCGGGCACCAGCGCCAGGTCCGGATCGCGCAGCATTGCCGCATCGGCCGGATGCAGCTCGACCGAGGCGGCAGCCGGCATACTGCTGTCAGCCAGTTCCTCCACCAGCACCGGCCCGACCTCGGAGACCGCGCCCTCGCGTGCCGGAGGCGGGGGATCCCCCAGGTCCGGCCCCTGGCCTGCGCCGCGCCACCACAGCACGGCGGCGATGAGCGCCAGCAGGACCGGCACCGCGACCCACAACGCACGGCGGCCCATGACCGGGCGCCGCGCGGAACGGCGGGGCGCGGCGGGCTTGGCCGGAGGTGGGGCTTTGGCAGGTTCGGCCGATGGCGGGGCAAACACGGACTCGCGCACCGTCGCCAGGCGGGCCAGCAGCGCCGGCGGAAGGTCACGCACCTGTCGTTGCACTTCCTCGGCCAGCATCCGCCAGGCCCCGGCATCGGGTTTGCCGGCGGCATCGACCGGGCAGGCACGGGTCAGCGCCATGCGGTAGGCATCCAGGTCGGCACCCACTACCGCCGCGGCCTGCTCCTCGTCCAGCCCGGCGCCGATGCGCAGCAACAGCGCCAGGCGGTCAACCGGGCCAAGCAGGCCCAGGTGGGTCAGTTCCTGGCTCCACTGGCCGCCAGCCTGACCGGCCGGGACCGCCGCCAGGCGGCTCCAGAACCGCTGCGGCCACTCGGCCATGGGGACGTCGGCAGCGCGGGCGGCGAAGGCACGCATGGCGGCGGCGACAGCCTGCAGCCCGGCTTCCCCGGAACTGCCATGCTGGAGCGCGGCCACCACGGCGGCGCGGCGCTCGACTCCGCGCAGGAAGGCAGAAAGGGCACTGGCCGCAGCCGGCGGGAGGGGGGCGGGAACAGCGCTCATTGGAACTCCATCATCCGCGGAATGATAACGATCCCGCTCCGGCGACAGACCGCGCATGGCGCGCGTTCCCCGGATTTGCTGAACGGGGGACGCAGGGCCATACCCCTTACTTGTGCACAGCGTCAATACGTCGGAGCGGATTTTCCTCAAATCACACGCCATCACGTTCCTTCAACAATGTTTCACAGACAAGTTGTTGAATTTGAAGTAATTTTCCATGTGGCTATTTTTTGACCAAGTCAAGGCAAAGGCTTGTGTTGACGCCCTTGCGGCGTGGAGCAGACCCGTGATGCACAGACTTATCCACAATTTTTGTGGATAAGCGAAAATCTTCAACTGTGACGGCTGTTTACATTCCATTTATGGCTGCGGCAGGAGATACGCGCTGCAAGTGAAGGCGGCCTCGCCGGTACACTGGCGCGATGCCCGACCCCCGCCCGACCCTGCGCGTCGCCCTGCCGGTTCCGCTGCCGCAGTTGTTTGACTACCTGCCCCCCGAGGGCCCCCGTGCACAGGAATCGGACATCGGTCGCCGGGTCCGGGTGCCGTTCGGGCCGCGCGAGCTGGTCGGGGTGGTGGCCGGAATCGGCCAGGCGGAAGCGGACGCCCCGCTGCGCCCGGCACTGGATTGGGCCGACCCGACGCCGCTGCTGGTCGGCGAGCTGTCCGCCTCGCTGCGCTGGCTGGCCCGCTACACCCATGCGCCGCTGGGCGAGGTCGTGGCCACCGCCCTGCCGGCCCCGCTGCGCCGCGGCGAGCCGCTGGCCGACACCCAGCGCTGGGGCTGGCAACTGACCGGACAGGGCCTGGCCCAGCTGCCGCGGCTGCGCAGCGGCACCCGCCCGCAGCGGCTGGCGAGCCTGCTCGCCGACGGCGCGTTGGACGAGGACCGGCTGGACACTGTCATGGAGGACTGGCGCAGTGCTGCGCGGGCACTGGAAAAGAACGGCCGCGCCGAACGGGTTCCACTGGCTGCTGCCACGCCACCACCGGCCCCGCCCTCGCCGCTGCAGCCCAACGACCAGCAGCAGGCCGCGATCGACGCCATTGCCGCCGCCAGCGGCTTCCAGCCATTCCTGCTCGATGGCGTCACCGGCAGCGGCAAGACCGAGGTCTACCTGCAGGCCATCGCCGCCTGCGTGGCCCGGGGCCGGCAGGCACTGGTGCTGGTGCCCGAGATCGGCCTGACCCCGCAAACCCTGGCCCGCTTCCGCAACCGTCTCGGCGTGCCGGTGCATGCACTGCATTCGGGACTGGGCGATGGCGAACGCGCCCGGGTCTGGGCGGCGGCCTGGCGTGGCGAGGCCCAGGTCATCGTCGGCACCCGCTCCGCGGTGTTCACGCCCTTGCCGCGGGCCGGGCTGATCGTGGTCGACGAGGAACACGATGGCAGCTACAAGCAGCAGGACGGCATCCGCTACCACGCCCGCGACTTCGCCCTGGTGCGCGGCAAGGCGCTGGACGTGCCGGTGATCCTCGGCAGCGCCACGCCCTCATTGGAGACCCTGCACAACGCCCGTGCCGGCCGTTACCGGCACCTGCGGCTGAAACAGCGCGCGGGCGAGGCCCGGCCGCCGGCGGTGCGGGTGATCGACGTGCGCAAGCGCCCGCTGCGCGACGGGCTCTCGCCCGAGGTGCTGGCCGGCATCACCCAGCACCTGCAGGCCGGCAGCCAGGTGCTGGTGTTCAAGAACCGCCGCGGCTATGCGCCGGCACTGCTGTGCCACGACTGCGGCTGGACCGCGCCGTGCAAGCGCTGCGATGCCTCGATGACCGTGCACGGCGCCGGCCGCCGCCTGCAGTGCCACCACTGCGGCGCGCGCCAGCCGGTGCCGCTGGCCTGCCCGGACTGCGCCAGCCTGGCGCTGCAGCCGCAGGGCATCGGTACCGAGCGGCTTGAAGAACGCCTGCTGGCCGAATTCCCCGACGTCCCGGTCCTGCGCATCGATCGCAGCACCACGGCCCGGCGCGATGCGCTGGAACAGACCCTGGCTACGCTCGGTGACCAGTCCGGCATCCTGGTAGGCACCCAGATCCTGGCCAAGGGCCACGACCTGCCGCGGCTGACCCTGGTGGTGGTGGTCGGCATCGATGAAGGCCTGTTCTCGGCCGACTTCCGCGCCAGCGAAAAGCTGGCCCAGCAGCTGATCCAGGTCGCCGGGCGCGCCGGCCGCGCCGAGCGCCCGGGTGAGGTCTGGCTGCAGACCCACCATCCGGGCAACGCGCTGCTGGCCACGCTGATCAATGGCGGCTACCACGCCTTTGCCGATGCCGAACTGGCCCAGCGCGAAGCCGCCGGCTTCCCGCCCTTCAGCCACCTGGCGCTGTTGCGCGCCGAGGCCAAGCAGGTGGAAGTGGCCAATGCCTTCCTCGCCGCGGTACGCGCGCACTTGCCGGCGGACCCGGCGATCGAGGCCCATGGACCGATGCCGGCACCGATGCCGCGTCGCGCCGGCTTCCAGCGCACCCAGTTGCTGCTGTCGGCCGCCCAGCGTCCGCCGCTGCACCAGGTACTGGACCCGCTGGTACCGGCCATCCACGCCCTGCCCGAGGCGCGCCGCGTGCGCTGGTCACTGGACGTGGACCCGGTCGACCTCTACTGAGCCGCGGGCATCGCCGGCCTCATGCCGGTCGCGATGCCCGAGGTTTGATCAACCGGCCGGCCTGGCCTTGCGCGCACGCGCCCGCGTGGCCGGCTTCTTCTTCGGCAGCGCGCGCATGCTGGTGGCCTTGCCTTCCTTCTTCAGCTCGAACAGCTCGGTCGCCGCGATCAGGTCACTGAGCTTGCGGTAGCCGTAATTGCGCGAGTCGAACGAAGCCCGGTTGGCGATCTGGTTGCCGACCGCGCTCAGCGAGGCCCAGCCCTGCTCGTCGGCCGCCGCATCCATCGCCCCGCGCAGCAGATTGAGCAGGCGCGCATCGCTGCGCAGCTCGTTGCCGGTGCGCGGCTGGATCGGTCGCTGCGGGGGTTCGCTCGCGGGCGGCACGGCCTGCTCGTTGCCATGGCCGTTGCCCGATCCCTGGCGAGCGGACTCTGTGTTTTCGGATTCCGCCACCGCGTGTTCGTCGTCGCTCCCGTCCTGGCCCAGCGCCTCGAGGTAGGTGAATTTCGAGCACGCGTTGACGAACGGCAGCGGCGTCTTCTGCTCGCCAAAGCCATACACCTTGACCCCGTCGGTCAGCAGCCGCATCACCAGCGGGGTGAAGTCGGCATCGCTGGAGACGATCGCAAAACCGTCGAGGTTGCGCGCGTACAGCAGGTCCATCGCGTCGATCACCATCGCCATGTCCGAGGCGTTCTTGCCCTTGGAATAGGCGAACTGCTGGATCGGACGTATCGCGTACTCGTGCAGCACCGCTTCCCAGCTCTTCAGGTGGGGGCTCTTCCAGTTGCCGTAGGCGCGGCGCACGTTGGCCACGCCATGCCGCGCCACTTCGGCGAGGATCTCGTCGACCTTGGCGGCCGGTGCGTTGTCGGCATCGATCAGCAGGGCGATGCGCTTGTCGGATTCGCTCACGTTGGCCTCCGGGCCCGGGTCTGCACGCAGTATCGGACGCAGCCAGCGACGACGCCACGCTGGCGTGGAGGGAGCGTGACAGCCCCCCGCAGGCGCGCCGTTAGCATCGGCGGGCAACGTCCCTTTACGGAGCAGGCATGTCCCGAACTTCCGTTCCCCGGCTGGTGATCGTTGGTGGCGGCTTCGCCGGGTTGTGGGCCACCCGTGCGCTGGCTCGCGCGCCGCTGCGCATCACCCTGGTCGACCGTCGCAACCATCACCTGTTCCAGCCACTGCTGTACCAAGTCGCCACGGCCGGCCTGTCGGCACCGGACATTGCCGCGCCGCTGCGTCACATCCTCGGCCGGCAGCGCAACGTCGAGGTGCGCCTTGGCGAGGTCGTCGCCATCGACCGCGGGCAACGCCAGGTGCAGCTGGCCGATGGCACGCGTCTGGACTACGACCTGCTGCTGGTGGCCAGTGGTGCGACCCACGCCTACTTCGGCAACGACCAGTGGGCCGCGCACGCGCCGGGCCTGAAGACACTGGACGATGCGCTGGCGCTGCGCCGCAAGCTGCTGCTGGCCTTCGAGCGCGCCGAGGCAGAACCCGATCCAGTCCGCAGGGCGGCGTGGTTGAGTTTCGCCGTGGTCGGCGGGGGCCCGACCGGGGTCGAGTTGGCCGGCACCCTGGCCGAGATCGCACGCCATACCCTGCGCAACGAGTTCCGCCACATCGACCCGGCCTCGGCCACAGTGCGGCTGGTGGAGGCCGGCCCACGCGTGCTGTCCACCTTCCCCGAGATGCTCTCGGCCAAGGCGCGCCGGCAACTGGAAAAGCTGGGCGTGGAAGTGGTCACCGGTACCGCAGTGACGGATATCGGCGAGGAGGGCTTCCGGCTCGGCGAACGCTTCATCCCGGCGCGTACCGTGGTGTGGGCGGCCGGCGTGGCTGCATCACCCCTGGCACGCTCGCTGGATGTCCTACTGGACCGCGCCGGGCGCGTGCCGGTGCTGCCCGACCTCACCGTCGAGGGCCATCCGGAAATCTTCGTCGCCGGTGACCTGGCCACGTTGCGCCAGGAAAACGGCCAGCCGGTGCCAGGCGTTGCGCCGGCCGCCAAGCAGATGGGGCGCTACGTGGCCAACGTGACCCTGGCACGCTTGCAGTCGCAGCCGGCACCGCCCCCGTTCCGCTACCGCGACTTCGGCAACCTGGCCACCATCGGCCGCATGGCCGCGGTCGTGCACCTGGGCAGGCTCAAGCTCTCCGGCACGCTGGCGTGGTGGTTCTGGCTGGCGGCGCACGTGTTCTTCCTGATCGGTTTCCGCAACCGTCTGGTCGTGCTGCTCAACTGGGCGTGGGCGTACTGGAGCTACCAACGCGCGGCCCGCATCATTTTTGGCGATGCCGGCACCGCGACACGCGATCCGGAGCCGCCGGCGGAAGGATGAAAGCACGCGCAAAAAGACACGGCCCGGAAATTCCGGGCCGTTCGTCATTGCACCTGCAGCGTTCAAACTCAGGCGGTGAACAGCGCCTTCATCTTCTTCAGCGCATTGGCCTCGACCTGGCGGATGCGCTCGGCCGACACGCCGTACTCGTCGGCCAGCTCCTGCAGCGTGACCTTGCTGTCCGGGTCCAGCCAGCGGCGGCTGATGATGTCGCGCGAACGCTGGTCCAGTTCGGCCAGGCCCTCGCGCAGCAGTTGCAGCTGGTTGTCCTCGTTGTCCAGGCGCTCATAGGCCTGCGACGGATCCTCGTCGTGGGCGACCAGGTAGGCGGCCGGCGACGGCGGCGCGTGGTCATCGTCCTCGTCCGAAGGCGCATCGAAACCAATGTCACGACCGGACAGGCGCGATTCCATCTCCATCACTTCGCGCTCGGACACGTTGAGGTCCTTGGCGACCGCGCTGACCTCGGCGGCATTCATCCAGCCCAGGCGGGTCTTGGACTTGCGCAGGTTGAAGAACAGCTTGCGCTGCGCCTTGGTCGTAGCGACCTTGACGATGCGCCAGTTCTTAAGGATGAACTCGTGCATTTCGGCACGGATCCAGTGCACGGCAAAGGACACCAGGCGTACGCCCATGTCCGGGTCGAAGCGCTTGACCGCCTTCATCAGGCCGATGTTGCCTTCCTGGATCAGGTCACCCAGGGCCAGGCCATAGCCGTTGTAGCCGCGGGCCACGTGCACCACGAAGCGCAGGTGCGAATGCACCAGCTCGCGGGCGGCGTCCAGGTCCTGGTGGTCGCGGTAGCGGCGGGCCAGCGCCTGTTCGTCATCGACCGACAGCACCGGGATCTGGTGCACGGCACCGATGTAGGCGTCCAGCGAGCCAAGCGCGCTGGGGATCGGAAGATTGTTTGCCACAAGGGCAGTAGAGGTGTTCTGGCTCATAGGGCCTCATCTTAGCAGTCGCCCAATTGGACTGCTGGGTCCTGGAAAAGTTCCAATGTTCCATCGATGGCGTCAATCCCCCGAAAGACTGCCATCTGGATTACCCATGCTAACCCGCCCCACATCGCCATCCGGTGACGATGAACGGAGGCGTTCAGCCGGCGGGGGCCAGCCGGGCCTCCAGCTCCGCCCGGGACGGCAGCGACCAGTCGATCGGCGCCTGGCCGTGGCGGCGCAGGTAGTCGTTGGTGGCCGAGAAGTGCCGGCAGCCAAGGAAGCCGCGGTGGGCCGACAGCGGCGAGGGATGCGGGGCCTTCAGCACCCGGTGGCGGCGGGTGTCGATCACCTTGCCCTTGGCCTGGGCGTAGCTGCCCCAGAGCAGGAACACCAGGCCCTCGCGCTCGCGGTTGAGGGTCTCCACCACGTGGTCGGTGAAGCCTTCCCAGCCCTTGCCCTGGTGGGACCCGGCCTTGCCCTCCTCCACGGTCAGCACGGCGTTGAGCAGCAGTACCCCTTGCTCGGCCCAGGGCAGCAGGCAGCCGTGGTCGGGCCGGGCCAGGCCCAGGTCGGCCTCCTGCTCCTTGTAGATGTTCAGCAGCGAGGGCGGCACCGGCACGCCGGGCAGCACCGAAAAGCACAGGCCGTGGGCCTGGCCATACCCGTGGTACGGATCCTGGCCGAGGATCACCACTTTTACCCGGTCAAACGGAGTGGCATCGAAGGCGGCGAAGATCTGCCGGCCCGGCGGGAACACGTGCGCGCCGGCCGCCTTGCGCTGGCGCAGGAACTCGCCCAGGGCCTGCATCTCCGGACGCAGCAGCCAGTCGCCAACCTGCGCCTTCCAGCCCGGTTCGAGCTGGATGCGCGACTGCGCCTGGCTCACAGTACGACCGGCTGGACGTTCAGGCGCGACAGGCGCAACTGGAACAGCACCTTGGTCACCAGCAGCCGCTCTTCGATCGGCTTCTGCACCAGGTCGTTGGCGCCGGCCTGCAGCAGCTCGGACTGGTTGTGCGGATTGCTGTCGCCGGTCATCACCAGCACCGGCAGGCGGCGCTTGCCGTAGCCGAAATCGATGCGGATGCGCTGCACCACGTCGCGGCCGTTGAGCTCGCCCTTGAGGGTGACGTCGGTCAGCACCAGGTCGATGTGCTCGGCTGTACGGCCCAGCGACTCGGCGGTCAGCAGCGCGAAGGCATCCTCGGCGGTCAGCACGTGGACCACGCGCAGGCCCTGGCGCTCGAGCATGCGCTTGGTCGCCTCGGCCACCACGCGGCTGTCCTCGACGTAGAGGATGGTCGCACCGGGAACCGGCTCGGGCTGCACGTAGCCGCGGATGAAGGTCGCCAGCGCCTCGTGGCCCAGCGACTTGTCGAAGTAGTCGGTGACGAACTCGGTGAAGCGGCGTTCCTCCAGGTGCTGCTGGGCGTCGCCGGAGACCACGATCACCGGCACGTAGGCTTGGCCGGCCGCTTCGCGCACGCTGCGCGCCAGCGCCAGGCCATCGCCGTCGGGCAGCGCCAGCGAGGTGGTGACCAGGTTCACCGGGCCTGCGGCCAGCGCCTCGCGGGCTTCCTCGATGCTGGAGCAGCCGACGACGTCCACGCCGGGCAGGTCCCGGCGCAGCACGTCGGCAATCAGCTTGCGGACGAGCTTGGAACCGTCCACCACCATCACCCGCGGGGCGTCGCTGATCAGATGCTTGAGTACTTGCTTGGACATACCGTCCTCAGGTTTCGGTCGGGCGAGTCTGCCGCAGGAAATGCCCGGCGACCAGCCATGCCCCCAGCCAGCCCAGCAGGATCGTCCCCAGCAGGACGAACATCGAGTGCAGCAGATCCAGCCCGTGCAGCACGAAGGCACTGCCATAGCTCTGCGACAGCGTGGCCAGTGGCGGGCGCAGCGCCAGTCCGGCCAGACCGACCAGCAGCAGGGCCACCGCGCCGGCACCCAGCCCGTACCAGGCGCCCAGGTACAGGAACGGCCGACGGATGAAGCCATCCGATGCACCCAGCAGCTGCAGCACGCCGATTTCGTCGCGCCGGGACTGGATGTCCAGGCGCACGGTGTTGCCCACCACCAGGATCGCGCCCAGCCCCAGCAGCAGGGACAGCACCTGCACCAGGCGCGCACCGAACCCCAGCCATGCATCCAGCCGTTGCCGCCACAGCGCATCGTGCTGGACCAGGTCCGCCTGCGGCAGCGACTGCAGCGACTGCGCCAGCGGCGCGTCGTTGGCAGCGGCCGGGGTCACGATCAGTAGGGTCGGCAGCGGGTTGTCGCCCAGCGCCTCGATCGCCTCGCCCAGCCCGGCGTTCCCGCGCAGTTCGGCCAATCCTTCCTCGGGCGTGCGCAGCGTCACCGCGGCCACGTCGGCACGGCCGCGCAGGGTGTCCGCAACCTGGGCGGCATCGGCGGCGTCGATCTCGGGCTTCAGGAACAGGTTGATGTCACGCGACTGCTGCACGCTGCCGGTGAAGTGGCGCAGGTTGTCCAGCGCGATCGACAGCCCCAGCGGCAGGGCCAGTGCCAGCGCCATGACCATGATGGTCAGCAGCGTGGCCCACGGCTTGCCCAGCACGCGGCCGAGGCTGAAGACGATGCTGTGGGCGTGGTGGCCCAGCCACACGCCCAGCCGCGACGGCGCGGCGGCTTCGGTGTTGATGGGTTTGTTCATTCGGCCAGGTCCTGCGGCGAGATGTCATCGACCAGCCGGCCGTGATCGAGGATCAGCACGCGCTTGCGCATGCGCTTGAGCAGCGGCAGGTCGTGGCTGACCACCAGCACGCTGGTGCCTCGCCCGGGCAGCTCGGCGAACAGGGCCATGATCTCGGCGGCCAGGGTCGGGTCAAGGTTGCCGGTCGGCTCGTCGGCGACGAGCAGTTTCGGCTCGGCGACGATCGCACGGGCGATGCCCACGCGCTGCTGTTCGCCTGCAGAAAGTTGCGAAGGCAGCGCCTTCTCGCGATGGCCCAGGCCCATGCGGTCGAGCACCGAGCGCACGCGCTTGCCGATGTCGGCGCGACGCATGCCGCGCAGGATCAACGGCAGGGACACGTTCTCGGCGATCGTCCGGTCCAGCAGCAGGCGATGGTCCTGGTACACCGCACCGACGTCGCGACGATGCAGGGCGACGCGGCTGCCACGCACCTTGAGCAGGTTGCGCTCGGCAAACAGCACCGCACCACGGGTTGGCCGCTCACTGAGGTGGATCAGCTTGAGCAGCGTGCTCTTGCCCGCCCCGGAGTGGCCGGTGACGAACAGCATCTCGCCGGCCGCCACCTCGAAGCTGACGTCCACCAGCGCCTGGTGGCCGCCGGGATACTGTTTGCTGACGTTGTCGAAACGAAGAACGCTCATGCCGGCGATTATGCCGGAGCGTCGCGCCAATGCATCGCGCCCTGCCGGCGCGATGCATCCAGGCAAGGATCAGCTGCCCGAGAGCATGCGGCGGATCTTGCGGCCCAGTCGGGTCAGGAACGAATCGGCGTCACTGGCCTGGGCACGCACCGGCTTGGCGATTACCTG
Source organism: Stenotrophomonas sp. Marseille-Q4652 (assembly GCF_916618915.1). Lineage (NCBI taxonomy): Bacteria > Pseudomonadati > Pseudomonadota > Gammaproteobacteria > Lysobacterales > Lysobacteraceae > Stenotrophomonas > Stenotrophomonas sp. Marseille-Q4652. The sequence goes on from NZ_CAKAKE010000001.1 coordinate 2,202,669, forward strand.
TACCGGCGCGGAGGGGGCCTGCACGGCCATTGCGGCCTCGGCACCTTCCACCAGCTTGCCATGGCGACGACGACGACGCTTGCGCGGCTTGCGGACTTCGTCGCCAGCCTGCAGCGAGGCATCGGTGGCACCAGCCGGACGCTCTTCCTTCGGGGCCTCGACCACCACGGCCGCGGCACCTTCCACTTTCTCGCCTTCCACACGTGGCTTGCGCGGACCACGACGGCGTTGGGCACCTTCCCCACCGGCACGCGGACCACGCTCGCCATCCCGGCGGGCACCGGGCCCACCGCGACGACCACCACCACGGCGCTCCTCCTCGGCAGCCCTGGCCTCGCGTGCCTCGCGGAAGATCGCGCCCACGCTCTCGCCTTCCTCCTCGCCCTCGACCTTCGGTCGTTCCGGGCGCGGGATCGGGGTGAGCAGCTCGGCGGTCACCGGCTCGACCGGGATCTTCTGCTCGATGTAGGCCTCGATGTCCGGCAGGCCCATCGCATAGCGCTCGCAGGCGAAGCTGATCGCATCGCCTTCCTCGCCCAGGCGGGCGGTACGGCCGATGCGGTGCACGTAGTCTTCCGCGTCGAACGGCAGGTCGTAGTTGTAGACATACTTGATGCCGTCGATGTGCAGGCCACGCGCGGCCACGTCGGTGGCCACCAGGATTTCCAGCTGGCCGGCCTGGAAGCGCTTGAGCAGGCTCTCGCGCTTCTTCTGCGGTACGTCACCGGACAGCACGCCAACGCGGTAGCCGGCCTTTTCCAGCGCACGGGCCACGCGTTCGACGAACGCCTTGGTGTTGACGAACACCATGGTGCGCGCGCCTTCGCTGCGCGACAGCAGGCCCAGCAGCAGCGGCAACTTTTCCTCGTCGGCCGGGAAGTACATGCGCTGGCGCACGCGGGCGGCGGTGATGTGCTCGGTTTCCACCACCAGCTTCTGCGGTTCGTTCATGTGCTCGTAGGCCAGCTCCAGCACGCGGTGGCTGAGCGTGGCCGAGAACAGCAGGGTCTGCCGGGTGGTGCGCTCGGGCATGCGGCGCAGCAGGAAGCGGATGTCCTTGATGAAGCCCAGGTCGAACATGCGGTCGGCTTCGTCCAGCACGCAGATCTCGCAGGCGTGCAACGAGACGACCTTGTGCTGCTTGACGTAGTCGATCAGGCGGCCGGGGGTGGCGATGATCACGTCCACGCCCTGCTGCAGCAGTTCGCGCTGCTTGTCGTAGTCCACGCCGCCGTAGACCAGCGCAAAGCGCAGGCCCAGGTGCGAGCCGAACTTGACTGCATCCTTGTGGATCTGGATGGCCAGTTCGCGGGTCGGGGCCAGGATCAGGGCACGCGGGTCTTCGGGCTGGCGGTCGGCCAGCGCCGGGCGGCTCATCAGGCGATTGACCACCGCCACGAGGAAGGCCAGGGTCTTGCCGGTACCGGTCTGCGCCTGGCCGGCGACGTCGCCTCCTGACAGGGCCACCGGCAGGGTCAATGCCTGGATCGGGGTACAGCGGGTGAATCCCGCCTCCTCAAGGCCTGCCAGCAATGCCGGCTGCAGGTCGAACGAGGAGAACGTCACATCGGTCAGCGGTTTGTCGCTCATTATTCCGTCTTCATTGGGCTGGCCCGCCAGAGGTTGCAGGCAGCTTGCATCGTCTCCGGCACCGTCGCACACTGCGGCCCCTGCGCCGGGTCGCGCGACTCCCGGGCAACCGCCCGCATTCGTCCGCGCAATGCCCCAGTTTACCGCAATGCGACGACCAACCCGGCATGGGCCGTCGCATTGCTCCAGGAGACTCCAAGTGAGCGATAAGGTTCTACACGTCGGCGACGCCGATTTCGACAGCGCCGTCCTGCAATCCAGTGAGCCGGTCCTGGTGGATTTCTGGGCCGAATGGTGCGGCCCGTGCAAGATGATCTCCCCGGTCCTCGACGAGCTGGCTGAAAGCTACGCCGGCAAGCTCAAGGTGGCCAAGGTCAACGTCGACGACAGCCGCGCCACCGCGGTGAAGTACCACGTGCGTTCGATCCCGATGCTGTTGCTGTTCAAGGACGGCCAGGTCCAGGCCACCCAGATCGGCGCGGTCGGCAAGGGCCAGCTGACGCAGATGATCGACAAGACCCTCGGCGGCTGATCCGCCACCGACCGGCGGCCGCGGCTGCCGGTCCGGGCCGACCTTTCCGGCGGCCCAACGCAGCGGGGATGCGGCTTGCACCCCGCTGGCAGCCGGTGATAGTGTCGGCGTATCCGGCCGCATTCGCGCGCCGCGTCCTCTAGACGATTCTCCTCTAGACCCCTTCCCAACCAGTTCGCCGCCCAGCAGGGCGCTCGCACCCTTAGCGAGGAATCAAGCACTTGTCCGAGAATATCCCTTCCGAAACCGGGAGCGCCGATGCCCCTGTGGAAAAGCGCGTGCGCAAGCCCCGCACCAGCAAGGTGACCGAATCCGTGGAATCCGGCGACACTGGCTCCTCCGCCGCCCCGGCACAATCCGATCTTCCGTTGCCCGCCGCTTCCGCCCCGGTGGCTGAAAAGCCGGCGCAGGCAACCGCTCCGTCCCAGCCCCAGGAAAGCAGCAGCGCGCCTGCCCCGCAGGGCGGCGACAACGCCGAAGCGCGCGAACAGCGCCAGGGCCAGCAGGGCGGACAGAACCAGAATCAAAACCAGGGCCAAGGCCAAGGTCAGGGCAACCGCCGCGATCGCTTCCGCAATCGTCGCGAACGCAACCGCGAACGCTTCCGCGATGACAACGGCATGCAGGGCGACAATGGCGGCGAGCAGCAGTTCGTCCCGCGTCCGCACCCCAGCGTCCCGGAAGGTTTCCCGGCTTATTCGCTGAGCGACCTGAAGCGGATGCCGGCGCACAAGCTGCTGGAGATTGCCGAGCAACTGCAGATTTCCGAAGGCGTGGCGCGTGCGCGCAAGCAGGACGTGATCTTTGCCCTGCTCAAGGTGCTGACCCGTCATGGCGAGGGCGTGGCCGCCGACGGCGTGCTGGAAATCCTGCCCGACGGCTTCGGCTTCCTGCGTGCGGCCGAGGCCAGCTACCTGGCCGGTCCAGACGACACCTACATCTCGCCCAGCCAGATCCGCCGCTTCAACCTGCGCACCGGCGACCACCTGTCCGGCCGCATCCGTTTCCCCAAGGATGGCGAGCGCTACTTCGCGCTGTCGATCGTGGACACCATCAACGGTGAGCCGATCGAGGCGTCGAAGAACAAGGTGCTGTTCGAGAACCTGACGCCGCTGTTCCCGCGCAAGCGCTTCCGCCTCGAGCGCGGCGATGGCTCGACCGAGGACATCACCGGCCGCATCCTCGACCTGATGGCCCCGCAGGGCAAGGGCCAGCGCGCCCTGATCGTCAGCCCGCCCAAGGCCGGCAAGACGATGCTGATGCAGCAGGTCGCCACCGCCATCACCACCAACCACCCGGAAGTGCACCTGATCGTGCTGCTGGTAGACGAACGTCCGGAAGAAGTGACCGAAATGCAGCGCACCGTGCGCGGCGAGGTCGTCTCCTCGACTTTCGACGAACCCGCCGCCCGCCACGTGCAGGTCGCCGAAATGGTGATCGAGCGCGCCAAGCGCCTGGTCGAACACAAGAAGGACGTGGTGATCCTGCTCGACTCGATCACCCGCCTGGCCCGCGCCTACAACAACGTGGTGCCGTCCTCGGGCAAGGTCCTGACCGGCGGTGTCGACGCCAACGCCCTGCACCGTCCGAAGCGCTTCTTCGGTGCCGCGCGTAACGTGGAGGAAGGCGGCTCGCTGACCATCATCGCCACCGCGCTGGTCGAAACCGGCTCGAAGATGGACGAGGTGATCTACGAGGAGTTCAAGGGCACCGGCAACAGCGAAGTGCACCTGAACCGTCGCATCACCGAAAAGCGCGTCTATCCGGCCATCGACATCAACCGCTCCGGCACCCGCCGCGAGGACCTGCTGATCGAGCCGGAACTGCTGCAGAAGATCTGGATCCTGCGCAAGCTGCTGCACCCCATGGACGAAATCGCAGCCATGGAGTTCCTGCTGGACAAGATGAAGAACACCAAGTCCAACGACGAGTTCTTCGGATCGATGAAGCGGTAATCCATCGGAGATAGCTGGAAAACAGGGCCTTCGGACAACCGGAGGCCCTGTTCGTATCGGGATAGTGATGAGCCGGGATTGGCGGTCTGACCACCGGGTTTGACCACCAACCTTGACCACCAGACAGCTCAAGAACCCCTTGACCGCGAGGACAGGGAATTGAGCAAGAGACATTACCTACAGCAGCTAGGCCAGTCTTGGTACATCCGTATCAAGGTACCTGCCGCGCTACGCGGCAGAGTCGGGAACACACACATCCGACGCGCCCTGCATACCCGCGACCGTGACGAAGCGAACCGCCGGAAGTGGCCGGCCCTCGCCCAAGTACGCGCTTATCTCGATTCGCTTGAGAGCGGGATGCCCGCCTCTCCCTCCCTTCATATGCCGAGCGGGATTCGTGGAGTGCCCGCCCCAGTTCCACAGACGGCGGCACACTTCAGCCTGAGGCCGACTACGGGCCTAGATGCTCTGTCCGAGGACTGGGCCCGACGTCCCCCCGCTTTCAGTAGCGGGGCTCTTAGAGTCCGGGTTTCATCGTAGCGGCTTTGGCCGCCAACTGTTCGGCATAAGCGGCCGGCGTCAGACCGCCCAAGGTCTTCTTCGGTCGTTCCTCGTTGTACTCCCGGCGCCAGGTTTCGATCTCGGTGCGGGCGTGCAGCAGCGTCGGGAACCAGTGCTCGTTGAGGCATTCGTCCCGTAGGCGGCCGTTAAAGCTCTCGATGTAGGCGTTCTGGTTCGGCTTGCCTGGCTGGATCAGGCGCAACTGCACACCGCGCTCGTGGGCCCACGTCACCATAGTCTTGCCGCAGAACTCCTTGCCGTTGTCGGTGCGGATCACCTGCGGCAGGCCGCGGGTCAGCGCCAGCCGATCCAGCACCCGGGCCACGCCGTGGCCGGAGATGGCCCGCTCCACCTCGATCGCCACCGCCTCGTGCGTGGCATCGTCGACGATGGTCAACGCCTTGAGCACACGCCCCTCGGCGGTGCGGTCGAACACGAAGTCCATCGACCAGACCTGGTTGGCGGCTTCCGGCCGCAGCAACGGTTGGCGCTCGCCCAGCAGCACCTTCTTCCGCTTGCGCCGGCGCACTTGCAACCTGGCCTCCTGATACAGCCGTTCCACCCGCTTGTAGTTCACCGGCCACTGCTCCTGCCGCAGCTTCAGATAGATCATCCCGACGCCATAGCGCTTGTGTCGCTGCGCCAGCGCCAGGATCCGCTCGCGCAGCTCGACGTTGCCATCCGGACGCGGGACGTAGCGCAGCGCGCTGGCGCTCATCCGTACCATGGCCAGCGCCCGTCGCTCACTCAGTCCCCGATCCACCAGATGCCGCACCAGCGTCCTGCGCACCGGTGCGGTCACCACTTTTTTCGCAGGGCGTCCTTGATGACGTCGTTCTCGAACAGCTGCTCGGCCAGCAGCTTCTTCAACCGCGTGTTCTCGGACTCCAGCTCCTTGAGCCGCTTGGCCTCTGGCACGCTCATGCCGCCAAACTTGCTGCGCCACAGGTAGTAGGAGGCCTCGCTAAAGCCGTGCCTGCGGCACAGCTCCTTGACCGGTAGGCCAGCTTCGGCTTCACGCAGGAAGCCGATGATCTGCTCTTCGGAAAAGCGCTTCTTCACGTCCAATCTCCGTCTCGTTGGGGATTGGACTCCAAATCGACCTGCTACTCAAAGATGGGGGGACGTCGGGACTCCAAATCGAACTGCTACTCAAAGATGGGGGGACGTCGGGAGCGCAGCATTCGCGCCATGCGTTCTGTAGCGACCGACTCGCCCTAGAGCAGGCAAATTCCCACGCCAGCGCCATCCGGGCTTCCCCCAACAGTCCCCACGAGCCCTCTCGATTAGCGGCGCGCGGACACCCCTGCGCGCAAAGAAAAACCCCCGCTTCTGGCGGGGGTTTTGGGATAAATCCTGACGAGGACCTACTCTCGCATGGTTTGGACCACACTACCATCGGCGCAGCTGCGTTTCACTTCCGAGTTCGGGATGGGATCGGGTGGTGCCACAGCGCTGTGATCGTCAGGAAGACGGTGGGCGGCGCGATGCGCCAGCCTGCAGCAGTACCCGTGTGGCGGGTAAAGAAAACCCCGCTGAGTTATCAGCGGGGTTTTCGGGATAAAACCCTGGCGATGACCTACTCTCGCATGGTTTGGACCACACTACCATCGGCGCGGCTGCGTTTCACTTCCGAGTTCGGGATGGGATCGGGTGGTTCCACAGCGCTAATTTCACCAGGGAGACGGTTGGAGCGTCGCCATCAAGGGATCTGATGAGGCGCCTGTCTCGCATAGTTCTTGTGACGTAGCGTGCACTTGGATATCCACCGACGTTGTCGTATGGCCAAGGCAACTTGAGGTTATATGGTCGAGCCGCACGGATCATTAGTATCAGTTAGCTCAACGCATTACTGCGCTTACACACCTGACCTATCAACCACGTAGTCTACATGGTTCCTTCAGGGGGCTTGTGCCCCGGGAGATCTCATCTTGAGGCGCGCTTCCCGCTTAGATGCTTTCAGCGGTTATCGCTTCCGAACATAGCTACCCGGCAATGCCACTGGCGTGACAACCGGAACACCAGAGGTTCGTCCACTCCGGTCCTCTCGTACTAGGAGCAGCCCCTCTCAAATCTCCAACGCCCATGGCAGATAGGGACCGAACTGTCTCACGACGTTCTGAACCCAGCTCGCGTACCACTTTAAATGGCGAACAGCCATACCCTTGGGACCGACTACAGCCCCAGGATGTGATGAGCCGACATCGAGGTGCCAAACACCGCCGTCGATATGAACTCTTGGGCGGTATCAGCCTGTTATCCCCGGAGTACCTTTTATCCGTTGAGCGATGGCCCTTCCATACAGAACCACCGGATCACTAAGTCCTACTTTCGTACCTGCTTGATCCGTCGATCTCGCAGTCAAGCACGCTTATGCCTTTGCACACAGTGCGCGATGTCCGACCGCGCTGAGCGTACCTTCGAGCTCCTCCGTTACTCTTTAGGAGGAGACCGCCCCAGTCAAACTACCCACCATACACGGTCCCCGATCCAGATAATGGACCCAGGTTAGAACGTCAAGCACGACAGGGTGGTATTTCAAGGATGGCTCCACTGCAGCTGGCGCCACAGTTTCATAGCCTCCCACCTATCCTACACAGACGAACTCAACGTTCAGTGTAAAGCTATAGTAAAGGTTCACGGGGTCTTTCCGTCTTGCCACGGGAACGCTGCATCTTCACAGCGATTTCAATTTCACTGAGTCTCGGGTGGAGACAGCGCCGCTGTCGTTACGCCATTCGTGCAGGTCGGAACTTACCCGACAAGGAATTTCGCTACCTTAGGACCGTTATAGTTACGGCCGCCGTTTACTGGGGCTTCGATCAAGAGCTTCGCCTTGCGGCTGACCCCATCAATTAACCTTCCAGCACCGGGCAGGCGTCACACCCTATACGTCCACTTTCGTGTTTGCAGAGTGCTGTGTTTTTGATAAACAGTCGCAGCGGCCTGGTCACTTCGACCATCGCCAGCTTATGCCCGCATGGGCCACCGGCAATGGTGCACCTTCTCCCGAAGTTACGGTGCCATGTTGCCTAGTTCCTTCACCCGAGTTCTCTCAAGCGCCTGAGAATTCTCATCCTACCCACCTGTGTCGGTTTACGGTACGGTCTGCGTAAGCTGAAGCTTAGGAGCTTTTCCTGGAAGCGTGGTATCAGTGACTTCGTCTTAAAGACTCGTCTCGGTGCTCGGTCTTAAAGGATCCCGGATTTGCCAAAGATCCAAACCTACCGCCTTTCCCCGGGACAACCAACGCCCGGTACACCTAACCTTCTCCGTCCCTCCATCGCACTTACGCGAGGTGCAGGAATATTAACCTGCTTCCCATCGACTACGACTTTCGTCCTCGCCTTAGGGGCCGACTCACCCTGCGCCGATTAACGTTGCACAAGGAAACCTTGGGCTTTCGGCGTGCGGGTTTTTCACCCGCATTATCGTTACTCATGTCAGCATTCGCACTTCCGATACCTCCAGCAGACTTCTCAATCCACCTTCACAGGCTTACGGAACGCTCCTCTACCGCGCATAACAAAGTTATGCACCCCAAGCTTCGGTTCTGTGCTTAGCCCCGTTAAATCTTCCCCGCAGACCGACTCGACCAGTGAGCTATTACGCTTTCTTTAAAGGGTGGCTGCTTCTAAGCCAACCTCCTGGCTGTCTGTGCCTTTCCACATGGTTTTCCACTTAGCACAAAATTTGGGACCTTAGCTGTGGGTCTGGGTTGTTTCCCTTTTCACGACGGACGTTAGCACCCGCCGTGTGTCTCCCATACAGTCCGTCTCGGTATTCGGAGTTTGCAATGGTTTGGTAAGTCGCGATGACCCCCTAGCCATAACAGTGCTCTACCCCCGAGAGGATACATATGAGGCGCTACCTAAATAGCTTTCGAGGAGAACCAGCTATCTCCGGGTTCGATTAGCTTTTCACTCCTAATCACACCTCATCCCCTACCTTTGCAACGGGAGTGGGTTCGGGCCTCCAGTGCGTGTTACCGCACCTTCACCCTGGGCATGACTAGATCACCCGGTTTCGGGTCTACTGCCCGCGACTATGCGCCCTTATCAGACTCGGTTTCCCTTCGCCTCCCCTATACGGTTAAGCTTGCCACGAACAGTCAGTCGCTGACCCATTATACAAACGGTACGCAGTCACTCTTGCGAGCTCCTACTGCTTGTACGCACACGGTTTCAGGTTCTATTTCACTCCCCTCTCCGGGGTTCTTTTCGCCTTTCCCTCACGGTACTGGTTCACTATCGGTCGGTCAGTAGTATTTAGCCTTGGAGGATGGTCCCCCCATGTTCAGACAGGGTTTCACGTGCCCCGCCCTACTCGTCTTCACTGGTATGGCCCTTTCAAATACAGGGCTATCACCTTCTATGGCCAGCCTTTCCAGACTGTTTTTCTAGAACCATACCAGCTTAAGGGCTAGTCCCCGTTCGCTCGTCGCTACTCAGGGAATCTCGGTTGATTTCTTTTCCTCTGGTTACTTAGATATTTCAGTTCACCAGGTTCGCTTCCAGCAGCTATGTATTCACTGCAGGATACCCGCAAGCGGGTGGGTTTCCCCATTCGGACATTACCGGATCAAAGCTTGTTGCCAGCTCCCCGATACTTTTCGCAGGCTGCCACGTCCTTCATCGCCTCTGACCGCCAAGGCATCCACCGTGTGCGCTTATTCGCTTGACCATATAACCGCAAGTTGCCTTGGGCTACATTTGATCCAGGGGTACAAAGCCTGGATACGAATATAACGACTCAATCAATAAGAAGACATTCAAGTCTTCCGCCTTAGCCTCACGACACGCCTGATAGATAATCTCAAACGCTCGCTACGTCACAAGTTGTAAAAGAGCAGATACCGGCCACAGTGCCGACATCTAAATTCTTTGTATGCGCGTCATTCAGAGTGGTGGGTCTGGGAGGACTCGAACCACCGACCTCACCCTTATCAGGGGTGCGCTCTAACCACCTGAGCTACAGACCCAATGTTCTGTTTAGTTCAGATGGTGGAGCCTGTCGGGATCGAACCGACGACCCCCTGCTTGCAAAGCAGGTGCTCTCCCAGCTGAGCTAAGGCCCCATATACGGGACTTCCCAACACGACCAGGTCGTGTTGAAACTCTGAATGCAGGTTACTTGTGAGGACGCCCGACAGGACGATGCTGTCATGCTCAAAAGGAGGTGATCCAGCCGCACC